>NZ_JAMMDE010000006.1:0-270377 GCF_051700745.1 Salmonella sp. NW884 | reverse complement strand
GGGTTTTAATAACTGGCTTAAAGCTGAAAGCTTTCCGGAACCCCCAGCCTAGCTGGGGGTTTTCCATAGACAAAAAAGCCCGGATATACACCCGGGCTGAAGAAAAATACAACGGGAAAAAGATTAGCGAGTCAAATCGTCAAAGAATTTTTTCACGCCGTCAAAGAAGCTTTTTGAACGCGGGCTGTTTTTCTCTCCCGTCGGGCCGCCAAAACTTTCCTGAAGATCTTTTAGCAATTGCTTCTGTTTTTCGCTCAGACCGACCGGCGTTTCAACCACCACACGGCACAGCAAATCGCCCTGCGCGCCACCGCGTACGGACTTCACGCCTTTGCCGCGCATACGGAACAGCTTGCCCGTTTGTGTTTCGCTCGGTACTTTCAGCATCACGCGACCATCTAACGTCGGCACTTCAATTTCACCGCCGAGCGCCGCCATCGCAAAGTTGATCGGCACTTCGCAATAAAGATTATTGCCTTCACGCTCGAAAATAGGGTGTTGTTTCACCTGGACCTGAACATACAAGTCGCCTGCCGGTGCGCCATGCTCGCCCGCTTCGCCCTCGCCTGCCAGACGAATACGATCGCCGGTATCCACGCCCGCCGGGATTTTAACGGACAGAGTTTTACTCTTTTCAACACGCCCATGACCGTGACATTTATGGCACGGATCTTTGATCAGCGTACCGCGTCCCTGACAGTGTGGGCAGGTCTGCTGTACAGCAAAGAATCCCTGGCGCATCTGTACCTGACCAGAACCATGACAGGTCGGACAGGTTTGCGGTTGCGTGCCAGCTTTCGCCCCGCTGCCGTGGCAAACGTCGCACTCCTCCAGCGTCGGAATACGGATCTCTTTGGTCACGCCACGCACCGCTTCTTCCAGGGTGAGATCCATGTTATAACGCAAATCAGCCCCACGCGCCGCACGTTGGCGACCACGCCCGCCGCCAAAGATATCGCCAAAAACGTCACCAAAGATATCACTGAAATCAGCGCCGCCATTAAAGCCGCCGCCAAATCCGCCGCCCATACCGCCTTGTTCAAACGCGGCGTGACCATACTGATCGTAGGCTGCGCGTTTTTGCGCATCGGTCAGCACTTCATAGGCTTCTTTAATCTCTTTAAATTTAGCTTCGGCCTCTTTATCACCCTGATTGCGGTCCGGATGATATTTCATGGCCAGGCGCTTATACGCCTTTTTGATTTCACGCTCTTCCGCTGTTTTGGAAACGCCTAAAATCTCGTAGTAATCTCTTTTCGCCATCTCTTTTTATCTGCCCTTAACATGCATACACGGGCGGAGAGGAAACCTCTTCGCCCGTGCCAGTAATTACCCGTTCAAAGGGCGATTATTTTTTATCTTTTACTTCTTCAAACTCAGCGTCGACAACGTCGTCATCTTTCGCGTTGTTTGCAGAAGCGTCAGCGGAGCCAGCCTGCTGCTGCGCATGCTGCTGCTGAGCGATTTCCATCAGTTTCTGGGAAACCTGCGCCAGCTCCTGCATTTTCGCTTCGATAGCGGCTTTATCTTCGCCTTTCAGGGCAGTTTCCAGCGCGCTCAGCGCAGACTCGATAGCGGTTTTGTCATCAGCCGGCAGTTTATCGCCTGCTTCTTCAACCTGCTTACGGGTGCTGTGCAGCAGATGGTCGCCCTGGTTACGGGTCTGAACCAGCTCTTCGAACTTACGGTCGGATTCAGCGTTCGCTTCTGCATCGCGAACCATTTTCTGAATTTCTTCCTCGTTCAGACCAGAAGATGCCTTGATGGTGATCTTCTGCTCTTTGCCGCTATTTTTATCTTTCGCGGAGACGTGCAGGATACCGTCAGCATCGATATCGAAGGTGACTTCGATCTGCGGCATACCGCGCGGCGCCGGGTTGATGCCATCCAGGTTGAACTGACCCAGAGATTTGTTATCAGACGCACGTTTACGCTCACCCTGCAGCACATGGATGGTTACCGCAGACTGGTTGTCTTCCGCAGTAGAGAACACCTGGCTGTGCTTGGTCGGGATGGTGGTGTTTTTGGTGATAAGCGGAGTCATCACGCCACCCATCGTTTCGATACCCAGAGACAGCGGGGTAACGTCCAGCAGCAGTACGTCTTTCACATCACCGGTCAATACGCCGCCCTGTACCGCTGCGCCGATAGCCACAGCTTCGTCCGGGTTAACGTCTTTACGCGGCTCTTTACCAAAGAACTCAGCCACTTTTTTCTGCACCATTGGCATACGGGTCTGACCGCCAACGAGGATCACGTCGTTGATATCAGACACGGACAGGCCAGCGTCCTGCAGTGCGACTTTCAGCGGCTCGATAGAACGGTTCACCAGATCTTCAACCAGGCTTTCCAGTTTCGCACGAGTCACTTTGATGTTCATGTGTTTCGGACCGGTGGCATCTGCGGTAATGTACGGCAGGTTCACGTCGGTCTGCTGCGCAGAAGACAGCTCGATTTTGGCTTTTTCTGCGGCTTCTTTCAGGCGCTGCATGGCCAGCGGATCGTTACGCAGGTCAATGCCCTGATCTTTCTTAAACTCGTCAACGAGGTAGTTGATCAGGCGGGTATCGAAGTCTTCACCACCCAGGTGGGTATCACCGTTGGTTGCCAGAACTTCAAAGGTTTTTTCGCCATCAACTTCGTCGATTTCGATAATAGAGATATCGAAAGTACCACCACCGAGGTCGTAAACCGCGATAGTACGGTTGCCGACTTCTTTATCCAGGCCGTAAGCCAGCGCTGCGGCAGTCGGTTCGTTGATGATACGTTTAACTTCCAGCCCCGCGATTCGACCAGCATCTTTGGTTGCCTGACGCTGCGCATCGTTAAAGTAAGCCGGTACGGTGATAACCGCTTCAGTTACCGGTTCGCCCAGATAATCTTCAGCCGTTTTCTTCATTTTCTTCAGCACTTCGGCAGAAATCTGCGGCGGCGCCATTTTCTGACCTTTCACATCAAGCCATGCGTCGCCGTTGTCGGCGCCGATGATTTTGTACGGCATGATAGAAACGTCACGTTGAACTTCTTCGTCCTGGAAGCGGCGGCCAATCAGGCGTTTAATCGCAAACAGGGTGTTTTGCGGGTTTGTCACTGCCTGACGTTTAGCCGGCTGACCAACCAGAGTTTCACCATCCTGGGTATAAGCAATGATAGAAGGCGTAGTGCGATCGCCCTCGGCGTTCTCCAGCACGCGTGCCTGCGTTCCATCCATAATCGCTACACAAGAGTTGGTAGTACCCAGGTCGATACCAATAATTTTACCCATCTAAACGTCTCCACTAAAAATTCGGTCATCATGTGGTTGTGAATCTGTAATAAGGGCGAAACGTGCGGTTTCAACTACCCTGAATCGTTTTTTTTCAGACTCACCACTGCGGTTGACTACAAGATGGGGTCGTAACCCACGTCATCAAGGGGGAGATGAAAAAATTTTTTATTGACGAGAGGGCGCGATGGAAAACCAGACAGGTAAACATTCATAAAATAAATTAAACAACGAATACCATTCACGGAAAAATTGTAATAAAAAGAAAAGATTACAAAACTGAATCGTTGTCATGAGCAGAGTATGATAGACGGTAATTGCTTATTGAACCCGTCAAAGAGAAATTTCATGCGATCTGTGTTAACGATTTCCGTCGGCCTGCTTTTCGGCCTGGCGTTAAGTAGCGTCGCGCACGCGAACGACCATAAAATACTGGGTGTTATTGCCATGCCCAGAAATGAAACGAACGATCTCGCGTTGAAAATTCCCGTCTGCCGCATCGTGAAGCGCATTCAACTCACGGCGGATCACGGCGACATCGAACTTAGCGGCGCATCCGTCTATTTTAAAACTGCGCGTAGCGCCAGCCAAAGCCTGAACGTCCCTTCCTCAATCAAAGAAGGCCAGACGACAGGCTGGATCAATATTAATAGCGATAACGACAACAAACGCTGCGTATCAAAGATTACCTTCTCAGGCCATACGGTAAATTCTTCCGATATGGCGAGACTTAAAGTCATTGGCGACGATTAATCGCTGTTATTTCTATTCCAAAAGCCAGACTGAAAATGAACGTCACCTATTTACACGACGAGGATTTAGACTTTCTTCAGCATTGTAGCGAAGAACAACTCGCCGATTTCGCCCGTTTGCTGACGCATAACGAAAAGGGCAAGGCTCGCTTGTCGAGCGTCCTTAGTCATAACGAACTGTTCAAAGCGATGGAAGGTCACCCGGAGCAACACCGCCGTAACTGGCAGCTCATTGCCGGCGAGTTTCAGCATTACGGCGGCGACAGTATCGCCAACAAATTGCGCGGACACGGAAAACAGTACCGCGCGATTCTGCTGGATGTCGCAAAACGGCTAAAACTCAAAGCAGATAAAAGCATGTCGACGTTTGAAATAGAACAGCAACTGCTGGAGCATTTTTTACGTCATACCTGGCAGAAGATGGACGCGGCGCATAAGCAGGAATTTCTGCAAGCCGTAGACGCCAAAGTTTCTGAACTGGAAGAACTGCTGCCGCTGCTCATGAAAGATCGCAGTCTGGCAAAAGGGGTCTCCCACCTGCTTTCCACCCAGCTTACCCGCATTTTGCGTACCCATGCCGCAATGAGCATCCTGGGCCACGGATTGCTGCGCGGCGCAGGTCTTGGCGGCCCGGTCGGCGCGGCGTTAAACGGCGTCAAAGCGATGAGCGGCAGCGCGTATCGCGTGACTATTCCGGCGGTGTTGCAAATAGCCTGCCTGCGACGAATGATGGCAGCCGTTCAGGCGTGAATGCCCTCACAGGGGGAAATATTTTCTTTTCCCCCTTATTAGATCATAGACAGTCCTCTTCCCCCTGATTATTATGCCGCGCCCCGAATACGGAACTCGTTATTCTGGGAAACTATTTCACCATTCAATTATGATGATTTTGAGGAATTATGGGCAACACTAAGTTGGCTAATCCGGCACCGCTGGGCCTGATGGGCTTCGGCATGACCACCATTCTGCTTAACCTGCACAATGCCGGTTTTTTCGCCCTGGACGGTATTATTCTGGCGATGGGGATTTTCTACGGCGGTATCGCGCAAATTTTTGCCGGTCTGCTGGAGTATAAAAAAGGCAATACCTTTGGTTTAACGGCCTTTACCTCTTACGGTTCGTTCTGGCTGACGCTGGTCGCTATCCTGCTGATGCCGAAAATGGGCCTGACGGATGCGCCTGACGCTCAGCTACTCGGCGCTTATTTAGGTCTGTGGGGCGTGTTCACGCTGTTTATGTTCTTCGGTACGCTGAAAGCCGCCCGCGCGCTGCAATTTGTTTTCCTGAGCCTGACCGTACTGTTCGCTCTGCTGGCGGTCGGCAATATCACCGGTAACGAAGCCATTATCCATATCGCAGGCTGGGTTGGTCTGGTTTGCGGCGCCAGCGCTATTTATCTGGCGATGGGTGAAGTGCTAAACGAGCAATTTGGCCGCACTATTCTGCCAATCGGCGAGGCGCACTAAATCTCTTTTATTCCTCCCGCACCGGGAGGAATAACCCTACTATCAGTCTCTTCCGGTCAGGATGACATATTCTCACGTCTGGCGCTCTTCGGACGGAAAGCGGCAACCACTTCCGGCGCGGTTTCGACATACGGCCCGTCAAGCAGCTGTATGCAATACGGCACGCTCGCAAAAATGCCCGGCACGCTAACGCTGCCATCGTCCGCTTTTACGCCTTCCAGCGTTTCTTTGATCGATTTTGGCTGTCCAGGCAAATTAAGAATTAACGCCTGTTTACGGATAACGCCCACCTGGCGGGAAAGAATGGCGGTCGGCACAAAGCGCAGGCTGATCTGGCGCATCTGCTCGCCAAAACCTGGCATTTCACGGTCGGCGATGGCAAGGGTCGCGTCCGGCGTAACGTCGCGACGCGCCGGACCGGTACCGCCAGTGGTCAGCACCAGATGACAGCTCATCTCATCAACCAGTTCACACAACGTTTGCTCGATAATTTCCTGTTCATCAGGAATTAAGCGCCGTTGGACCTCGAAAGGCGTGGTCAGCGCAGAAGCGAGCCACTCCTCAAGCGCAGGAATGCCTTTATCCTGGTAAACGCCGCTTGAAGCGCGGTCGGAGATAGAAACTAAGCCAATACGTAAGGTATCCATGATTATTCCGTTTAAACAGTCTCGTTAAACAGAATGATACACTGCGAAGGGAAGGACAGACAGGTTTCAGAAGAGGTAGCGTGACCCATATCAGGGCCACGCGTTAATGATTACAGCAGATCGCCGATCATTTTTTCCAGTTTTTCCTGGTCTACCGCAAACTTACGGATACCATCCGCCAGTTTGTCCACCGCCATGGGATCCTGGTGATGCTGCCACAGGAACTCGGCTTCGGTAATGCGTTCCGGACGCGCTTTGACTTCGCCGGAGAAAGAGAGCTTACGCTCAATCGCCCCTTCGCTTTCCGCCAGTTCTTTCAGCAATGCCGGCGCGATAGTCAGACGGTCGCAGCCCGCCAGCTCCAGAATTTCGCCTACGTTACGGAAGCTTGCGCCCATAACGACGGTTTCGTAACCATGCTGTTTGTAGTACTCGTAGATTTCCGTTACGGAAACCACGCCCGGATCTTCAGCTGGCGCATAGTCTTTCTTGTCGGTATTGGCTTTATACCAGTCAAGAATACGACCTACGAACGGCGAGATCAGGTAGACGCCCGCTTCGGCGCACGCACGCGCCTGCGCGAAGGAGAACAGCAGCGTCAGGTTACAGTTGATGCCTTCTTTTTCCAGCTGTTCGGCTGCGCGAATGCCCTGCCAGGTGGACGCCAGCTTGATCAGGATACGATCGTTGCTGATACCCGCATCATTGTAGAGTTTAATGATACGTTTTGCTTTGGCGATAGACGCTTCAGTGTCATAAGACAGACGCGCGTCAACTTCGGTAGAAATACGCCCCGGCACCAGCTTCAGGATTTCCAGGCCAATATTCACCGCCAGCTTATCGGTCGCGTCAACAACCTGCTGCGCGCGGTCGCTGCTCTGCTGCTTCGCCCAGGCGACAGCATCGTCAATCAGCTTACGATATTCCGGGATTTGCGCTGCGTTAAGAATGAGAGAAGGGTTAGTTGTAGCATCCTGCGGCTGGTACAGCTTCATTGCCGCGATATCTCCGGTATCAGCCACTACGGTGGTGAACTGACGAAGGGAGGTCAATTTGTCCGTCATGATAGAGTTTCTCTTTAAACAGCTTGTTAGGGGATGTAACCGGTCTACCCTGATGATAACACGACGCACTCACAGCGCAACCGCCTACATGCACCTGGCTGCCCTTGTGAACTGTTTGCGTATCTGCCGACGGTTGATGCGCAATTAAAGGATACCGCCGTATTTATGGTAAACTACCGTTAATATTAGCCTGACAAGGTCATCTACATCATGGGTCACGCTTATACAGGATCATCAAAGCGTGACGGCATCAACAAGAGGGACGTTAATGCCTGAGTTTTTCAGTTTTATTAACGAAATACTCTGGGGCTCGGTAATGATTTACCTGCTGCTCGGCGCAGGATGTTGGTTTACCTGGCGTACCGGATTCATTCAATTTCGTTATATTCGCCAATTTAGCCGCAGTCTGAAAGGCAGCCTTAGCCCGCAGCCAGGCGGCCTGACGTCATTTCAGGCGCTGTGTACCAGCCTCGCGGCGCGGATTGGCAGCGGTAATCTGGCCGGCGTGGCGCTAGCTATCGCCGCAGGCGGTCCCGGCGCGGTATTCTGGATGTGGGTCTCGGCCATCATTGGCATGGCGACCTCCTTCGCCGAATGTTCGCTTGCCCAGCTTTATAAAGAACGTGACCCGACAGGCCAGTTCCGCGGCGGCCCGGCGTGGTATATGGCGCGCGGACTGGGAATGCGCTGGATGGGCGTGGTTTTCGCCCTCTTTCTGCTCGTCGCCTACGGGTTGATTTTTAATAGCGTGCAGGCGAATGCCGTCTCACGCGCGCTCCATTTCGCCTTCAACATTCCGCCGCTTATCTCTGGCATTGCTCTGGCGTTCTGTGCCCTGTTAATTATCATCCGCGGCATCAAAGGCGTCGCCCGCCTGATGCAATGGCTGATTCCCATCATCGCGTTATTGTGGGTCGCCGGCAGCGTATTCATTTGCCTCTGGCATATTGAGCAAATGCCTGGCGTTATCGCCTCGATAGTCAAAAGCGCATTTGGCTGGCAGGAAGCCGCGGCAGGCGCAGCCGGATATACGCTCACCCAGGCTATTACCAGCGGTTTTCAGCGTGGGATGTTCTCTAATGAAGCGGGAATGGGGTCAACGCCTAATGCGGCCGCAGCGGCAACGTCGTATCCCCCTCACCCTGTCGCGCAGGGGATTGTGCAAATGATTGGCGTATTCAGCGACACCATTATCATCTGTACCGCCAGCGCGATGATTATCCTGCTGGCGGGGAATCACGCGTCCCATTCGTCAACAGAAGGCATTCAGCTTCTCCAACATGCAATGGTTTCGTTGACCGGTGAATGGGGCGCCAGTTTTGTCGCGCTTATCGTCATTCTGTTCGCGTTCAGTTCTATCGTCGCCAACTATATTTACGCCGAGAACAATCTGTTTTTTCTGCGGTTACATAACGCAAAGGCCATCTGGCTATTACGTCTTGCGACGCTTGGCATGGTCATCGCCGGTACGCTTATCAGTTTTCCGCTGATATGGCAGCTCGCTGACATGATCATGGCCTGTATGGCCATTACCAATCTGACGGCGATTTTGTTGCTCTCACCGGTGGTGTATACCCTCGCCGGCGATTATCTGCGACAACGGAAACTGGGCGTAAGACCGCAGTTCGATCCGCGGCGCTTCCCGGATATCGAACCACAACTGGCGCCAGATACCTGGGATGCGGCATCGCGCGATTAAGCCGACAATCGCAACCATCGGTCAACTCTGCGGCGTTTTTTTGCTAAAGTCGCAGAAAATTCCCTGCAAGGACTGGATATGCTGATTCTGATTTCACCTGCAAAAACGCTTGATTATCAAAGCCCGCTGGCCACGACCCGCTATACCCAGCCGGAGCTGTTGGATCACAGCCAGCAGCTTATTCAACAGGCCCGCCAGCTTTCGGCGCCGCAAATTTCCAGGCTAATGGGAATTAGCGACAAACTGGCGGATCTCAACGCCACGCGTTTTCATGACTGGCAGCCTCATTTTACGCCGGATAATGCACGCCAGGCGATTCTGGCGTTCAAAGGCGATGTTTATACCGGCCTACAGGCGGAAACGTTCAACGACGCGGATTTTGATTTTGCCCAACAGCATCTGCGCATGCTCTCTGGCTTGTATGGCGTATTGCGCCCGCTGGATTTAATGCAGCCTTATCGTCTGGAGATGGGGATTCGCCTGGAGAATCCGCGCGGCAAAGATCTTTATCAATTCTGGGGCGATATCATTACCGATAAGCTCAACGAAGCGCTTGAGGCGCAGGGCGATCGGGTGGTGGTGAATCTGGCCTCCGAGGAATATTTTAAATCGGTGAAGCCGAAGAAACTGAATGCCGAACTGATTAAGCCCGTGTTCCTTGATGAGAAAAACGGCAAGTTTAAAGTGGTAAGCTTCTACGCCAAAAAAGCGCGCGGACTGATGAGCCGTTTTATTATTGAAAACCGCTTAACGAAGCCGGAACAGCTTACCGCGTTTGACCGTGAAGGGTATTTCTTTGATGAAGAAACCTCCACACAAGACGAGCTGGTCTTTAAACGCTACGAGCAGTAACGACATCGCCGGATGGCGGTTACGCCTTATCCGGCCTACAAATCGACACCACCCCATAGGCCCGGTAAGCGACAGCGCCACCGGGCACAATGGTTACTGGCGGGTCATCATCAGCTTACGCAGGGCGGCAAAATCCGCAGGCAGATGATGTGAAAGCAGCGGCAGATCGGCGCGTTCGGCGAGCGCTTCAGGCAAGGCCAGCGTTTCTCCCAGAATGGACTCCACGCTTTCTTTAAACTTCGCCGGATGCGCCGTTCCGAGAAACAAGCCATACTCGCCAGGGTTTAACTGGTCGCGTAATGCCCGATACGCTACCGCCGCATGAGGTTCCGAGATATAACCTTTCGCTTTCAGCTCGCGCATCGTCTGTTGTGTCGTAGTGTCATCCACCGCCGCATAGCCCAGCTCAGTCAGACGCCAGATTTTACGGCGGAATAGCTCCTCCACGCGCGGCCAGTTATTCGGCTGGCTGACATCCATCGCATTCGACAGGGTCGCCTGCGTCGCTTTCGGCGCCCACTTCCCGTCATGCAGAAAACGCGGCACCGTGTCGTTGACGTTGGTGGCGGCGATAAAACGTTTCACCGGTAGGCCTAACGACTTCGCCAGCAGTCCTGCCGTCAAATCACCAAAGTTGCCGCTGGGTACAGAGATCACCAGTTGGTTACGCGCCCCCTGCGGCAATTGCGCCACGGCTTCAAAGTAGTAGCAAATTTGCGCCAACAGGCGGCTGATATTAATCGAATTAGCTGAATTCAGCCCCAGCGCCGTTTTCAGTTCTTCGTCATCAAATGCCTGTTTCACCAGCGCCTGGCAAGCGTCGAAATCGCCGTCGATCGCCACGGTTTCAATGTTGCCGCCCAGCGTACAGAACAGTTTTTCCTGCAACGGACTGATTTTACCGCGCGGGTAGAGAATAACGACCCGCACATTTTCCAGGCCATAGAACGCGTGAGCCACCGCCGCGCCGGTATCACCTGACGTTGCGGTCAGAATCGTCACCGGTTTGTCGCCGCTGATATGCGTCAGCATTTGCGCCATAAAACGCCCGCCGAAGTCTTTAAAGGCCAGCGTCGGACCATGGAACAGCTCCAGGCAGCCGACATCGCTTTCTACCTGCGCTACCGGCGCCGGGAACGCAAACGCCGCGCGGACGCGCTCTTCCAGAATTTGCTGCGGTATTTCATCGCCAATAAATGCCGAGAGGATCTTTGCGCTACGGCTGACAAAGTCCTGGTTGAGCATCTCATCAATTTCCGTCAGGCTAAACTCCGGCAGTTCGTGCGGAAAAAAAAGTCCCTGCTGTTTGCCCAGTCCTTGCGTGACGGCCTGCGCAAAGCTGACCTGCTCATTATGGTCTTTCAGATTATAGAGTTTCATTGATTATCCCACTACTCGTGCGCCCGCCGTATCCAGCCGGCAAATATGAACGAAGCCTTCCTGATTTTGCAGATAATGTTTGCTCAGCCAGTCCGCGACGCGCTGCGCCGTCTCCGGTTTATCGCATAGCGCAAACAGCGTCGGCCCCGACCCGGAAATCCCGCTCGCCAGCGCGCCGATCTCCGACACCGCCTGTCGCGCCTGGCTAAAGCCCGGCAGTAAACGCGCGCGGTATGGTTCGGCAATAACATCTTTCATCAGCGCGGCGGCAAGCTGCGGCTGCCGCGAGTAACAGGCGTGAATAAAACCGGCCAGATGCCGTCCATGCGCAATGCAATCCTGACGGCGATACTGCGCAGGCAAAATGGCCCGTGCTTCTGCGGTGGAAACTTTAATGCCCGGATAAGCCAGTACCCATAGCCACTCATCAAAGCCCGGCACCTGCTGACTAATAATGCCGTTTTCTTCAATCATCAACTGCATACCGCCAAGAAAGCACGGCGCGACGTTATCGTAATGGATGCTGCCGGAGATACGGCCTTCCAGCTCGCCCATCAGCGCCAACAGACGCGTGTCGTTTAACGGTTTGCCGCAGTGCTCATTCATCGCGACCAGCGCGGCGACGACGGAACAGGCGCTGGACCCTAACCCGGAACCAATCGGCATATTTTTTTCCAGCGTCATCGCCACCGGGATGGTTTTCCCCAATGCCTGGCAAAAACGTTCCCAGCACTGATAAACAATATTTTCACGCGGCTCCGGCGGCAGTTTATCGGCAAATCGCCCCAGGTTATGCAGACGGAAATGGTCCGCTGCTTCAACGGATACCACATCGCCCAGCAACGTGCCGTCAACGGGTGTGACGGCTGCGCCCAACACGTCGAAACCGACGCTCATGTTCGCGCTGGAAGCCGGGGCATACACTTTCACCATGTTAAACTCCTAACTTCCATGAGAGGGTCCGTAACAGATCGGCAAACACGCCCGCCGCCGTCACATCATTGCCTGCGCCGTAGCCGCGCAGCACCAACGGCAAGGGCTGATAATAGTGGCTGTAGAACGCCAGCGCGTTTTCACCATTTTTCACTTTGAAGAGCGGATCGTTACCATCAACTTCGGCAATCTTCACGCGGCACACGCCATCCTCTTCGATATTGCCCACATAGCGCAATACCTTACCTTCATCACGAGCTTTCGCCACACGGGCGGCAAACGCGTCGTCAAGCTGCGGCAGATGCGCCATAAAGGCGGTCACATCGCCGGAGGCGTCAAACTCGTTCGGCAACACCGGTTCAATCACGATATCGGAAAGCTCCAGCTCGCGGCCCGTCTCGCGGGCGAGGATCAACAGTTTACGCGCCACATCCATACCGGAAAGATCGTCGCGCGGATCGGGTTCGGTATAGCCCATCTCGCGCGCCAGAGCGGTCGCCTGTGAGAGACTCATCCCCTCTTCCAGTTTACCGAAAATAAAAGAGAGCGACCCGGAAAGAATGCCGGAAAATTTTTGCAGTTCATCACCCGCATTCAGCAGGTTTTGCAGGTTTTCGATTACCGGCAAACCGGCGCCGACGTTGGTGTCATACAAGAATTTGCGCCGTGATTGCGCGGCGGCGAAACGTAGCTGATGGTAGTAGTCCATCGACGAGGTGTTCGCTTTCTTGTTCGGCGTCACCACATGGAATCCTTCACGCAGGAAGTCGGCATACTGGTCGGCCACCGCCTGACTGGAGGTACAATCAACAATCACCGGATTGAGTAGATGATATTCTTTCACCAGGCGAATTAAGCGTCCCAGATTGAACGGCGCGTTCGCTTGCGCCAGTTCCGCCTGCCAGTTGTCCAGATTCAGTCCATGCACATTGGTTAGCAACGCCTTTGAGTTCGCCACGCCGCACACGCGTAGATCGATGTGCTTGTTCTTCAGCCAGGTTTGCTGACGTTTAAGCTGTTCCAGTAGCGCGCCGCCGACGCCGCCGACGCCAATGACAAACACTTCAATCACCTGATCGGTATTGAACAGCATCTGGTGCGTTACCCGCACGCCGGTGGTGGCATCGTCGTTATTCACCACCACAGAAATGGAACGCTCAGAAGATCCCTGAGCGATCGCCACGATATTGATATTAGCCCGCGCCAGCGCGGCGAAGAATTTCGCTGAAATGCCGCGTAGCGTGCGCATACCGTCGCCGACAACAGAGATAATCGCCAACCGCTCCGTAACCGCCAGCGGCTCCAGCAGCCCCTCTTTCAGCTCCAGATAGAACTCATCCTGCATCGCACGGCGGGCACGCGCGCAGTCACTCTGCGGCACACAGAAACTGATGCTGTACTCAGAGGAGGACTGGGTAATGAGCACCACCGAGATCCCGGCGCGAGACATGGCGGCGAAAACACGCGCCGCCATCCCAATCATCCCTTTCATTCCCGGGCCGGAGACGCTAAACATCGCCATGTTGTTAAGGTTAGAGATCCCTTTAACCGGCAGGTTATCATCGTCGCTGGACGCGCCGATCAGCGTTCCTGGCGCCTGCGGATTACCGGTATTTTTAATCAGACAGGGGATCTGGAACTGGGCGATGGGCGTAATGGTGCGAGGGTGAAGGACTTTGGCGCCGAAGTAAGAGAGTTCCATCGCTTCCTGGTAGGACATCGATTTCAGCAGCCTGGCGTCCGGCACCTGGCGCGGGTCACAGGTATACACGCCATCGACGTCAGTCCAGATTTCACAGCAGTCAGCGCGTAAACAGGCGGCCAGCACGGCGGCGGAATAGTCGGAACCATTACGGCCCAGCACCACCAGTTCACCCTTTTCATTACCGGCGGTAAAGCCCGCCATCAGGATCATGTGATCGGCCGGGATCTGGCTGGCGGCGATACGGCGAGTCGATTCCGCGATATCGACGGTAGATTCAAGGTAATGGCCCACCGCCAGCAATTTTTCTACCGGATCGATCACCGTGACGCGATGCCCACGCGCCTCCAGAAGTCCCGCCATAATCGCGATCGACATTTTTTCGCCACGGCAAATCAGCGCGGCGTTGATGCTATCCGGGCACTGACCCAGCAGGCTGATACCATGCAGAACATGTTTGATCTGAGCGAATTCTTGTTCGACAACCATTTTCAACCGTGCAAGCGGGAATCCCGGCTGCGCGCTGGCAAGTCCTGCGAGCAGGTCAGAAAAAATACGTTCTGCATCGCTGATATTCGGCAAAGCATCCTGGCCGCCGATAGTTTTTTCAATCATCGCCACCAGATGGTTGGTAATTTTCGCGGGGGCGGAAAGTACGGTCGCTACCTGCCCTTGCCTGGCATTGCTTTCCAGAATATCGGCAACACGCAGAAAACGTTCTGCATTTGCCACTGATGTACCGCCGAACTTCAACACTCGCATGGTTGTTACCTCGTGATCTCTGGTCGAAAAAAAAGCCCGCACTGTTCAGGTGCGGGCTTTTTTCTGTGTTTCCTGTACGCGTCAGCCCGCACCGTTACCTGTGGTAATGGTGATGGTGGTAATGGTGGTGGTGCTGATGCGGTTCATGGATGTTGTGTACTCTGTCATTTTTATTTGTCTGTCTTGTATTCCTATATTGGTTAAAGTATCTGCCCGCCTAAGTCAATAAATTTTTAAATTGATCACATTCCGAAACTTGTTCATGTGCTGCTGGCGATATATTTATTTTCAACCAATTCCCCCTGTCATGATCTCTTGCAACCAGACGTAATCTCTTATTATTTTAAAAATTACAGCACGTTATTTTGTTAGTTTTTTTTCAATATCATGGACCAAACGGTGCAACATTACCGTATCTCGCTGTCCCAGCAGGCCGATTCGCTGTTGTAGCCAGTCGGTTAATTTGTGGTCATCGGCCGCCTCCAGAGTCGTTAGCAGGCGTAAAAGGCGCGCGCGTAACGCCTGTAACTGCGATTCATCAGCAATATCAACGGATTCTGTGGTCTGTTGCATTAAACCTGCTAATTGATAGCAATACACCATGACCGCCTGACCCAGATTGAGCGAAGGGTAATCCGCCGCCATCGGCACGCCGGTCAATACATCCGCCAGCGCCAGCTCGTCATTGGTCAGACCGGAATCCTCACGGCCAAAAACCAGCGCGGCATGACGCATCCAGCGTGATTTTTCCTGTAATAAGGGAACCAGTTCAGCGGGCGAAGCGTAGTAATGAAATTTTGCCCGGCTGCGGGCTGTCGTCGCTACGGTAAAATCCACATCGTGGAGTGCGTCGGCAAGGGTGTGGAAAACCTCAATATTATCAATAATATCTCCAGATCCATGTGCGACCCAACGGGTGGCGGGCTCCAGGTGCGCCTGGCTGTCGACAATACGCAGGTCAGTAAATTCCATGGTCTTCATAGCCCGGGCGGCTGCGCCGATATTTTCCGCTCTGGCGGGAGCGACAAGAACGATTGTTACACGCATTTCATTACTCTTTTTGACTAATTTACAGGAAATTAGCTGGCGTTTGTAAGCATATTACGCTTCGCAAATTTACAAAATTTTAACGGATATCACTGAAAAAGCATTTTTGATTTCGTAAAAGACGCTACACTATTGCGTATCTGTACTATTGCTGTTTATGTTAACAGAACATCGTTATCCTGCTGTTTATTTAGGATAATTTAATTTAAAATAGATCCTGTTCTTTGGATTCATCACATTTATTAGTTGGCTTACGTAACTAGTTGGAATATTGCAAATTTGTGATGAAAGCTAGCATTTAGCTACGATGATTTCATCAAACTGTTAACGTGCTACAATTGAACTTGATATATGTCAACGAAGCGTAGTTTTATTAGGTGTCCGGTACGTCTTAGCCTGTTATGTTGCTGTTAAAATGGTTAGGATGACAGCCGTTTTTGACACTGTCGGGTCCAGAGGGAAAGTACCCACGACCAAGCTAATGATGTTGTTGACGTTGATGGAAAGTGCATCAAGAACGCAATTACGTACTTTAGTCATGTTACGCCGATCATGTTAATTTGCGACATGCATCAGGCAGGTCAGGGACTTTTGTACTTCCTGTTTCGATTTAGTTGGCAATTTAGGTAGCAAACATGCAGACCCCGCACATTCTTATCGTTGAAGACGAGTTGGTAACACGCAACACGTTGAAAAGTATTTTCGAAGCGGAAGGCTATGATGTATTCGAAGCGACAGATGGCGCGGAAATGCATCAGATCCTCTCTGAATATGACATCAACCTGGTGATCATGGATATCAATCTGCCAGGGAAAAACGGTCTCCTGTTAGCGCGTGAACTGCGTGAGCAGGCTAACGTTGCGCTGATGTTCCTGACGGGCCGCGATAACGAAGTCGACAAAATTCTCGGCCTCGAAATCGGCGCGGATGATTACATCACCAAACCGTTTAACCCACGCGAATTGACCATCCGTGCCCGCAACCTGCTGTCCCGTACCATGAACCTGGGTACCGTCAGCGAAGAGCGTCGTAGCGTTGAAAGCTACAAGTTCAACGGTTGGGAACTGGATATCAACAGTCGTTCACTGATCGGCCCGGACGGCGAGCAGTATAAACTACCGCGCAGCGAGTTCCGCGCGATGCTTCACTTCTGCGAAAACCCTGGCAAAATTCAGTCGCGCGCAGAGCTGTTGAAGAAAATGACCGGCCGCGAGCTGAAGCCGCATGACCGTACTGTTGACGTTACCATTCGTCGTATTCGTAAGCATTTCGAATCCACGCCGGATACGCCGGAAATCATCGCCACCATTCACGGCGAAGGTTATCGCTTCTGCGGCGACCTGCAGGATTAATTCGGCCCAGGCGCCGAACCGTAAAAACAGCCGGTAAGTTATTCTTACTGGCTGTTTCTTATGCTCCCCTTCCGCTAAGCGGCCTCGCTTTCCCTCCTGACCTGCCGCTATGACGTACTCTTTTACATAAAAATTGTCGTATAGCGCTGTTTATCTCAGCTTGCGAAAGTTAAGGTAGTTTGTGTATTTACATTAAAGAGTAATACACGGGATTTGTTAGTCCCCAAAAAATAAGGGGATGCTCACAGGACGTGAGGTTTCAAAGGATGAAAAAATCACCATTATGCTGCTACCTGTTTTGTGCAGCGATGTCAGCTTCATCAGCCGCGCTGGCTGCTACCGCGCCGGTCTCCGCAGGCGTTATTCATTTCAAAGGCCAGATTGTCGAATATGGTTGTAATCTTGCGCCTCACGATCGCAATATCGAGGTATCATGTTTGCGGAATAATATCCCCCATTTGCAGACAGTCGCCACACCGTCTGGAAACGCTATTTCGTTGATGAATGGAATCGCCACGGTACGGCACGTGTCGTTAAAAGATCATCCGGAGATTCAAAGTCTGATCGTCCAGTACCGCTAACCGCTTATGGCTCCCGCCGGGAGGAGTTCCGGCAGGCAGCGATTTCGCTCAGTAAAACGCCGCCCGCCTGCATTTTGTACTTTTCTCTCATTCGTATCCTACAACAGCGATGTTCATCGCTTCGCTATCCTGTACGCTCTACGCGCTCGTTAAGCACGGTACCTATGATAGCTGTCATAAAATGATTGCAAATAAAATCATCACATTTACTATGGTTAACCTTACAAACAGCGTTGTCGCTCATGCATTGACAAGGTGAATACATTGACTTAAATATTCTTGTTGGCTATTTTAATTTACTTAATTATAATTTTAAGTGAATATTAAATTTATGTTTACCTTTTAATAGTCAACCACTTTATCAGCCATAATAATGGGGAAGATATGAAGCAGTTAAACGGCGGGAATGTGTATCGTCCCACAGGGAAAGAAAAAAACCTGCAAGCCATTTTAAATATTCATCGGCACGTTATTCAAAACATCTCCCCTGTCACTATTACGGCCGGTAAAACACTGGATATCAAGATTGATAATCAATCCCACATCCTGTTAATCACTAAAGGCGCTATTAAAGTATGTCGGCGTATCGACAGCATTGTAATGGGCTGCGGTGTCTCACCAATGATTTTAGGCCTTGTAGATGCCTATGCTGACTTATACCAGTTAGAAGAGAATTCAGACGTCTTTTTTATCGCCGAAACCACCTGTGAATATTATCCTGTCCCAGTAAAAGATTTTGTGGAAATAGCTGATGAAAAGCATCTCTGGCGTGACATTTCGAACATCCTGATGCACCGCATTGCTTTCATGACTAACCGTGACAGAAATCTTATCGGGCAGGACGCCTATAGCCAGATAAAAGCGCTGTTACTTGAACTGTGGTCGTATCCTGAAAGCTCACGATTTGAGATCAATGCACAGAACTTCATACAGCAGAGAACCGGGCTTTCACGCAGCCGTATCATGCAGGTACTTTCAGAACTAAAAGCGGGGGACTATATAAAAATACTGCATGGAAGACTGTTAGAGCTTCGAAACCTGCCGGTTTCATTTTAAACGGACAAGCGTCGTATACTCTTAAAAATAAAGCAATATAGAGTTAAATAAATCCTCCAGGAAATAATAACTATTATCAAAAAAGAGATCTTGCTCTATAAATTCAGTCATCAACCATATTTCTTTAGTGGTATTTTATTAAACTTTGTTACCGGGTCCGAAACTGGACTGCCGTTCAATATTGCATCAGAATTTTTATTGAGTTCATAGTTGATATACGTAGAATAGCCGCCTGCTTATCTACAGAACAGAAAGAAGCGCATACAGAGTAAAATATAATATTTTATTTTATATAGCTATCTTTATTTTTCAGCGAATAGAATCAGGCAACAATTAATATGTTTAATAAGAAAATTATCATCCTGGCAATGTTAACTGCCGTAGCATCCACACCGATATTTGCCCAGAACACGATTACGTTCAATGGCAAAATTTACGATCAGGCGTGTACGGTTCAGGTGAATGGCTCCACGGATACCACCATTGATTTGGGTAATTACAGCAAAGAACGCATCGCGGAAAAAGGCGCCACAACCGATTACGTGCCGTTTACCGTAAGCCTGGTTAGCTGCCCGGAAGCAGGGACTGGCGTACCAACCCAGGCCATGTTCCGCTTCCACGGCGCAACGGATGATTCCAACCCAACGTACTTCAAAAACGCGGACGAAGGATCGGAAACGGGCGCCGCGGGTGTCGGTATTTCTATTCAGAACGCTTCACATAGCGATGTAACAGATAACACGGATGATGCCGCAGTAAACCTGCCAACCGACGGCTCGACAGCAGCCTTTACCTATTACGCCGCCATGGCAAACGATGGTTCCGCAACCGTAACCGGTGGAGATGTTAGCACTCAGGTTACGTATACCGTTTCGTATCAGTAAGGCATTCTCATCCTGATGTGGACAGGCAGGATGCCAGTCCATAGCGTAAAACATCTTTACAGAGTAAAAAATGAAACACATAAAGAAATCCGTGTTGGTCGTATTACTGACAAGCCATGTTGCCCATGCCAGCATTGTTGTTGGCGGAACCCGACTGGTTTTCGACGGCAATAATGATGAGTCGTCAATCAATGTAGAGAATAAAGACAGCAAAGCGAATCTTGTTCAGTCATGGTTATCGGTTGCCGATCCCCAGGTCACAAATAAGCAGGCGTTTATTATCACCCCGCCTCTTTTTCGCCTTGATGCCGGGCAAAAGAACAGCATTCGGGTTATTCGCTCTGGCGCCCCTCTACCTGCAGATCGGGAGTCTATGTACTGGCTCAATATTAAGGGTATTCCTTCTATTGATGATAATGCCTCCGCGAACCGCGTGGAAATCTCCATTAATACCCAAATAAAGCTTATTTATCGACCGCCAGCATTAACAAAATCAACGCCTGATAGCCAGAGCCAACAATTAAAATGGCAGACGGCAGGTGATGTTATTACCGTAAATAACCCCACTCCCTATTATATGAACTTTGCCAGTGTGACGCTTAACAGCCATGAAGTGAAATCAGCGACCTTCGTTCCGCCAAAATCTTCAGCGTCATTTAAATTGAGTTCTACTGCCGCCCCTCATGGCACGGTAACGTGGCGATTAATCAGCGATTATGGGATGAGTTTAGAGCCGCATTCCGGTTCATTCTAGCCATTAACGACTTCACTTTACTTTTACCCTTTCAGGACTTTTACTGTGCAATTCTCCAGAGTAGAGCCCCGTTCTCAATTAGCGTTATCGTTTCTCTTTATATGCTGTTCCATAAAACCAGCGTTAGCGCATGATCATTTTAATCCATTATCGTTGGAAAATGATGAACCGGGCGTGGAGAATGTCGATCTATCGGTTTTCGAAAAGGGGGGGCAGGCAGAAGGCACCTATAATGTTGATATTTATATTAATAACACCAGTGTTGAAACAAAAAATATTGCCTTTAAAAATAAAAAATCAGCAGATAATAAGCTCTCCCTACAGCCGTGTCTTAGCGTTGAACAACTCAAGCAGTGGGGCGTAAAAACAGAAAACTTCCCCGAGCTTAAAAATGACCCAAACGGGTGTACCGATCTTAGTCTGCTGGCTGGCGCTGTAGCAAAGTTTAATGTCATCGGTAACCGGCTGGATTTAGCGATCCCTCAAATCGCGTTGATCGCCGACCCGCGAGAATTCGTCCCTACCAGCGAATGGGATGAAGGCATTAATGCTTTTTTGCTGAACTACAGTTTTACCGGATCGCAGGATCACGATATTGATGAAAACCGGACGGAAAATAGCGAATACGCTAACCTGCGCCCTGGTATTAACATTGGCGCATGGCGTTTTCGTAACTACTCAACCTGGAATCATGATAGCGATGGGCAAAATAGCTGGGATTCTGCCTACACCTATGTTTCTCGCGATATCGAATTTTTAAAAGGACAGCTGATCGCCGGGGAAAATAACACGCCCGCGGACGTCTTTGACAGTATTTCATTTAAAGGCGTACAGATCTCTTCTGATGACGATATGTTGCCGGACAGTATGAAAGGGTTCGCCCCGGTCATTCGCGAGGTGGCCAAAAGCAGCGCGCAGGTAACCGTTGAACAAAACGGTTATACCATCTACAAAACTAACGTTCCGGCGGGTCCATTCGCCATCAACGATCTTTATCCAACCGGCGGTTCGGGCGACCTGTACGTCACCATCAAAGAATCCGATGGTTCTGAACAGCATTTCATTGTGCCCTACGCCAGCGTTCCGGTATTACAGCGTGAAGGCCACCTGAAATACGACCTGACGGTAGGCCGCACGCGTTCATCAGATACGCATTCCGCACAACAAAATTTCGCAGAACTGACGGCCTTATACGGATTAGCAGGCGGCATAACCGCCTATGGCGGAATAGAGAGTACGCTGAGCAATGATATTTATCATGCGGCGCTCATCGGGACAGGTTTAAACCTTGGCGATCTGGGCGCATTGTCTTTAGACGTCACCAACTCATGGTCAAAAATTAAAGCAGGCGATGTGGTTAGCGATACGCTTACCGGACAGTCCTGGCGTATTCGTTACAGCAAAGATATTCAGTCAACAGGCACCAATTTCACTGTCGCTGGCTACCGTTATTCGACCAAAGATTACTACGCTCTTGAGGATGTGCTGGATACCTATAGCGATAATAGTCACTATGATCATGTACGTAATCGCACCGACCTGTCGTTATCGCAAGACATTATCTACGGTTCCATTTCACTCACTTTATATAATGAAGATTACTGGAATGACACTCATACCACATCATTAGGTATTGGCTATAACAACATATGGCATAACGTAAGCTATGGCATTAACTATTCTTATACGCTGAACGCCGATAATTCTCAGGATGAAGACGACGATACGGAAGACAGTAATGACCAGCAAATTTCAATCAATATTAGTATTCCGTTAGATGCCTTTATGCCGTCAACGTATGCCACCTACAATATGAACTCCGCGAAAGACGGCGATACCACGCACACTGTCGGTTTAAACGGAACAGCGCTGGCACAGAAAAATCTCTCATGGAGCGTTCAGGAAGGTTATTCCTCTCAAGAGAAAGCCACCAGCGGTAATGTGAGCGCAACCTATAACGGGACGTATGCGGATATTAACGGCGGGTATAGCTACGATAATCATATGCGTCGCCTGAATTATGGCGTTCAGGGCGGCGTACTACTACATCGAAATGGCCTGACACTATCCCAGCCAATGGACGACACCATCATATTGGTTAAAGCCCCTGGCGCAGCGGGTGTCCCCGTGAATAACGAAACGGGCGTGGACACCGATTTTCGGGGTTATGCCGTTGTACCTTATGCTTCGCCTTACCATCGTAATGAAGTCTCTTTAGATACGACGGGCATTAGAAAAAATATTGAGCTCATTGATACCAGTAAAACGCTGGTGCCTACCCGTGGCGCGGTGGTCAGGGCTGAATATAAAACCAATATTGGTTACAAGGCATTGATGGTATTAACCCGCATAAACAATCTTCCTGTTCCTTTTGGCGCGACCGTCTCGTCTTTAACAAAACCAGACAATCACAGCAGTTTTGTTGGTGATGCGGGGCAAGCCTGGTTAACCGGACTGGAAAAACAAGGGCGGTTATTAGTGAAGTGGGGACCAACAGCAGCAGACCGGTGTCAGGTCTCTTATCGTATACCGAGCTCCCCCTCCGCTTCTGGCGTAGAAATCTTACACGAGCAATGCCAGTGATTCTGGTGGGATAAAAGATGAATATGAACAGATTTGCTGCATTAGCCGCCCTGTTAACGTTCACGGGTCTGGCATTATGGTCGCCATCGATCAGCGCGGCATACAATACCGCAGATGCCGTAGACATTAACGTTACGGGATTAATTTATGCCGATCCGTGTACCGTGACGGTCCCCGACACGCTCTCTCTTGGACAATATGCCCGGGCGGATATCGCCGTGGCCGGCGGCAATACCGCCACCATTCCTTTTACCATAAAAATGACGAATTGCCCGGCAACGACCACAAAAGCCGCGATTTCATTTAACGGCGTACCTTATCCCGATCCAAATTATGCTTCTGCGATTTATGCAAACAGCGCGGCCAATCCGGCGCAGGATTTAGGATTACAGCTTTTTAACCTGGACGGTAAAAGTCTGGTCAATCTGGCCAACAACGTCACTTACACGGTGGATATCAACAGTAATACCCATGAAGCCAATTTGCCTGTCGCCGCAAGGATGTATACCCCGTATGGAAAAGTCACGGCAGGGGATTTCACGTCCGTTGTGACGATCACTATCGCATGGCAATAACATCTTTCTATTTCACCTGGTATAAAAGCAGGAATTTTTCATGAGAAGGTTATATCTGGCGCTTATTCTGCTGTTCGCGTATTCCGGTCATGGTTACGCCTCCTGTAAACGTTCCGGAAATGAAGGCGCGATCACTATCACCCCGCCGTCGCAGCTTGTGGTGGATAGCCACGCCTATACCGCAGGCGAAGTGTTGTGGCAATCGGGCTGGGTTTCCACCTCCGAAGTCACAATGGATGGCTGTAGTCGCGATTATAAGGTCGGTTTTTTATATGAACCCGGTAGCGCGCAGTCAAATACATCAGCGACAATCAATGCGAATGACGGGAACAACACGCCGGTATTTAGCACAGGGATTTCCGGCGTGGGCATTGCGATTAAAACCCAAACGAATGCTGGCCCTTACGATAATGTCATGCCAATCGATAATACCTACCATAATGGCGATGGCAATAAAACACACCATGCGATGGCTCCCGCCTACAATGTTGAACTGGTCGCCTTAGGCGGTCCGATCACCTCCGGTACCGCGACATTCCAAAGCCCACTGGCGCGCGTATCCTTTCGCGATAGCGCAACGGAAGACTCCGGCGGCGATATCCTGACCCATCTGTATTTGGGGAATACACAATTGATTATGAAAGCGATGGGATGTCGGGTAGAAACACCTGCCATCATCGTTGATTTAGGCAGCGTCAATTTAGGCAGTTTCGCTAACAGTCAAACGGCGGGCACAGGCGAGCAGGATATCTTATTGACCTGCGAACAAGGCACCGCTATTTCCGCATCGTTAAGCGCCCAACCGGCCAGCGGAAACAATCCTGATAATTCAGTCATCCAGTTGAGCAATGCAAGCGCGCCAACCAGCGCAACCGGCGTTGGCGTACAGTTGGGTATTCAGGCGCCGGACGCCGGTTTCTTTACCGACAGTTTGCCAATCAATCAAAAAATTGATCTCTTTACTCACACGATTACCACCAATGCCGATGGCAGCCAGACGGTTAACGGCGGAACCATGAATATGTCGACCACCCTGAAAATTAGCGCGCGCTACTATAAAACCGCCGCCACGGTAACGGCCGGGCAAGCGAATGCCACGGCAACATTAAACCTGACCTATAACTAACGGCATCACATTTTCTGGCGCTGCGCGGGAAAACGTTAACGCGCGCGCCCGTTAGATTTATTTCCACAAACGTAATTCGTCATCTTGTACTGGCGGTAATGACTTACGTTGCTGACAAGAGAGCGAATACCAGTCCAGATGGCGCGTCAGGAACATCACGCCGCCAAGCGCCAGTAGCAGAACGCCGGTACCCAGAAGCAACGAGCTATCTTCCGAACGCAGCAATCCCCACATCACGCCATCCAGCGCCAATAACGCTAACGTAAACAGCACGCTATTGCGCCATCCTTTCAGCACTGCCTGCAAATAAACGCTATTCATCAACGCGCCCACCAGGCTGGCGGCGATCCAGGCTGGCGTGAAACCGATATGTTCCGACAGTGCCAGCAATAGCAGGTAGAACATCACCAGCGATAACCCCACCAGCAGATACTGCATCGGGTGTAACCGCTGCCCCGTCAGGGTTTCGAAGACAAAGAAAGCCATAAACGTTAGCGTAATCAACAAAATGGCGTATTTCGTCGCTCTGTCCGTCAGTTGATACTGATCGGCTGGCGTCGATACAGCGACGCTAAACGCTGGTAAGTTGTCCCAATCCACCTTTTGCGCATCAGCAAACTGTTCGCCGAGATTCGTGGCAAACCGACTGGTTTGCCACTGGGCCTGAAATCCTGAACCGCTGATTTCGCGTTTACCGGGAAGAAAATCCCCCACAAAATTTGGGTGCGGCCAGTTGCTGGTCAGGGTCATTTCACTGCTACGCCCGACGGGAACCAGTGAAAAGCTGCCGGTTCCGCTTAAATTTAACGACATCACCAACGTCAGGTTGCGCGTCGCCCACTGACTGTCCGGCAGCGGGATATGAATGCCCTCTCTACTTTCCGGTAAGCCGGTCCCCGGTTCTACAGTGAGCGTTTCACCATTCACCTGCGGCGCTTTTACTGCGCTGATACCGCGCGCATCGCCGACGCCTACGACGATAAAGGGCTTTCCAAGGGTAATGTTCGGTCTGTTCAGCTCATGCAGACGGGCCACATCAAACTCCGCCTTTATCGCCATATCGGTATGCCACACCTGCCCCTGATAAATACCTATTTTTCGCGCTTCAACGTTTTGATTGCCTTCGACCAATAGCGACTCCGGCAGCCAAAAATAGAGATAGCTGCGCTTATACTGGACCTCTTTCTCCTCTTCCAGCACGGTATAGAGCTCTGTCACCGGAACCGCCACCAGCGGGCCGACAACCTTTTGTGGGCCGCTGGTACTCTGACGAATAGCGGCTTCTACATGGCTTCGATAATCAGCACGCTCCACGATGGTGTGCCGTACCATCATCAGGGGAATTAACAGCAGGATCATGGCGCCGCCTAACGTAATCATTTTCCACAACAGGGGGGATTTCAACATAGCGTTCTCCTTTGCAATGCCAGCAGTGTAAGAACGCGATGTGGGGAGAATTTGAAGTTATGTGAAGTGACGGTGAAGTGTCAACGAGGCCAGCACGCCGCCTTCGGGACGATTGCACAACGTCACCTCACCGTTGAGGAGTCGCGCCGCCTCGCTGACAAACGCCAGCCCAAGCCCGCTGCTTTTACGCCCGTTTTCACGGGGCAACGAATAGAATCGGTCGAAAATGCGCGGCAGCGCAAAATCAGGAATACCACAGCCGGAATCCGTCACCTGCAGGATCGCTTTCTCTCCCATCGGTTGAGCGCTTAATGTGATAACGCCATTTTCAGGCGTAAAGTCGATGGCATTGTCCAACACATTGCCCAACGCCTGCGCCAGAAGCTCCGCGTCGGCGACGACGACCAGCGAGGAAGGCCGTAGAGTAAGGGTGATATTTTTTGCCGCCAACTGAATACTGCGTGCCTCGCTAAGCTGCGTAAATAGCTCATCAACAGCAACCGGCGCGAGAGGGATATCCTGCCGGTTTTCCAGCCGCGCCTGGCGCAGCAGGGTCTCTACCAGCGCCTGCATTCGCGTATTTTGCGCCAGTATATTCTCTGTAAAGCGGGTAACCACATCCGCGGGCGGTCCTTCACGCAGAATCTCCGCCGCGCCTCGTATCGCCGCCAGCGGACTTTTCAGCTCATGAGTCAACGCATACACGTACTGCTCAATCTCATTCTTGCCTTCCAGCTTAATGCGCATACTCTCCAGCGCCTGCGCCAGTTTACGCAGCTCGCTGCTGCCTAATGCAGGTAACGCAAGCGGGCGGTTTTCGGTGACGGAATCCGCATAGCGCGTCAACCGGGCGATGGAGCGGTTAATCCACCAGACCATCCCCGCGCCAATCGCCAGCGCAATCCCCAGTAAAACGGCGCTGGCCCACAGAATGCGCCGTTCGCTGCGCTTAATCACCGGCGCCATTGCCGCATTCGGTTTACCGACAGACAGGACGCCGATAATCCGTCCATCGCTGATTATCGGCGCGGCTACGTACATCACGGTGCTATTGGGATCAGCAGCATCTTTTGCCGTGCTGCGGGCGCCATACTGTCCGCGCAGCGTAAGCCAGACGTCATTCCAGCGAGAATAATCCTGCCCCACCGCTTTGTTTTCCGAATCAAACAACACCTTCCCCTGCGCATCCGTCATGTAGACATGGTATTCATTGCGCACTTTGACGATCCCGCTGATATTGGCGCGAAACGGGCGATGTTGCAGTTGGGCGAATGCTTTCGCCAACTGGCCGTCAGTCGGGTTGCCGGAGAGAAGATCGTCGCGGGCCAGCGCCGCCAGCAGCGTCGCGGTGTCAATCAGCGTCCCTTCCGTCGCGCGGCGGACGCCCGGCTTTACCTCCTGCACGAAGATAGACAGCACAAACACGGCGGCGACGGCGACAATAAGAAAGTAGCCCAGTAGCAAACGCATTCCGATGCGCATCAGACGCTCCTCAGGCTGTATCCCATTCCACGATGCGTGTTAATTGGCGAGAGATCCGGGTTGATCGCGCGTAGCTTAGCGCGCAGGGTTTTGATGTGTGTATCGACCGTCCGATCGAAGGTCTCCTGGGCATCAGACCAGACAATATCCATCAATTGCTGACGCGAGTACACGCGCTCCGGCGACAGCAGCAGGGTTTTAAGAAGCAGAAACTCATAACGCGTCAGCGAGAGCGGCGTACCAAACCAGGCGATCTGCGCCGCCGGTTCATTGAGTTCAAAATGTCCGGTACGCACCACCGGCGACGGCGCAGCAAACTTTTTCACCCGGCGCAACAGCGTGCGCACGCGGGCGCTCACTTCGCGCGGCGAGAACGGCTTGGCGACATAATCATCTGCGCCGATCTCCAGACCAAGCAATCGATCCACTTCATCGCTACGGGCAGTCAGGAAAAGAATCGGCAGCGCAGGATGGCGTTCCAGCAACTGCCGACACAGCTCAAAGCCGCTGATATCCGGTAGTCCCACATCGAGAATCACCGCATCCGGCCGTTGCTGACGCGCTTTTTCCAGCGCGGGCAGCCCGCGAGCGAATAGCTCAACGGTAAACCCTTCCAGTTGCAGGGTGTAGATGAGCGTATCGGCGATTCCCTGTTCATCCTCGACTAACCAGACCTGCGGTTGCTGCATACTCTTTCCCTGTTATTGTCGCCACGGCATGACCGGCACCGCGCTGATGGCGTTCTTCGGCGACCCGTCGACTACTTTGTCGGAGTAGGCCAGATACGCCAGCGTGTTGCGTTTCTCATCATAGAAACGCACGACCTGCAATGACTTAAATATCAATGAGGTGCGTTTTTTGAAAACCACCTCTCCCTGCGCCTTGCCGTTCTTAATTTTGTCGCTCAGTTCAATAGGCCCGACCTGCTGACAAGAGATGGCGGCGTCAGACGTATCTTCCGCCAGCCCCAATCCGCCTTTTATGCCGCCCGTTTTCGCCCGGCTAACATAGCACGTCACGTTTTTGACATCAGGATCGTCAAAAGCTTCCACCACGATTTTATGGTCAGGACCGAACATTTTAAATACCGTATCGACTGAACCAATTTGTTCCGCGCGGGCGCTCTGCCCCAGCAGCAACAAAATTGAGAAAAGTACTAAGCTCTTGTATTTCATATTGTTACCATTCATAAAAGTTACATTGCGTAATTATTAGACATTCTAAAATAAAATGGTTATAGATCACAGGATTAGAATAATTACCTGTCACGTTGCCTAAAAAAAGCATTTAAGCTCAAAAAAAACACTGAATGCTAAAAGAACAAAAAATGCTATTATCCTCTTACCTGATATCGGGTGCTCGTTGTTGAAAGGATGGGGATATTTTATGGATCAGGCTGGCATAATTCGCGACCTGTTAATCTGGCTGGAAGGTCATCTGGATCAGCCGCTGTCACTTGACAATGTGGCGGCAAAAGCAGGCTATTCCAAGTGGCACCTGCAGAGAATGTTTAAGGACGTGACGGGCCACGCCATTGGCGCTTACATCCGCGCCCGTCGTTTATCGAAATCAGCAGTGGCGCTGCGTTTGACCGCGCGTCCAATTCTGGATATTGCTCTTCAGTACCGCTTCGATTCTCAGCAAACCTTTACGCGCGCCTTTAAGAAACAGTTTTCCCAGACGCCAGCGCTGTATCGTCGCTCCTCGGAATGGAGCGCCTTTGGCATTCGCCCGCCATTACGGCTGGGCGAGTTTACCGTGCCGGAACATCAGTTCGTTACGCTGGAAGATACGCCGCTCCTTGGCGTCACGCAGAGCTATTCCTGCTCGCTGGAACAGATTTCCGACTTCCGCCACGAAATGCGCGTGCAATTCTGGCATGATTTCCTCGGTCATTCGCCAACTATTCCGCCAGTGCTTTATGGGCTTAATGAAACGCGCCCCAGCATGGAGAAAGACGATGAGCAGGAAGTATTCTATACCACCGCACTGCCGCAAGAGCAGGCCGATGGCTATGTTCAGTCGGCGCATCCCGTGCTGTTGCAGGGCGGTGAATACGTCATGTTCACCTATGAAGGGTTAGGAACCGGCGTGCAGGATTTTATCCTGACCGTTTACGGCACCTGTATGCCAATGCTGAATCTGACCCGTCGTAAAGGGCAGGATATAGAGCGATACTACCCGTCAGAAGATACCAAAACCGGCGATCGCCCTATCAACCTGCGCTGCGAATTTCTGATCCCGATTCGTCGTTAACGCTGTAGCTCATCCAATGCAGGGGCGTCCAGATGCGAAACGTCCCCTGCGGTTTCTACCACCCACCCAGACGCCAGCCACTGGCTTTCCTGGTAATCGATGCGGGAAATAGAGCAGTTGCGCAAACGTAACCGGCGTTCCGCCCAGGCGGGTAGTCCCAGTATAGTACTGACCAGACAGCCCAACGCGATACCGTGACTGACTAATAAAGGTCGGCTGCCCTGCGGTAGCTCCAGACAGGACGCCAGCGCGGCATGAACGCGATCGCTCAACTCCTGCATCGATTCCCCACCGGGAATACGACCATCCTGCGTGCCGTTGACTAACTGACGACGCCAGCCCTCTTCTTCTTCCGTCAGCGAATCGATCTGGCGCTTTTCCAGCACGCCCATATCCAGCTCGCGCAGGCGGGAGTCAAAGGTAATATCACACCCGCACGCCTGGGCGATAATCTCCGCCGTGCGTTTTGTGCGGCCTAAATCGCTGCTGATGATATGGGTGATGCCGAGGCTGCGGGCGCGTTCTCCTACCTGCATGGCCTGCTGCTCGCCTTTTGCTGTCAGGGGACTGTCCGATTGGCCCTGAATACGTCGCTCGGCGTTCCACTGCGTTTCACCGTGGCGAACAAGGTATACCTGTAACATGTTTTTTTTCCGTTATACTGCGATAAATTTTTAAAACTGAGCTTAATTATGCACCAGGTTATCTCTGCGACCACCAATCCTGCCAAAATTCAGGCAATTCTACAGGCATTTGAAGAGATTTTCGGCGAAGGATCGTGCCATATTACGCCCGTCGCCGTCGAGAGCGGCGTACCGGAGCAGCCCTTCGGAAGCGAGGAAACGCGTGCTGGCGCACGAAATCGCGTGGGTAATGCGCGACGCCTGCATCCACAAGCTGATTTCTGGGTAGCCATTGAAGCCGGAATTGACGATGACGCCACCTTCAGTTGGGTGGTGATTGATAACGGCGTTCAGCGCGGTGAAGCGCGATCGGCCACGCTGCCGCTGCCCGCCGTCATTCTCGACAGAGTCCGCCAGGGAGAAGCGCTTGGCCCGGTAATGTCGCAGTACACAGGTATTGATGAGATTGGCCGCAAAGAGGGCGCCATTGGCGTATTTACCGCCGGAAAATTAACGCGCTCCAGCGTTTACTACCAGGCGGTGATCCTGGCGCTCAGCCCGTTTCATAACGCGGTGTATCGATAATTATTTGCGCTATATTGTAAGCCTGATAAGCACAGCGCCATCAGGCATTTCGCGGCGATGTTGCCGGATAGCCGCTTCGCCTTATCCGGCCTACGAGCAAATCAGGCGTTTTTCAGCAGTACGTTCTCAAGCCAATGACGCAGTTCAACCGGCGCGGATTTCAGGCTGTTTGACCCGCGCGTGATGGTGGCGATGCCCGCCCCCAGCTCGGTTTTCAACTCGCGCTGGCTCATTTCGCCACGCAGCAACTCCTCAATAATGCGCACGCGCGTTCCCAGCGCTTCACGCTCGTCCGGCGTAAGCATCAGTTGTAATAAAGGCAGATGCAGATCCTCTGCATATGCCTGACGGAGTAACTCCACAAAACGAAGCCACTCCTGATTACGTTGTTCGGCGATAGCCGATGAATAAGGGGAATGCTGGGTCATGTTATACCGCCGTTTGTACTGTTACACGAGTACAAATGATAACATAACCCGTCTGCATTAATACCGTCGCTGCCACTCAGAGTCGCTCATTAAGGCCTCTTTCTGCCCCATAAAGTGGCGATAGTAAGCGTCATAGGCCAGAACGTTTTTCACGTAGCCGCGCGTTTCCGAAAAGGGAATGCTTTCGACAAACGCTACGGCATCGATACGCCCGGCGCTATTGCCAAGCCAGGTGCGCACGCGCCCCGGCCCGGCGTTATACGCCGCCGAGGCGAAAATACGGTTATTACCAAACTGCTGATAGACATACTGCAAATAGCTGGTGCCAATGTTGATGTTGGTCTCCGGCTCCAGCAGTTGGCCGGGGCCACGGTAGTCCGGAATCGAAAACATTTTCACCGTATGGGTGGCCGTTCCCGGCATAATCTGCATTAAGCCGCTGGCCCCTACCGGCGATTTTACTTTCGGGTTCCAGGCGCTCTCCTGGCGGGCAATCGCCATGGCATAGCTTTGTGAGATATCTTTTCCGCGGGTATAGCGGGTAAAAAGATCGTTATACGCCAGCGGAAAACGCTCCTCCAGATGATCCCACAGTTTTCCGGCGATCGTCGCCTGTACGCTCAGATCCCACCAGTGCTGGTTAAACGCATAGCGCGCCAGCTGCGCCTGTTCAGATTTACTACGGCTTTTTACCAGATTCGCCCATTCGCTGCGCGCCGTGTTATCCAGGTTCCAGTACATCAGCTCCCGTACACGCGCCATCTCCGGCCCCTGCGTCAACGCGCTGTTTACGTTGGCGGGCGCTTTATCGATTTTAAGCGTGTACTCTTCGCCTAAACGCTGCGCTGCGACCATCGGATAAAAACCGCGCTTCTGCATTAAAGCATGAAGGATCTCTTTCGCTTCGGCGTCACGACCGCGCTCCAGCAATAAATCCGCCTGCCAGTAACGCCACTCGTCTTTCTCTTTCGCCTCCATCGGCAGTCGGGCAAGCCAGGTATTGAGACCGCGACGATCGCCCATCCCCAGCGCCATACGCACGCGCCGCTCGATAAGCGACGTCGATTGCGAGCGCATAATCGCGTCATCGCGCCATTTCGCCTGCGCATCGGTCACATCGTTGCCCATCAGTCGCCAGGCAACGATATCGCGCAGCGCCTGCGTTTGTTCCTCATTAAGTTTCTGCGCCTGTACCAGCGAGGGGATCATCAGACGCGCATTTTCCGCGTCCTGGCGGGCGACGCTGGCAAACGCGACTTCCGCCATCTGGCGGGTAAAATCGGTGGCGCCGGTGGTGCGTGCGAAGGTCAACACGTTATTAGGGTCATTAGCGAGGGTAATGATCGCTGAGGCGATCGTTTGATATTCCGCCGGCATCTGTCCGGCCAGCACCGTAACCAGACCCGTATTTCCGGCTTTCATCGCCAGCCGAATACGTTCCAGGTACGCCAGCGGGTCTTGCTTGCCGGAGGCCCGCCAGACGCTGAACAGTTTATCGCAGGCATTCGGCTGACTTTTGCCGGTCAGCCAAAGGTCTTTCGCGCCCTGCCAGGCCGCTTCCGTTTGCCCGGTGCTCCATTTCGCGTAGTAATAGTTACATTGCGCTTCCGTGGTGCCGGGTTTCTCCGGGCTAAACGCCAGCAAGCCGCGCCAGTCTTCACGACGCGCCAGCTCATTGACGAAGCGTGATTGCAGCGTACGCGCAGGCGGAAGCGTAGGATTGGCGCGCACAAACTGCGTGACAGCAATCGCCGGTTGGTTCATCAAATCGTCGGTGATCTTACGGTATTCCAGATACGGGTAGAGCGGATAATCTTTCAGACCCGGCATCATCTGCTCTACCACATCCATCTGGCGGTTGTCCCAGGCCTGCTTAATCTGCGCATAGCGGTTACGCTGCTCTTCCAGTGAGTCGGCCCGCGCGAGGTGACAAAAGGTCAGCAGGCATACGCTGGCGGCGACGAGACGCCAGACAAATGGTTTGGCTCTATCCACAAGCACTTCCTCAATTGTTATCCAATGCAGCATCATGCCGCGTAATGAATTTATGCTAACCAGTCATAGCCATTTGCGCCACGTTACGGACACTTTTTTACTTTTATTGCGAGTGCGATCTGCTGGCTGGGCTTAGGCAGGGAAAAAGGCTACACTTCGCCTTTGAAATCTATTCACCATCACGATAAACATAGAGGCGAAGTCCAACGTGGCTCAATTCGTTTATACCATGCATCGTGTCGGCAAAGTGGTTCCGCCGAAACGTCATATTCTGAAAAACATCTCGCTGAGCTTCTTCCCTGGCGCCAAAATCGGCGTGCTGGGCCTTAACGGCGCCGGTAAGTCTACCCTGCTGCGCATCATGGCGGGTCTCGATAAAGATATCGAGGGCGAAGCGCGCCCGCAGCCCGGCATTAAGATTGGCTACCTGCCGCAGGAACCTCAGCTAAACCCGGAACACACGGTACGCGAGTCGATTGAAGAGGCCGTTTCGGAAGTGGTTAACGCCCTCAAACGTCTGGATGAAGTGTATGCGCTGTACGCCGATCCGGATGCCGACTTCGACAAGCTGGCCGCAGAGCAGGGCCGGCTTGAAGAGATTATCCAGGCGCACGACGGTCATAACCTGAACGTGCAGCTTGAGCGCGCAGCTGACGCCCTGCGTCTGCCGGACTGGGATGCCAAAGTCGAAAAACTGTCCGGCGGCGAGCGCCGTCGCGTGGCGCTGTGCCGTCTGTTGCTGGAAAAGCCGGACATGCTGCTGCTCGACGAACCCACCAACCACCTGGATGCCGAATCTGTTGCGTGGCTGGAACGTTTCCTGCACGACTTCGAAGGCACCGTCGTGGCGATTACCCACGACCGTTACTTCCTCGATAACGTTGCCGGTTGGATTCTGGAACTTGACCGCGGCGAAGGTATTCCGTGGGAAGGCAACTACTCCTCCTGGCTGGAGCAGAAAGATCAGCGTCTGGCGCAGGAAGCGTCTGCCGAAGCGGCGCGCCGTAAATCCATTGAGAAAGAGCTGGAGTGGGTGCGTCAGGGCGCGAAAGGCCGTCAGTCGAAAGGTAAGGCGCGTCTGGCTCGCTTTGAAGAACTGAACAGCGTTGAGTATCAGAAACGTAACGAAACCAACGAACTGTTTATTCCACCAGGACCGCGCCTGGGCGACAAAGTCATTGAAGTCAGCAACCTGCGTAAATCCTACGGCGACCGCGTACTGATCGACGACCTGAGCTTCTCGGTGCCGAAAGGCGCTATCGTCGGGATCATCGGGCCAAACGGCGCGGGTAAATCGACCCTGTTCCGCATGATGTCCGGTCAGGAGCAGCCTGATAGCGGCACCATTACGCTGGGTGAAACCGTCAAGCTGGCCTCGGTCGATCAGTTCCGCGACGCGATGGACAACAGCAAAACCGTCTGGGAAGAAGTGTCCGGCGGGCTGGATATCATGAAGATCGGCAATACCGAAATGCCAAGCCGCGCCTATGTAGGCCGCTTCAACTTCAAAGGCGTCGATCAGGGCAAACGCGTTGGCGAACTGTCCGGCGGTGAGCGTGGTCGTTTGCATCTGGCGAAGCTGCTGCAGGTGGGCGGCAACGTCCTGCTGCTCGACGAACCGACAAACGACCTGGATATCGAAACCCTGCGCGCGCTGGAAAACGCCCTGCTGGAGTTCCCTGGCTGCGCGATGGTTATCTCGCACGACCGTTGGTTCCTTGACCGTATCGCCACCCACATTCTGGATTATCAGGATGAAGGTAAGGTGGAATTCTTCGAAGGCAACTTTACCGAATACGAAGAGTACAAGAAACGCACGCTGGGCGCTGAGGCGCTGGAGCCGAAGCGTATCAAGTACAAGCGTATTGCCAAATAAACGTCTGAATGCCGGGTGGCGCTTGCGCTTACCCGGCCTACAAACCCAGCGATTCCAATACGTTGTGAAACTGTAGGCCTGATAAGACACGGTAAGCGTCGCATCAGGCATTGGTTCTTATCCCTGCTCGCCCATCATCTCTTTCACCAGTTCCACACAGCGCAAAAAGCGGCCATCGTAATCAGCCTCTTTAACGTGAACGAACTCAATGTTGTTTTCTTTCAGCATCTCGACCAGCAGGTTCTGGAACGCTTTGCGATCCACTGAACTGCCCAGGCTTCGCAGTCCGTCAGCTATCCACGGCGTATTATTCTCCAGCAAAATCACCAGGTCGAAGCGATACTCGTCGATCAGCGCCTGGACAAAGGGATGCTCGCGCCCTTCGTATTTTTTGCAAAATGCCTGGGTGGTGACGAAATCGGTATCGATAAACGCCACTTTATTCGCATATTTCACTGCGAAATCAATATATTGCGCATGGCCCAGCGCAATTTTATCGTAGTCGGAATACTGTAACGCCATCTCATCGCCGCCCAGATGCGAAAAAACATAGTCGCGGCCATATTCCCAGGCGCTGGTGGTATTAAAAATATTGGCGAGCTTATTGACCAGCGTAGACTTGCCGCTTGATTCCCCGCCCAGAATCGCGACGGTACGCACGAAAAACGGCTTCACTTCGGTAGGAATATATTCCCAGTAACGAAACGGATTTTCGCGGATTTGCGCCCCGCTGATATTCATAAACGTGCGTTCAGGATCGACCAGCACCGTCTCAATCCCTAAATGCTCAAGATACTGCGGCGCATCAGCCTCTTCGGAAGTGTAGATCCAGCTCGGCTGTATTCCCTTCTCTGCCATAAACGCTTTAATGCCGTTGCTCCAGACGTCCCAGCCATGCGGATAAGGCTCCATCCCCTCTTCATTAAAGGCGTGGATGCGAATATTTTTTTGGTATTTGAAGGTTTGCAGCAACCAGCGCAGGCGATCCGACACGGTGGGCTGCTGCGACATGGCGCTATCCTCAAACAGTCCGCGGTCGCGCGTATCGTCATATCCCATAATGATGTGCAACTCATCCACCTGGCTACAGGCGCGCTGGATCAAGTAGATGTGTCCGGTATGCAATGGATAAAATTTACCGAACACCACGCCAATGTTTTTCTGCCGGCGGGGAAACTCCAGCCCGAGAAAACGGTGTAGCGCCTCCAGTTTTTGCGCGCTGGGGCTTTTGATTTTGGCGTTAAGTAACTGACTCAGATACCCCTTGGTCATACCGCTGGCGTCAGCCACCTGTTGCAGAGTGCAACCTTGCTGCTTAATCGCGGTTTTGAGATAGTCGAACGATGACACAAGAGCCTCCTGCTGGAAAAATCGCATAACACTGCCTGACGGCGCTTCGCTTATCAGGCCTACAACATCAATCCGTATCAATCCGTAGGCCGGATAAGACGCATTGCATCGCCATCCGGCAAATTATACAACATCACTACATACAGAGAATTATAAGTCGTCAAACACGCTTAACGCATCTGCGAGCTTTTTAACACCGAACACCTGCATTCCTTCCGGCGGCTTTTTCGGTACGTTGGCGGCAGGCACAATCGCCCGACGAAAACCGTGTTTCGCCGCCTCGGAAATACGCTCCTGCCCGCTCGGCACCGGACGAATCTCGCCTGCCAGCCCCACTTCGCCAAACACCACCAGATCCTGCGGCAACGGCCTGTCACGCAGGCTGGAGACCATCGCCAGCAGTAAAGCCAGATCCGCGCTGGTTTCGGTGACTTTCACGCCGCCGACCACGTTGACGAAGACGTCCTGATCCGACATTTGCAGACCGCCGTGTCGGTGCAGCACCGCCAGCAGGATTGCCAGACGGTTTTGTTCCAGACCGACCGCCACGCGTCTGGGGTTCGCCATCATCGAGTGATCGACCAGCGCCTGAATCTCCACCAGCAACGGTCGCGTACCTTCCCAGACGACCATCACTGAGCTGCCGGAAGTGACCTCATCGCCGCGGCTTAAAAAGATGGCGGACGGGTTGCTCACTTCGCGCAACCCCTGTTCGGTCATAGCGAAGACGCCCAGCTCATTGACTGCGCCAAAGCGGTTTTTGTGGCTGCGCAGCGTGCGGAAACGAGAATCGGCGTCGCCGTCGAGCAATACTGAGCAATCGATACAGTGTTCCAGCACTTTCGGCCCGGCCAGCGACCCGTCTTTGGTGACGTGGCCGACCATCACGATCGCCACGCCGCGCGTTTTAGCGAAGCGCGTCAGGTAGGCTGCCGTTTCGCGGACCTGGGCGACGCTGCCCGGCGACGACTGGATGTCCGCCATATGCATCACCTGTATGGAGTCGATCACCATTAGCTTCGGCTGTTCTTCTTCCGCTATCAGGCAGATCTGCTCGATGCTGGTTTCGGAGAGCATATTCAGATTAGCGGTCGGCAGGCCGAGACGGTGCGCGCGCATCGCCACCTGCTGTAGAGACTCTTCGCCGGTGACGTACAGCGTTTTCATCTGCTCGGCAAGTTTGCACAGCGTTTGCAGCAGCAACGTTGATTTGCCCGCGCCGGGGTTACCGCCAATCAAAATGGCGCTGCCGGGTACCACCCCGCCGCCCAGCACGCGGTCAAACTCTTTAAAACCGGTAGAAAAGCGCGGCAGTTCCTCAAGACTGATGTCAGACAGTTTCTGCACTTTTGATACGCCCGCACTGCCGGCGTATCCGCTCAGACGTTCGTTACGCGCCACCGTCGGCGACGCGGCAAGGCGCACCTCAGTAATGGTGTTCCAGGCATGACAGGCGCTGCACTGCCCCTGCCAGCGTGGGTAATCGGCACCACATTCATTACAAACAAAGGCGCGTTTGGGAGCTTTTGCCACGTTTTACCTCTTTCGTTAACGCTGTTGCCGGATGGCGCTGACGCTTATCCGGCCTACGGTCGCCTTGCCATTGGGCAGGTTAATCATTTCTGGTTCATGCTGCCGGAGAGAATGCAAAACACGCCCATCAGGTCAGCGTGGCGGATCGTAATCTCCGTCTTTTCGTTTACTTTTGGCTTGGCATGGAAGGCAATACCTAACCCTGCCGCTTTGATCATTGGCAGATCGTTAGCGCCGTCGCCAATCGCCACCGTCTGCGCCAGCGGGATGTCATGCTCTTGCGCCAGACGAAGCAAGGTATTGGCTTTATACTCAGCATCCACAATATCGCCGATAACGTGACCGGTAAATTTACCGTCCATGATCTCCAGCTCATTGGCGACCGCCGCCGTCAGGCGTAGCTGGTCACGCAGATAGTCGGCGAAGAAAGTGAAGCCGCCGGAGGCGATAGCGATTTTCCAGCCAAGCGCTTCCAGTTTTAGCACCAACTGCGTTAATCCTGGCATTAGCGGCAGATTCCCGCGCACCTGGCGCAAAATATCGGCATCCGCGCCTTTCAGCGTCGCCACGCGGCTGCGCAGGCTGGCGGTAAAATCAAGCTCGCCGCGCATCGCGCGCTCCGTCACTTCAGCCACCTTCTCACCGGTACCGGCCAGCTTCGCGATTTCATCGATACACTCAATCTGGATCGCCGTGGAATCCATATCCATGACCAGCAGCCCCGGTGTGCGCAGATGCGGAATTTTACCCAGCGGCGCGACATCCAGCTGCGCCTCATGCGCCAGCCGCGTCGCACGCGGCGTCAGCGACCCCGCCAGACGAATGACCTGATAATCCTCCACGCACCAGGCGGCGACAATCACCATTGCGGCGCCCAGTTTGGTCTGATATTGAGTTAAACGCTGCTTATCCAGCCCGCGCCCATACAACAGCCAACCGCTGCGGCCTGCATGGTAATCCAGAGGCATCACCTCGTCGCCGCTTAAAGAAAGAGGCAAACCAGGCCATAAAGAGACATCTTCAGGCAGATCGCACCAGGTAATGTTAGGCATTAAAGCTCCTGTAAATCGTTCAGGCCGGTAACCGCCCCGCGGAAAATAACGCATGAGGCTACCTTGTAACCATCGCTTCTGGCAACATTAAGCCTCAAATTTTCAGCAGGTGGAATATGGCTCGCGCAAAACTGAAATTTCGGCTGCATCGTGCAGTCATTGTATTGTTCTGTCTCACACTGCTCGTCGCGCTCATGCAGGGCGCGTCCTGGTTTAGTCAAAACCACCAGCGACAGCGCAATCCGCAGTTGGAAGAGCTGGCCCGCACGCTGGCGCGCCAGGTGACGCTCAACATCGCCCCGCTGATGCGCAGCGAAACACCGGATGAAAATCGCATCAACGCCGTGCTGCGTCAGCTCACGCAAGAGAGCCGAATTCTGGATGCCGGCGTCTATGATGAACAGGGCGATCTTATTACTCGCGCTGGTGAAAGCGTCAACGTGCGCGACAGGCTGGCGCTGGATGGCAAAAAAGCGGGCAGCTATTTTAACCAACAAATTGTCGAGCCTATCCAGGGGAAAAACGGCCCATTGGGCTACCTGCGTCTGACGCTGGATACCCACACGCTGGCCACCGAAGCAAAGCAGGTCGATAACACCACCAACATTCTACGTCTGATGCTGCTACTCTCGCTGGCGATAGGCGTGGTGCTGACGCGCACCTTGCTACAAGGTAAACGCACCCGCTGGCAGCAGTCGCCCTTCCTGCTAACGGCCAGCAAGCCTGTTCCGGAAGAGGAAGAACGTGAGGAAAAAGAGTAAAATGACGGCTTAATAAAGGTAAGGAAAACCACTATGACAACATTACGCCTGCTTATTTCTGACTCTTACGATCCCTGGTTTAACCTGGCGGTCGAGGAGTGCATTTTCCGCCAGATGCCCGCCACCCAGCGCGTGCTGTTCCTGTGGCGCAACGCGGATACGGTGGTCATTGGACGCGCGCAAAACCCGTGGAAAGAGTGTAATACGCGGCGTATGGAAGAAGATAATGTCCGTCTGGCCCGCCGTAGCAGCGGCGGCGGCGCGGTATTCCATGACCTCGGTAATACCTGCTTTACCTTTATGGCCGGTAAACCGGAATACGATAAAACCATCTCCACCCATATTGTGCTCGCGGCGCTGAATTCGCTGGGGGTCATGGCCGATGCTTCGGGACGCAACGATCTGGTCGTAAAAATGCCGGACGGCGATCGCAAAGTCTCCGGTTCAGCCTATCGCGAAACCAAAGATCGCGGTTTCCATCACGGTACGCTGCTGTTGAACGCCGACCTCAGCCGCCTGGCGAACTATCTGAATCCCGATAAAAAGAAACTTGCGGCGAAAGGGATTACCTCCGTTCGCTCCCGCGTGACCAATCTTACCGAGCTAATACCGGGTATCACACATGAACAGGTCTGCCAGGCGGTCACTGAAGCCTTTTTCGCCCATTACGGCGAACGCGTCGACGCGGAAGTGATTTCACCGGATAAAACGCCGGATCTGCCGAATTTTGCCGAAACCTTTGCGCGCCAGAGCAGTTGGGAGTGGAATTTCGGCCAGGCACCGGCGTTCAGCCATCTGCTGGACGAACGTTTCACCTGGGGCGGCGTCGAGTTGCATTTTGACGTCGAGAAAGGTGTGATTACCCGCGCACAGGTGTTTACCGATAGCCTGAACCCGGCACCGCTGGAAGCGCTGGCCGAGCGGCTGCAAGGGTGTTTGTACCGCGCGGATGTGCTGCAACAGGCCTGCGAATCTTTAATTGCTGAATTCCCGGCTCAGAAAGGTGAGCTGCGGGAACTGGCTGCGTGGATGGCTCAAGCTGTACGCTAAGCGTCTACGCCAGCCGCCCGATGGTCTGCGCGGCTAACTTCAATTTTCCCACCATCGCGCGGGCAATCTCCTGAAAGCCCGCGCTGATGCGTTTATCATCAGCGACCAGCACCCAAAAGCGCTCGGCCAACGGCAAGGCAAATTCCCACGCTTTCTTATCGATTGTGGCCTCCACACGAATGTCGACAGGCGCGTAGCGCAACATGCCCGATGCCGCCGGAGCGTAAGCCATCGGCAACATATCATAGACAGGCGCGAGCGCCATCGGGGCATCGGAGTAATAAAACGAGAGGTTACCCGCATGCATATCGCTGTTGGCGATAAGCCGACCAAACGCCCAAATTTTCTCAATTTGCTGATGGGCAACAGCATCTATAATGCCCTGCCCGGCAAGCCGATGCGTGACCACCGGCCAGATGCCTGGCGAAGATGCATACTCGCCTTGCAACGCCTCCAGGGAAACAATTTGCCGACGACCACGTATCCCGGTGCAGTCGAAGCGAATGCTTTCCAGAAAGACCTGTCCTCCCTCGCTGCAAATAGCCGTGGCTAAGCTGGCGTTGATGCTGGCGGCAGAAAGCACGGCTAATGCGATGGACTCGGCAATCAAGAGGTCGCTCCAGCGTTCAGAAACGGCGTTCCTTTCACGCGCACTGAATTTCACCAGTACGTTCTGATTGCCCCATCTTGTTTCTGCAAAACAGGCAAATTTAGGCTGCTCACCACCAGCTGAAGAGCCAATGACCTCACCTGCGAGCGCGTCTTCCGCCAGCTGCTGATAGCGATTGAGTTTTTCGGACTGCGTAATCGCCGTCGCATCCGGCGCGGTCACCCAACGCTGGTAATTCTCCTCACCCACGATCCAGCCGCCCGCATTTTCACCCTGATACGCCCGCAGCGCATACAGGACTTCATCCTCTTGCCACAACCGGATGTCATCAGGCAGATGCGCATACCCAGCCACGGCCCTTCCCCAAGCTCGCCCAAGGAATCCCTGTGGCCTAAGATCGGTCAGATACCATGGCAGGCTGTCAAACCATTGCCATTCACCTGTATCAAGCGCAACCAGGCAACTCCCCTGAGGCCAACACGGATAAAGAACGCCAAACTTAGCGGCCTGTCCTTGTGCATTGACCTGCCAGAGGGGAAAGGCCGCGACGCCGCGAACAGGCCGAACAAGCGCGTAGCGCGTAGCACGAGCTTTACCAAACTGGATGACGTCCTGATGCGCGGAAACCAGACGAGAGAACGTCGCCTGACTAACGGCCAGCGATGATCTTAATTCAGCGGCGGAACTCGGCCCCTGTAAGAGCAAATCGGTTAATGCGCTCATAGATGAATAGATTAATGAATAGATACTTGAATTGATTTAAGGACACAGCCCTTTGATTGTCAATACAAACAAAGAAAGAGCGAGAGGAAAGATGAATAGATTATCAGAAGAGAGTGGATATAACGCTGGCATTACCCGGACCAGGCCTTGACGCACCTCGTCCGGGTCGATTTGCTGCTTACTCCTGGTCGCCCAGCAGTACGGATTCCAGCGCGATTTTGATCATGTCGTTGAAGGTCGTCTGACGTTCAGCGGCAGTGGTCTGCTCGTGGGTACGGATGTGGTCGGACACGGTGCAGATAGTCAGCGCTTTCGCGCCAAACTCAGCCGCAACGCCGTAGATGCCCGCCGCTTCCATCTCCACGCCCAGTACGCCGTATTTTTCCATCACGTCGAACATTTCGCCGTCCGGAGAATAGAACAGGTCTGCGGAGAACAGGTTGCCCACGCGCGCGTCTACGCCCAGCGCTTTTGCCGCGTCAACCGCGTTACGCACCATGTCGAAGTCAGCGATAGCCGCGAAGTCATGATCTTTAAAACGGATACGGTTCACTTTGGAGTCAGTGCAGGCGCCCATACCGATCACCACGTCGCGCAGTTTGACGTCCATGCGCACAGCGCCGCAGGAGCCGACGCGAATGATTTTCTTCACGCCGAAATCGGTGATCAGCTCTTTGGTGTAGATGGAGCAGGACGGGATACCCATACCGTGGCCCATCACGGAGATCTTACGGCCTTTGTAAGTCCCGGTGAAACCTAACATGCCGCGAACGTTGTTCACTTCGCGAACATCTTCGAGGAAAGTCTCAGCAATGTGCTTCGCGCGCAGCGGGTCGCCCGGCATCAATACGACGTCAGCGAAATCACCCATTTCTGCATTAATATGTGGAGTTGCCATCTTCAGTTCCCTTTAAATTTGTTGTTATTGCCTGATGGCGGCTACGCCTTATCAGGCCTACAAAACGTGTGTAAAAACAGTGAAATACCCTAAGGATTTCGCGTTGCAGGAAGGCGACGAATTCGTGAATCCCCGGGAGCATAGATTAACTATGTGACCGGGGTGAGCGAATGAAGTCAACGCATCTACAGCGCGAAAGACAACGGGTATCACAGCATGTTTTTACCGTAGTCCATCGGCGATGTGCCAAAGTAGGTCGCCAGCGTCTGGCCGATATCCGCGAAGGTTTCACGGTGACCTAAAGAGCCCGGTTTGACTTTCGGACCGTAGATCAGCACCGGAATGTGCTCACGGGTATGGTCAGTACCAGTCCAGCTCGGGTCACAGCCGTGGTCAGCGGTCAGGATCAGAATGTCATCTTCCCCCACCAGCTCCATCAGCTCCGGCAGACGGCGGTCAAACAGCTCCAGACCTGCGGCGTAGCCCGCGATGTCGCGACGGTGGCCCCAGGAAGAGTCGAAGTCGACGAAGTTAGTGAAGACGATGGTTTTATCGCCCGCTTCTTTCATCTCTTTGAGGGTCGCGTCGAACAGCGCGTCCAGACCGGTCGCTTTCACTTTCTTAGTGATGCCGCAGTTGGCGTAGATGTCGGCAATCTTACCGACGGACACCACGTGGCCCTGTTTTTCATCGACCAGTTTCTGCAGCACGGTCGGCGCTGGCGGTTCTACGGCCAGGTCGTGACGGTTGCCGGTACGCTGGAAGTTACCGGCCTTGTCGCCGATAAACGGACGCGCGATCACGCGGCCAATGTTGTAGCCGCCTTCGGTCAGCTCTTCACGGGCGATTTCGCACAGCTCGTAGAGTTTATCCAGGCCAAAGGTCTCTTCGTGGCAGGCAATCTGGAACACGGAGTCAGCGGAGGTGTAAAAAATCGGCTTGCCGGTTTTCATGTGCTCTTCGCCGAGCTGGTCCAGAATGACCGTACCGGAAGAGTGGCAGTTACCGAGATAGCCCGGCAGGTTGGCGCGTTTTACCAGCTTATCCAGCAGTTCCTGCGGGAAGCTGTTTTCGTGGTCGCTGAAATAGCCCCAGTCGAACAGCACCGGCACGCCGGCGATTTCCCAGTGGCCGGACGGCGTATCTTTGCCGGAGGACAGTTCGTGCGCCCATGCGTATGCGCCAATAACGTCCGCGTTGCCGTCCATGCCGGCGGCAATTTTACCGGTAGAGCCTTCATGCGCTTTCACCAGCCCCAGACGAGTCAGGTTAGGCAGATTCAACGGGCCCTTACGGCCATTGTCAGCTTCGCCTTTGGCGCAAGCTTCTGCGATGTGGCCCAGAGTGTCGGAACCTACGTCGCCAAAACGATCCGCGTCTTCAGTAGCGCCGATGCCGAATGAGTCCAGCACCATAATAAATGCACGTTTCATATCTTCTCCGTACTTAGTGCTTCAAAAATAATTGATCAGATCAGTATACAACTATTCAGTAATTCGACGATAGACCGAAGGTGTGCTTGCTGGCGCTTTATCGTCAAGGATAATTGCCGCTTTGACGGCCTTCGCCGCTTCCTGCCAACTGGCTTCGTCTTTGGCATGAATCACCGCCAGCGGGCGCTGCCCGTCGATGCTGTCGCCCAGACGGGCCATGTCGGTAAAGCCAACGCTGTAATCAATGGTATCAGACGCCTGACGACGGCCGCCGCCCATCGAGACGACCGCCATCCCCAGCGCACGCGTATCCATTGCGCTGATAAACCCTTCGGTATCAGCATATACCGCTTTGCTCAACATGGCGGTCGGCAGGTATTTATCGTAGTTCTCAACGAAATCGCTCGGCCCTTTCTGCGCGGCCACCATACGACCAAAGACTTCTGCCGCTTTACCGTTATCCAGAACCGCCTGTAATTTCGCACGCGCTTCGGCGTCGTCTTTCGCCAGCTGGCCGGAGATCAGCATCTCCACGCATAGCGCCATGGTAACGTCAAACAAGCGCGGATTGCGGTATTCACCGGTCAGGAACTGCACGGCTTCACGCACTTCCACCGCGTTACCGGCGCTCGAAGCCAGCACCTGGTTCATATCGGTTAACAACGCCGTAGTGCGAACTCCCGCGCCGTTTGCCACGCCGACAATCGCTTCAGCAAGGGCTTCAGAAAGTTCATAGGTCGGCATAAACGCGCCGCTGCCGACTTTGACGTCCATTACCAGCGCATCCAGTCCTTCGGCCAGTTTCTTGGCGAGGATGGAACCGGTGATCAGCGGAATAGAGTCCACCGTCGCGGTAATATCGCGGGTGGCGTAAAAACGTTTGTCCGCCGGTGCAAGCGAGCTGGTTTGCCCAATAATCGCCACACCCACGTCTTGAATAATTTCGCGGAAACGGTTGTCGTCCGGGAAGATATCGAAGCCCGGGATCGCTTCCAGTTTGTCGAGCGTACCGCCGGTATGTCCGAGGCCGCGACCGGAGATCATCGGCACATAACCGCCGCAGGCCGCTACCATTGGCCCCAACATCAGAGACGTCACGTCCCCTACGCCGCCGGTCGAATGCTTATCGACAATCGGGCCATTGAGATTCAGGCTTTTCCAGTCAAGGACAGTACCGGAATCCCGCATCGCCATGGTCAGCGAAACACGCTCCGGCATGGTCATATCGTGGAAGAAGATGGTCATCGCCAGGGCGGCAATCTGCCCTTCAGAGATAGTATTGTCACGAATACCATTGATAAAGAAACGAATTTCTTCGTCACTCAACGCATGACCATCACGCTTTTTACGAATAATTTCTTGTGCGAGAAACACGGTACCCTCCTGAGGGAAAAGAGTAGAAGGCTTACATCGCCGGATGGCGGTTAACGCCTTATCCGGCCTACAGGCCTGGATTTGTAGGCCGGATAAGCGCAGCGCCATCCGGCAAATCAGAGCTTAGTAGCTGCTGGCGCTCTTACCGTCGCCGTGACCCAGCGCTTTCAGCAGGCTTGCCAGCAGGCTGGATGCGCCAAAGCGGTAGTGACGAGAATCTGCCCAGTCAGCGCCAAACAGTTCGTCTGCAATCGCGAGGAATTTCTGCGCGTCTTCCGCCGTACGTACGCCGCCCGCCGGTTTGAAGCCAACGGTTTTGGAAACGCCCATGTCGCGGATCACTTCCATCATGATGCGCGCGCTTTCCGGCGTAGCGTTTACCGGCACTTTACCGGTAGAGGTTTTGATGAAATCCGCACCGGCTTTGATGGAGATTTCAGAGGCTTTACGAATCAGCGCCTCTTCTTTCAGCTCGCCGGTTTCAATGATCACTTTCAGCAATACGTTCGCTGCGGCACAAGCGTCTTTACAGGCTTTTACCAGGTCAAAACCCACCTGCTCGTTACCAGCGATCAACGCGCGGTACGGGAATACCACGTCCACTTCGTCAGCGCCGTAGGCGATCGCCGCACGGGTTTCCGCCAGCGCAATATCGATGTCATCATTGCCATGCGGGAAGTTAGTCACCGTTGCAATGCGGATGTCCGGCGTACCTTGTTCTTTGAGGGTTTTACGCGCAATCGGGATAAAACGCGGGTAAATACAAATCGCCGCCGTATTCCCGACCGGGGTTTTTGCCTGATGACACAACGCGATCACTTTTTCATTGGTGTCGTCATCGTTCAGAGTGGTCAGATCCATCAGTTTGAGCGCACGCAGGCTGCTTGCTTTTAAATCAGTCATGACATTCTCCAACGGCATTGCCGTATAAAATTTCACCTTGCGAGTCTGTTAATATTCTAACATTCACTCGCGATTACACTTCGATATACATCACAGTTAATGAAAACTACGTACAAATTTGCATTACTGTAATGAGATCTGAATCAAATTATCCCGCCGTCACCGCCTGTTCTTCGAGCGATAAGCGCATCAGGATCAAAGTCGGTTTGCCGCCATTTTCTACAATAGCGCATCGTCCCGGCATAAAGAGGAAACGAAGATGCCTGCCTCATGCGAAACTGCGCTCCAGCAGCGTTGCCAGCAAATTGTGACCAGCCCGGTGCTCACGCCTGAACAAAAACGCCATTTTCTGGCGCTGGAAGCTGAAAACGCCCTGCCTTATCCCCCCCTGCCGGAAGATGCCCGCCAGGCGCTGGATGAAGGCGTCATTTGCGATATGTTTGAGGGGCACGCCCCCTTCAAACCGCGCTACGTGTTGCCCGATTACGCCCGATTTCTGGCTAACGGTTCACAGTGGCTGGAACTGGAAGGCGCGAAAGATCTGGATGATGCGTTATCCCTACTCACCATTCTGTATCATCACGTTCCTTCCGTGACGTCCATGCCGGTTTATCTCGGCCAGCTTGATGCGTTGCTGCAACCGTATGTTAGAATTCTAACACAAGATGCGATCGATATTCGAATAAAACGTTTCTGGCGTTATCTCGACAGAACGCTGCCAGACGCCTTTATGCATGCCAATATTGGCCCTGCCGATACGCCTGTCACACGAGCGATTTTGCGCGCTGATGCCGAGCTAAAGCAGGTGGCGCCTAACCTGACGTTTATCTACGATGCGGAAATTACGCCGGACGATCTGCTGCTGGAGGTCGCCAAAAACATTTGCGAATGCAGTAAGCCACACATTTCCAACGGCCCTGTAAATGATAAAATTTTCACAAAAGGCCATTATGGCATCGTCAGTTGTTATAACTCGCTACCGCTTGGCGGCGGCGGCAGTACGCTGGTACGTCTCAACCTGAAAGCCGTGGCAGAACGCAGTACGTCTGTCGATGACTTCTTTTCACGCACGCTACCGCACTACTGCCGACAGCAGATCGCCATCATTAATTCACGATGTGAATTCCTCTATGAAAAGTCACATTTCTTTGAGAATAGCTTTCTTGTACAGGAAGGTTTGATCGATCCCGAACGTTTTGCGCCGATGTTCGGTATGTACGGGCTGGCGGAAGCCGTGAACCTGCTGTGCGAAAACGCGGGCCTGACCGCCCGTTACGGCAAGAATGAAACGGCGAACGAGCTGGGCTACCGTATTAGCGCCCAACTGGCGGATTTCGTCGAAAATACGCCAGTGAAGTATGGCTGGAAGCAACGGGCGCTGCTCCATGCCCAGTCTGGCATCAGTTCCGATATTGGCACTACGCCGGGCGCGCGTCTGCCGTATGGCGATGAACCGGACCCTATCACCCATTTGCAAACCGTCGCGCCGCACCATGCCTTTTACCATGCCGGGATCAGCGACATTCTGACGCTGGACGAAACCATCAAGCGTAATCCGCAGGCGCTGGTTCAGCTTTGTCTTGGCGCGTTCAAAGCCGGGATGCGGGAATTTACTGCCAATGTCAGCGGCAACGATCTGGTGCGCGTCACCGGTTATATGGTGCGCCTGTCGGATCTGGCGAAATTTCGCGCCGAAGGCTCGCGCACGAATACCACCTGGCTGGGAGAAGAAGCCGCACGTAATACCCGCATCCTGGAACGACAGCCACGCGTAGTCAGCCATGAACAACAGATGCGCTTTAGTCAGTAAGATCATTGCGTTTTCCTGCGTCGATGGGCCAGGCAGCCGCCTGGCATTATTCTTACAGGGCTGCAATTTGCGCTGCAAGAATTGCCATAACCCGTGGACGATGGGACGCTGTAACGACTGCGGGGAATGCGTATCGCAGTGTCCGCATCACGCCCTCAGCGTTGATGGCGGGAAAGTGGTATGGCGGTCGGACGTCTGCGAGCAGTGCGATACCTGCCTGAAAATGTGCCCACAGCAGGCAACGCCAATGGCGCAGACCATGAGCGTTGACGATGTGCTGCGTCATATTCGTAAAGCATCGCTGTTTATTGAAGGTATTACCGTCAGCGGCGGAGAGGCGACCACGCAATTACCATTTATTGTGGCGCTATTTACGGCGATCAAAGCCGATCCGCAGTTACAACGGCTGACCTGTCTGGTGGACAGTAATGGTCAGTTAAGCGAGACCGGCTGGCAAAAACTACTGCCGGTTTGCGACGGCGTAATGCTCGATCTGAAAGCCTGGAAGAGCGAGTGTCATCACCGTCTGACCGGACGTGATAACACGCATATTAAGCACAGTATCCGCTTTCTTGCTGCGCGGGGAAAACTGGCGGAGCTGCGGTTGCTGGTTATCCCGAATCAGGTGGACTATGCGGCGCATATTGATTCACTGGCGGCGTTTATTACTTCGCTGGGCGAGGTTCCGGTGCGTTTGAATGCCTTTCATGCGCATGGCGTCTATGGCGAAGCGAAGGCCTGGCCAGGCGCGACGCCGCAAGAGGTGGAACGGCTGGCTGACGGATTGCGCGCGCGTGGGGTGGCGAAGCTGATTTTGCCGGCGCTATATTTGTAAGCGTCGCCTGCCAGATGGCGGCTGCGATGCCATCAGAGCCGAAACAAGGTAATGGTATTGCGATACAGCGTATCGGCTATCACCTCTGCGGGCTCCGGACGTAATTCGCAGAGCGCATCAAATACGCGCGCCGCCTGCTCCGGGCGATTCGGCTGCCCCTGAAATCCTTTTAGCGGCATATCCGGCGCATCGGTCTCCAGCAACAGCGCGTCCAGCGGCAACCGCGCCATAACATCACGGGTTTTACTGGCGCGCGGGTAGGTGATGGTGCCACCGACGCCGATTTTATAGCCCAGTTGCACAAAACGTTCGGCCTGTTGCAGACTGCCGGCAAAACCATGCACCACGCCGGTTCGCGGCAAACTCTGGCGCTTTAAGCGCATCGCCAGTTTGTCATGCGTGCGCCGCGAGTGCAGGATCACCGGCAGATCGTAGCGTTTTGCCAGTTGCAGTTGCGCGTCTAAAAATCGCTCTTGCCTGGCGAACTGCGGGTCGTCGCGATAAAGATCGAGCCCGATCTCGCCTACCGCCACGACGTTCTGTTGCTGCGCCAGCGCCTGTTGCAGCTTATCAGGATCGTCATCGGCATGACGCTCAATCACAATGGGGTGCAATCCCAGCGCAGCATAAAGCGACGGGAAACGCGCCGCCAGCGCCAGCACGCGGGGAAAGTGAGCCGCCTCGGTCGCCGGCACGATGATTTTTTCAACGCCCGCCTCACAGGCACGCTGAATACTGGCGCGCTCATCGCCCGTAAAGGGCGGGAAATCAAAATGGCAATGCGTATCAATAAAGCGCCAGCTCACGCCAGATCCTCGTCGGTAAAGGTGGTGTCGTTTGCCTGCGGCGCGCTAATGACCTCCGCCACATGCGTATCATTGGCCACCGGCGCCGGAGGCACGACCACCGTTTCCGGCACGGCAATCCGCGACGTATGGCGCAAGAGAGGCGGCGTTGCGGCGAGCAATTTACCAACGGTGGCAAGGAAATAACGCCCGCATAATTGCCCGGTTTTGTAATCCTCACGCAGCGCCGGGATACGGCTGCCCAGCGCCATGCTGTGCAGCGGTTTCGGTGGATAAATTTCAATGATCCGCAGCTTACCCGGCGGCTTTTCAATAAATTGTTGGATCGCGCTGTAGGACGTTTCATGATGCTGCACCAGGTTGACCAACGGCTGTAGACTGCTCTCCCCCAGCCAGCGCTCCATACGCTTAAACCACTGCGGCGTGTAATACATTTGCGAGGGTACGGTGCGGATCACCACAATGGTTTTCGCCCCCCGCTTTGCCGCCTCCTGAACCGGAATGGCGTCGCTAATGCCACCGTCCAGATAGTTGATGCCCTCTAACGTAACGCCGGTACGGTAGAAACCCGGTATGGCGCTGGAGGCGCGAATGATATCAAGCCAGTTTTGTTTTGTCGGCGAGAAATAGCCCGGCGTGTAATCATCCCCCCGGCAAGCGCACATATAAAAGGATTTTCCGCTGTCGAACAGGCGCGCTGCGGTATCCATCTGCAGCGGCATCCGGGCGGCGGTGGATTCCACCAGCCAGTCGAGGTCGATAAGGTTTCCTCCGCGTACAAATCGCAGCGGATCAAAAAATTCGCGCCTGGTGGTATAGCGCATAATGACTTTGCGCCCGTAGCCGGGCTGGTTGCAGAGATACGCCGAGAGATTTTGCGCACCGGCTGATGTGCCGAAGTAGAGATGGAAAGGATTAAACTGCGCACGCATAAACTCATCCAGCACGCCTGCGGTAAAGATACCCCGCTGCCCCCCGCCCTCACAGACCAGCGCCATACGGCCTGGCCGGAACGGTGTTAATGATAACGGCGCAATATTGCCGAGCGTAACCGGTATTCGCTGGCCCACCTCTGCCTTCCTGTTTTTCATTTTTTTCCAGGCTGACAAGGTAACGCAAAACGTTAACGGCTAAAACCGTAAAAGCCAGTCCGCTGGACTGGCTTGATAGCAATATATCTTTACAGATGCCTGCTAGGGTCGTTTACGGCCCATGAACAGGCTGACCAGGAAGAGCACGATCCCGACGACGAAGACGATTTTCGCCGCGCCGGCAGCCGTACCAGCCAGTCCACCAAAACCCAATGCGGCGGCAATTAACGCGATAACCAGAAATATAATGCCCCAACGAAACATAAGCCTCTCCTTTACCATAGTTAATGTCGACCGCTAAATATGAGCGCTCAGGCTACTCATTCGCGATATTTTTAGTGTGGTGCACATTACGCCTCCCGACAAACGTCGGGAGGACGAATTACGACGAATTACTGAACTTTCAGATCGTTTTTAACACTTTTTACGCCATCAACGGCTTTCGCGATGCTTTCAGCGCGGTCGCTTTGTTCCTGAGTTTCAACAGTACCGGAGAGCTGTACGACGCCATCGGTCGTTTCCACTTTTACTTTACGGGAAGGGACGAGATCGTCCGCCAGCAACTTGGCTTTGACTTCACTGGTCGTGGCCGTATCACCGGCATAACCTTTCACGGAACCTTCTTTATTGTCGCGAACGTGTAGTTTGTCGCTAACGGAGGTCACGCCTTCTACGCCTTTCGCCACTTTCACGGCGGCTTCAGCCTGCGCCTGGCTTTCTACAAAGCCGCTCAGGGTGACAACTTTCTGATTGGTTTCGACAGAAATATCGGTGCTTTTAATATTGTCATGGTCTACCAGCGCAGCTTTTACTTTCGCAGTGATGGCGCTGTCATCCATGAAGTTACCGACTTTATTCATAGAGCTATCGACTTTTTGCCCTGCGGTTTCGGTTCCGCTTTGCGCCTTGTCCGTTGTTGCGTTTTCTGCAAAGGCAGAACCTGTCGCAACAGCAGAGGTCAACATTACGGCCAGCAGAGTTTTAGAAATCTTCAGTCTTGTCATAGTCATCGATTTTGTCCTGTATAGTTTGCTCGTAATTTGAGCTCAGGCAACACGAGGTTGCATTGCTGAATGCGGTGAAATTCACCGGTTTCTGAAGTCAATGACTGGCATCACATTCGTGAATTTGTAACGACGCGTCGCCTGCCACCCTTCCGTTTCAGTTATTAATATCGTGACTGAAACAAATCTCAGCTTTAAGCTCTCATATTCACGCATTGAACAGGCATTAAAGCCGACATTTATGTCATCACTTTGTTAAATATAGATCACAATTTTAAAATCGCTTGTCGGTGCGTATAAAAAACAGGCAGATCGGAGAAAAAACGCGGGATTTAAGAACATTCCGTAAGCGGTTAAAAAGGCAGGGAAAGTACGAAGGCGCGGCGGATGCCGCGCCCGGAAAGGGATCAGTGTTCGCGCGTTTTACGGAACTGAACGTCAGGGTAACGTTCCTGGGTCAGGTTCAGGTTAACCATTGTTGGGGCGATGTAGGTGAGGTTGTCGCCGCCATCCAGCGCCAGTTGCGTTTCATTCTTACGCTTGAACTCTTCGAATTTCTTCGCATCGGCGCTTTCCACCCAGCGCGCCGTCGCCACGTTGACGGATTCATAAATCGCCTCAACGTTGTATTCGCTTTTCAGGCGCGCGACAACAACGTCAAACTGCAAAACGCCCACGGCGCCGACAATCAGATCGTTGTTGGAGATGGGACGGAATACCTGCACCGCCCCCTCTTCAGAAAGCTGCACCAGCCCTTTCAGTAGCTGCTTCTGCTTGAGCGGATCTTTCAGGCGAATACGACGGAACAGTTCCGGCGCAAAGTTCGGGATACCGGTAAACTTCATCATCTCGCCCTGAGTGAAGGTATCGCCGATCTGAATGGTGCCGTGGTTATGCAGACCCAAAATATCGCCCGGGTACGCTTCTTCAACGTGCGAACGGTCGCCCGCCATAAAAGTTAACGCGTCGGAAATCACCACATCTTTGCCGGTACGGACCTGGCGTAACTTCATGCCCTTCTCATACTTACCGGAAACCACGCGCATAAACGCCACGCGGTCGCGGTGTTTCGGATCCATATTCGCCTGAATTTTAAAGACAAAACCGGTGAACTTCTCTTCCGAGGCTTCCACTGTGCGGGTATCGGTTTGACGCGGCATCGGCGCGGGCGCCCACGCCACTAAACCATCCAGCATATGGTCAACGCCAAAGTTACCCAGCGCGGTACCGAAAAATACCGGGGTAATTTCCCCTGCCAGGAACAGCTCTTCATCAAACTCGTTAGACGCGCCCTGCACCAGTTCCAGCTCGTCGCGCAGCTGCTGCGCCAGATCTTCACCGACGGCAGCGTCCAGATCCGGGTTATTCAGCCCTTTAACGATGCGCACTTCCTGAATGGTGTGGCCCTTACCGGTCTGATACAGATAAGTTTCATCTTTATAAAGGTGATAAACGCCCTTAAACAGCTTGCCGCAGCCAATCGGCCAGGTGATCGGCGCGCAGCCGATTTTCAGCTCGTTCTCGACTTCATCCAGCAGCTCCATCGGGTCGCGGATGTCACGGTCGAGTTTGTTCATAAAGGTCAGGATCGGCGTATCGCGCAGACGGGTAACTTCCATCAGCTTACGGGTCCTGTCTTCAACGCCTTTTGCGGCGTCGATCACCATCAGACAACAGTCCACCGCCGTCAGGGTACGGTAGGTATCTTCGGAGAAGTCTTCGTGCCCCGGGGTGTCCAGCAGGTTCACCAGACAGTCATGATACGGGAACTGCATCACCGAGGTGGTGATAGAGATACCACGCTGTTTTTCCATCTCCATCCAGTCAGATTTTGCATGTTGGCTGGAGCCACGGCCTTTTACCGTACCGGCGGTCTGAATCGCCTGTCCGAACAGCAACACTTTTTCGGTAATGGTGGTTTTACCGGCGTCCGGGTGAGAAATGATGGCAAAAGTGCGGCGTTTGGCCACCTCTTGCAAATAAGGAGACAACGTCATAGTCAAATCTTCTTGAGTAAGCGCGGCGTTTGACCACGCATGTTGAATACGAAAAATGCGGCTATTTTACCCATCAACCTGGGGGAGGCAATCAGTGTTTACACAGGAGCTGCTCCAGTTCGCTTAATGACGCCACAGTCCAGGTTGGATGGATACCCGCGGGCTGCTCGCGATGATGCGCGTTAAGCCAGCAGGTCGACAGTCCGGCGTTAATGCCGCCAAGAATATCGGACTCCGCGGTATCGCCAACCATTAATACGCGCGAGCGGTCAGGATTCCCCGCCTGCTCCAGGGCGTAGTTAAAGATTTTCGGATCGGGCTTCGCGACGCCAACCTGCTCGGAAATCACCAGCAGATCGAAATACTCGCGCAGCCCGGTGCGCTCCAGACGAGTTTGTTGTAGCGCGGTAAAACCATTAGTAATAATACCGATTTTAGCCTGCCCGCGAATCGCATTAAGTAGCGAAACGGCGCCCGGCAAAGGAGAACAGATCTCCGCCATCGCACTAATAAAAGCGTCATTTAGCAGCCCCGGCGCAACGTTTAGCCGTTCAGCCCAACTTTGAAAGCGCGCGTGCTGCAATTGTAATGAGGTAATCGCGCCGTTCTGATAATCCACCCATAGCGGCTTATTCACGGCCTGGTAATCCTGGAAATCCTCAGCGGTAAAGGTGACGCTATAGTCAAGGAACATCCGCTGTAAGCCGGTGAAAGAATCAAACGTAAACAGCGTTTCATCGGCATCAAAGAAAATCCAGTCCCACTTCATCATTACACCTTGCCTCTTTTATTACATGCTTATCGGTAACGCCATGATGATGGCGTCCTCATGCCCTTGTGCCGTGGGATAGTAATTGCGGCGAATCGTCGCCTCGTTAAACCCCAGACTTTCATACAGCGCGATGGCGGCAGCGTTAGAGGCGCGTACCTCCAGCCATAGCGTTACAACCCCACGTTTTTCCAGTTCATCAATCAGATGCTCAAGCAGCATACGCCCCAACCCCCGACGCTGAAAATCCGGATCGACGGCGATATTGAACAGCGTCGCTTCGTCCAGCACCACCTGTGTAATGGCAAACGCGGCCATTCTGTCAGCAGCAGTCAGCTTAAGGTTGAGATACCGTTCGCCCTGGTTGCCGAAAAACGTTTTTTCGCTCCACGGAAACGCATGAGCGCGTTGCTCAATCTGCCAGGCTGCGGGGAGATCGGTCGTGCTGAGGATAGAAATCGTGTTCATGTTCGCAGATTTGTTGCCATAGTGCGGCGCGTGCCGCCGGGTTTGCCCGGAGTTCATTAAACGCCGGCGTCGTGACCTGAGCGCCTTCGAGTTGGAGCGGCGCGTCAGTTCCTAACCGCCAGCTATTACAACGGCTGCCCTGCGGCAGCATGGCGACGCGCTCAGGCGCCAGCGGTAAAACCTGATCGGGACTCACGGTCAACGCGCGTAAAATATCGCGCATTAGCGGCTCATTCAGCGCGGGTAATTCCTCTGCAACCACGATCAGACGAACGTGCGCGGGAAGGGAAATCGCAATCTCGCCCTGTAGCGCGCCAGGACGTCGCAGCGCCCACTGCGTAATACCCAGTTGCTGTAACTGCCAGTCTCGTCGGGATGTCATAGCGAAACGCTCCTGTAATCAGGGGCGCAAATATAGCAAATCTGTCGAATCTGCGCCATCAAACTACTATAATCGCCGCCAGTCTGAATTAAGGAGCATTCCATGTCTGCTTTTACCCCGGCAAGTGAAGTCTTGCTGCGCCACAGTGATGATTTCGAACAAAGCCGTATTCTTTTTGCCGGAGATTTGCAGGATGACCTGCCCGCGCGCTTTGAATGCGCCGCCAGCCGCGCGCATACGCAACAGTTTCACCACTGGCAGGTATTAAGCCGCCAGATGGGCGATAACGTCCGTTTTAGCCTGGTCGCGCAAGCCAGCGATGTCGCCGACTGCGATACGCTGATCTACTACTGGCCGAAAAATAAACCCGAAGCGCAGTTCCAGTTGATGAATATTTTGTCGCTGATGCCGTCGGGCAGCGATGTTTTCGTCGTGGGGGAAAACCGCAGCGGCGTGCGTAGCGCCGAACCGATGCTGGCGGACTATGCGCCGCTGAACAAAGTAGATAGCGCGCGACGTTGCGGCCTTTACCATGGTCGTCTGGAAAAGCAGCCGCAGTTTAGTCTTGAATCCTGGTGGGCCGAGTACAATATCGACGGGCTGACCATCAAAACGTTGCCGGGCGTATTCAGCCGCGACGGACTGGATGTTGGTAGCCAACTGCTGCTGTCTACGCTGACGCCGCACACCAAAGGTAAAGTGCTGGATGTCGGCTGCGGCGCTGGCGTGCTTTCCGCCGCGCTGGCCAGCCATTCGCCGAAAGTGCGCCTGACGCTGTGTGACGTCAGCGCTCCGGCGGTGGAAGCCAGCCGCGCCACGCTTGCCGCTAATGGTCTTGAAGGCGAGGTATTCGCCAGCAACGTCTTTTCGGAAGTCAAAGGACGTTTTGACATGATCATCTCCAACCCGCCGTTCCACGACGGAATGCAAACCAGCCTTGATGCGGCGCAAACGCTCATTCGCGGCGCAGTGCGCCATCTGAACAGCGGCGGAGAGTTACGCATCGTGGCGAACGCCTTTCTGCCCTATCCTAAGATTCTGGATGAGACTTTTGGCTTCCATGAAGTCATCGCGCAAACCGGGCGCTTTAAGGTTTATCGTACCGTGATGACCCGTCAGGCGAAGAAATAGTTGGCCTGATAAGCGCAGCGCCATCTGGTTGCATGTGCCGGATGGCGACGCAAAGCGTCTTATCCAACCTACGGCTCGCGCCCATTTTTGCAGCAATCAAGCTATCCCATGCAATTAACTATTGACGAATAGCTGAAAACCACTAGAATGCGCCTCCGTGGTAGTGATTCTTTTCAAGAATCGATGGTATGCGAAGGTGGCGGAATTGGTAGACGCGCTAGCTTCAGGTGTTAGTGTCCTTACGGACGTGGGGGTTCAAGTCCCCCCCCTCGCACCAAAACCACGTTGATATTGCTCGCACTGGGCGAAGGTGGCGGAATTGGTAGACGCGCTAGCTTCAGGTGTTAGTGTTCTTACGGACGTGGGGGTTCAAGTCCCCCCCCTCGCACCAACGAGGCGATATCAAAAAGTAAGATAACTGTGCGAAGGTGGCGGAATTGGTAGACGCGCTAGCTTCAGGTGTTAGTGTCCTTACGGACGTGGGGGTTCAAGTCCCCCCCCTCGCACCAATTATCTTATCCTTCCTTTGTCTCTTCATTTTCATCCCTGATTCCAGTTCATCATTGCCAACATCATGCCGCCAATAAGCGCCATACACGATGGCAGCAGTACAAAATGCCGTAATTGTTTGTGATACAACATCAGCGCAGACAGTAGCAATCCTGATACAATCAACAGCTTCAGCGCATCAGCTGACAGGCCGATAAACGCCAGTCCAACGATAATCACTCCAGGCAATAACACGCCCCATCCGCTGCCTAACGTCCGCTGCAACATGGTTTCACCTCTGGAATTGATAATGATAACCAATATCATATGATATATTTTCTCATTTGTCAGCCAGGGAGAAAGCTAAAGAGATGAGTTTTACTTAACGGTTGATGACACGTATTCAGTAAGGTGATAAATTGTCCGACTGTTAACGTAAAAACAACAACACCTCGCTTTAGGCGACCTTTTCTCATACGTTATTTTCATGTTGGCGCCCGATTCCGTGTATATCACCGATAAATAACGACAATTACCCATGACAACACCATCCTGGCGGTCGCTTCGTATTAAGAAGTATCAGTTTTCTTTACGTCTTTTCTTGTTTCTCAACGCCGTGTCGGCGCTATTTACTCTCGTTTTCCCCCTTTATCAGATCAATGTATTTTGCACGCCAATGATCGGGATAGTGGTCCTGAGCGTATTACTGTTGATATGGCATGGGAAATATGGACAAAAAAGAATTAATCTCCCCTTTATCTCCCTACTCTTTGGGGGAATATGGGCGGCGCATATTGCGCTAAAGTATCCGGCGTTAGGCCATTATGATTTCTCTTTTTTACTGATCTCCCTGCTTAGCGTTCTGTTTATCGGCTCGATAGCCTTTGCCGCGAATATCGTCGCGTTTACGCTCTATTCGCTACCGCCAGTCGTAGTCTGCCTGTGGCTGAACGGTAATGAACAAGGTTTGCGAATTCTCTATTTGCTGGCCCTGCCAATGGTGGGAATCGCTATTCAACATGTTATCCAGAAACGCTACGATAATTTTGCCCAACAGCTCATGTTTAAGCTGCTGGCCGAGCGGGAAACTCTCAATGGCCTGAGTATGCTTGATCCATTAACCGGCTTATATAACCGCCGTGGCCTGCAAAATCGGCTGGATACGTTACAGGCGCCGGGCAGCCATGAACACTACGTCCTGCTATTGGATATCGATCATTTCAAAGCGTACAACGATCACTACGGTCATATGATGGGCGATCAGGCGTTAATCCGCGTCTCAGCGGCAATTCGGGACGCCGTGCGATCGCGCGATGTCGTCTGCCGTTTTGGCGGGGAAGAATTTCTGGTGTTGCTGACCACCGCCGAACCACAGCAAGCCCGCGCTACCGCAGAACGTATCCGACAGGAAGTATACGATCTTAAAATCCCGCATATGTTTAACGAAAGCGTCGCCACCAATGTCACTGTCAGTATCGGCATTGCGCCCCTGACGGATCGCAATATCGGAGACGCTATCGAAAAAGCGGATAAAGCGCTCTACGAAGCCAAGCATCTTGGACGTAACCACATTCTGGTCAGCGACGACATGCGCGCCCTATGAATCCTGCTGACGTAATCGTGCTACGCCAACAGCGTTAACCATAAACCGCTTGCCATCGTTTATCGCTATCGATAGGATTAGCAATCATTATCATTTAGATTAACATCATTAAACTGCGCTATGGCCTACCGTTCCGCACCGATTGCTGACGATATTATCTGGCGAGCCGCTCCCCAGCCGGAAGACGCCTCGCTGGCGGACGCAGTACGCGAGACGATCGCCTCTACCCGTAAGCACCTGTTGGACTTCATCCGGCTGGATGAAGCGCCGCCGCCAACGGCGATGACTCTTGCCCAGTGGACGCGCCCCGCGACGTTTCGTTCATTGCTGGCCGCCTATTCCGATCACATCTATCGGCACACGCCAGGCCTGGCACGTGAAAATAAGCCGTTACTCTCCCTGTGGGCGCAATGGTATATCGGGCTGATGGCACCGCCGCTGATGCTGGCATTACTGACGCAAGCGCGCGCTATCGATGTCTCGGCAGAACATATTCACGTTGAATTTCATGAAACCGGGCGCGCCGCGTGTTTCTGGCTTGACGTGCATCAGGATAACCTGGCAACGGAGCGTTCCCCGGAAGAACGAATGGAAACGCTAATAGTCTCCGCACTACAGCCGGTCATTCAGGCGCTGGAGGCGACTGGCGACATCAACGCGAAACTTATCTGGAGCAATACCGGTTATTTAATCAACTGGTATCTGACTGAGATGAAACCGCTGCTTGGCGAAGCCCTGCTGGCAACGCTACGCCAGCGCTGTTTTTTTGAAAAGCAGCTATCCGACGGTCAGGATAACCCGCTGTGGCGGACCGTCGTAATGCGCGACGGTCTTCTGGTACGCAGAACCTGCTGCCAACGTTACCGCTTACCTGACGTACAGCAGTGCGGCGACTGCACGCTAAAGTAAACCGCTTTACGTTGCCTTCAGTTATCGTCACGGCTTACTGCTGCTGGCCTGTCACATTATTATATTTACAGCGGCGCTCTCCGTATGCCAAATTACGTTTTGCCATTTTTGGGTCTACCGTGGCTATTGGTAAGGTCTCAGGAGAGAAGAATGAGTCTGCAATCTGTACGGCAATTTCTGGCCGATCATGCTCCCGATATTGAAATTATCGAATTAAATCAAAGTACAGCGACTGTCGAACTGGCAGCCAAAGCGCACAACGTAGAGCCAGGGCAGATAGCTAAAACGCTCTCGCTTAAAGTAAAAGACACCATTATCCTGGTGGTCGCGAAAGGCGATGCCCGCCTGGATAATAAGAAGCTTAAAACCACTTTCGGCGCAAAAGCCCGTATGTTGAGCAGCGATGAAGTGGTCAATGCAACCGGACATCCTGTCGGCGGCGTATGTCCCTTTGGGCTGGAGCACCCGCTGCCCGTTTATTGCGACATCTCTCTGAAGGGGTATGACGAAGTATTGCCTGCCGCAGGCGCCACGCACAGCGCGGTACGTATCACGCCGGAAAGAATGGCTGAACTGACATCGGCGACCTGGGTAGACGTGTGCCAATAACGTGCCTGACACCCGGATTCCCCGAACAAGCACGGCGCATCCGGCGCGGGCTATACCCGATGCTGGAGCGCGGTAGCATCGCCGGCGCGCAGATATAACAGAATATCCGCCGCATCGAGTAACCCGGCATCAGAACTCACGCCCAGCTTGGACATCACATTAAACTTATGCGCCCGGATAGTCTTAATGTTACGTTCTAACTGGACGGCAATTTGCGGCATTGAGTAGCCGTTCGACATAAAACGCAGAATCTCCCGCTCGGTTGGACTAAGCATACAATTCTGGTGAAGTTCCCAAAGATTGTCTGTACGCTCCGTTGTCCGCCGGGCGCTATTAAGCGATGTAAATAAGGCATCCTGTAAAACATCCAACGGCGACGCTTTGCTGATGACCCCATCCAGCGGCAGCGGGGATAGCGCGCTGATTAAGCGAGCTTCAGCATCATCATCGGCAATCACCAGACGCCGCATATGGGGATAATTTATCGCCAGTTCCGTCAGGCTGGATAATCCTGTCCGGCGTTCAGTTCTTAACGCAGAAAGAGAAAAAATAACGGCAGAAAACGGCGTCTTTAGCGCAGACTTATAAAACGCGGATGGTTTTGAAAAAATATGAAGCGTATGTCGGCAATCCGGCATTGCATCAAATAGCCCTTTAATACCAATGGTGCTCATCACGCATTTTTCTACGAGCGCAACATTTCTCTTGCTGATTCTGTTTTCCATTCCATGGTTTCTCCATATACCGAAGGTAGGTTCAATTCTCTGGCTCCCTGAGAACTGTTTATCCATGCATACATCTCTGCATTACTGTGTATTGATAAGCGTCGCATGGCGCTATTTTTTTGGGCGCTAATTGTTTTATTACTTTTTTTAAGTAACGCCGCAATTTGGTTAATGCCCCACCCTTTTCCTAAAAGGCGTAATACTTTTCGTTCAGACAGCGTAAGGACAATCGGCCTGTCGTGGGACTGCTGAATTTCAGACGGTACCTGAGGCGATAATAACGTTTTGCTTATTCTTTCTGAGCGAGCGTTTCCCGCATGGATAACGCTAATAAGATTCTCGATTGGCTCTTCGTCTGAAAGCAAGGTGCTGACGGGGCCCATCAGGAGATCAACCGCATGTGGATAGCAGGATTTAGAAACCAGAAATACCCAATGTATGTCGCGATATTGCGAGATTAAGCTATAAAAATATTCGCAGACAGCACGGGGAGAGGCATTGTTAACTGCTAAATCAGCAATAACTAAATTACTTCGGCGTAGCTGTAGCAGCGTTAGCTCTTCTATCGTACGGCAATACGCCAGTTTATAATCGGGGAAATTACCTGTTATAGCCCCTTTAAGGCCTTCCTGTATAAGGGGGGTTTTACTGATAATAAGTCCATTTTTGCAGCATCCTGGCAGCATAATTCCTCCGCACCCACGCCGCCCCCTTTCATTGCTCCATTAATAAAAACACTATTAACAATGATCGCAAAGAAATATAGGCCGAGTGGATTAATTATCCTTGTTTTATTTTTAAATATCTAACATTGATTGCGCTACAATCCACATAGCACAAAAACATGAAATCACTATCGCATAGTTACTCATAAAACCAGAAGCAAGACAATTAAATTAACTAAATTTGCACATTAGCAATTCTAACGAAAACGCATCATATTAATAAATTTAAAATATGAGTTCGCTCTTTATTCATATTGCTAAGTCCTAAAACAAAAGCCCAACAATACTGTCCACCATCCATAAAACCCATGTAATATCTGCGAATTACACTAAGTCATGCCTAATTTTACGCCCGCTGCTCACGCCATTGTTGTTAAACCATTAATGCATATCGTTGATAAAATTCACCACATCATTGATTCAAAAATGAGCGGCCAGGCTGGCATAATGCCTCTATTCTGGAAACGGACATACGAGAACCGTCGCCCATAAGGATATCCTGCCTGTGACGAAGCGCACGTCTCAAGAAGCTTATGCGTTGCGTCTGGCGGCTGACGTTTTTATCAACAAGAAATTGATCTTAACCAACGCCATCATGCCTGCGCTTCGTGTTAAAAAGGAAGCCTCTGTCATAGTGGCGGCGCATAGAATGTCTTTTCGGACAGGACGAGTCATGCAAGAAGAGCAATCAATTCAACGAGCAGTAACACGGTTATGTATTCAATGCGGGCTGTTTTTATTGCAGCACGGGGCGGAAAGCGCACTGGTTGATGAGCTTTCCACCCGACTCGGTTTGGCGCTCGGTATGGATAGCGTCGAAAGCGCGATCTCCTCTAACGCCATTGTCCTGACGACCATTAAAGACGGACAATGTCTGACATCGACACGTAAAAACCAGGATCGCGGCATTAATATGCACGTCGTCACGGAGGTTCAGCATATCGTTATCCTCGCGGAACATCGTCTGCTGGATTACAAAGGCGTGGAAAAACGCTTTAGCCAGCTCCGCCCGCTGCGTTATCCACGCTGGCTGGTGGCGTTTATGGTCGGTCTCTCCTGCTCCTGCTTTTGTAAGCTGAATAATGGCGGCTGGGATGGCGCGGTTATCACCTTTTTCGCCAGCATGATAGCCATGTATATCCGCCAGATGCTGGCGCAGCGGCATTTACATCCGCAGATCAATTTTTGCATTACCGCCTTTGTCGCTACCACGATTTCCGGGCTGATGCTCACCCTTCCCGCCTTTAGCCAGACGCCCACTATCGCCATGGCGGCGAGCGTACTGCTACTGGTGCCGGGCTTTCCGCTGATTAATTCCGTCGCAGATATGTTTAAAGGACATATTAATACCGGGCTGGCGCGCTGGGCTATCGCCAGCCTGTTGACACTGGCCACCTGTGTGGGCGTAGTGATGTCAATGACAGTATGGGGGCTACGAGGATGGGTATAATCGACTTTTTACTGGCGCTAATGCAGGACATGATCTTGTCTGCGATCCCCGCCGTCGGGTTTGCGATGGTCTTTAACGTTCCCCACCGGGCGCTTCCGTGGTGCGCGCTACTGGGGGCGCTGGGTCATGGCTCGCGTATGCTGATGATGAGCGCTGGTTTTAATATCGAATGGTCGACGTTTATGGCTTCGCTGCTGGTCGGCAGTATTGGTATTCAGTGGTCACGCTGGTATCTCGCTCACCCTAAAGTGTTTACCGTCGCGGCCGTGATCCCGATGTTTCCGGGGATTTCCGCCTATACCGCGATGATTTCCGCAGTAAAAATTAGCCATCTGGGCTATAGCGAACCGATGATGATCACGCTGCTGACCAATTTTCTGAAAGCCTCTTCCATTGTTGGCGCACTCTCAATTGGCCTCTCTGTACCGGGATTATGGCTGTACCGCAAACGCCCCCGCGTGTGAATGGTGGAACGCCTCCTGCTGTTCTTACAGGTCTGTGTGGTACTATAAAAACAGTCGCCCTTCTCGGTTGTTGTTCCATATTGAGAAACATTATGTCTTCCAGAATTTTAACGTCGGACGTCATCGGTATTGACGTCCTTTTACACGATCATCATGCTGTGCTGGCGAAGTCAACGGGCGGCGCAGTGGCGGTATTCGCTAATAATGCGCCTGCCTTTTATGCCGTGACGCCTGCACGCATGGCTGAACTGCTGGCGCTTGAAGAAAAGTTATCACGTCCGGGAAGCGATGTGGCGTTAGACGCGCAATTTTACGAAGAACCCGAAGCCGCACCCGTTGCGATTCCCTGCGGAAAATTCGCCATGTATCCCGCCTGGCAACCGGATGCGGATTTTCAGCGTCAGGCTGCCCTTTGGGGCGTGGCGCTTCGGGAGCCGGTCACCGCAGAAGAGCTGGCGGCGTTTATCGCCTACTGGCAGGCGGAAGGTAAGGTTTTTCACCATATCCAGTGGCAGCAAAAGCTGGCGCGCAGCGTGCAAATCAGCCGTTCCAGCAATGGCGGAATGCCGCAGCGCGACATCAATAGCGTCAGCGAACCTGACAATCATATTCCACCAGGTTTTAGGGGGTAACGATGAAAAATGTTGGCGACCTGATGCAGCGTCTACAAAAAATGATGCCTGCGCATATTACGCCGGCGTTTAAAACGGGCGAAGAATTGCTGGCGTGGCAGAAAGAGCAAGGCGAGATCCGGGCGGCAGCGCTGGCGCGGGAAAATCGGGCGATGAAAATGCAGCGCACCTTTAACCGTTCCGGCATTCGACCGCTGCATCAGAACTGCTCGTTTGATAACTATCGGGTTGAGTGCGACGGACAAATGAACGCGTTAAGCAAAGCCCGACAGTACGTTGATGAGTTTGACGGCAATATCGCCAGCTTTGTCTTTTCCGGCAAGCCGGGAACCGGTAAAAACCATCTCGCCGCGGCTATTTGTAACGAGCTGCTGCTGCGCGGAAAGTCGGTACTGATTATCACCGTAGCGGATATTATGTCAGCGATGAAAGACACGTTCAGCAATCGGGAAACCAGCGAAGAGCAGTTGCTTAACGATCTGAGTAACGTTGATCTGTTGGTGATCGACGAGATCGGCGTGCAGACCGAATCCCGCTATGAAAAAGTGATCATCAATCAAATTGTCGATCGTCGTTCCTCGTCAAAACGTCCCACCGGCATGTTGACGAACAGCAATATGGAAGAGATGACGAAAATGCTTGGCGAACGCGTCATGGACCGTATGCGTCTCGGCAACAGTTTATGGGTTAATTTTACCTGGGACAGTTACCGCAGCCGGGTGACGGGTAAAGAGTATTAAATTGCAACGTGCGCCAGGGCGATACGACGCCTGGCTGGCATAACACAGGTGATTACCATGAATACAGCGAAACATGTTCTGTGCTGCGCGGCGATCGCCAGCGTACTGATTTCCACCAGCGGTATTGCCGCCAGTCAGCTAAGCGCTCAGGGCGCGAACGCACAGCAGGGCGGGATGTCGCTTTCTGCGCTAACCGGTCTGCTCAGCAGAGGTGCCCAGTCGCTCAGCGCCGATAATATGAATAATGCCGCCGGTATTTTGCAGTACTGCGCCAAACAGAAACTGGCGTCCGCTACCAACGTGGAAAACGTTAAAAATCAGATTCTGAACAAGTTGGGGTTGGATACCACACAGCAGGAGCAGGACACTAACTACCTGAACGGCCTGCAAGGGTTGCTCAAGACGAAGGACGGCCAGCAGTTGAACCTCAATAATATCGGCAGTACGCCGCTGGCGGAAAAGGTGAAAACCAAAGCTTGCGATCTGGTGTTGCAGCAAGGGCTGAATTTCCTCTCCTGACTGCGTTTTTCTGACCGTGCGCCACGCCGGGACGCCCTGATAAAAGCCGTGTTTTGGCCCTTTACCCGCCAACACGGCATTAACCCGATTTTTCTCTTCGTCTTTTCCTGTTATTAACCGCTATGGCAGGAAGTGATGCCGATCAAAAAACCAACTTTCTAAACTCATTCTAAATAACAGCGCCGTGTAAAGTTATTAGAATTGCAGCAATGTGACATCGCTATTACATTGTTAGAAATTTTTTCCTGCCAGCGATAAGCCTGGTTTATTGAGGATCGTCAGTTGTCCGAGTTGCTCTCTGTCGCTCTGTTTCTCGCCTCTGTGCTGATATATGCCTGGAAGGCGGGCCGTAACACCTGGTGGTTTGCCGCCACTCTCACGGTGCTGGGACTTTTTGTCATTCTGAATATTACCCTGTATGCCAGCGACTATTTTACCGGCGACGGGATCAACGACGCAGTGCTTTATACGCTCACGAATAGTCTGACGGGAGCGGGAGTCGGCAAATATATTCTGCCGGGAATCGGCATTGCCCTGGCGTTAGTGGCGGTATTCGGCGCGCTGGGATGGGTACTACGCCGCCGCCGTCACCATCCTCATCATGTCGGTTACAGCCTGCTGGCGTTACTGCTGGCGTTGGGTTCGGTCGACGCCAGCCCGGCGTTTCGCCAGATTACCGAACTGGTAAAATCACAAATGCGCGATGGCGATCCGGATTTTGCCGTTTATTATAAAGAACCAGCAAAAACCATTCCTAATCCGAAGCTCAATCTGGTCTATATCTACGGCGAGAGCCTGGAACGGACCTATTTTGATAATGACGCTTTCCCCAATCTCACGCCAGAGTTGGGCGCGCTGAAAAATGAGGGGCTGGATTTCAGCCATACCATGCAACTGCCGGGAACGGATTACACCATCGCCGGGATGGTGGCTTCCCAGTGCGGTATTCCGCTGTTTGCGCCGTTTGAGGGCAATGCCTCAGCGTCGGTTTCCAGCTTCTTCCCGCAGAATATCTGCCTCGGCGATATTCTGAAAAACTCCGGCTACCAGAACTATTTCGTGCAGGGCGCTAACCTGCGTTTTGCCGGGAAAGACGTGTTCCTGAAATCACACGGATTTGATCATCTGTACGGCGCTGAAGAACTAAAAACGGTGGTGGCGGACCCGTCTTATCGTAACGACTGGGGCTTCTACGACGATACGGTACTTGATGAGGCATGGAAGAAATTTGAAGCGCTTTCCCGCTCAGGCCAGCGTTTTTCGCTGTTTACTCTGACCGTAGATACCCATCACCCGGACGGTTTTATCTCGCGGACCTGCAACCGCAAACGCTACGATTACGACGGTAAGCCCAACCAGTCCTTTAGCGCCGTAAGTTGCAGCCAGGAAAACATCGCCGAGTTTATCAACAAAATCAAAGCGTCACCGTGGTTTAAAGATACCGTTATCGTCGTCTCTTCCGACCATCTGGCGATGAACAATACGGCCTGGAAATACCTGAATAAGCAAGATCGCAACAATCTGTTTTTCATTCTGCGCGGCGATAAACCACAGCAGGAGACGCTGGCGGTCAAACGCAACACGATGGACAACGGCGCAACGGTGCTGGATATTCTCGGCGGCGATAATTTTATCGGTCTGGGACGTAGCAGCCTTTCCGGGCAGTCGCTGTCGGAAGTGTTCCTGAATGTAAAAGAGAAAGTGCTGGCGATGAAGCCGGATATCATTCGCCTGTGGAATTTCCCGAAAGAGATAAAAGATTTTACCGTCGATCGGGACAAAAACATGATCGCGTTTTCCGGGAGCCACTTCCGCCTGCCGTTACTACTGCGCGTATCGGATAAGCGCGTCGAGCCGTTACCGGAAAGTGAATACTCCGCTCCGCTACGGTTCCAGTTGGCCGACTTCGCCCCGCGCGATAATTTCGTTTGGATCGATCGCTGCTACAAAATGGCGCAGCTATGGGCGCCGGCGCTGGCGCTCTCTACCGACTGGTGCGTCTCGCAGGGGCAGCTTGGCGGGCAGCAAACCGTACAGCATGTCGATAAAGCGCAGTGGCAGGGTAAGACGGCGTTTAAAGACACGATGATCGATATGGAGCGCTACAAAGGCAACGTCGATACCTTAAAGATTGTCGATAACGATATTCGTTATAAAGCCGATAGCTTTATCTTTAATGTGGCGGGCGCGCCGGAGGAGGTGAAGCAGTTTAGCGGCATTTCCCGGCCGGAGTCCTGGGGGCGCTGGTCAAATGCGCAGTTGGGCGATGAGGTTAAAATCGAATATAAAGCGCCGCTGCCGAAAAAGTTTGATCTGGTGATCACCGCCAAAGCCTTCGGCGACAACGCGAATCGGCCGATTCCGGTACGCGTAGGCAACGAAGAACAGACGCTGGTGCTGGGTCACGATGTGTCCACTATCACGCTGCATTTCAACAACCCGACGGACGCGAATACCCTAGTCATTGCGCCGCCCGCTCCCGTCTCCACCAACGAAGGTAATATTTTGGGCCATTCGCCGCGCAAATTGGGGATTGGCATGGTGGAGATCAAAGTGGTGAATGTTGAGGGTTAAAAGAGAAGGTCATATATGCCGGGTGCGGCTACGCCTTACCCGGCCTACACATCATCTTTATCAATAAACTGGCGCACAGGCCTGATAAGCAAAGCGCCATCAGGCAAAAGTGTGAACATCTCATCCGGCCTACGGTCGTCTGTAGGCCGACTGTTCACCATACGCCCTTAAAACGTTTCCCAATTATCGCTGCCGTCGGCCACTGCGGCCTTTGGTGACGACACGGCTGCCGGGGTTTTTACCGCAGCCACTTCACGCGCACGCTGCTGTTGCTGGTGAATACGGAACACCGCGACGGCCTGGGTCAGACGGCTGGCTTGCTCTTCCAGCGCCGCAGCCGCGGCGGCGGACTCTTCCACCAGCGAGGCGTTCTGCTGCGTTACGCGATCCATCTCCGCTACCGCCAGGCCCACCTGGTCGATACCACGGCTTTGCTCGTCAGACGCCGAGGCAATCTCGCCCATAATGTCGGTCACGCGGGTCACTGCATTGACGATCTCATCCATGGTTTCACCGGCGCTTTCGACCAGCGTCGAACCTACATCAACACGGCTCACGGAATCCTCAATCAGACTCTTGATCTCCCGTGCCGCCTGCGCGCTACGCTGGGCCAGATTACGGACTTCACCGGCCACCACCGCGAACCCGCGTCCCTGCTCGCCTGCGCGCGCCGCTTCTACCGCCGCATTCAGCGCCAGAATATTGGTCTGGAAAGCAATACCGTCGATTACGCTGATAATATCGGCGATTTTCTGCGAACTGGAGGCGATATCGCGCATTGTTTGTACGACGTTATCCACTACTTTGCCGCCTTTTTGCGCTGTCTCTGACGCACTCAGCGCCAGATGGCTGGCCTGACGGGCGTTTTCGGCGTTCTGTTTCACGGTGGCGGTCAGTTGTTCCATACTGGCGGCGGTCTCTTCCAGAGACGCTGCCTGCTGCTCAGTACGGGAAGAGAGATCGTTGTTACCCATCGCAATCTCGCTGGCGCCGCTATAGATTGCATTCGCGCCGTTACGTACATCGCCCACGGTACGCATCAGTTCACTTTGCATATGACGCAGGTTTTCAGCCAACTGCCCCATTTCGTTGGAGCCTTCCACGTCGATACGCTTCACCAGATCGCCGCTGGCGATATGACGAATGCTTTCAATCAGACGATTCATCGGGGCGATAAGCGACAGTTTGATGCCGAACCAGACGGCGATAATGACCACCAGAACGGCAATCAGCACACTGACCAGTACCCACATCGCCTGGTTGTAGGAACTGTTGTTATCCTCAACAGCAATATCGTACAGACGATCGTTTTGCTGCATATAGGCCATGTACTGCTTCTCAAAAGCGTCCTGATAGCTTTGAGTCGGTTGATCAAAAAACTCGTTAATCTTACCCGCGCCAAGAAGCTGAATAAGCTCCGCCAACGCGCCGTGGTAGATATCATAGGTTCGTTTGATCTCAAGGAAAGCCGCTTCACTCTGACGTGGATCGCGCGGTAACGCCTCATACTGCGCCCAGTTTTTTTCGGTCAGCTTCAGCGTATTGGTCGCCCCCTGCATCAGTTCAGCGACAGTTGCGCCGCTGCCAATATTGCTCTGGTCCATCATCCAGCGGATACCCGCGCGATTCAGGGTATTACGCGTTTGCAACAGCTCCACCCAGGTTGCATTCAGGGCAGACTGCTGCTGACGAATAGTTTGCAATACGGTGAAGTTTTCTTTGTCATTCTTCAGCGAGTTGAAGAACAGCCCGCCGGATGTCAGTTGTAAAAGGCCAAATAGCGCCAATACCAGCAGTAAGCTGGTAACAATTTTAATTCGCTTTAACATGTTTTCTCTTTCCGCTAGACAGATACAGAATTTTCGGCCTGGAAAGGGAAAACTTTATGGGATGCGCGCCATTAATATCACGATTAGCTCAGTTAAGTCGTTATGACGCCCCGCGCAACAAGGATCGTCCCATTTTATATCGTGATCTCAATCACATAAAATAGCCCACGCCCTCCTCTGCGAAACCGCTTACCGGTACGTCCGACCGCTTAAACCGCCATACAACCACTCACTGATTTACCTAACTTTACGCGCGCGATGATCTGGCAAGATCCTCTCAGCATAGCAGTCAATCTACCTCCTCAAACACGAACTCAATGTCCACCCAGCTTCGGCTGATAATTAAACTTACAACCAGGTTTTACTATGGATACGAAAAAGATATTCAAGCACATACCCTGGGTGATTCTCGGAATCATCGGTGCTTTCTGCCTCTCGGTCGTTGCCCTACGTCGGGGTGAACACGTGAGCGCCCTGTGGATCGTAGTCGCTTCCGTTTCCGTCTATCTGGTGGCTTACCGCTACTACAGCCTGTACATCGCCCAGAAGGTCATGAAACTCGACCCGACGCGCGCGACACCGGCGGTTATCAATAACGACGGCCTGAACTACGTGCCGACTAACCGCTACGTGCTGTTTGGTCACCACTTCGCCGCCATCGCCGGCGCAGGTCCGCTGGTTGGGCCGGTATTGGCCGCGCAGATGGGCTATCTGCCGGGGACTCTGTGGCTGCTGGCGGGCGTGGTGCTTGCGGGCGCAGTGCAGGACTTTATGGTGCTGTTCATCTCTTCCCGCCGTAACGGCGCCTCTCTTGGCGAGATGATCAAAGAAGAGATGGGTACCGTTCCAGGCACCATCGCACTGTTCGGCTGCTTCTTAATCATGATCATCATCCTCGCGGTGCTGGCATTAATTGTGGTTAAAGCGCTGGCCGAAAGCCCGTGGGGCGTCTTCACCGTCTGCTCAACGGTGCCGATTGCGCTGTTTATGGGCATCTACATGCGCTTCCTGCGTCCGGGACGCGTAGGCGAAGTCTCCGTTATTGGTATCGTGCTGCTGGTGGCGTCTATTTACTTCGGCGGCGTGATTGCCCACGACCCTTACTGGGGCCCGGCGCTGACCTTTAAAGACACTACCATTACCTTCGCGCTGATCGGCTACGCATTTGTTTCCGCGCTGCTGCCGGTATGGCTGATCCTCGCCCCGCGCGACTATCTCGCTACCTTCCTGAAAATCGGCGTGATCGTCGGTCTGGCGCTGGGGATTGTGATCCTCAACCCGGAACTGAAAATGCCAGCGTTGACGCAGTATGTCGACGGTACCGGCCCGCTGTGGAAAGGCGCTCTGTTCCCGTTCCTGTTCATCACCATCGCCTGTGGCGCCGTCTCTGGCTTCCACGCGCTCATCTCTTCCGGCACCACGCCGAAACTGCTGGCCTGTGAGACCGATGCGCGTTTTATCGGCTACGGCGCGATGCTGATGGAGTCCTTTGTTGCGGTGATGGCGCTGGTGGCGGCCTCGATCATTGAACCGGGTCTCTACTTCGCGATGAATACCCCGCCGGCAGGTCTGGGCATTACCATGCCAAACCTGCACGAGATGGGCGGCGAGAACGCGCCGCTGATTATGGCGCAGTTGAAAGACGTTACCGCACATGCAGCGGCGACCGTCAGCTCCTGGGGCTTTGTGATTTCCCCGGAACAAATCCTGCAAACTGCGAAAGATATCGGTGAACCGTCAGTATTGAACCGCGCAGGCGGCGCGCCAACGCTGGCAGTAGGTATCGCGCACGTGTTCCACAAAGTCCTGCCGATGGCGGATATGGGCTTCTGGTATCACTTCGGTATTCTGTTCGAAGCACTGTTTATCCTGACCGCACTGGATGCGGGTACCCGTTCCGGCCGCTTTATGTTGCAGGATTTGCTGGGTAACTTCGTCCCGTTCCTGAAAAAAACCGATTCTCTGGTCGCGGGTATCATCGGTACCGCAGGCTGCGTCGGTTTGTGGGGCTATCTGCTGTATCAGGGCGTGGTCGACCCGCTGGGCGGCGTGAAGAGCCTGTGGCCGCTGTTCGGTATCTCTAACCAGATGCTGGCCGCCGTGGCGCTGGTGTTGAGCACCGTGGTACTGATCAAAATGCAGCGCACCAAATACATCTGGGTGACGGTAATTCCGGCGGTATGGCTGCTGATCTGCACCACCTGGGCGCTGGGCCTGAAACTGTTCAGCGCCAACCCACAGATGGAAGGTTTCTTCTACATGGCAAACCTGTATAAAGAGAAGATTGCCAACGACGCCAACCTGACCGCGCAGCAGATTGCCAACATGAACCATATCGTGGTGAACAACTACACTAACGCTGGTTTGAGTATTCTGTTCCTGGTGGTGGTGTACAGTATTATCTTCTACGGTTTCACCACCTGGATGAAGGTACGCAACAGCGATAAACGTACCGACAAAGAAACCCCGTATGTGCCCGTGCCGGAAGGCGGCGTGAAAATCTCTTCACACCACTAAAACTGATGCCGGGTAGCGCACAGCGCTCCCGGCTAATGTAGGCCGGATAAGGCGCAAGCCGCCATCCGGCTTTATTCATTAACAGGACGGCTGAATGTTTGATACTTTAGGTCAGGCAAAAAAATATCTCGGCCAGGCAGCAAAAATGTTGATTGGTATTCCGGACTACGACAACTATGTCGAGCACATGAAAACCAACCATCCCGACAAGCCGTACATGACCTATGAAGAGTTCTTCCGCGAACGTCAACAAGCACGTTACGGCGGCGATGGCAAAGGCGGTATGCGCTGTTGTTAATGGAGAGACTATGACCCCGATTGCAGTTACCCTACTTACCGGTTTTCTTGGTGCCGGCAAAACCACCCTACTACGCCATATCCTCAACGAACAACATGGTTTTAAAATCGCCGTTATCGAAAACGAATTTGGCGAAGTCTCCGTTGACGATCAACTGATTGGCGATCGCGCCACACAGATCAAAACCCTGACTAACGGCTGCATCTGCTGTACCCGCTCCAACGAGCTGGAAGATGCGCTATTAGACCTGCTCGACAGCCGCGACCGCGGCGATATTGCTTTCGACCGCCTGGTGATTGAATGCACCGGCATGGCTGACCCCGGCCCGATTATTCAGACCTTTTTCTCGCATGACGTATTATGCGAACGCTACCTGTTAGACGGCGTGATTGCGCTGGTCGACGCGGTGCACGCTAACGAGCAGATGAACCAGTTCACCATCGCCCAGTCGCAGATAGGCTACGCCGACCGTATCCTGTTGACCAAAACCGACGTGGCAGGCGACAGCGAGAAACTGCGCGAGAGGCTGGCGCGTATCAACGCCCGCGCCCCGGTTTACACCGTGGTACACGGCGATATTGACCTGAGTCAGTTGTTTAATACCAGCGGCTTTATGCTGGAAGAGAACGTGCTGGCAAGCCAACCGCGTTTCCACTTTATTGCCGATAAACAGAACGATGTATCGTCAATTGTGGTGGAGCTGGATTACCCGGTGGATATCAGCGAGGTGTCGCGGGTGATGGAAAACCTGCTGCTGGAATCAGCGGATAAACTGCTGCGTTACAAAGGGATGCTGTGGATCGACGGCGAACCCAACCGCCTGCTGTTCCAGGGCGTGCAGCGTCTCTACAGCGCCGACTGGGACAGACCGTGGGGCGACGAAACGCCGCACAGCACGCTAGTGTTTATCGGGATCCAGTTGCCGGAAGACGAGATCAGAGCGGCGTTTGCGGGGTTAAGGAAGTAACCATTAAGCGCTTATCTGGCCTGGCGGGAATTTGTAGGCCGGATAAGGCGCAGCCGCCATCCGGCATCTTCGGGCTATTTCTTATTTTGCTCGCGCAGCATCGCCTCGCGCAGAATGGCATTGAGCCGCGTCTGGTAGCCTTTTCCTGGCCGTTTCAGCCACTCCATCACATCGGCGTCAATACGCACCGAGGCCTGAGTTTTTAACGGGCGAAAAAACTTACCACGCACTGCTTCAGACCACTGCCCATCCTCCGAAGCGGGAATGTCGCTGTAATCAATCTCATCATCTGATTTTTTCACCAGCGCCTTCAGTTCAGCCTCATGCTGAGCACTCAGCGCGGATGCGTTGCCGCGTTTATGTTTAACCATGCTCATAACGATTCCTCTCTTTTCTGTCTGCCTTGCGAGCGCTGATGATACGGATAACTTCAAAACCACTTTCGAACCGAACGCTATGAGCAACCAGAATGACCACAATGCCATGAACAAGGCCGAGGGTCTGCCAACGATATTCTCCATTTTCATAACGCTCCTGACGTGACAGGTGTCGGGGATCGTCAAACACCAGTACCGCATCCTCAAAGCGGACACCGTGCTTCCTCAGGTTGCTTTTAGCCTTGTTCGCATCCCATTCAAACTCCATCGGCATGTGTTTTCCCTAATTGTATATACAATAATGTATATACAATTATCTTACGATTATACCTGGATTGTTGGAAATAGCTTCACAATTGGCGTATTCGAGATAAAAGAAAATTGACCAGAAGAGTAGGCCGCAGAAGGCGCAGCCGCTATCCGGCATGGGTTTAGGCTGATACGCAGCCATAGAAAGTCACGTGATTTCTGGGCGAGAGGAAACACTGGTGCCCACAACGTGATCCATCTCAATTACCCGCAATCAGGTTCCAGCGTTACCACTACTCAAAGTAATCCATATCGAGCTTTGGCAACTTGAGTAAACGTGAGGATACGCCAATATCATTATCAATCATCAGATGCACCAGCCTGTCGCCATCCACCAGCACCAGACCTTCAACTTTGTTAGCATAGTCTCTGGCATGCGCCGTAAAGCCTGAGGTGGTAATAAAGACGCCACGTTTCACTTTTTGCTCAGGCAATGCACCATAAAAGCCCCTGACTTCAGCGCTCCCGACGGTGCCTTTCCAGCGTTTGGCCTGAACGTAGACTTTTTCCAGCCCGAGCTTATCGAGAGAGATAATACCGTCAATGCCGCCATCGCCGGTTCCCCCGACGCGCTGCAAATCACCGCGATGACCGCCATATCCCAGGCGGTGCAACACATCTAACACAATCACTTCAAAACGCGCCGGCGAAACCTGAAGCAGGTTCTCCAGCAATTCTTCGGCAACAGATTCACGAATCTCATTGAGCGCTTGCTCCAGGCGATCGTCCGGGCTGCTTCTGGCAAGCTCATCATCCTCAATCGATTCTGGCTGTGGATCTAACGCCACCGCGTCTGCCGGCTTACTGAGCTTTACGCCGTTAAAATCACAAGCAAAATGACTCACTTCCTGCTCGGTCATCGGCTGCGGATGCGAGGCAACCCAGCTCATTCCCGCTGGTGTTAAACACCATTTTCCCCGAGATAGGCTCTGCGATAACCCGGCGCGTTTGAGACGATCGTGCGCCCAACCGGTGCGGTTCTGGTACGTCAGTTGTCCACTGGTAATCACCTCTGCACGCTGCTGCTCATTTAACCCAAGCATTTCGGCTGCAGCTTCACGCACTTCTCTGACCAAAGCGCCCTCGGGTCGAGTGGCCAGAAAACGCAACACTGGTTCAATAAATTTGTCATATGTTGGAACAGCCATAAATCCATCCCTGCTATTGATATAGATTAGATACCCCGCCGGAGAACGATACTCTTCAGGAAAACATTAGGAAAGAAGCAGTTACTCTCTGATTGTTCGTTGATCACACACAATATGAAGTCTACCATGGGTCTGTTATTTTCCCTTTACGGCACAAGGTAATAACGTCTTCCCGCTCAGGAACCGGATAGATAAAAATGAACAAATCTAACTTCGACTTTCTCAAAGGCGTCAACGACTTCATTTACGCCATCGCCTGCGCGGCGGAAAACAACTATCCGGACGATCCTAATACCACTCTGATAAAAATGCGCATGTTTGGCGAAGCCACCGCGAAACATCTCGGCCAGTTGCTGGATATACCCGTCTGCGAAAACCAGCATGACCTGCTGCGCGAACTGGGCAAGATTGCGTTTATTGATGACAGCATCCTTTCTGTTTTCCATAAGCTGCGCCGTATCGGTAACCTGGCCGTCCACGAATTTCATAACGATCTGGACGATGCCCAGATGTGCCTGCGGCTCGGGTTCCGCCTCAGCGTCTGGTACTACCGACTGGTGACCAAAGATTACGATTTCCCGGTGCCGATGTTTGTTCTGCCAGAACACGGCGAGAATCTTTATCACCAGGAAGTGCTGACGCTGAAACAACAGTTGGAACGTCAGGCGCAAGAGAAAGTACAAAGTCAGGCCGAGCTGGAAGCTCAGCAGCAAAGACTGGTTGCGCTCAACGGCTACATTGCCATCCTTGAGGGCAAACAGCAGGAAACCGAAGCCCAGACCAAAGCACGTCTGGCCGCGCTGGAGGCACAGCTTGCGGCAAAAGATGCCGAACTGGCGAAGCAAACCGAACAGGAACGTAAGGCCTATCACAAAGAGATCACCGATCAGGCTATCAAGCGCACGCTGAATCTCAGCGAAGAAGAGAGCCGCTTCCTGATCGACGCCCAGTTGCGTAAAGCGGGCTGGCAGGCCGACAGTAAAACGCTGCGCTTTGCCAAAGGCGCTCGCCCGGAACCCGGCGTCAATAAAGCGATTGCCGAATGGCCAACGGGTACAGATGAAACGGGAAAAACAGGCTTTGCCGATTACGTATTGTTCGTTGGCCTGAAGCCCATCGCCGTCGTTGAAGCGAAACGCAAAAATACCGATGTCTCCAGCAAGCTCAACGAGTCTTACCGTTACAGCAAATACTTCGATAACGGGTTTTTACGCGACACGCTGCTGGAGCACTACGCTCCCGACGACGTACACGAAGCCGTGCCGGAGTATGAAATCAGTTGGCAGGACACCAGCGGCAAACAGCGCTTTAAAATCCCCTTCTGCTACTCCACCAACGGGCGCGAATACCGCGCGGCGATGAAGACCAAAAGCGGTATCTGGTATCGCGACGTCCGCCACACCACCAATATGTCGAAAGCGCTGCCGGAATGGCATCGCCCGGAAGAACTGGTCGCCATGCTGGGCAGCGATCCGCAGAAACAAAATCAGTGGTTTGCCGAAAACCCCGGAATGAGCGAACTCGGCCTGCGCTATTACCAGGAAGATGCCGTCCGCGCGGTGGAACAGGCTATCGTTAACGGTCAGCAACACATCCTGCTGGCAATGGCGACCGGTACCGGTAAAACCCGTACCGCCATCGCTCTGATGTTCCGCTTGATCCAGTCGCAGCGTTTCAAGCGCGTGCTGTTTCTGGTCGACCGTCGCTCGCTTGGCGAACAGGCGCTGGGGTCGTTTGAAGACACGCGCATTAACGGCGACACCTTTAACAGCATTTTTGATATCAAAGGGTTGACCGACAAATTCCCGGAAGACAGCACCAAAATTCACGTCGCCACGGTGCAGTCACTGGTCAAGCGTACGCTGCAATCCGATGAGCCAATGCCGGTTGGCCGCTACGACTGTATCGTCGTCGATGAAGCACACCGCGGCTACATTCTCGATAAAGAGCAAACCGAGGGCGAGCTGCAGTTCCGCAGCCAGCTGGATTACGTTTCCGCCTACCGTCGCATTCTCGACCATTTCGACGCGGTAAAAATCGCCCTGACCGCCACGCCAGCGCTGCACACGGTGGATATTTTCGGCGAGCCGGTTTACCGCTACACCTACCGTACGGCGGTGATCGACGGTTACCTGATCGATCAGGATCCCCCTATTCAGATCGTCACCCGCAACGCACAGGATGGGGTCTATCTTTCCGAGGGTGAACAGGTGGAACGCCTGAACCCACAGGGCGAGCTGATCAACGACACGCTGGCCGACGATCAGGATTTTGAGGTCGCCGATTTTAACCGTGGCCTGGTGATCCCGGCGTTTAACCGCGCGGTATGCGGCGAGCTCACCAAATATCTGGATCCCACCGGGCAGCAAAAAACGCTGGTGTTCTGCGTCACCAACGCCCATGCCGATATGGTGGTCGACGAACTGCGTACCGCGTTTAAGAAAAAGTATCCGCAGCTTGAGCACGACGCGATCATCAAGATCACCGGTGATGCCGATAAAGACGCGAAGAAAGTGCAAAGCATGATCGTCCGCTTTAACAAAGAGCGGCTGCCCAATATCGTGGTCACCGTCGATCTGCTGACTACCGGCGTGGATATCCCGTCTATCTGCAATATCGTGTTTCTGCGCAAAGTCAAAAGCCGCATTCTCTACGAGCAGATGAAAGGACGCGCCACGCGTCTGTGCCCGTCAGTAGGGAAAACCAGCTTTAAGATTTTCGACTGCGTCGATATCTACAGCTCGCTGGAAAGCGTCGATACCATGCGCCCGGTGGTCGTGCGTCCGCAGGTGGAGCTGCAAACGCTGGTCAACGAAATTACCGACTCAGAAACCTACAAAACTATCGAAGCGGATGGCCGCAGTTTTGCTGAACACAGCCATGAACAGCTGGTTGCTAAACTACAGCGGATTATCGGTCTTGCCACCTATAACCGTGACCGCAGCGAAACGGTGGATAAGCAAGTACGTCGTCTGGACGAACTGTGCCTGGATGCCGCGGGCGTTAACTTTGGTGGTCTGGCTTCGCGCCTGCGGGAAAAAGGGCCGCACTGGAGCGCCGAGATTTTCAATAAGCTTCCTGGTTTTATCGCCCGCCTCGAAAGGCTGAAAACCGATATCAACGCCCTGCGCGATGCGCCGATCTTCCTCGATATTGACGATGAGGTGGTGAGCGTCAAATCGCTGTACGGCGACTACGATACGCCGCAGGATTTTCTCGAAGCGTTCGATGCGCTGGTGCAGCACGCCCCTAACGCCCAGCCGGCGCTGCAGGCGGTGATCAATCGTCCGCGTGACCTCACCCGTAAAGGGCTGGTGGAATTGCAGGAGTGGTTTGACCGCCAGCATTTTGAAGAGTCCTCTCTGCGCAGCGCGTGGAAAGAAACACGCAATGAAGATATTGCCGCCCGCCTGATCGGCCATATCCGCCGTGCGGCGGTGGGCGATGCGCTCAAACCGTTCGACGAGCGTGTCGATCACGCGCTGGCGCGTATCAAAGGCGAGAACGACTGGAGCCCTGAGCAGCTAAGCTGGCTCGACCGTTTAGCGCAGGCGCTGAAAGAGAAAGTGGTGCTCGACGACGATGTCTTCAAAACCGGCAATTTCCACCGCCGCGGCGGTAAACCCATGTTACAGCGCACCTTTGACGACAACCTCGACAGCGTGCTGGATAAGTTCAGCGATTATATCTGGGACGAGCTGGCTTAAGAGGGTATCATCCCCGTTTTCGCCGGATGGCGGCGATGCCTTATCCGGCCTACACGTAACCCTGTAGGCCTGATAAGCGAAGCGCCATCAGGCATCTGAAATGCTCAATCACTTTTGCGACCCACAATGGTGGTCGCCATGTCAAATGGGATCTTCAATGAACAATAACGATCTGGTCGCCAAACTGTGGAAACTGTGCGACAACCTGCGCGACGGCGGCGTCTCCTATCAAAACTACGTCAATGAACTCGCCTCGCTGCTGTTTTTGAAAATGTGCAAAGAAACCGGCCAGGAAGCGGACTACCTGCCGGAAGGCTACCGCTGGGATGACCTGAAATCGCGCATTGGCCAGGAGCAGTTGCAGTTTTACCGCAACCTGCTGGTACATCTGGGCGCGGACGAGAAAAAGCTGGTGCAGGCGGTGTTCCAGAACGTCAACACCACCATCACCCAACCAAAGCAGCTGACCGAACTGGTGAGCAGTATGGACTCACTGGACTGGTACAACGGCGCTCACGGCAAGTCCCGCGATGACTTCGGCGATATGTACGAAGGGCTGCTGCAGAAGAACGCTAACGAAACCAAATCCGGCGCGGGCCAGTACTTCACCCCGCGTCCGCTGATCAAAACCATTATTCATCTGCTGAAGCCGCAGCCGCGTGAAGTGGTACAAGACCCGGCCGCCGGGACCGCAGGCTTTTTGATTGAAGCCGACCGCTACGTGAAGTCGCAGACTAACGATCTGGATGACCTTGATGGCGACGCTCAGGATTTCCAGATCCACCGCGCGTTTATCGGCCTTGAACTGGTGCCCGGCACCCGCCGTCTGGCGCTGATGAACTGTCTGCTGCACGATATTGAAGGCAACCTCGACCACGGCGGCGCCATCCGTCTGGGCAACACGCTGGGCAGCGACGGCGAGAATTTACCGCAGGCCGATATCGTCGCCACCAACCCGCCGTTTGGCAGCGCCGCGGGCACCAACATTACCCGCACCTTCGTGCACCCGACCAGCAACAAACAGCTGTGCTTTATGCAGCATATTATTGAAACCCTGCGCCCCGGCGGCCGCGCGGCGGTGGTGGTGCCGGATAACGTGCTGTTTGAAGGCGGCAAGGGCACCGATATTCGTCGCGACCTGATGGACAAATGCCATCTGCACACCATCCTGCGCCTGCCGACCGGCATCTTTTACGCCCAGGGCGTCAAAACCAACGTGCTGTTCTTTACCAAAGGCACGGTCGCCAATCCGCATCAGGATAAAAACTGTACCAACGATGTGTGGGTGTATGACCTGCGTACCAATATGCCGAGCTTTGGCAAGCGCACGCCGTTTACCGAACAGCACCTGCAGCCGTTTGAAACCGTCTACGGCGAAGATCCGCACGGCTTAAGCCCGCGTACCGAAGGCGAGTGGAGCTTTAACGCCGAAGAGAGCGAAGTCGCCGACAGCGAAGAGAACAAGAACACCGACCAGCACCAGGCCACCAGCCGTTGGCGCAAGTTCAGCCGCGAATGGATCCGAACGGCAAAATCCGATTCGCTGGATATCTCCTGGCTGAAGGATAAGGACAGCATCGACGCCGACAGCCTGCCGGAACCGGACGTGCTGGCGGCAGAGGCGATGGGCGAGCTGGTACAGGCGCTAGGCGAGCTGGATGCATTGATGCGCGAGCTGGGCGCGGGCGATGAGGCGGATGCGCAGCGTCAGTTGTTGAATGAGGCGTTTGGCGAGGTGAAGGCATGAGTTTAAAAAATATTCCAACGAATTGGTGTGTAAGTACAATTGGTGATATTAATAATTATAACTCATTAACTTTTAACCCAAAATCGTTCCAAGAGGACACATTCGAGTTGTATAGTGTCCCCAGTTTTGCATCTGGTTCCCCAGAAGTGCTCTTGGGAAAGGATATAGCTTCCAATAAACAATATATTAAGTTTAAAGATATTTTATTATGCAAGATTAATCCTCGTATTAATCGTGTGTGGTGCGTAAAAGAAAACACAGAGTTCCCTCAAATAGGTTCATCAGAATGGATTGTAATTAGGCAACCGTTAATTCATGAGGGTTTTTTGACCTATTTTTTACAAACACAATCTTTTAGAGATCTGCTTTGCTCCGATGTTTCTGGAGTTGGTGGTTCCCTTACAAGAGCGCAGCCCAAAAGAGTCGCTACATACCATGTTCCTATAGCTCCTTTTCAGGAGCAAAAAATAATCGCCGAAAAACTCGATACGCTGCTGGCGCAGGTAGACAGCACCAAAGCACGTCTTGAGCTAATCCCACAAATTCTGAAACGTTTTCGTCAGGCTGTATTACGTGCAGCAGTTACGGGAAGACTAATAGATAAAGATTTTACAAATTTAGTTACAAATATTGGCTCTCATGTATCCATTGATATTGGAAATGCTTTCAAGAGTGCTGAGTTCAGTGAAGATGGGATCCCTTTATTGAGAGGACAGAATATTGAACCAGGCGCATTGCGATGGGATGATACAAAAAAATTTCCTGCAGAAAAACTAGAGCTATTTAGCCATTTATTTATAAATGAGAATGACATTATCCTAGCAATGGATCGTCCTATAATTTCTAGTGGATTAAAGCTCGCAAAAGCAAAAAAATCGGATTTACCATGTGTTCTCGTGCAGCGTGTCGCTCGATTTAAAGATTACCGAGATCTTTTACCAGAGTATTTATATATAGCATTGAGTGGTTTAGATTTTGAAAATTATATCCAACCTAATCAAACGGGAAGCGATATTCCGCATATCAGCGGGAAGCAAATTTTAAATTTTAAATGTTCTATACCACCTCATGATGATCAACTCGAAATCGTCCGCCGCGTCGAACAACTCTTTGCCTGGGCCGACACCATTGAAAAACAGGTCAACAACGCTCTGACCCGCGTCAACAGCCTCACCCAGTCAATCCTGGCGAAGGCCTTCCGCGGCGAGCTGACCGCCCAGTGGCGTGCGGAAAACCCAAGTCTTATCAGCGGTGAAAACAGCGCCGCCGCCCTGCTGGAAAAAATTAAGGCCGAACGCGCCGCCAGCGGCGGTAAAAAAACCTCGCGTAAAAAAGCCTGACGCTTATTTCAAGCGCACCTGAACCGTGCGCTTTTTTACACTTCATCCTTCAAGCTGCCTCGGCGTTGGCTGCGTTCGCTCACCCCAGTCACGTATTTATATACGCTCCTGGGGACTCGCTCTCTTGCCGCCTTGGTGCAACTCGAATGATTTTGTGTATATTATTTTTCGCAATCATAACCGTCAAAAATATATCCAGTTCCTTCCTGAATACTCCTATTACAGTCTATTTTCAGCTGGACTTTTCTTTTATTTACTGATGATATATCCAGGTATTTAGCGCGGTGCGAGCGTGCGCCAACACGCCCGCACCGCTAATCACAATCACTATTAATCAGGAATAGAGACCATGACTACCCCGCATTCTATTGCAGAATTCACCGATCCAGAAGTGTCCCCGACAAATAAGCGTCGCTTGACCGTGAGTTATGCGAGCCGCTATCCAGAATACACTCGTATTCCCGCCATTACCCTGAAAGGCCAGTGGCTGGAAGCCGCCGGTTTCGCCACCGGTACCGAGGTGGATGTGAGGGTGATGAACGGCTGTATTGTGCTCACGGCACAGCAGCCGCAACCAGAAGAAAGCGAGTTGATGCAGTCGCTGCGCCAGGTGAGCAAGCTATCGGCGCGTAAGCAAAAGCAGGTGCAGGCGTTTATCGACGTGATGGCAGGTTCTAAGTAAACGCATAAAATAAGCTGGCAAAGAACCCTTGCCAGCTTTAATTATAATTCATATCAATGAGTGAAGGAAAATCATGCGGCTAAAAGTAAAAGAAAACATTACGCTTTGGAGAAATGAAGGTTTAATTGCTTATGTCGCCCTTGGATTTCTATGTACTTTTTTTATGGAGGTCAACGCTCTATTGCCATACTATCTTCAGCAAAGTATATTTTTCGAAACGCTGATGAGCTACATGGCCTTCAATACGTTATTTTCGCTTGCTTTATCTGAGATTTTTTTTGCGATGTTGGTAGTTATTTGTCATAACACTAAACTGGAAAAGATCACAAATAGTATTTTGCAAGAGTTGCATAAAAGAATTATGCAAGGTTCTTTCATTATATCCTTCTTATGCTTCGGAATATTTCTATTTTGTGTGATGGCATTCTGTATTGGTTCGCTAACAATAAATAATAATTACTATGGGAAACATGTCATAAATTTTGCTTGCCTATTTGTTTTATTTCTATCTTTTCCTTATCTTATACATAAGGGTATAACAATCCTGTGTACTCTATTAAAAGCATTTCCCAAACACAAAATTCATGCAGCAATAATAATATTATTGATAATTGCAGCCGCGATTATCATCCCTGGCATATTTAACAAAAAAGAAAAAATGACTATAACCATTGATAAGGAAAAATATCATGCGATTGAGCAAAAAACCAAAATAAAACCAGAAAAATACATTGAGAAAAAGATTAATGACATTAATATAAATGATATAAAATAGTGAGCACGCATAACATAAGGGCATAGTAATATACCTTTAATTACTATTGCCCTTGAATAGATTCACTATTCCACATCCTTCCTTTCCAACCCAATATCCCTTAACTGCTCGTCACTCATTCGTCGCAGCGCCTGACAGGCCCGCTTACGCAGCCACCATCTTTTTAGCGCCCGTCTGAGCTGCACAAAGCCAATAAATGGTTGCCTGGGGCGGTTCTCGTAAAATTCCATACCGGCCTCCGCATAGAACAGAAAATGCGGGCATCATGAATGTCTGTACAAACAATATCGGGATAAAAAGCACGGTTAGTGCAACGTGGATAAATAAGGAGGGCGATTGAAGGTGTTTTGTTCGCTTATTTCGTTCTGATTTAAGATCCGCGTCCTTCGCTGCAAAAAAGCCAGGCCCCTCCCGTTTTCAGAGGGGCAACAGGGATTAGCAGCGCACCACTACCAGCTTCTGGTTCACAAACTCCTTAATCCCCAGATCCGATAGCTCGCGTCCGAAGCCCGAACGCTTAACGCCGCCGAACGGCAGCTCCGCTGCGGTGTCGGTCAGCCAGTTGATATAAACCATCCCGGTTTCAATCCGGGAGGCCATGCGTTTAGCACGCTCAATATCCTGACTAAACACCGCGCCGCCCAGGCCGTAGTGGGAATCGTTGGCGAGTTTTACCGCCTCATCATCGTCTTTCACCACATACATCTGCGCCACCGGGCCGAAGAACTCTTCAAAGTACGCCGGGTTGTCACGCGTAATATTGGTCAGAATGGTCGGCTCAAAGAAGTTGCCTTTGCTTTCCAGCGGCTTGCCGCCAATGTGCAGCGTCGCGCCATTTTTTACCGCTTCCTCGACCTGTCTGGTCAATGTTTCCAGCGCATCTTTCGACGACAGCGGCCCCAGTTCGGTAGAAGCGTCCATCTGATCCCCCACCTTCACCTTCCTGAACGCCTCGGTGAACTGGCTGAGGAATTGATCGGCGATTTTCTCATGCAGGATAAAGCGCTTCGCCGCCGTACATACCTGCCCCGCATTAGTGAGCCGTGCCTGCACGCCAATTTTCACCGCTTTCTCAAGATCGGCATCGTCCAGCACGACGAACACATCGTTTCCGCCCAATTCCAGCGTCGATTTTTTAATGTGCTTCGCCGCCTGTGCCGCCACGGCGCTCCCCGCTTTTTCAGATCCGGTTAGCGCCGCGCCCTGCACGCGCGGGTCGGCGATGATGTTCGCCACCTGATCGGAGGAAATAAACAGGTTGGTCCATGCGCCTTCCGGCGCGCCGGCTTCACGCACCAGATGGGCAAACGTCTCGGCGCAGTGCGGTACGATGCTGGCATGTTTCGCCAGCACCGGGTTACCAGCGGCCAGGTTCGGCGCCAGCACACGCATCAACTGATAGTACGGGAAGTTCCACGGCTCAACGGCCATGATGACGCCAATCGGATGATGTTCTACCCACGCGTCGCCAAACTCGGTTTTATAAGGCACCGGGGCAAGAAACTGCTTCGCGTTATCCGCATAATAGCGAGCGATCTGCGCGCACAGTTTGACTTCGCCACGGCTCTGCTCGATGAGCTTGCCCATCTCCTGGCTGGCGATTTTTGCCAGTTCTTCAACACGGCTGTCGATCAAGTCAGCCAGCTTATGCAGTACCGGCAGACGTTGGTCAATCTCTCCCTTAGACCAGTCGGAGTGATAGAGCGCGTCAGCTTTTTGCAGCGCGGCTTCAATATCCGCGTCCGTGTGCGGGGGATACTCTTTAATGAGCTGATTATTGGCAGGATTCACTGTCTGGTAAGCCATATCACATGTCTCCTTGTTATCGCCATTAAGGCAGCCGTAAATGCCGCTCAGAACAATAAGGGTAGTAGAGATGGCTGGCGCTATCGGTAAAGTTCGGTATATTCGTGCGGTTATCAGCGATAATTATAGAGAGCGTCGCCCGGCGGGCACCGGGCCTGCAACATTCAGACTGGAACCGCGTTAGTGGCTAACATCCTAAAGCTCTTCAGCCGTAAGGCCGGTGAACCGCTGGATAGTCTCGCGGTCAAGTCCGTCCGCCAGCATCTGTCTGGCGATACGCAATGCGGCAACATGCTGACCTTTTTCCAGCCCTTTTTCTAATCCTTCCTCCAGACCGACCTGTCTCCCTTGCCGTTCCCCTTTTCTGCGATCCGCTGCGCGGATCCTCTCTATCAGCGTCATCAGTCTCTCCTTAGTGTGCGGGACATGCCCTACCACATCACGAATAAACGTGGTGAAACGAGGCGTATGTCCGTGCTGAATCATAAGATAATTAAACAGCGCTTTAAGCTGCCTGTCATTAGCGCAACCAGTAACTAACAGCGAAGCAATCCGTTCAACCAGTCCCAGCAGGTCCCGCTGGCGGATATGTTTTTGGATGAGCTCCAGCAGCGCAATGCGGCGGTGCTGCATAATGTCATCATCCGATACCACCGTAATATCGACCAGCGGAAAGGCAGCGGCATAGAGTCTTCTTGCCACTTCCGGGTTCGCAAACTCATCCAGCCAGCACAGCGAAAAAGGATACGGGCTATCAACACCGTGATAAAACAGCATCGGCACCACCAGCGGAAGATGCTTATGCCCCGCATCCAGATGCTGTTGCATTGCCGCCATCGCATACCGCATCAGCCGAAACGCCATATGCGCATCCGGCGTACTCTGATGTTCAATCACGACATAGATATAACCGTCGCCCTCGCGCGTTTTCAGCGACCAAAGCACATCGGAATAATAGGCTCGCAGATTTTTTTCAATAAAACTGCCGGGCTCCAGCTTTAGCGTCCGCAGGTCGCGCTGGCGTAACGACACCGGCAGATGAATCTCCATAAAATCGCGGGCGGTTTCCGGGTGGCGCAAAAAGGTTTTAAACACCGCATCATGCGGTGTTGAGGTCGTCGATTTTTTCATGGCGCTCCGTCATCCCAAACCAGGATGCTGCGACTCTACCTCCTGAAAATTCCTTTCTCATCCGTACCTTTTCAGCATTGCGAGGCGCGACGGAAGATAAATCCTGTTATCTGTAATGCACATGCATTTTCGGAACTGAACACGCAAAATACCAGCCTGCGCGCCCTGCCTTTATCTTTATTAACCAGACAAACTCTTTTGATTAACATCAAAATTTAATTACACTTAATGTGTATATTTTCCGTGCAACGTAAATTTCCCGAGGTGTGATGTGCTGATTGTTATCTGTAATCGCCACACGTTCTGACGAGATTCAGAACGCGTCTCTTCCTGTCTGTGTTTTCACCGGCAGCGTTTTTGATTACATGAAATTCAGTACATCCGCAGCCGCTGTTTCCATCGCCTGCCTGACGTCACGATGACGGTATTGAGTTTCGCTATCCCATCATGGGGTTCTCCGACATGGAGCGCATTTTTTATGCAACGGATTATTCAGTTTTTCTCCCAACGCGCCACAACGTTATTTTTCCCGATGGCGCTGATTTTGTACGATTTTGCCGCCTATCTGACGACGGATCTGATTCAGCCAGGCATCATTAACGTCGTGCGCGATTTTAATGCTGACGTCAGTCTTGCGCCGGCCTCGGTCAGTCTCTATCTGGCGGGCGGAATGGCGTTGCAATGGCTTCTGGGGCCGCTATCCGACAGGATTGGCCGCCGGCCAGTGCTGATTGCAGGGGCATTAATTTTTACTCTCGCCTGCGCGGCAACGCTGTTGACGACCTCAATGACGCAGTTTCTGGTTGCCCGTTTTGTGCAGGGCACCAGCATTTGCTTTATCGCAACGGTCGGCTACGTCACGGTACAGGAGACCTTCGGTCAAACCAAAGCCATTAAGCTGATGGCGATTATTACCTCCATTGTGCTGGTCGCTCCGGTTATCGGCCCGCTCTCCGGCGCCGCGCTGATGCACTTCGTTCACTGGAAGGTGCTGTTCGGTATTATTGCGGTGATGGGACTGTTGGCGTTGTGCGGCCTGCTGCTGGCGATGCCGGAAACGGTGCAACGCGGCGCGGTGCCGTTCAGCGCGGTGAGCGTACTGCGCGATTTTCGTAATGTGTTTCGCAACCCGATTTTTCTCACCGGGGCGGCGACGCTGTCGTTGAGCTACATCCCGATGATGAGCTGGGTGGCGGTGTCGCCGGTGATCCTGATCGATGATGGCGGGATGAGTACTTCGCAATTCGCCTGGGCGCAGGTGCCCGTATTCGGCGCGGTGATCGTGGCCAATATGATCGTTGTGCGCCTGGTGAAAGATCCGACCCGACCGCGTTTTATCTGGCGCGCCGTACCAATCCAGTTAAGCGGGCTGGCGACATTACTCCTCGGTAATCTTCTTCTGCCGCACGTCTGGCTTTGGTCTGTGCTGGGCACCAGCCTGTACGCGTTCGGCATTGGCATGATTTTCCCGACGCTGTTTCGCTTCACGCTTTTCTCCAACAACTTGCCAAAAGGGACGGTTTCAGCCTCGCTGAACATGGTGATTCTGACGGTGATGGCGGTGTCGGTCGAAGTTGGCCGCTGGCTGTGGTTTCACGGCGGGAGACTGCCGTTTCACCTGCTGGCAGCGGTGGCCGGGGTGATTGTGGTCTTCACTCTGGCGACACTATTACAGCGCGTGCGCCAGCATGAGGCGGCAGAACTGGCCGCTGAGAAGTAAACACTCTGCCGGATAGAGGCTTATCCGGCACAGGATAACCTGATGTTTTTTGCACGTTCCTGCCGTCTGGCTCTATCCTTAACCCTATGAATAAAATCGCCGAACTCAAACGCGCCAAACGCCTGGCGCTCTCACTGTTGCTGATAGCCGCCGCGACGTTTGTGACCACGCTTTTCCTGCCGCCCAGTTTTTGGGTGCTGGGCGTAAAAGCTATTGCCGAAGCGGCGATGGTTGGCGCGCTGGCGGACTGGTTTGCCGTGGTGGCGCTGTTTCGCCGCATTCCCATTCCGTTTATTTCACGACATACGGCGATTATTCCCCGTAATAAAGACCGAATCGGCGAAAATCTTGGGCAATTTGTGCAGGAGAAGTTCCTTGATACGCAGTCGCTGATCGCGCTAATCCGCCGCCATGAACCCGCGCTGCTTATCGGAAACTGGTTCAGCCAGCCGGACAACGCCAGCCGGGTCGGGCAGCATCTGCTGCAAATTATGAGCGGCTTTCTGGAACTGACCGATGACGCCCGTATTCAGCGGCTGCTCAAGCGAGCGGTACATAAGGCGATTGATAAAGTGGATCTTTCCGGCACCAGCGCCCTGATGCTGGAAAGCATGACCAAAAACGATCGTCACCAGGTGTTACTCGATACGCTGATCGCCCAGCTTATCGCCCTGTTACAGCGTGACAGCTCCCGAACATTTATCGCCAGACAGATCATACGCTGGCTGGAGACCGAACATCCGTTAAAAGCGAAGATTCTGCCGACCGAATGGCTGGGAGAACACAGCGCTGAACTGGTCTCCGACGCGGTAAATTCTCTGCTGGATGATATCAGTCACGACCGCGCGCATCAGATTCGTCATGCCTTCGATCGCGCGACGTATAGGCTGATCGATAAACTTAAACATGATCCGGAAATGGCTGCCCGGGCAGAAAACATTAAAAGTTACCTGAAGGAAGATGAGGCGTTTAACCGTTATCTCGGCGAGATCTGGGCGGATCTACGTCAGTGGTTAAAAACAGATATCAACGCCGAAGACTCGAAGGTGAAGCAGCGCATCGCTCATGCCGGACAATGGTTTGGCGAGACGCTTATCGCCGACGACGCATTACGCGCTTCGCTTAACGGTCATCTGGAACAGGCCGCGCACCGCGTCGCGCCGGAATTCGCCGCCTTCCTGACGCGCCACATCAGCGATACCGTAAAAGGCTGGGATGCGCGCGATATGTCGCAGCAGATTGAGCTTAATATCGGTAAAGATTTGCAGTTTATCCGCGTGAACGGCACGCTGGTCGGCGGCGCTATCGGTCTGGTGTTATATTTACTGTCGCAAATACCGGCACTGCTCAGTATCTAAGAAGGGGAAGGCGCAATTCTCGTTCAGATTAACTGCCAAACCCCGCACGTGGGAGGCATTAATTTAATGTCATTTCCCACCAATGCCCCTCTTCTCAATCCGTTATTCGCCTGCGCCTCACTTTCTTTTCTTGCAAACTTGAAACATTAATTTTACTTTTTATTATCATTTACAACAACAATCCGGCATTCCTGCCTTACTTTAGCAAAGAGAAAAACCATGGTTCATGCTCAGAGCGCTTCACCTCGCCATCCCATTTTTACGGCGCTTTTCGGTATGATGGTATTGACGCTGGGGATGGGAGTTGGCCGCTTTCTGTATACACCCATGCTGCCGGTAATGCTGGCGGAAAAGCAGCTAACGTTTAACCAACTCTCCTGGATTGCCAGCGCCAATTATGCAGGGTACCTGGCGGGAAGCTTACTGTTTTCCTTTGGCCTTTTTCATCTCCCCTCTCGTCTACGCCCCATGCTGCTGGCTTCGGCGGTCGCCACCGGTATTCTTATTCTGTCTATGGCGATATTTACTCAGCCCGCGGTCGTCATGTTGGTGCGCTTTCTGGCAGGTGTCGCGAGCGCGGGAATGATGATTTTTGGATCAATGATTGTGTTGCATCATACCCGCCATCCGTTTGTGATCGCCGCGCTCTTTTCCGGCGTCGGGGCCGGGATTGCACTGGGTAACGAATATGTCATTGGCGGTTTACATTATGCGCTTTCGGCCCATTCGCTATGGCTGGGGGCCGGGGCGCTCGCCGGTATATTGCTATTAATCGTGGCAATATTGATTCCCCCCCGCGCTCATGCGCTGCCGCCTGCGCCCTTAGCAAGAATCGAAAATCAGCCTATGCCCTGGTGGCAACTGGCGCTGTTGTACGGTTTCGCCGGATTCGGCTACATCATTGTCGCTACCTATTTGCCGCTGATGGCGAAAAGCGCGGGCTCTCCGCTACTCACGGCGCACCTTTGGTCGTTGGTCGGCCTGGCGATCATTCCCGGCTGCTTCGGCTGGCTGTGGGCAGCAAAACATTGGGGCGTCCTGCCATGCCTGACCGCGAACCTGTTGATCCAGAGCGCCTGCGTGCTGCTGTCTCTCGCCAGCGACTCGTTGTTGCTGTTAATACTGAGCAGTATTGGTTTTGGCGCCACGTTTATGGGCACAACCTCGCTGGTGATGCCGCTTGCCCGACAGCTCAGCGCGCCAGGCAATATTAATTTGTTAGGCCTGGTGACGCTAACGTATGGTATTGGGCAAATTCTCGGTCCGCTCGCCGCCAGTCTGTCAGGCAATGGCGCGTCGGCAATTATCAACGCCACGCTTTGCGGCGCCGCGGCGCTCTTTTTTGCCGCGCTGATCAGCGCCGCGCAGCAGATAAAACAAAAACGGTTTGTGATACGTGAATAAGCGGTAGAGTAAACCCGCGCTATCTGCACCGGGTTGTATCTTTAACGCTATTCGCGGCGCAATGCGGATCTGTTTTTAATAGCACATCCTCAACACGTTATTTCACGGTAAAGATGCCACTAAAAACCATACTTATTCTATGGTTTTTAGTGTTATCAATCTGCCTATTATTTTATATACCCTTCCTACTTCAAGTTGCTTATGTGTTGGCTACGGGATTACTCGGCCCATCCATGGGCCTCGCCCTGACGGGCCGTTGCTCACCCCAGTCACATCGTTATCTATGCTCCTGGGGACTCACTCCCTTGCCGCCTTTAAGCAACTCGAATTATTTTGGCTATATATTCCATTATGATGATTATCGCTTCCTCTCAAATCATCACAATTACAAATAAATCACATCAAGAAATTAATTCGATTATTCGTTTTTTATTACCTGCCCGTAGGATTCTTAGGGCGCAAGCTGACCCATCAGCGGCTACTGACCTGACCGTGACAATTCCTCTTAAGGCGCGAAAAATTACAGTAAAAAAGTAAAATTTAGGTTAAAAAATTCTATTTTTTAACAACGATAATTAAGTGGCGTGAAATTGACTAACGTCAAATTTATTTCCCCTTTTTCCTGCTCCCGGCTCCGGCCTGCGTCAACACCTGTTTCTTTGCTTTTTTACCGCGCGTTATACCGTCCACGGTTCCCCGCGCCTCCGGCAGTAGCGAGGATGGTGATTTTTCGCGCTGTTATGCAAGAAACGCATAGCACGATACATACTTGCATTTTGTCCTTACCCTTATGGCTGATAAGGTCTTTCTGTTTCGGGCTTTTTGGCCTGTGGCTACAACCAACACATCATCAAAAAAATTCGGGGATCGCTATGGCGCAACAAGTGGACGGGGCGGCCATGCCGCTTGATACAGAAAAGGTCGGGATAAAGGGATACCTGGCGTTTTTTCTCACCATTATTTTCTTTTCCGGCGTATTTTCCGGAAGCGAAGGCTGGTGGCGCGTTTTTGATTTTACCGTACTCAACGGGTCATTCGGTCATGTGACCGGTACGCAGACCTTTCGCGGCGCAGGCGGAACGGGCGCGAAAGATGGCTTCCTTTTTGCGCTGGAGCTGGCGCCGTCGGTTATCCTTTCTCTGGGTATCATCGCGATTACGGATGGGCTTGGCGGTCTGCGGGCGGCACAGCAATTGATGACGCCCATCCTGAAACCATTGCTTGGCATTCCCGGCATTTGCTCACTGGCGCTGATCGCCAACCTGCAAAATACCGACGCCGCGGCGGGTATGACCAAAGAACTGGCGCAGGAAGGCGAAATCACTGAACGCGATAAAGTGATTTTTGCCGCCTGGCAGACCAGCGGCAGCGCTATTATCACCAACTATTTCTCCTCCGGCGTTGCGGTATTCGCCTTTCTGGGAACGTCAGTCATCATTCCGCTGGTGGTCATTCTGCTATTCAAATTTATCGGCGCAAACCTTTTGCGCGTCTGGATTAACATCGAAGAACGCCGTCACCCTGCGCAAGGAGCCCAATCATGACGACTCAGGTACGTAAGAATGTCATGGATATGTTTATCGATGGCGCACGCCGCGGTTTTACCATCGCCACGACCAACCTGTTACCCAATGTGGTCATGGCATTTGTCATTATTCAGGCGCTGAAAATTACCGGTCTGCTCGACTGGGTAGGCCATATCTGCCAGCCCGTGATGGCGTTGTGGGGGCTTCCCGGCGAAGCGGCTACGGTGCTTCTGGCTTCGCTGATGAGTATGGGCGGCGCCGTTGGCGTGGCGGCCAGTCTGGCTACCGCCGGCGCGCTAAGCGGCCACGATGTTACCGTACTACTGCCAGCCATTTACCTGATGGGAAACCCGGTACAGAATGTCGGCCGCTGTCTCGGTACTGCCGAAGTCAACGCCAAATATTACCCGCATATTATCGCAGTCTGCGCCATCAATGCGCTGCTGTCGATCTGGGTCATGCAGCTTATTGTTTAATAAGGAGTTATCATGCCTGATTTATCCGCCGCGGAGTTTACCTTATTACAGGGTGCGCACCTGTTTGCGCCAGAAGACCGGGGCATCTGCGATGTTCTGCTCGCGAATGGCAAAATTATTGCCGTCGGCGCTGACATCCCCGGCGATATCGTACCGGACTGTACGGTGATTAATCTTAGCGGTCGTATGCTGTGCCCGGGCTTTATCGACCAACACGTTCATCTGATCGGCGGCGGCGGCGAAGCGGGGCCGACGACGCGGACGCCGGAAGTCTCCCTGAGCCGCCTGACGGAAGCCGGGATAACAACGGTCGTCGGCCTGCTTGGCACCGACTCCGTCAGCCGTCATCCCGCGTCGCTGTTAGCCAAAACGCGAGCGCTAAATGAGGAGGGGATCACCGCCTGGATGCTCACGGGCGCTTATCACGTTCCGTCGCCGACCATTACTGGCTCGGTAGAAAAAGACGTCGCGCTGATCGACCGCGTCATTGGCGTGAAATGCGCAGTCTCCGACCACCGTTCCGCCGCGCCCGGCGGGAATCAACTCGCCAGCATGGCCGCTGAATCACGCGTTGGCGGCCTGCTGGGCGGTAAACCCGGTGTCAGCGTTTTTCATATGGGCAGCAGCAAAAAAGGGTTACAGCCGCTGTATGACATCCTGGAAAACAGCGACGTGCCGATCGGTAAACTGCTGCCTACCCACGTCAACCGTAGCGAATCGCTTTTCGAGCAGGCGCTGGCGTTTGCGCTTAAAGGCGGCGTGATCGACATTACCACCAGTATCCCGGATCCCGTCGCGCCGGCGGAGGGCATTGCCAGAGCGGTAAAAGCCGGCGTCCCGCTTTCCCGGGTGACGCTCAGTTCAGACGGTAACGGCAGCCAGCCGCTATTTGACGCTGCCGGAAATCTGACGGGCATCGGCGTCGCGGGCTTCGAAAGTTTGCTGGAGACGTTGCAGACGCTGGTTAATCACTACGGATTCAGCCTGACCGATGCTCTGCGTCCGCTGACGACCAGCGTAGCCGCCTTCCTCAGTCTGGACGGCAAAGGCGAAATCCGTCCCGGTAACGATGCGGATCTGCTCGTCTTTAGCGCAGATTTACGCATTGAGCAGGTGTATGCGCGCGGCAAACGCATGGTCAATGAGGGGAAAGCCTGCGTAAAAGGTACCTTTGAACCGGCGTAATTCCCGCTAGTTTCAGGCTGCCCCATCACGGCATTCTGAAAGAGGACGGGATAAGCGGTTGTCAGCCGCCCGAATGGACGTAGAATGCCCCTTCGGGCGGCTGACAGGATAACGGTAAATGGATGTAACTGGAGCAGGTTTGCACAATATTGAGACAAAATGGCTGTATGATTTTCTGACGCTGGAAAAGTGCCGCAATTTCTCTCAGGCCGCCATTATCCGCAACGTATCGCAACCCGCTTTTAGCCGGCGGATTCGCGCCCTGGAACATGCCGTGGGCGTTGAACTGTTTAACCGACAGGTCTCGCCGCTACAGCTTTCCGAACAGGGTAAAATCTTTCACTCCCAGGTTCGCCACCTGTTACAGCAGCTGGAAAGTAATCTGACCGAACTGCGCGGCGGCAGCGATTATACGCTGCGTAAAATCAAGATTGCCGCCGCCCACTCGCTCTCCCTCGGCCTGTTGCCGACCATCGTTAAGCAGATGCCGACGCAGTTTACCTACGCCGTTGAGGCGATAGATGTCGACCAGGCGGTGGATATGTTACGTGAGGGGCAAAGCGATTTTATCTTTTCTTATCACGATGAAAACCTGCAACAAGCGCCGTTTGATAACATCCGCCTGTTTGAGTCGAAACTGTTTCCGGTTTGCGCCAACAATGGCCGGGGCGAGCCGCGCTATACGCTTGAGCAGCCGCACTTTCCCCTGCTTAATTACAGTCAGAACTCCTATATGGGCCGGCTGATAAATCGTACCCTGACTCGCCATGCTGAACTGAGTTTCAGTACATTTTTCGTCTCTTCGATGAGTGAATTGTTAAAACAGGTTGCGATGGACGGCTGCGGAATCGCCTGGTTGCCCGAGTATGCTATCCGTCAGGAGATTACCGACGGGCGCCTGATAGTGCTTGATGCCGACGAACTGGTTATCCCGATCCAGGCTTATGCTTATCGCATGAATACCCGCATGAGTCAGGTAGCCGAAACATTTTGGCGCAACCTGCGTGGGCTTCAGGCCGCGCTGTAAACACATCAGGCGGTAAGGCGTTGTTCCCCGGTCAAAGAGGCGCGGGTGTCTGGCCAGGACTCATACCAACGAATCGCCGCGCGCACCAGCGACGCTGTGGAATCAATCATCGGGCACGCTATCGCGCGTTCATGTCCGGCCACAATAAGCGGAATTTCGGTACACCCCATAATAATTGCCTGAGCGCCACGGGCAATAAGGCTATCGATTTGCGGCAGCAGCAGCGCTTGCGCCGCAGTTTTATCACCACGTTTAAGCGTATAAATAGCCTGCATTACCAACGCCTGCCCCGCGTCTTCTGGCTGAATTAACGTCAGCCCCCGCGCCAGCGCTTTCTTTTGATATAACCCGGTCGCCAGCGTCGCATTGGTCGCCAGCAGACCAACGTGCCGCGCCGATGGCGGAATATCCCCCAGGGTAGCGTCCAGGATGCTGATCATTCGCGCTTTCGCGACGTTCTGTAAATCATCAAACCAATAATGCGCAGTGTTGCATGGGATAACGATACACTCTGCCCCGGCGTCTTCCAGCATATGCAGATAACGCTCCAGATAACGGTATGGCGAAGGCCCGCCGGATAACAGACATGCTGTACGATCGGGAATATCAGGGATAGAGCTGACAATGAGCGGGATGTGTTGTTGATCACAACTGGCATGTCGCAATTCAACAAATTTTTCCAACATATCCGCCGTTGCCGCAGGTCCCATCCCCCCCAGTATCCCAATGGTGTGTTTCATCGCTTTTCCCGCTTATTTACGTCAAGGTCAGAAACACACTATCAACTTGATGTGTATATAAAAAATGCCGTTTTATTAGCGGCTATGCGTAAAAATCATAACGGGTGTAAGGGCCACGCGTTATCGCCTTTTCAGGCAATCGATTGGTTACATGAGCGCTCATCGACCTTCGCAAGCCGCTAAATGCCATTTCGCTATACAGCATCGCCCACTGCGAGTCCGCAAACTTGTTTTGTCCTCATCGCCACAGCGCCTGTCGGTGAAGGGGCCGCCGTGTTTTGCTTTTCGACGCTAATGCGGGAATATCCCAGCGAATATGGCTATAAACCAAATCCACGGTCTCCGTGGCGCTGCCTTCGGCGTCGCCATGATTGCTCATGCGTGAAATTCGCACATTAGTGAGCGTATAAATAATAAATGGCAGCATTGCGCCCTTATCACGACGGCATAATGTCAGCACGCCTTCTTTCACCGTTTTCCCGTTACAATAGTGCTCATAGAGGCCAGGCGTAGCAAGATCGACAGGCTTTGTCAGCGTCAATCCTCCAATATATGTCCCTCTCGCTTCGCCGGACTCCCGTTTCGTCGGGTTGTGGTTGTAAGCAATAAGTTTTATTTGGTTTTCAAAACCTTTGATCCGGCTTTCGCCTTCAATACCGTCCAGTTTTAAATAGATGGCGTCCATCCCCCCTCCGTGATTATCATGCGGCAAAGCAGGCTGACAAGGACGGAACGCCAACAATGAAAGAACGTTCCATTTTCCAGCCATTTCGTTGGTGTCTCTGTATACCAGATTAAATACCGACAATCTGCTATAACTGGATTCTTGCTAAATACCTTCTGCCATCAACAATCCATTTTACAATAGCGCTACTGACCTGAAATCTATTACGCCTGGCATTCAAGCATCGTTTCCTGAATAACCATAGCCGCTATAAGAACCATATCAAAAAAGAAATATCAATATCATTTCTTATTTTTATCCGAGAAATTACTTAATTCCACAGAATCGGAATATAGACAATTCTTATTCCTTTTCACATCAATGGGTTTTTTAGACTTTTGTCATATCGAAAACAACCATTCCAATAGAACATATTTACTATGTGAATATATTTAATGTTTTTATCGCGCACAGTGTTATCACAGTAATAAATGATTTGCATCAAAAATGCGCCTTTCAGCGCCACGTATTTTTGGGCAGCAAATTATAAAATCGCGTTTCAAAGTCAGTAACATGTTCTCTGTTCAGGCGATATGACTTTATGCCCGGACGACACGCCAGCCGCTTTACCCTTACGTTTAGTCGTGATACGTTAGATCACATGAACACGAAACGATCCAACGCTACGCAACGTCATCTCCGCTGGTGGCTGCCTTCCTGAAGGCGGCACGGATCACTATCCCTTTTTAAGTAGCCGCCGAAAGGCGGCTACTGCGTTTCGGGACGTCTTTCGGCTTTACAGTAAGCATAAAGGAGTCCTTAATGAGCACCCTTCCCATCATTCTGACTGGCGATCGCCCCACCGGCTCGTTGCACCTCGGCCATTATGTCGGTTCACTGCGCCAGCGCGTCGCGCTACAGCAGGATCACCAACAGTATGTCCTGATTGCCGACCTGCAGGGACTCACCGATAACGGCAGTAATCCGCAAAAAATCCGCGATAATATTCCGCAAGTGTTAGCTGACTATCTGGCCGTCGGCATCGATCCCGCGCTAACGACGATCTGCCTGCAATCCGCGTTACCCGCCCTCGCTGAATTAACGGTGCTGTATATGAATATTGTTACCGTCGCCCGGGTGGAGCGTAATCCTACGGTAAAAAATGAGATTGCCCAAAAAGGCTTTACCCGTTCCCTGCCGGTCGGGTTCATGGCGTATCCCATTAGCCAGGCGGCAGATATCACCGCCTTTAAGGCCGAAATGGTACCGGTTGGCGACGACCAATTGCCCATGATTGAGCAAACGAATGAGATCGTTCATAAGATGAATAGTCTTTTCTCCTCGCCGGTATTGCGACCCTGTCAGGCGCTCCTGAGCGATACGGGTCGTCTGCCCGGCATTGACGGCAGCGCCAAGATGTCGAAATCGCTCGGCAATACCCTGCTTCTTTCCGCCAGCGAAGAGACCATCCACCGTGCGGTCAGCGCGATGTACACCGATCCCAATCATTTAAAAATTAGCGATCCGGGAAAAATAGAAGGTAACGTCGTCTTTACGTGGCTGGATGCGTTCCATCCGGATAAAGCCAAAGTCGCGGCGATGAAAGCACATTATCAACAAGGCGGATTAGGCGATCGTGTCTGTAAAAATGAGCTGGAGACCTGCCTGCAAGAACTGATCGCGCCAATACGCGAACGACGGGCAACCTTTATTGCGGATAAGGGAATGCTAATGGAATTGCTGAAAAAAGGTAGCGAGCGGGCGCATGAGGTCACTCAAAAGACGCTACAGGAAGTAAAACGTGGACTGGGTCTGCCCACGCTATTCCAGGTATAATCAGGCATCAACGTTGTCCAGCGGCCATGACTCAAACAGATAGCCATCAAAGTAGATGTCATCAACATTGGAAAACTCCAGCAGACGCTGCTTCACGTTTTCCAGGTGCTGCCACATCGCCAGCTTCGCTGCGCGGGCGTCTTTCTTAATTAACGCCGCGAGGATCTGCTTATGATCGACCAGCCACTCCTTACGGTAAAGCGTATCGCCCAGATGGCTATGAAGCTGGAGCCACATCGGATTATTTTCACGCCATTGCCAGGACTGACGGAAGAGCTCTACCAACATACTGTTATGGGTCGCTTCGGCAATGGCCAGATGAAACTGCATATCGCCGCTTTCTGAGCCGCCCGGCGCGCTGGAGGCGAGCTCTCGCTCTTCCAGTTGTAACGCCTGGCGCATTTTAATGATGTCTTCGCGGGTGGCCTGCAGAGCGGCAAATTCAGCGATATTGCTTTCCAGCAACTGACGCGCCTGTAACAGTTCAAACGGCCCGGCGTCATTACAGTGATTGACGTCAGCGCCTTCCATCTCGTTATTATCCGCGCTGTCGAGCACGTAGATCCCGGCGCCGCGGCGGACTTCAACCAGACCTTTAATTTCCAGCATGATCAGCGCTTCACGCACGACGGTACGCGTCACATTGAGCCTCTCAGCGATCTCTCTTTCCGGCGGCAAGCGCTCCCCGGGGCGGTACGGCGTCTGCACAATCAGATCCCGTATCATTGCGCCCACTTCCTGGTAAGGTCTTTGCTGAGAAGTGTTTGATTTCATATTGGTCGTGCCCGTCCGATGCGATTTCCCGGTATCAGACTATAGCATTTGTAAAGAGGGATAGCACGCGTAGCACACCAAAAACGCGAAACTGGTCAACCAACAAAATAATAATGCGCCCCGTTTCGCTAGTGAGGCCAGATGAAAGGAAAGGCAGTAGACAATACACGACTGATGTTCCACCTTTAGCCCTGATGCCTGAATATGAACAGCACATTGGTTTACCAATATAAAATTTATCAACCAAAAATCAGGCCATAAAATGTGTCTGTACATTGACAGGAACAATGTCTCTGACATAGCGTGATCGGCGAAAATCCAGCCGCTCTCTTTGTATCAAGAACGCGTTATGATAAAAGACACCGTGTTTTTCGCCCCAGGCGTATCCGGGGGAAGCAACGCCTCCAGTTTGTCGAGCCGCCATCGCCGAGCAGCGATTATTCTGCATGAAATTTATGGTATTAACGCTCATATCCAACGCGCAGGCCATGAATGGATGACGCGCGGATTCGACATCTATATTCCCGCGCTGTTTCCTCACCATACCCCCTTTCGCTATGAACAGCAGGAGGAGGCTTACCGTCACTTTTCAGCAAATGTCGGCTTTGATCCCGCCGTCGTTACCACGTTACTCCACGAGCTCAGAACGCATTATGAGACGTTAATCGTCGTAGGATATAGCGTCGGCGCAACGCTCGCATGGCTAAGTGCAGCCAGTGGGTTATGCGATGGCGTCATTTGCTATTACGGTTCCCGTATACGCCAGTACCTTCATCTTGCGCCTCTCTGTCCGACACTGGTTATTATCGCGCGTTATGAGCCGGCATTTGATCCCCTCGCCATGCGACAGACGCTGGAAAAGCGCCCCCGGGTGCAGTGTAAAATGTACGATGCGCGACACGGGTTCTGTGATGCTGATAGCGCCACCTTCGATGCCGCCTTATCTCATCAGGTAATGGACGATGTGAGCGCATTTACTCGCGACATCACTTGTGCAAACACATCGCCCGATTGAAGCCAGATTTTCAGCTTTAGTGGAGACTTTTTTCAACGAGCTGTTCCAGTTTTTTCAAAGCCTGTATGTCTGCGGCATCAAGACCATAACGTTGCAGCGTTTCAGCGGGATGATAACTGACCAACGTTCGCCCATCGACCTGCTGGCTAATGAGCACCCGAAACGGTAAATCCAGCGCCAGTTCGGGATGCGCCAGCATGAGAGGCGTTCCGCCTTTAGGATTGCCAAAGACCAGAACCGTTGTCGGCGGCATTTTCAGGTTAACATTCTGTGCCGCTCTGGCATGGTCAAATTCCCCAAATAACACCAGACCGTGATCGGCGACAGCGTGTATCAACCGCGCTCGGGTCTGCAAATAGTCATAAGCGCTGTAGGTTTTAACCATGGTTATCGCTCCATCCTCCGTTGCAAAGCCAGGCCTTATTAAGATTAACATCAGGGTTACCGCCAATAAAAAAGGCTTTAAAATAGTGCTCATTCTTCTCTCTCCCTGACCCAATACCCATGAGTAAATGCGACACAGATGATATGCAGTTTAAAAATCAGTCATCGTACTGTACCCCTTATTATTGCACTGAACAGCTCATCACTAAAAAAACAGACGGCAGAACAAAAAATTCCGACGTCTGAACAAATTTAAATAACGATGATGCAGTCTGACTGAGCGACAGCGCGATCATTATTATGGCGCGACACCATCTTCTTCAGCCCGCTGGGTAAGAAAAAATATACTCCGCTCAGTAAGATAATAAATACTACAGGCCAACTCTTCAGAGATACGGAGCATCATTGCGTAGTGATGATGCGATTTTTCTGGCGCCATCGGCAGAAATATTTCTGACTCCAGCACGTTACTTAAAAAATGAAATTTATGTACATATTCAGCAGATATAACGCCTCTCGCCATCAGATTAGCCATTAGTGTATTTAAACTATCTTGTTCATGATATACGATACCTTTTCTCTCATGAATTCTGAGAATAACGCTTCTGAAGGCTGCATGACATTCCCTTACGACACTGGCAAAATCATTAAGTATCAGGCGATTATACGCTTCCATAAGATCATATTCGACAAAGCCATACTCTCCAGGGGAGTACAAATAATAACATATGTTTTTAAGCCGTTTTATTCTGCGCAACCTTACAATTCTACCATTTTCATAGCGATATTTTAAACTATGCTCATGAAATATATTATTTAATTCACTAATCGCCTTATCCGGTTCTAACCCAAGCGTAACTTCATAGGTTCGAAGGTAGGTATCTATATAGTTAAAAGCAAGCTCAATGGTATCAATATGTTTTCTTTTATCATCTGTTTTTAATAACAGATTACTCATTTCATCCAGATATGACGTTGAATGCGCATATAAGGTGAATAAGCCATACTCTTTGCGCAACGTTTTACATATTCTTCGATAAACTTCGTCAGAATGACTATTATGATAGCAGTATAACGTCATATCATAAAAAGAGGAGCAATTCCCTAACGTATTAATAATCAATAAGATTATTTGCTCGCGTATTTCTAACGGAATATCTTCATATAACAGATCGCTATGCCTTAGTGAGTATGGTCTAAAGGTGTGCATTCCTCCCCCTGTAACCGCAGCAGAAAAAATTACGCTATGAATAGCGCCACATTACTCTAATTCAGTGGTTCAGGTATTAATATCAGCTCAACAGTGAGTCATTTTTTCTTATTTTTTAATGGTGTTGCGTGAATATTTATTTACTCTACAGATAATTGTAACCCATCGCCCTTTGTCATTCTGCTGATCGTCACTGGTGCGAAAATCTGGATTATCCGTGGCGATTCAGTCTTCACTGAATGCCACAGACAAGCGTTATTCAACTAAAGCTCACCTGTCCCTTAGTCCTTCTTTCATTCCGTTGCGTCGTTGCCATACCAGCACACTTAAACGTAAGGTGAGCTTATTGTTTTTATCGACGGGTCAGAACAATCCTTCGCCGGTCATACAGTGTTTCAACAGAGAGCTGCAAATCATATTTCGCATTCTTCAGTTTTCGCGATTTAAGCATTTTCACCGTGACGCCACTTATTTGCCCTGTTTCAATCCGTCTCTTGATTTCGGCTGCGCTTAGCAGGAGTTGCTTCTTCAAAATCGACAGCAGGCTGACCTGAAAAGAACGGGAAATCCTGACGCTAACACTGACCTGCTTGTGGGAGGCGATACTGACCAGCCACCGTTCCTGAATGTGAAAATCAGGCTGCCCCGATAATTCAGCATTGTTTCGCTTCAGGATCGCGTTGTCATAAGCAAAATATTGCACCGTGGCAGCATCATTCGCCATCAGCCGGCAATAAAGATTGCGGTTAATTTTGCTGACTGGCAGGCGCGAGAACAGGGAGATATTCCAGGTGTAATCGCAGTGTGTGCATTTATAGATACTCCAGACATCGAGTACCTTCTTTTGCGAATTAACCCGAAATGCCCCAGAAGGCGTGAAGTCCCGTTTTACGCTGCATGAAGGGCAACGTTTCGCTATGCGCTGATACCCCACAGGAGTGACAGTCCATATGACTTTCATAACGTACCTTTTTTAACCCATACAAAACCGGATCCGAACTCAGCGGACCATAAATGTTTGTGTATGAAAAATATTTAAGTGATATTTTTCAGCGGGTTAAAAAAAGATTTCCAACGCTACAACCCTGTCAACGGCCAAAAGATACGTCGAGACTATCAAAGCGGCCATTATCGGGTATATGAGTTTAATCAATATTCATTATGGTAATTGCGGGAGCTATTCATCTGATACGCTAAACGTCATGAGCCTCCCTTTGAGATCACACTTTTCACTCCCGGTTATTCACTTACAGAAATCAGGTGTTATCATTCACGACGTAAATACCTTTCAACTCAACCCGAGGCTTTGATGCTGGAGAATGTCATCATCTGATAATCAGTTACCCGACCTTTTCAGGCCGGACTGATTATCAATGCGCCGAAATCGAATGCGGACACCGCAGTGTGTTTGCACGTTTTGCCTATGATGATTAAACAGGTTCTTCAGTATGAATTTATCCCGTCAGGAACAACGTACCTTACACGTTCTCGCCAAAGGCGGACGCATTACGCACATCCGCGATGCGTCAGGCCGCGTCACCGCCGTTGAGTGCTATAGCCGCGAAGGGCTGTTGCTCGCCGATTGCACGCTCGCTGTATTCAAAAAACTCAAAACCAAAAAGCTGATCAAATCCGTTAACGGTCAGCCCTACCGCATTAATACAACCGGGCTGAACAACGTTCGCGCCCAGCCTGACAATCGCTAAGGAGATGATGATGGATATCAGCGCCGTTATTTTTGCAACGCATCGCATTCGGCTATTACCCGATGAAGGCAAAATCCCCTGGGACGAGCCAGCCTTCAGCCAACGCATGCTGGAAAATCATCTGTCGCAGGACCACGACTGGGCCAGCCGCCGGCTAACCGTGATTGAGCAACAGGTAACATGGATTACCCGTCAGTTACCCGCAGGCGCCCGCATTCTGGATCTCGGCTGTGGCCCCGGTTTTTATACCCGCCTGTTAGCAGAGCGTGGGTTTCACTGCACAGGCGTAGATTTCTCTCCGGCATCCATCACATGGGCTCGCCAGCAGGCGCAAGCCGCAAACCTGAATATTGACTACATTCAGCAGGATATTCGTACATACCACCCCACGGAACCTTTTGATTTCATTATGATGACGTTTGGGGAACTGAATGTCTTTAGCGCTGCGGATGCGCAAAGCCTCATCAGTCATTGCGCGCAGTGGTTGAAACCGGACGGCAAACTGCTTGTTGAAGTGCATACCTTCGATGAAGTTAAACGCCAGGGCATGGCGCAGCCAGGCTGGCAGCGTTGTCCGCACGGCCTGTTTCTTGCCGAGCCTCATCTGCTGTTAACGGAAAATGCCTGGGATGAAGAGGCCCAAACCAGCTCAACGCAGTTCTGGGCGATAGCGGAAAACGGCTGTACCACCCGTTTCGGCAGTCAAATGAAGGCCTGGCGCGATGATGAATATATCAGCCTGCTTGGTGATGCTGGCTTCACTGTGTTGCAGCGCCCGGACAGTCACACCTGGCCGGTCGGCGAGACTTTTGCAGGCAAGCTGTTTGCGCTGCTGGCTGAAAAAGCATCCACTTCTGAGGGTATTGCCCTCAGTAAAAGGAATAACCCAATGGATATCCCACGTATTTTTACCATTAGCGAAAGCGAACACCGTATCCATAATCCGTTTACAGCGGAAAAGTACGCCACGCTGGGCCATGCGTTACGCATGAAACCAGGCACGCGGATTCTCGATCTCGGTAGCGGTTCGGGTGAGATGCTCTGCACCTGGGCTCGCGATTACGGTGTTACAGGTACTGGCATTGACATAAGCCCGCTCTTCACCACACAGGCAAAACAACGTGCAGAAGAGCTCGGCGTCAGTGAATACGTACATTTTATTCATAACGACGCGGCCGGTTATATCGACGAGGAAAAATATGACGTGGCGGCCTGCGTAGGCGCGACCTGGATTGCGGGCGGTGTCGCGGGGACAATAGATCTGCTGGCCAAAAGCCTCAAACCTGGCGGGATCATTCTCATCGGTGAACCGTACTGGCGTCAGATCCCCGCAACGGAAGAGATCGCCCACGCCTGTGGCGTCTCATCTGTCGCCGATTTTCGCCCCCTGCCCGAGCTGGTCGCCTTTTTCGACCAACTCGGCTATGACGTAGTGGAAATGGTGCTGGCGGACCTGCAAGGCTGGGACAGATATGAAGCCGCGAAGTGGATGACCATGCGCCGCTGGCTGGAGGAAAACCCTGACGATGAGTTTGCGCAAGAGGTTCGAACAGAACTGACGGTAGCCCCCAAACGTCACGTCACCTGGACGCGAGAATACTTTGGCTGGGGCGTATTTGCGTTAATCGCGCGGTAACGTAAAGCAGGAGGTATACCCTACAAGAGGTATACCTCCATTTAAAAGTATTCAACAAATTAACGCGGCTCAAGGCGGGAATATATCGTCTTAGAGACTATCCCACCAGGCGTTATTGGCGCAGCCAGTTTGGACACGGACAGCGCACAAAAACCGGAGCGTACACGTAGTACGTGAGGATTTTGAGCACTGCCCAGGTCCAAAATGGCAAGTAAAATAGCCCTAATGGGATAGGCTCTTAATTTCGCCATTAAGTTTCTGCCACAATATGTCGCAAAACGTGCAAGCGTTCCACCTCACCTGCTGAGCGAAACCACCATCAATAAGACGTTATTGCTGCGATTCAATTATTAAGAATAAAAAAAGAACCAGAAGAAAATTAAAAAATGACTTACCCACCATATTAGCTATTGTTAAAATCAAAGTAATCCTCCGTAAAAGCTGGAACTTTTTATTTCTCATAGACGAGAATTTATATATTATGATATAATACGGCAGAAAAACATGCAGGTTATTAACCTGCCATTAATGTAAATAATTCTTTGAGGAGATGTTTCCAGTGGGACGTAAATGGGCAAATATTGTTGCTAAAAAAACGGCTAAAGACGGTGCAACGTCTAAAGTATATGCAAAATTTGGTGTAGAAATCTATGCTGCGGCTAAACAAGGTGAACCAGACCCGGAATCAAACTCAGCTTTAAAATTCGTTATTGAACGTGCGAAACAAGCACAGGTTCCAAAACATGTTATTGATAAAGCTATTGATAAAGCCAAAGGTGGCGGAGATGAAACGTTCGTGCAAGGGCGTTATGAAGGCTTTGGACCAAATGGTTCAATGGTTATCGCTGAAACGTTGACGTCTAATGTTAACCGTACGATTGCTAATATCCGCACAATTTTCAATAAAAAAGGCGGGAATATCGGAGCGGCAGGTGCTGTCAGCTATATGTTTGACAATACTGGAGTGATTGTATTTAAAGGAACAGACCCTGACCATATTTTCGAAATTTTGCTTGATGCTGAAGTTGATGTTCGTGATGTAACCGAAGAAGAAGGAAACATCGTTATTTATACTGAAGCTACAGACCTGCACAAAGGAATTGCAGCGCTAAAAGCAGCTGGAATTACTGAATTTTCAACAACAGAATTAGAAATGATTGCTCAATCAGAAGTTGAACTTTCACCAGAAGATTTAGAAATCTTTGAAGGACTTGTTGATGCCCTTGAAGATGATGATGATGTGCAAAAAGTATATCATAACGTTGCAAACCTCTAATTATAAATTAAACAAATCTGTCTCTATGGCAGATTTTTTTAATTTATAAAGCTGTTATAAAAAAGTCTATCTGGCCGGGATCTCAAAAAATGCCTGGAACTAAAATGGGTCTATTTACATCCCCATCGCCGCCATGCTGAAGCTGATGGGGTAAAGATTTCCTTACTGAACTGATTTTACGCCCGTAACCGGGCACCATTTTTCAGATACAAATAATGATTAATTTGTAACTATATAAACTAGTTAATCTGCTCATCTTCTTTACGAATATATGGACCAAAAGCCCAAGAATCATAATAAGGATGATAAATGAGTGTTTCATCAAACCGAACACTATAGGTTAATTTTTTAATGTTTTTACGCACTGCGCTTACACTAGGCAAACAATAAAGATAGTTAAGAAATTTTTCAATTGTTATCTCCCCTGTGCAATGCTCATAACCATCAATAATATTTTTTATTCTATCTCCTTCTTCATTGTTTTGGAAAATCACCCCTGGCACACGTTGAAGAAAACTAGATAACGAATATTTATCGACAACAAACACATTATCGGAATGATATTTCCCTCCAAGCATAGTTGTTGTGACAATAATTTTATGAACACCTTTCGGTTGCCAATCTACCGGGAGATTGAACTCATTAATAATGATATCAAGATGGTTAAGATAGTGTGTTGAAATTCTGTCGATTTGTTCAATATAAGACCGCAATAATTTATTATTACCATCATAAATTAATGAACTATCTCCAATAATATTACACAATTGTTGATAATACTTGCCATAATAAATCGGCTGCCCATTTGATTTAAGCTCTGTAAAAATCAAATGATCATCAATAAGCATTACGCAATCACACTGAAAATTAGCATGTGTTTCAATGGGAGATGCTTTAATCCCAGCTGCACGAACCTGTCTTAAAAATTGCTGTTCATGGAATCGCCCCTTACCTGCCTGAGAGATTTTTTTTGATCCAAATAACGACATTAAAGAACGTGTAGCAGAACTATGTGCTATTAATGCTGGCATTAAGCATAATCCATCTACACAGGGAATGAATGGACAATCATTAAGATCATGTGACTTTGAATTAAAAGTAAAATAACCAATAACTTTTTTCGCCACATCCTCCGCCATACCTTTCCGTTTAAAAAAAGATAACCAATTTTCACGACTCTTTATTATCAGCCATCTGTCTACCTGTAATGGTATAGGTTTTTTGGAGGAAAATCTTTTCCTCAACTCTTCTTTGGATAACTCAACTAAACATTGATAAGCATGTACCCAATTATATAGTGATACATTACCATATTCTTCATGTAGATCGTCAGGTGACATATTTTCTAACTCACTTAAATGATGTGAGCTATAAACACCTTCAGGATTTAAATAAGAAGGCATACGGTTCTTAGCCCATTGCCTTAATTTAAGACCTTTTTTGCTTGAAGTGTGCATCTCACTATATAAATTAGATTCTCTCATCATCAATCTATTTCGGGCAATTTCATAGTCCTGATATAAACAAGAACCATTGACATCAAGAGAGTATGTATCATTATCTTTTTTAGTAAATTCCGCATTACTCAATCTAAAAAAGTCACTTACCCTACTTAATGAGTCAAAAACATTCCATTCATCAAGATATTTTCTCATTGAAAGCAGAGTTTCTTTATCTATACGACAATTTAATTTTAAGGGTTCATTAGTACGTAAATGAGAGAATATTCTCCCAGAATAAGTCGCCACCTCATCAAATGCTCTATTCAACGTTCTGAAATACTCAATATCAGGTTCAGCATTAATATCTATATTTTCAGAGATAATAAACAAGGGGAAATTTTTCTTTACTTTGTTTATATCTTTTACCGTTATTAGTGATGATAGTGAAGATAAAAACATTTCACAAAACAGGATAAGATTAAGTGTTAATGAGTGTGTTCTCTTAATATCTTTACGCCAAATATTATTACATTTCGCAGACTTAAAGAAAGCGTTATTGACATCATGCATTATTTTACATTGGCGTTCAAATTCAGATATTAAATCAATATATTCAGGAAACACATTCATCAATCCATTAACGCATAATTTAAACGTATTATTATATTCTTCCTCGATCTGAAATGAGTATCTATTTAAATAAATAGAAGATATTCTTAAAACATCCAGAGCCATATTAACATTGACATCTTTTCTTTTTATATATTCACCAAAGAAACAACAAAACTCATTGGTATCCTTGGCTATATTAATGATTCTATTAACATCGTAAACCTTACTCATGACCTTTACCCTTCTAATATTTATAGGTTATTTTAAAGCAATCCTCCACGCTAAAAAGTGATTTACCTCGAATATATCAAACCTTATAGAGCATAAAATAAAAAATCCGCAACAGTAGGTAAATAAAAAACCAACCAATTATATAAATAACATTGCCCCACTAAGATATAATTAAACTCAAAACTAAATCATTTATTTTTAATAAGGAAGTTACACAATATGATTCTACAAAAAAAATGAAAGGTAGCCAAATCTTAAAGCTATTATTATTCGCTTATTTACTTTACTATTTTAACAACAATCACCTAATTTAAAAAAACATAAAACAATTGTCGGTAGTCCCTTCCCCTCCCATCCTGCACGCTCCTGTAAAAGCACAGTGGAGGATGCGATGAAACGACTGCTGACAGCTCTGCTCCTGTTTATTTTCAACGGCGTGGCCGCCGCCTCCCCTGCAACGCCAGAAGTCGTTCGCTACGACCGCTATCTGCTGGTCAACACGTCACCGCAACAGCCACTTCTGGAGCAGCTTACCACCCTGTCCGTTCCGCCAGGTTTTCATCCGACGGTCGGGGAAGCGCTGCAGTACCTGCTGCGCGACAGCGGCTGGTTCTTGTGTCTCGCCGATGCGCGCCGGGCGCAGCTTTATGGCCTCCCGTGCCAGTACAACACCGGTCCGCTGCGCCTGAAGGCCACCCTGCAACTCCTGGCGGGCCCGGCATGGCGGATGACCACCGACGAAAACCGTCGCGAAATTTGTTTTGCCAGTGACAATTCCCTCCCCCCGACGGTGGCTTACCGTCATCCCGTGTCTCTCCGCCCTTTGGGGCCATTAACGGCCCCGTTTTTTCTCGCCGGGACCCTACAGCACGGTGATATCCGCCTGGCGGTGATAGTGCCGCCGGATGCTGTTTACCTCCATCAGGTGGTATGGCTGCGCAGGGAAGAGCAGTGACACGGCTGGCGACTGGAGCGGATTGATGAGCGCCGGGCCATATTCCGTCACGGCAAACGCCAGCTGACGCTGAAGATGCCGGAGTAAGCGATGAAACGCCTGATTCTCCTGTTACTGTTCACCGCCAGCGCGTGGGCGCAACCGCTTGAGGTGCAGACCGGCCAGAACGCGGGCTCCACTCTCAGACCGCTGACCACCCTGGGCGTGGAGGCTGAAAGCGATCATGAACGCCAGCGCTTCGCCGAACTGCTGGTCAGGCAGGAATACCGGCGGCTGGAGAAAGAACTCGCTTTCCAGCGCGCGTATGACGCAGCCTGGCAGCGTCTGTATCCGGGCCTGACGCCGCTGAAAACCACCTCCGCCAGCACTTCCCGCGTTTCGCTGTTCGTCCAGGAGGACTGCCCTCCCTGCGACAGCCTGCTGCGTACCCTGCTGGCACAACAGCGCCCACTGGATATCTGGCTCGTCGGAAGCGAAGGCGATGATAACCGGGTGCGCCGCTGGGCGATGGCGCATGGCATTGACGCAAAACTGGTGAGTGAACACAGCATCACGCTTAACCATGACGCGGGCCGCTGGCTGCTGTTGGGCCAGAGCAAAATCCCGGTGGCGCTGGAGCGTAAGGGGGAGCAATGGCGCGAGGTCCTGCCCTGATCCTGCTGCTGCCCTGCCTGGCGCTGGCGCAGCCGCTGCCGGAAGCGTACCTGCGCGCCGCAGAGCATTTCCGCGTGCCGCCGGAACTGCTGTGGGCCGTCACACAGACCGAAAGCGGGGCGAACCTGAGTGGCAAACATCTCCCGTGGCCGTGGACGCTCAATATCGCCGGGACCGGCTACCGCTACGCCAGCCGGGAGCAGGCCTGTCAGGCGCTGCTGGCCGCCATCCGCCACACCAGCACAAAGCGTATTGACGTGGGGCTCGGGCAAATAAATATCGGCTGGCACCAGGCATATTTTGACTCTCCCTGCGATGCCCTGCATCCCCTGCAGAACCTGTCGCTCACCGCACAACTGTTGCGTCAGCGCTACGATGAACGTCCCGGAAGCTGGCTCAATGCTGCCGCCCGCTATCACCGCCCTGCGGGCGGCGCGCCCGCTGCACGCTACCGCAAGCTGGTCAGCCACCATCTGCAACAGGCCGCACCGCCATGAGCCGCTACGCGCTGGAAGCGCTGCTGCGCCCACCCGTGGAGTTTTACAGCACCGTCACCGCAGGCTGTGGCGCATTAATCTGCCTGACGCAGGCCCCACTGCTGATGCTGACGCCGTGGCAGGCCCGCCTGATGGCCTGCGCCCTGATTCTGCTGGCCCTGCGACGAGGCTGGCAGGGATGGCAAATCGTACGCTACCACCGCAACCTCCTGCGCCTGCCGCGCTACGCGCTGACCAGCCGGAAAATCCCGGTCAGCAGCCAGAGGCTGTTTCTCGGTAAAGGCTTTCGCTGGCTGCCAATCCACACCCAGCGTCTGTACGACTGCCTGCAACCGGAAGCCGCACACAGGCTGCGCCCCGGATGGTGCCACCGTCTGGCAAGGCACATCGAAAAACGCAGCGAACATACTCTGCCCGGCCTTGCCCGCCTGCTCAGCGCCGATCGCTGGCTGAACCCGGTACGCCCGCTGCCGCCCGTCGGCGGCAATCCGTGGTTGCATGGGGTGGAACTGAAAGAGTGCGACGTCACCCTGCCGCTCAGTGAACGCCCCGGCCACACGCTGGTGCTTGGCACCACCCGCGTCGGCAAAACCCGGCTGGCGGAACTGCTTGCCACTCAGGACATCCGCCGTGGCGAGGTGGTGATCGTTTTCGATCCAAAAGGCGACGCCGATCTGCTGAAGCGTCTGTGGACAGAGGCGCAGCGCGCCGGACGCGGCGACCGCTTTATCCTGTTACATCTGGCATATCCGGAAATCTCCGCCCGCTACAACGCCATCGGGCGCTTTGGCCGTATCTCGGAGGTGGCGTCGCGCCTCACCGGACAGCTTTCCGGCGAAGGCAACTCGGCGGCCTTTCGCGAGTTCGCCTGGCGCTTCGTCAACATTATCGCCCGCGCCCTGGTGGCGCTCGGTCAGCGCCCTGACTATCAGTTAATTTCCCGCCACGTCGTCAATATCGACGCCCTGTTTATCGACTATGCCCGCATCGTGCTGCCGCGCCACAACGCGCGGGCGTGGGAAGTGGTGGCGCAGCTGGCGGAGCAGCTTAATGACCGGAATATGCCGCGCCATATGCTGGGCCGCGATCCTCACGTGGTTGCGCTGGAGCAGTATCTCAATGCGGAGAAATTATACGATCCGATCCTAGACGGGCTGCTCTCGGCGGTGCGCTATGACAAAACCTACTTCGACAAGATTGTCGCCTCGCTGCTGCCGCTGCTGGAAAAGCTGACCACCGGCACGCTTGCCGCCCTGCTCGCCCCGGACTATCACGATCTGGACGACGAGCGACCGATCCTCGACTGGCAGCAGGCGATCCGCCAGAAGGCGGTAGTCTATGTCGGGCTGAACGCGCTCTCCGATGCGGTGGTCGCTGCCGCCGTCGGCAACTCAATGTTTGCTGACCTGGTGAGCGTCGCCGGACATCTCTACAAGTTTGGTCTGAATGATGGACTGCCCGGCAACAGTGAAAAACCGCCGCCTATCAACCTGCATTGCGATGAGTTTAATGAACTGATGGGCGAGGAGTTTATTCCGCTGGTCAACAAGGGCGGCGGCGCGGGCATTCAGGTCACTGCCTACACGCAGACGCTGAGTGATATTCAGGCCCGCATCGGCAGCGCGCCGAAGGCAGGCCAGGTGGTAGGTAACTTCAACAATCTGATTATGCTGCGGGTGCGCGAAACCGCCACCGCCGAACTGCTGACAAAGCAACTGCCACAGGTCGAAGTGCGCAGCCGCCAGGTGAGTTCCGGCGTCACCGACACGCCGGGCGGCATCAACAGCTTTACCAGCAATACCCGCGAGCAGGTAACCACCAGTAATGTGCCGCTACTCGATACCGCCGCGCTGATCCAGCTTCCCAAAGGCCAGGCCTTTGCCCTGCTCGAAGGTGGGCAATTGTGGAAACTCCGCCTGCCCCTACCCGTGGCGGATAAACACTGCCCGCTGCCGGAGTCTGTGGCACAACTCGTGGCCTGGATGCAGGCGCGCCAGCAGGGACTGGCGGAATGAGTGAACAGCGATCCCCGCCTTCACGTTCGGCTCAGGGGCCGGTCGGCTGGCTGCTGTCGCTGGCCGGAAGGTTTATCGGGCTGGTTATCAGCGCACTGTTGTTGCGGGTGGTGCTGGAACTGGCGGGGCTCTATTTCTGGTGGCCGCAGGAAGGCAGCAGGCATGTTTTTCAGGTGATGAAGCGGGAACAGTCGGAACTAGTTATTGCGTTACAACCACATCCGCAGGGGGAAAAAATAGTGATGCTGCTGGAGAACGGGGTATCTCACATGCTTATAACCAACAGACTCATTCAAAAACCACTCACAGTTCTGGCTTATACATTGGTCAGTTTTATGCTACGCCTGACGTGGCTGGTCGCCACGTTCCCCCTGCTCTGTCTGTGCGTGTTAATCGGGCTGACAGAAGGCCTAGTACGGCGGGATTTAAGGCGGTTTGGCTCCGGGCTGGAATCCGTTTTTCTCCACCGTTATGTCATCAGGTCAGGCAGTTTAGTCGCCACAACGATTTGGGTGTGTTATCTGGCGCAGCCGCTGTTTCTACCTGCGAGGTTAGTTTTATTACCAGCCACCATATGGTTTGGGATAACGGTATGGATGGTGGCTGGTAGCTTTAAGCGCTGGTTATAAACCGCTTAATACTAACTTTCCCATTTTCAACCACAGAGTCTAATTTTATCGATTTGCTGAGAGACGATCTTTTCCACCAACAGGAATCGCTGTAAATCTATCGACTGAATTAGATCAAGTCTGAGCTCATGGGTAGTTTCGTGCCAATAGCGAACTTCTATTAGGTCTAAACGTTCTCATGCCGAGGGCAAATTGGGTCGAGCACAATATTAAAAATATGGCACTGACTACCTTAAGAAGGGGACTTTATAACATTACTACACTATCAGAAGCCGACCACTAGCGCTGATTGTGCTTTCTTATACTGATACATTTGTCGTGACATATTCCGTTCGCATTTGATAAGCATCACTTTTACTCAACAGATGTGATGTTACAGTCGAAAGTCCTATTTAGGGGTAAGTCAGTGGTTCTCGCATTCGGCGAGGGCTGTGGGGCGTACCCACTGATGAACTCTACGAAAATATGAAATTTCTCACAATTGGTCTTATAGACCATTGCTATGCAGCGCTCATGTCGCCGTCTAATATCATTTATAGCACATCGCTATTTACAAACGCCTTCGTCTTATACGTCTCCGTTTACTCACAACCGGAGGCAACTCAATGAAAATACATATCGCGGCAACGCAAGGGTTACACCAAAACGAGCACAATGCCATTCTTGCCATTGAGAAAGCCCTTCCTGCACACTGGGTTGGGTATGCGGGTATCTTGTTGCTCGACAAAAATCGTAAAAGTCTAGAATTTGATGTATTGATCTTCGCCGAGGATCGCATCTTGATGATAGAACTTAAGAACTTCCACGGCCAAATTCATATGGAAGACGACCAGTGGATCCAGACCACGCCTAGTGGGCGTAAAATCAAGCATGGCTCTCCCATCGACCGCAAGCGTGAGCACGCCCAACGAATCAAGTCCATGTTCGATGAAGAGCTGCGCGCGCTGTGGGGGAATACTTTCTACGAAATCCAAGCGTTGGTAGTTCTCTCTGGCGATGCAAAGATTACACAGCTATCGCCAAAGGATAAAGGCTTTGTGCTAACGCTTGATGAGTTCTTGACCATCGCGAATCTAGATACCTATTTTGACAAAATGCCCCACACCAAGGCTGAAGGGTATTTTCGCCGCTATCCTGAAAAGCGCCCATGTGCCCCCGGGCAAATTGCCATTTTTGAGAAGTGGAAACGTGGAGGGAGTTATGTCCAGATCCGCCAGAAGCTCGAAGCAGGCTATGTAATCACGGAGAAGACCCCACATCTAGAGGGCCCCCACGATTACTACAATGAGTTTGACGGCGAACATGAGCGTGATTCGGACGACAAAAGCCAGATACGAATATGGGACTTCACTAAGATGGCCCATGTCGGCACAGATATGTCTGTGCGCGTTTTTTTTGGCTTACGTGAGGACCGAACGCAGCGGCATATACGTCGAACCGATAGTCAACTAGGCAAAGACTATTTATTGGAACCCAAGCACAACCTTCAAGAAGACACACTTACCGTCGACATGGCCGAAGTCTACCAACTTCCTAGGCTAGCCGAGCGTTTGGACGAATACCTAGTATCTACACCGTTGTCGATTGAAAAACGTACATTATTATTAAGAGCTCTGCTAACTCCCTTGGCCGGTATGCATGCCATGGGAGTATATCACCGCGATTTGAGTGCTAAACGCTTGTGGTGGGACCGGGAACGCAATGCCATCATCGTCAGTGGCCTGACAAGTGCCAAATTTCCGGATTTGGGGCATAAAAGCATCAGTGATATGCGTCAGGAGTTGGATACAACGGGTATCGTGCTGCCAGAAGATGCCTTTGGTGAGACCGAGGTATTGGGTCAAGCGGTGGATGTGTTCCAACTGGGAGTACTGTGTTACCAAATTGCCTATGGAGAGCATCTAACCTTATCCCAAGATGAGCCCCCCCAATGGAAGCAGCCTCTAAATGACCCCTTCGAAGGTAAACTAGACAGATTTATCCAGCGTAGCCTAGAGCACGATGCATCAGAGCGCCACACAGATGCGGGTGCAATGCTGGAGGCGCTTACGCGAACCCTGAATTTTCAAAACCTCGATACTAACGAAGATAAGGTTAGGGTGCTCAATGCGTTAGCTGCATTCAATAGTGATGCTATGCCGATAACGCAATATCCTCAGGTAGAAGCACCGAGTACTGATCCTCTGCGCCAACGTATGACTTTCCGCTCCACAACTGTTGATGGGCAGCCCTGTACTGTGCGTATATATTTGAATGCACGCCCCAACAAGGATAACCATGGTCAGTCCCAGCGGCTTCTGCACTTTCTTGAACGCTGTGCCGTCGCCTCCAATAATGTTTTGCCGATTCCGCCATTAATTGAATTCGGCTGCGGCATGATGGGAACACATGTCGTTCAGTCTTATGCCCTAGGGGAGAGCTTGGAACAATGGATGGTGCTGTCCAACCATAGTTATGAGGAGCGCTTCCAATTAGCTGATGCACTGATTCGTGCAGTGCATAACCTACACGATCTGGATCTAAGTCATGGTGATCTGAAACCCGAAAATTTATTGGTCCAGGCGGAAGGAGGCAAGCTGGGCATTCTGCTGCTTGATATGTTTGACTTAGATCTGGATGGCCTTGCTCCGGCAAATTCTGAATACTCCCCAACCACCGACGTCAGCGCCACGGCGCGTGACCGCTATGCCGTATACATGATTGTAGATGAGATATTTGCTGCCTGCATTCATCCTGGCGCCAATAAAATACGTAGGGAGATCCGTAATGCGTTGGGAGATAATAACGCTGTACCTCGTAACCTAGACATGTTACGGCGCACAATGATACATGCAAATGAACCCGAGTTGGTTGAGGCTACGCCCTTGGTGATCGAGAGTTTGTATTTCCCCAACGAGCAGGGCGAACTGTTCGAGATGGACTCAGGCATCTACCACCTGACGGTCAATTATACTAAGGGTAATATTCTAAAATTATTCTTCTTGGGTGTGTCCCATAAATTGACACTGAATCTCAAAGTAGATGGGCCGAGTCTCACCGTGCATCGTATGTTCTATGACCGGTTAGGTACGGGGGAGATGGTGTATGACACCCGTAATAACCGCAAGAATGATAATCGTGCCATGTCGGTCAAGCAGCCCTTTTTACTTAAAAAAGGTTCTTATGGTGCGACAAATACTGAACTACTAAACTTTGTCAGAACATTACATGTAGTGCAACATGTCCTGGACATCAAGCCCGCAGAAGAACCACCGACGGCAGTTGCCGATGCTCCAGGGGAAAGTCTTAAGCGCCTCTGGCTGCGCCTAGTAGAAGTAGAGCGCGAAGCACTGCCCACCGTCAAAGTGATTGCAAGCCCTAAGGAGCGAGATGGCATCGTTCATGTACAGGTTAATGAGAATATCGACGCTTTAGAGTTTGCTGATGATGACGTGATCAACGTGACAGCAGATGATCATGAAACTCACTTCGGCCAACTGGATGTTACTAAGTCCGGCAATGGTGTGCTGGTGCTCTCGGATGACAACCGCGGGAATAACTTCCGCCTGCAAAACATTCGAGAAGATACAATCCTGACTCTGTCTAATTCGGGTAGTGATGTTAGCTGGGAGCGACGAGACCGGGCACTATCACGCATTATTGCTGGTGATGCAGTGATGGGGGATCTAATCGACCGCTTCGTAATTGGCCCTCGAGGTTGCCAGCCTCCAGCATTACCTATGCCGACCGACGAACAAATCAGCCGCTATGGACTGGATGAGTCTAAACGCGCCGCATTCCTGTATTTGCTACAAAATCCACTCAGTGTGTTGATGGGCCCGCCGGGTACGGGAAAAACAACACTACTTAGCGCAACACTAGATTATCTGCTGAATGATGCTGACGTACGCCGCGTACTGGTGGTGAGTCAATCGCATACTGCGGTCGACGAAGTGGCTAACCGTGTGCGTGAGTTGAGCTTTAAGCGCCAGGAACAATCCCCGGATTTCAAACTGCCAAGCATTGTACGCTTAGGTGAGCGCCGCCGGGTCAGCGAAGGTATGCTGGATGTTCACACTAATGCTCTACAAGCTCAAGCCCGTACGGCCTTTCACCGCGATCTTGAAGTCCGGCTGCTAGCACTGTCAGCACGCCTGAAATTGCCTGAGGCATTTGTGCTGGAATCTGCCGCTCTGTATCGTTCCTGCGGTCGTGAATTGTTCGAGTTCACCCCTGCCCGAAATGAAGTAAGGGAATTCCAGCAAGATAGTGTCGATATGGATAACCTGCCAAATAATGAACGAATAGTTCGCTTGGCGGCTGAGCGTCGCCTAGATAATTTGACGAACGCTTTAACTGGCAGGTTGTCAGCTTTTACCGATATGCCCGACCAAGTATTGCATCACAATAAACCGCTGCTCGCGGTACTTAATATGATTGCCGAGCGACACCAGATTAATAATCCGCAGCGCATTGAACGGATGGCTGAGGTAATTAAGGTAGCCCACCACTGGTATCAGCGATTAGCCACAGACGAAACCGGCTATGCCGCCTTTGCTGCTCGTACCCGTCAATTGGTTGTTGGCACATTGGTTGGCATCGGGCATGGCGGATATCAACTGGATAAAAATGCCTTTGACTTGGTGGTAATTGATGAGGCTGCGCGCGCTACGTTTTCCGAGCTAGCCATAGCTATGCAGAGTGCGAAGCGAGTGCTATTAGTGGGGGACTACAACCAATTGGCACCTAGCTATGATGTGGCTCATGTACGCCAAGTCGCCCGTGATCTAGGCCTGAATGAGGTCGATGTAAAACGAACGGATTTTGAGCGAGCTTACGTCTTGAATGATGGCCACATGTTGTTGAAGCAATATCGGATGGCACCCGCGATAGGTGACATTATTAGCCACTGCTTCTATGACGGCACACTTGCGACCGGTCGGCCTTCTGCTCCCGAGTGGATGTCCTCCCTGCCCACCCCGTGGAATCGCACGGTGTCTTGGATCGATACCTCTGACAGTAAGTTGCAAGAAACGAATATCGGCAAGGGAATTGCCAATGAAGTTGAAGTTAACCTGTTGTGCAGCTTGCTGCGGCAATTGGTCGACGATGAGCAGGCGATGGGGCAGCTACGTCAGTGGAATGACAACGATACTACGCCAGCCATCGGGGTTATTACCGGTTACCGCAAGCAGGTGGAACTCCTGCAGATGCGGCTGGAATCTGAATCTTGGGCAGCGCCGATCCGCTCAATGATAAAGGTTGATACCATTGATTCCTATCAGGGCTCTGAAAATCGTATCATCTTATTAAGTTTAGTACGCCATAACTCTGAGCAAAAGGGCGGATTCATGACCGATAATGCCCGAGTTAACGTGGCCCTGTCTCGGGCAAAAGAGCGTCTGTTAATCATCGGTGCAGGGAGTATGTGGCAACAGGCGAATGCATGTCAGCCGCTGGCCCGTGTCTTCGACTATATCCACCAACAGTACTCATACCATAATAGTGAGTACCAAATCATTCGTTCAGCTGACCTGATCCATAATGCTTGCGCCGAGGTGCAGGAGAGTGACTATGTGTAACAAGACCCTTACCTTGAACAGAACAGCGCAGCAACCTGTGGAACTGCCGGCTGATTATGACCGCTTGCTACAAAGTATTACCGTGCTGGCACCAGTACAGAAGATCAGTCTGGACATTGATGTGACGCATAAAGCAGCGCTACCAGCGGTTCTTGAGTCAGCTCTTCTACTAGTGGCGCAACTCGAAATCGTGTCTCCTTCTGAGTTAGGAGGCTTTTTCGGACTCGCTGACCATGAGCGTCAGGTTCTGGTTGATGAAATGATCGACACTGGCCTCGTGCGATACAATGACGAAGGCGATATCGCGACTACAGTCAAGCTGACAATGCAGCGCCGAGAAGGCGCATCGGATGAGGGCATTGCAATTGAGGACGTGGAAAATCACCGTGACTTCACCTTCATCGACCTTTGCACTGGGCACATTCAGCCTAAGTGTAATGCGGACCTGCAGAAAGGTTTGCCCGAGTTGCCACGTAAGATCAATCGCAGTGACTTCACCGATTTGATCGCTAGCCAATTTCGTCGCTTTCAGATTTGCTTACCCGATACCAAGAGCAAGCGCGCACTGCGTAGCTCGAAGGCCCGACTCTACCGAGTGAATCGGGCCTCTGTTGGTCAATCGGGGTTGAAACAGCAGATCTCACTCGATATCCACGCCCATTCCGATCCTCTGAACGGGATACGTCTGGACTCACGGTTGATGGACTATAGCTTAGAGCATACACGCTTGATGGAAAGCTCCGGTCTCAAAACAGAGGCTATTAACTGGCTGCACGAGCGCAAGTTAGAGGCCGCTAGTTCCACACTAGAAGACTATTGTGATCTGGCAAAAGATATGGTGATCCGCCGATATATCGGACGTGATGGTAAGCTGGAACTAGGGCGTTTACTCCATGATCGCCAGCGCAGAAAAACCAGCTATGGTAACAGCACGACGCAACGTATGATGATTGGGCCTGTCTATGCAGCCCCCAATCGTAACACTTTAATTAAGTGGGCTGAACGGTTGCCACGTCAGCAGCAGGTACATCAAGGAATCTGGCTTGGTGCTACCAACGAGTTATTTGGCGCTAGTTTAGGTCTCGGGTCGTTCCTCAAACAAATGAACACCGAGCTCGCAAGTGGAGAGCGCAACAGTCGCCTCAATTTGGCATTTCAGTGCGATGAGGAATTTCGGGCACAGCGTTTAATCACCAATCAGTTTAATAGCCGTACCGACGGTAGCCTACGAATTTTCCCAAAAGGCCGTTCTGAGTCGCACTTGGAAATATTGGTTTTCCCTGGCGAGTACGGTATGGCAGTGGTTCAGTACCATGCTGCTTTGGATCCGTCTCTTGGGTATGCTGGCCTTACATTGCCAATCGGCTACTTCACGACGGACCCTGAGCAGGTAGCTCAGTTGTGGATGCAGGTACAGCAACGAATCCAGTCACCGGTTCGGTCAGCCGACCAGCCCGAGGTAGCGACAGATGATCTTAATAAGCTACTGGGTTGTGCTCCTGCAGAATTGGCACAAATGCTAGTCGACAATTCCGAGGAAAAACTGAAAAAACTGGTGGAAAGATTCAATCAACACTAGCGTCTCCCGCCCAGATGGTTAACGGTTGTCAAGCATCATGGTGACAACTAATTTGTGGTCTTTCCAATACATTAACCTTGAAAGACCACTTTTGCTCTTTGGGCAATAAAATTAGCAGCACTTGGCAATAGTGTCTTCTCGCTCATAGCAGACAGTGAAGTTTGATCGTTTGTTGCCACAGAACAGAGCCGGATGAATCCTGAGCCTATACATACCACAGGGTGCATTACCCTCTTCAGAAGTGGCATTGATAACCTAGCCACTTCTGAAAATTTTTATTCGATGTAAACAATTCCTCGCTGATCTTTCTCCAGCCTCTCATCTACCCTGCCCTGAATACGCTTCCTGAGAAGGCTGCCATGCAACATAGTCCATTATTTCTACTGTTGACTTTACTCATAGGGCCACAGGCCTATGCCTCCCCGGAATCCACCCAGCTCGCCCTCGCGCTGAAACAACTCGACGGCGTGAAAATCTCGCTGGAGCGTGCCCAAACCAGCTCCAGCACCGATCCACAATCGCGCTACTTCTTCGACTACTTACAGGCGCAGCAGGACATCTCCGCCGTTAAACAAGGCATCCACCGCTACCTTAGCCCAGCAAGAGCACAGCCACGCGCCATCCAGCCCCTGAGCACCAGCTACCAGCGGGAGAACCCTGATGACTGACTCGCAAATCGCCGCCTTTCAGGCCGCCAGCCTGAGCAAACCGGAGACCGTCAGCCTGCTGGTGCTCGGCCTGTTTACCAGCGTCCTGCTGCTGTGGTGCGCCTGGACGCTAATGGTCGCCTGGCAGGGAGTCTGCCGCCAGCGCCTGAGCTGGCAGAGTTTTGGCGCGGTGGCGGCCCGTTCACTGTTACTGGTGCTGGTCAGCTTCTGGCTGGTACTGAGCTGAGGAGGAATCATGCGCTGGCTTCTGTTACTGCTGTTCGCCACATTTAACGCCCTCGCCGACCTGCCGACGATGGAAGACCCGTCGCGCGGCCAGGGTCAGGGCATTATGGAGACGCTGCAAAACTACGGTTTTGACATCGTGGTGCTGCTGGCGCTGGCCATCTGCGCCGTCGGTTTTCTGGTGGTGGCGAACAACTGCATTGCCACCTACTCGGAGATCCAGAGCGGGCGCAAGCAGTGGAAAGATCTGGGCTCGATGGCGGGCATCGGCAGCATTCTTCTGGTGGTCATCATCTGGCTGCTCAACCAGGCCTCGGACGTACTGTGAAATGGCGACCATCCTCTTTCTCCCCGACCGCCTCAACCGCGAGCCCGTGGTCTGGCGCGGCCTCACCACCAGCGAACTGTTTCTGGCGCTGGCGAGCGGTCTTGGCGGTGGCTGTGCGTTCGGCATTCTGCTGGCCCTGATAACCCACTACTGGCCGTTAATCCCCGGTTCGGCGCTGGCGGGCGCGGCGTTACTGATTCAGGGCGGTGGGCGGATTCTGGCCCGCGCCAAACGCGGCAAGCCCGATAGCTGGCTGCCACAGGCGATCCTCTCCTGGCTGGAGCGCCATCATCTTCGGGGTACACCTAGTCCAGCACAGCACCGTGTGGGTGGTGCGCAGGAGTCCGCGATGAGCCGCTTTCGCCATGCGCTGGCCGAGCGCGATAACCATATCCTGACGCTACGGGCCGTGATTGTTCTGCTGTGCCTGTGTCTGGCTGGCGTCGGCTACGGCTGGTACAGCGCGCCGCAAAAGCTCACCCTCTGGTTCCCGCCGGATCTGCGCAGCGGCAGCACTCGTCCGTGGTGGGAGGTGCCGCCCGCCAGCGTCTACGCCTTCACCTTTTATATCTTCCAGCAATTGAACCGCTGGCCGGATAACGGCGAGGAAGACTATTCCCGCAACCTCCGCTCGCAGCGAGCCTACCTGACGCCCGCCTGTTACACCCGTCTGGAGCATGATTTTCAGGTACGGCGCAACAACGGTGAACTGCGCGAGCGCACGCGCGGCGTGTATGAACTTCCCGGCCACAGCTACAGCAACCTAGTGCATGACGGCGATAAACGCCCTGTTCGACCTGTTACCAGCAGGCACTATAATGAACCTGACGGTGGTGGTGTATCCGCAGGACAAACTGGAGCAGCACATCAGCCACCTTTCCGACCGGGCGATTGGCGACAATACCGATTCGGAATACACCCGCCGCGACTGCCACGAAGTGCGCAGCTATCTGAAAGACGGCCATAAGCTCTACCGCAGCACGCTGGCGTTTTACCTGCATGCACCCGACATCGATGCCCTGTTTCGCCAGCAGCGCCAGCTACACAGCCTGTTGCTCAACGCCGGACTGGTTCCGGTGCAAGAACAACACGAAGTCGCCCCACTCAGCCACTGGCTGCGCCAGATTTGAAGGCGAACTATTTAACCGTGAAGGCCAGATGTGGCCGGAGGCGGATATCACCCTGGTGGATCTCGCCACCTTTGCCCTCGAAGGCTACGAAGCCCAGCTTGCCATCAGCTATATCTCACTGATTAACCATATCAATAACCTCGGCGAGCGCGACCAGCATCTGGCGAGGCCTATCGTCAATATCACCGATGAGGCGCATATCATTACCGTCAATCCGCTTCTGGCGCGGTTTCTGACTAAATGTTCAAAGATGTGGCGTAAGCTCGGGATCTGGCTGTGGCTGGCGACGCAGAACCTGGCGGATTTTCCCGATGAGGCGAAGAAGCTGCTCAATATGATCGAGTGGTGGGAACTGCTGGTGATGCCGCCGGAAGAGATCGATCAGGTGTGCCGGTTTAAGGCGCTGACGGAAGAACAGCGGTAACTGCTGCGCTCGGCGGTGAAATCACCGGGGCAGTATACCGAGGGTGTGGTGCTCTCGCCGCGCGTTGAAGTGCTGTTTCGGGTGATGCCGCCAGCGCTCTATCTGGCGCTGGCAATAACCGAGAAGCATGAGAAGGCCGAGCGGATGCGGATTATGCGGGAGATAGGGTGTAGTGAGGTGGAGGCAGCAAAAATAATGACCAAGACCTCTTTTGCCTATCGATGATACTTCGTTTGTTTATCAATTATGATTGTAATCTTGGCAAACTCAGATTTACACTTAAATGGAAGTACCCTCTGATAATTAAATGCTTAGTTTTACGCCGAACAATCTAATCTTCTGTTACCTTTATATGTTTAAAACCACTTTGAATAAGCATAATATCCATGTATAAAATCGATTAAACACATAGAAAGAGTGGTTTACATGGAAATATTAGCTAAGAGCCCTAAAAATTGTAGTGCAGATGAACTGAAACTATTTGAGGAACTCGTACTCATGGGTGACGAAGTCGATCCCAACGGTCTGAAAGATAGAATATTAAATGCTGAGCAACTTTTTTTTATCAAAGAAGATAAATATGTTGGTATTGCTGCACTTAAACGACCGAAAAAATCTTATAAATCAGATGTTTTTTATAAAGCAGGTTCTTCTGATGAAGATAAGTATGAGTACGAAATAGGCTGGATCTATATCATTGAAGAAGAGAGAGAAAATGGATATGGAGGAATGTTAATGGATTCCATATCTAATTATTTATCTAATAACTCATCTAGCAAAGCTTGCTTTGGTACTGTTCGCGAAAATAATACTGGCATGCAACGTTTATTCGCCAAGCATGGTTTTTCAAAAGTAGGCCATTCATACAACAGTACCAGAGGGGAATATTCCCTTGTCCTATACGTACCCTATGTATAGCTATGCCTTTGTTATAGTTATATTTTAAATCAAAGGTTCATAGTTGACATTGTTAAATGTTATTAAACTAAGTAAGCGCAGCGATTACGAATCGCTCACTTTACTTTCTTGTCTGACCTCTCTTGATTTGCATAAGCCCACCATTAATTAGCCCCCCAAAGATCATATAATCACACAGTTTAAAAAAATTATAAAATATGTTGTTTTTACAATCAGCCACCGCCTTTAAATGTCATTCCCATCCTTCTCCATTGATATTTTTCAAGAAATAATTCCTCATCTGACAATTTACTGTTCTATAAACACAGACGTTTGTATAACCCTTGAGACAAATTATATTGTAAATTTTCTGTCAAATAACCTTTTTCTTCGCATAAGCAATAATATCAACACGTTCTGATTCGGATAATGCCCAGAAAACTAGCATCAACTCCGCCAAATCATCATCTTCAGCATAAAAGTAAGCCAACGGCACCCGTAAAACCTCGGCCAGTTTTTGCACTATCTCCGTTCCCGGTTCATGTACACCCTTTTCATACCGATTGATGCGTGTACTGGCGACAAATTCATCAATGCCCGCTGCGATCCCCAGTCGTTTTTGGGAAAGCCCACTTGCCAGTCGCGCCTGCTTCAGGCGACGGCAAAAAATATCGTTGTAATGGTTACTTGTATTCATAACTACGAGAATCGTAGTTTTTGCTTGCTGCCGATACTACGATTAACGTAGTATCACAGTAACAGGTTAAAAGAGGCCGTATCTTAAGCATCATCTTTAGGGGAGATACCTACCATCTGGCGGGACGTTTCTAGCAACTGGAGTTGCGCATCAGGAGAGAGGGCAGCGAAGTTGAGAATCAGTTCAGCAAGATTCTCATCAGAAGTGAACAGCCATGGAAGGGGAACATTCAGCACATCAGCTATCCGTGCAACGGTTTCCATATCAGGCCCATGAACACCTTTCTCGTAGCGATTGAAACGGGTGCTTGCAACAGAAGGCTCTACAGCCGCAGCAATCCCCACAGCAGTCTGAGAAATGTCTAAGCGCTGTCGGGCTTCTTTTAATCGACGGATGAAAACATCCCTTTGTCTAAGTCGTTTTTGCATAACTACGAGATTCGTAGTTTTTTAATGACTTAGTTACTACGAAAAACGTAGCATAAGGATTGAAGAGATAAACGAAATGGCTAAAAAAGACTGGCACCCCGCCGGCATCGTTGCCGCTTTACACAAGCGCGGTACCAGTCTGGCGAAACTATCGCGGGAAGCGGGACCGGCCTCGTCAACACTGTCGAATACCCTGACGCGCCCGTGGCCGAAAGGCGAGTGGCTGATTGCCATCGCGCTGGAAATGCATCCATCAGAAATCTGGCCCGGCCGTTACCTCAATGCCAGTAACAAACGTGAACCCCGTAAACCGCTTCACCCCATGACAACAACCGACAACTCCGGGACATAACGACCCGCGCTGTGAGTGGCAGGACGCATTAACCAACGATACCTGACAGGAGAGTTGTTTATGCACACCGAACCACAACCATGCACCATCGCACCACTCGCAGGAGGCCGCCATGTTTCTGGTCTCCCTGGCTGAAGGCTTTATCCACCTGTTCCAGGCCGCAGGCATAATCTTCCTCGACATGATGACCGGGCTAATCCCGATGCTCATCTGCCTGCTGCTGGCCATCAACTTCCTGATGAAGCTGGAAGCCGGGCGCATCCTGCGCGGCCATATCAGCATGGACGACGTGATTAGCGTGCCGACGGAGTGGCTGGACTGGGCGGGCGCAAGCTCCCCGGTGTGGTTTCTGGGTTCCCACTGCTTTGACCTGGTGCGCCACCTCTCCGGCCAGGAAGTGGTGTCGGTGTACGCCGTCGGGCAGAAGCGGCTGATGGTCGAATGCGGTCTCGACACCTTTGACAGCGTGCAAAGCCTGCTGACAATGGCCGATGGCAGTTCGTGGGTGATGGAAAACTCGTGGGTGCTGCCGGAGGGGTTTCCGAAAGACAACGACGGGCGTATCGATATTCTCTGCAAGGCAACGTATATCCGCAGCACTTCACAGCATCGCGGACTGGAAATCACCACACCGGGCATGACGCTCACGCCCAACAGCTATTTCATCAACTACCGCAACGGCGTTGCCAGCGGTTTCGGTATCGATTCTATAAACGACTTTGTGCGGGCGGTCATACATAAAGCGCCGTACCCGGTCACCGCGGTGGACGGACTGGCGGTCAGCCGGATCTGCGAGGCGGTACACCAGAGTCTCGATAGTCAAAAACCAATGTCATTAAAATAGTCGGCCAGCAGGGATGCTGGTATCCGCAAGCCCGTTTAATCACGCTTAATTTGTTTATTCTGGGAATAAACATACCGGAATCTGTCCCCGTATATTGATTCAATATCCAGGACAAAATCCAAGCGGGCAGAGTCTAAAGCCGCAGACCGAAGGATAAGTGAATCGCCTGAGCAGCGCTCGTCAGTCCCCCTTGCTTCAATTAAGAAAATCTCCTCGCCAACTTTAAATGAATCATTAGGTCTGGGTCCGCCAATCACAAAGCACTGGATATCCAGGCCTAACGCCTGCACTGCTCCGACAAAAATATTCCCGGCAACAGGTTCAACTTTTTTGCCATTGACCGTTACAGATATAGCAGAGACAAATGCAGTTCCCATTCCATTATTGATGATGTAAATACCCGATTTGTTCACCCGCCCGTCATTTGAAAAATAAGCGTTCATCCGCGGCTCAACAGAAATATGGTTATGCTTTATTTGCTCCTGCCTTTGCGACCAGGTAAACCACAGGGAAAGCAGCGCGATAATAATTCCGGTGAAGGCGAGAAGAGTATCTCTGTATTCCCTAAAAAATGCCGCCATTTGTTATCCTTAATTCAACATTGATCGTTAACGCCATTAAGTACCCTGTCCCGATAGTCTTCCAGCTGATGCCGCTGCAGATAGCTTTCTAACTCCTGTGCCCAGCGAGTTCCTTCGCCGAGCGTCGCGCGGCTATGGGTTGAGGCATAAAGATAACGTGTATCATAAAGATTAATCAGCGTCTGATTTACACTATCGATTTTGCACTTCGGATTTTTGAGCTGCTGTTCTAAAGCCCGGACAATACGGGCCCGATGTTCTTGATCGGTAGCAAAATCCCGTTCCTGTAATTCGCTGAGCACCAGAAATGAAGGAGGGATATCTTCTGCAATCGCTGCCTGTAAACGATAATGACCATCAAGAATAACAAATGAACCCAGCCCTGCTATATACCAGACAAGAACTGGAGGCAGCGCACCCTCACGGCATTTTTTACGCCACCATTTTAACCTTCCGGCATCAGGTTGTATAGGATAACGTCCGAATAGCAGGCTACCACCCCACCACCAATCCACTAATCTGACTTTGGCAGGATTAACCAAATCAGGAAAATCTCCGCCGTAGAGCGTCCAGCTACAACCGATATTCCCGCTGCTTTCTGGAGATTCAAAACGCCAGCTATTTGCAGGAACACGCTGTCCGGATAATTTCGGTAATGAATATTTGGCCTCCATCGGCCTTATCAGCCATCGGCGAGGAGACAGAAGAGGCACTGGCGCATTCATTAATTGCCGGGAAAAATAGCGACACCATTCACCTGTCCAGGCCCGTTCGCCTTTGTTTTTAATACCCTCAATATCTTCAGATGTGACAGCCGGTAATAATGTCTGGCAAGCGGAATGATCGGCATTAAACACCAACCAGACACCAGAATGATCTTTCAACATCGATGCCCAGAATAATGTCTTCCCGGAGACCTGTAGCGCCATCCGCCCATAACGACCACTTAGCATTTCCATTGCCACGTCGGTCCTCTGGCTGCTCTTGAGTGTCAACTCCAGACCCTGCCAATTATTATTGCGATCAAAAAGATCTTTCCACCAATATTGGATCATTATCATCTTCCCTGATAAACAGAGGGTTAGTCTAAAACCTTTTGTAGTGGTCAAGTAATATTGGCCGCGGTTTTACAGTAAAAATGGTATCTGTGCTCTGACTCTACCAGCGCTTTTGGTAATGTCACAGCTACAGTTCGTGGGAAAGATGTAAAGCTCGAAATAACGCAGCACCCGCTTCTTATGTTCTACCGACTAGTTCACGTTGCTGGTTACCCATTCGCGTGCCACCCACAGGCTCAAACGTATGTTCCGGCGTTATAGCAAGGCGTTCAGCCTTTCGGTGCGCACTCGGATCGATGCCGGAAATCAGTAGTAATTGGGCCTCTTCACGCATGCGTCTTGCCTGTGCAAGCGTCAAAAGCGGATCAGAGCCTAAAGCGAGCTTTTTTTCTTTGTTTACAAAGCGGTACTTGATGTACTAGCGTTTTGAACCGTTAGGGTTAACCAGCAGGTAAAGTCCATGCGAGTCACTGAACTTATACGGCTTGCCACAAGGCTTGGCGTGGACTATAGCGCGATCTGTTAGTGCCATTTGGGGGCCTCACTATTATCGAACTACGTCTAAGCCCCCAATTTGGCCCCCAAATCACGTGGATGTCAATGGATGAAAAATGACCAACACGGAAAGACCATTAAATAAATATGGTTATTATCGAAAAATAAATTATCTTTGAATTACAGGTGGATATGGAAGAATTTGGACGGAAATGGACGCAAAAAAAGCCACCATTAGGTAGCTAATTATTACATCACTTGGTGCGAACGCCGAACTCGCACATTACATTAAACCTCATGATTTATAAATAATTTAAATATCATCATTGATAATATACCAACACAGATACCAACACATAAATTCATTGATTTTCGGTATCGAACCCGGACGATTAATGCCAGCCCGAGTTATTAAACCAATCACTCATCATCGTCTTCCACTGGTTCCAGCACGTCAAGCGCAACTCTCACCATCGCGATAGAACCAATACGGACAAAAGCGTCTTCACCATCCTCATCGGTCAGCATGTAACGATCCGTTGTTTCAGGTTCACAATCCAGCATTTCAAAAAACGCGTTCAACTGACCGATTTCACACGTCTCTTCGTTTTGCGGCGCATCAGTCTCAACGCACAGTGGAATCTCACCCCCTCCGTTCACCAGGGTGATATGGACATTAAAATAATCGTCTTCGCAGTCATCATCCTCTTCGTCAACGATTGGCCGCAGACCATCAGACAAAAACTGGTGAAATACCACTTCACGCATATTTAACGCATACCGATACTCGGAAGAATCAAAAACGAAGAAGCGCTCTGTGTTTGGGGCGGTTTTTTCCTGAAAATAATAATAAAACCTCCGCTTATCCGCCGCTGAAATGGGCAACAGCAAATAGTCCTGATATCCCTGTAGCCAAAGTTTTACGGTCCAGAGACCACTGTCCATTTCAATGCCGCTTGTGGCTATCGCTTCAAGATCTTCATCGGTTTTACGACGCTTCTTGCGGAAGTCGTTTATCAACCGATCGCTTTCCGGGAACACGACATTTAGAGGCTTATCCAGGGCATTGCATATTGCCTGTGCGAGACTCAGCTTTGCGGCAACTTTTCCGGTTTCGATACGTTGAATTTGCTGCTGGCTGGTGCCAACCATAAATGCCAGTTCGCGTTGGGTGATAGATAGCTGGGTACGAAGCTGTTTGATGTTGTTCTGTAACATGGCATCCATCCTTCATAAGGGGCAGAGAGTGCCATTAAAACACATAAATGAGTAAAGACACAAAATTGTGTTTTTTTCCTCAGTAATCAACGCTCATGGACGAAAAGAAAATTCCTTCATCGTTCTTCTTTCGTATGCCAGAGATCCACGATATAGATATCATTGTCACGGAGTTCGTAGTGAACCTCGTAGTCATCAAACAACACTTTTCGGACTTGCCGAGGTTCATACCGAGTCTGCTGTACGCCAATTGCTGGATGTGCTGTAAGATCAGCGCATCCAGTAATCAGGCGATCCAAAACGTCATCGGCGTGCTGGCGGCTATACTGAAGGGCAAAACGGTAGATACGCTCCAAGTCATCCTGAGCTTTAAGCGTCCAGTAAATTTCCATTTATCAAGCTTTCTTTAAACGGTTGGCAAAATCTACCATATCCGAATGACTCACCACACGACCAGCATCCACATCGGCAAGACCGGCCTGGATACTCTGATGACGCCGTTCTCTTTCTGCCAGCATACTGGTCAATGCTTCCTTAATAATCCAGCTCTTAGAACGATCTAACTCAATTGCCAGATTTTCAACAGCAGCAGCCAACTCAACTGGAATCTGGGCGCTGATGGTCTGTTTAGCGGAAGAAGCCATAGGGATTACCTCGTTTAATAATACTTAATAACTCCTGTTAAGATTAGCATAGAGGTGCCTATAAAAACATCACATCTTATTTCACAGGCAACATCCCCGGATAGTGTTTAGCCACGATATCATTCATCTTTTCCACCAGATCCAGACGCTTAAACGTGATATGCCCGCTGCCCTTCTGAAAATAGCGAATGGTGAACAAATCATCTTCGAAAACCTGCTGATGCGGATTGTCACGCACAAAGTCCATAAACCGGATGGATACATCATGCCGGTTGTCGGGAATAGTCTTCCCGTCAAGCAGGTACAGCATCCGCTCCAGATCGGCGAGCTGATCGCGTCGCCAGCCCCAGTTCAGGCTGTAGCCCCATCGGTCATGCTTCACCAGATTGTTGACGATAATCCTCTTGCTGAAGTAGCAGGGATTATTGGTTTTATAGTCCCACGACAACCCTTTGAACACATTGATAATGCCGCGTTCAAAAACATCCTGCTTGTTATGGTGCAACTGTTTAAAGGTACTCAGAATATTGGCTTTACTGATGGCCGGAAGATCGCCTTCATCCAGATCCTTTGCCCACTGGTTGCGAGCCTCGGCATCCATCAACGACAACATCCCCGATTTCAGCATCAGGTCACGCCAGATGCTGCGATCGATATTGCGGGCGATAACTGGCAGGGCTTTGTCCGTTGCCTGCATCAACCAGCAGTCAAAAGCCCGCCCTTGCCGCATCGCCCAGTGCTCCGCCGTGTTGCCGCCAATACTGGATGTCAGGCGGGAAATCTCATCAAGCTGGTAGATGACGGCTTCAATCTGTTGCAGCGCCGCATTCCGCCCGGTGACGATCCGTTCAATATTTGTCGAGCAGATAAGTTCGTTATGGTTAGTTAACACTTCAGCTTCTGTTTGCATAATTTTCCGTCCGTATAAAAGCAAACACGCCTGCCGGGAATGGCAGGCGCATTATGCAGGGAGTTAACAGGGAAGAAAGATCGGGAATGTAATATGGGAAGGCTGCTCGCAAGATTCAGTGTGCCGCGAGATAGCGTTGACGTCGCAACAGACCCGTAGCCTGTCGCGCCCGCAGAATGTCTACAGCCCGAAGATAGGGTGATTGTTCCTGCCAGCTAAATCCCTTGCGATCGATACGAACCAGCTCGTATTTCTCTACAATAAAGTTCACGGCATTAGCCAGCGTGATACCGGCGTCAATGTGTTCCTGAATCACCTTCTCTACGCTAAACGGCGTGTCACTGAGTTCGAGGCCATAATGTTTAGCCAGTAAATGGGTCAGCAGTTTTTGCCAGATTTCGACAGGCGACGGCTGTGACGGGGTCGCCCGGTGTGGGTGGTTGTATTGGGTTTGCATAATGAAATTCCGTTGGTAAACAGATAGTGAGGGGGGATGCCGGTCAGTTTTTAACGACGGTTGGGTAAAGCGAAAGATAAACGTAACCGAACGATCCGCGAATGTCGGCTTCGCAGGTTATGCCCCGGAGTGCAGTCGTAAAGCGTCTGGCTTCGCGCGGATTGAGTGCGCCAGTGCGTAAAGCGACCTCCATGCGTTTAATAAACATTGGAAATACGATATTCAGAGTCTTTAGTTGCGCCGGGGTAAATTCACCGTAAATACCCGCCCGGTCAGCCAGATAGTGCAGGTGATTACCTTCCTGAACTAACCGGGCGCCAAATGATGGGAAGACATCGTTCCGTAGTCCCCATACTGGCGTGGATTGTGTTTCATTTGTGTCCATTTTGGATTTTCCGTAAATATGATTAATTCAGGGTCACACAGCGCAGGAGTGCATACGGGCCATGCCGATCCGGACAGCGCCATTGAAAAATACCGCGCTTATATGCTGGAACACGAAAACCAGCCTTTACAGCCCGGAACAGGCTACCCCTTAGTCAAAGCGTTGCTGGGTCTGAACCGGTACCGCCAGCCGGATGATAAATCGCCGTTGGTTGAGGTTGTTGTGATGTCGCGTAACAGTCCTGATACAGGTATCCGCGTTTTGAATACCATTCGCCATGACAAACTCGATATTACACGTTCAGCTTTTACCGCAGGCGAAACCGTTGCCGATTACCTTGATGCCTTTGATGTGGATCTGTTTTTAACAACTAACGTTGAAGATGCGCAAAAGGTGATTGATTCCCGATTCTGCGCCGCTGCAATCCTGAAAGATCCACCTTCTGACGCATCTGATATCCCGGAAGGGCAAGTGCGCATTGCTTTTGACGGCGACGCGGTACTTTTTTCCGATCAAAGCGAACTGGTTTATAAGACCCAAGGAATGGCTGCCTTTCATGCTCAGGAAGACGCGCAGCAGGATATCCCTATGGAAGAGGGACCTTATGCCACTTTGCTAAAAAAAATAGCCAAGCTTCAGGAGCGATTGCCGACCCGCGTTGAGTATTCTCCTGTTCGTATTGCATTGGTGACAGCCAGAAATAGCCCTTCGGAAATGCGCGTTATTAAAACGCTAAGAAGCTGGGGGGTATATGTCGATGAAGCTTTTTTTCTTGGCGGTGTAGAGAAAACAAAAGTTCTGAAGGCGTTTAAACCGCATATTTTCTTCGACGATCAGGACGTGCATTTGATCGCAGCGGCCAAGGTTGTATCTTCTGGAAAAGTCCCTTATGCCAGTAACTCCGAACTTGCAGAACGTGAAGCATCGTAATTATCGCTGACAAACCATTTCGTCATCAAGGCTGAATGGTTTGTATGCCACACGCAAAATAACTGCCCTACCCCAGCTCAATGTTCCCCTCTAAACACCTCTTTCCTATGCCATTCCACAAACCGCTCGCCCGGATAATTTTCTTTAACCGGGGGCAACGCAATCGCCTTTCCCGCAAAATCCCAGAACAGCCGCTGTACCACCCCACCACCATTTACCGCGTCGGAAACTATCACACGCATATTTTCATCCAAACCAATCGAACCACGATCAAACGCTTTATGATGGATTGCGCACAATGCCAGGCCATTAGGTACTTCACAAGGGCCATGGTTCTGCTTCCATCTGATATGGGCAGCTTCCAGAGCAATTGGCGCATTGTCGTGGCGCATGTTGAAGCCGCAGATCGCGCACTGATAATTGTAAGCACGTAGCACCATCTGGCGGAACTTCGGATCGCGTTGACGGAGAGAGGTGCGAATATCAAAACCCATCTCGTCAGCGATGTCTTCCTGAATACTGACCGGGAAATGCGCCTCCAGGAGCTGCTGCGCCAGCGTATCAATTAACCTGTGATTTTTTGCCACCAACGCAAAATTATCGGCATCAAATCCACCCTCGACATTATATTCGATGAGTTCACGACGGGGCGGCTGGCGGCTACCCTTGGTTGAGCACAGTTCTGCGTTTTGTAGTTCCCAGAAGCCATCGCCCTTCAGACGCCAGAACGGCATGTCCGGGCGCTGGTCACGACGCTGCGGTCCATAACGTTCCAGGAGATCCAACAGGGGCTCGTAGATTTCAGAGCCATAGTTAAACAGGCGATCATGACCCTGCCGATAGTGTGAGAGGACGTGCAGCAGCAATAATGGCTTATGTGGCGCACGCTGTTCGCCTTTGCGCCACATAGTGATTATTTGATATCGCTTGCTTTAGGGTTTTGTCAGAGGCCATTACATTGAAGAATCCATGAGCACATATTTGCGATGATGCTCGCAACTATATGTACATTCAAGACTTTATTGCAGATATCTTTTTTATTTGTCAGCTCTGTACCTGGCAGATGAAAACCCGATAACAACGGTAAAAAATACAGCGCCCAACCAGCCCCAATAGAGCTGGTTGGGCGTTTTAATTTAAACATCAATCAAGAAATAAAAGCACTCGTCTCACTCACCATGCCCCTGGTTGATCTTCGCATAGTCAAATGGCGTGATCCCTTTCTCCCGATTCGCATCCAGGAAATCAGCCCACCATTGCAGCATCAGTTTGCGTTCGTCGATAAACTCCGCCTTATGGATATACGCTGCCCGCACTGAGTTACGTTCCATATGGCTCATCTGTCGTTCTACCGCATCCTTTGACCATAACCTTGACTCAATCAATGAGCTACAGGCCATCGTGCGGAAGCCGTGACCACAAACCTCAACCTTGGTGTCATACCCCATCACCCGTAGCGCACTGTTCACCGTGTTTTCACTCATCGGCTTACGCGGATCGTGATCGCCAATAAAAATCAGTTCATGCTTGCCACAGAATTGTTTTATCTGCTTCAGGATCGCCAGTGCTTGCTTAGAAAGCGGCACCAAATGCGGTGTATGCATCTTTGATCCTCGGTGAGAATGCTTAACGTCAGGGATAGGTTCTCTCTCTGGTGGAATCGTCCACATTGACGTTTCAAAATCAATCTCCGACCAACGAGCAAAACGTAGTTCACTGGATCGAATAAAAATCAGTAGGGTAAGTTCGGTTGCCCAGCGGGTTAATGGTCTTCCGGTATAGCCATCTATTTTCTGGAGCAATTCAGGGATGCGTTTTAACGCCAGCGCCGGACGGTGCTGTCGATTGCCAGAAGCAGCCGCTCCTGCCATCTCTTGTGCCGGGTCATAATCAATTAACCCGCTTTGTACCGCATAACGCATAATGGCCGTAGTGCGCTGTTGATGACGGGCAGCAACCTCAAGACGTCCAGACATCTCTACGGCTTTAATGGGCGCTAATAAATCGCGAGTTTTTAACTCAGCGATATTACGTTCACCAAGCGCTGCAAAGAGATTATCTTCCAGGCTTTTTAGCACACGATGGGCGTGATCTTCAGACCACTTTTGGTTGGTGCCATGCCACTCGATCGCCACCTCTTTGAAGGTCCGTACTTTACTCTGTTCAACCTTATCATTTTTCTTTTTGTCTCCCGGATCGACGCCATTCGCTAGTAGCTTACGCGCTTCGTCACGACGTGCTCTGGCATCCGCCAGTGTGATTTCAGGGTAAACCCCAAGTGCCAACATCTTTTGCTTGCCGTCATAACGGTACTGCAAACGCCAGTACTTAGAACCATTTGGATGGACAAGAAGGTGCATACCGCTGCCATCGGTCAGTTTGTATTGCTTATCGTTGGCTTGGCTGTTCTGACCTTGATATCTGTTAACGCCATGCTTATCCCCTCCCTGTTGGTACAAGCATTATCGAACCGGAAATACCATCATCTGTACCAACATGTGTTGGTAGATGTACATTGATGTCGGTTGACCTTGAGAGGGTTAATATAGCGGGAAAAGTGGGTAAATACTGGATTTCAGACATAAAAAAAGACCTCAGTTGAGGTCCATTTACATGCTTTTGGTGCCGAAGGCCGGACTCGAACCGGCACGTATTTCTACGGTTGATTTTGAATCAACTGCGTCTACCGATTTCGCCACTTCGGCACTGAAGAGGTATGCGGAAAACGTTGTGGATTATACCTGTCATACGCCGCCATGCAAGCACGAGCATACACCTGTTTCGCTAAGTGCTGAAAATTTCAGCAGCGTTGAGTATTAAATAGAATAATCAGGCTACTTCCCGCCTTCTCCAGCAGATTAACGCCGGGCGTCCCTTGCCTCCATGCTCTACACTTTTCAGTTCAACACCACATTAAGGGAAACACAATGACGATAATAAAAAGCTACGCCGCCAAAGAGGCGGGCGGCGAGCTCGAACTCTATGAATATGACGCGGGAGAACTCCAACCGGAAGATGTCGAGGTACGGGTCGACTACTGCGGGATCTGCCATTCCGATCTGTCAATGATCGACAATGAATGGGGGTTCTCTCAATACCCTCTGGTTGCCGGACATGAGGTCATCGGTCGGGTGGCCGCGCTCGGCAGCGCGGCACAGGATAAGGGGCTAAAAATCGGCCAGCGCGTTGGAATCGGCTGGACGGCGCGCAGCTGCGGACACTGCGATGCCTGTATCAGCGGCAATCAAATTAACTGCCAGGAAGGCGCAGTGCCCACTATCCTCAATCGTGGCGGTTTTGCCGAGAAGCTTCGCGCGGGCTGGCAGTGGGTAATTCCTCTTCCGGAGAATATAGATATGGCATCCGCAGGTCCGCTGTTATGTGGCGGCATTACGGTCTTTAAACCGCTACTGATGCACCATATTACTGCTACCAGCCGCGTTGGCGTCATCGGTATCGGCGGGCTGGGGCATATCGCCATAAAGCTGTTACATGCAATGGGCTGCGAAGTCACCGCGTTCAGCTCAAATCCATCGAAAGAGCAGGAAGTGCTGGCAATGGGGGCCAATAACGTGGTGAACAGCCGCGATCCGGAAGCGTTAAAAGCACTGGCGGGCCAGTTCGATCTCATTATTAACACGGTCAACGTCGATCTCGACTGGCAGCCCTACTTCGAAGCGCTGACGTATGGCGGCAACTTCCATACCGTTGGGGCGGTATTGAAGCCGCTGCCCGTACCGGCGTTTACATTAATTGCCGGCGATCGCAGTATCTCAGGCTCGGCAACCGGAACACCATATGAACTTCGCAAACTGATGAAATTCGCCGGACGCAGCAAAGTCGCACCCACCACGGAACTGTTCGCAATGTCACAAATCAACGAAGCTATTCAGCACGTTCGCGACGGCAAAGCCCGCTATCGTGTAGTGCTAAAAGCTGATTTCTGACCGCCTGACTCAGCGCTTTGACAATGATCAGGAAGCGCTGAGTGCCTGACGAAAAGCCTGTACAGCCAGTCGGCACTGCTCCGTCACGTGCTCGATGTCATGATTAACATCGATACGCGCAATATCATGTTCATCGGCACACGGTCGCTCCAGCGCGTCAAACTGACTTTGCAGCAGGTCTGGCGGCATAAAATGCCCGGCACGACGCTGCATTCGCTGCAGAATAGTGGCGTAATCGCCATCCAGCCACAGGAAATGTACGTTAGGGCTGCTCTTACGTAAAATATCGCGGTACTGTTTTTTTAATGATGAGCAGACAATAAATCCCGTCTCATTTTTTTTATAAAGACTGTATGAAGCGTCATTTAATCGTTCCAGCCAGGGTAAGCGGTCTTCATCAGTTAACGGTATTCCCTGAGACATTTTATCAATGTTTTTCGCCGGATGGAGATCATCGCCGTCAATAAACTTCGCAGAAAATAATGTTGCAATTTTGCTGCCTATTAAAGACTTACCACTACCTGAAACACCCATTAAAATATAGCTTTCCCCGGCCATTTAAATACCTCTGAGTCATATTCCACTCCACAATATTACGCCTCTACGTTCGACAATTTCACGTTTTTTAATTTCCATAGAGAAGAACTCTAAGGCACATCACGTTATGCGTAACATTGTAGTGTAACAATTTTCCAGCGTGACATAAGTCACAAATAATGACAAATAAAACCGCTTAAATGCGTTCAGGGTAACTACCTGACCAGTGAGGAATTTATGGAAGTAAAAACTCAATCCTGCGTTGTTGCGGGTAAGCGTGCTGTTGCCGTTACGGAACAAAATATTGAATGGAATAATAAAGGAACACTCGTACAAATTACCCGTGGCGGCATTTGTGGGTCTGACTTACATTATTATCAGGAAGGCAAAGTCGGCAATTTTACAGTAAAAGCGCCAATGATTTTAGGTCATGAAGTGATTGGCAAAATCGTTCATAGCGACTCAGATTTATTACGTGAAGGACAACAGGTAGCAATTAATCCATCGAAGCCTTGCGGTCATTGCAAATACTGTCTGCAGCATGAAGAAAACCACTGTACTGAAATGCGTTTCTTTGGCAGCGCCATGTATTTTCCGCATGTCGATGGCGGTTTTACCCGATTTAAAGCTGTCGATACCGCTCAGTGCATTCCCTGGGCGGAACAGGCGGACGAAAAAGCCATGGCCTTTGCCGAACCGCTGGCGGTTGCCATTCATGCGGCTCATGAGGCGGGCGATCTGCAGGGCAAACGCGTCTTTATCTCCGGCGTTGGTCCTATCGGCTGCCTGATTGTTAGCGCGGTAAAAACGCTGGGCGCGGCGGAAGTGGTATGTGCCGATATCAGTACCCGTTCTCTCTCGCTGGCCCGGCAGATGGGCGCGGATACGCTGGTGAACCCACAGCATGATTCTCTCGATGACTGGAAAGCAGAAAAAGGGTATTTCGATATCAGTTTTGAAGTCTCTGGGCATCCTTCCTCTATCTCAACGTGTCTGGAAGTCACACGGGCCAAAGGCATGATGGTGCAGGTTGGCATGGGCGGCGCAGTCCCCAACTTCCCGATGATGATGCTAATAAGCAAAGAGATCTCGCTGAAAGGCTCTTTCCGCTTTACTACCGAATTTAATACTGCGGTTTCCTGGCTTGCCAACCGCGTTATCAATCCGCTGCCGTTACTGAGCGCGGAATATCCATTTACCGACCTGGAAGCGGCGCTGATCTTTGCCGGAGACAAAACACAGGCGGCAAAAGTTCAGCTCGTTTTCTGAGAAAGTAAAATAAGGGACACTATCATGAACGATCTTTTTTCACTGGCAGGTAAAAATATCCTTATCACCGGAGCCGCTCAGGGAATTGGTTATTTGCTGGCGACCGGTCTTGGTCGCTATGGCGCGCGCATTATTGTTAACGATATCACCCCGGAGCGCGCCGAAACAGCCGTGACGAAACTTCAGCAGGAAGGGATAAAAGCTATTGCCGCTCCCTTTAATGTCACTCATAAACAGGATATTGAAGCTGCGGTTGAACATATCGAAAAAGATATCGGCGTCATTGACGTCCTGATAAATAACGCCGGTATCCAGCGCCGTCATCCGTTTACTGAGTTTCCCGAACAGGAGTGGAATGACGTCATCGCCGTAAATCAAACCGCGGTTTTTCTCGTCTCTCAGGCCGTTACGCGCCGTATGGTGGCGCGTCAGGCAGGAAAAGTGATCAACATCTGTTCGATGCAAAGCGAGCTGGGCCGCGACACGATTACGCCATACGCCGCGTCGAAGGGTGCCGTGAAGATGCTGACTCGCGGCATGTGCGTGGAGCTGGCGCGTCATAATATCCAGGTCAACGGTATTGCGCCGGGATACTTCAAAACGGAGATGACCAAAGCGCTGGTTGAAGATGAAGCCTTCACTTCCTGGCTATGCAAACGTACGCCTGCCGCACGCTGGGGCGATCCCCAGGAGCTTATTGGCGCAGCGGTGTTTCTCTCGTCAAAAGCCTCCGACTTTGTTAACGGACATCTGCTGTTTGTCGATGGCGGTATGCTGGTTGCCGTCTGACCAGGGAAATACGACGCAGCGCGTAAGCGCTGCTATTTTGGCGCTAATAAGAGAGACGAATATGCCATTAATAATTATTGCGGCAGGCGTTGCGCTGCTGTTGGTCTTAATGATTGGCTTTAAAGTTAACGGCTTTATCGCCCTTGTTCTGGTTGCCGCCGTGGTGGGATTTGCCGAAGGGATGGGCGCGCAAGACGTCCTGCACTCCATACAAAACGGAATTGGCGGTACTCTGGGCGGACTCGCCATGATCCTCGGTTTTGGCGCGATGCTGGGAAGATTAATTTCCGATACCGGCGCCGCGCAGCGCATTGCGACGACGCTCATTAATACGTTCGGCAAAAAACGCGTGCAATGGGCGCTGGTGATCACCGGGCTTATCGTCGGCCTGGCAATGTTTTTTGAAGTCGGATTCGTACTGCTGTTGCCGCTCGTTTTTACGATTGTGGCCTCATCGGGACTGCCCTTGCTGTATGTCGGGGTTCCAATGGTCGCCGCCTTATCCGTTACGCACTGCTTCCTGCCGCCGCATCCCGGCCCTACCGCTATTGCGACAATTTTTGAGGCAAATCTCGGTACGACCCTGCTGTATGGGTTAATCATTACCATACCGACCGTGATTGTTGCCGGCCCTCTGTTTTCAAAATTGCTGGCGCGCTTTGAGAAAGCGCCGCCTGAAGGATTATTTAATCCTCATCTATTCAGTGAAGAAGAGATGCCGTCATTCTGGAACAGTATTTTTGCCGCCGTGATCCCGGTCATTCTGATGGCCATCGCAGCGGTATGTGAAATCACGCTGCCAAAAACGAATGCCGTGCGGGTTTTCTTCGAATTTATCGGTAATCCAGCAGTGGCGTTGTTTATTGCCATTATCATCGCCATTTTTACGCTGGGCCGACGCAACGGACGTACGGTTGAGCAGGTGATGGATATCGTCGGCGAGTCCATTGGCGCTATTGCGATGATTGTTTTTATCATCGCGGGCGGCGGCGCGTTTAAACAAGTGCTGGTGGATAGCGGCGTGGGCCAATATATCTCGCAATTAATGACCGGCACATCGCTATCTCCGTTATTAATGTGCTGGACGGTAGCCGCCGTGCTGCGTATTGCGTTAGGTTCCGCGACCGTGGCCGCGATAACCACAGCGGGCGTCGTATTGCCGATTATTAACGTAACCCACGCCGATCCGGCGTTAATGGTACTGGCGACAGGCGCGGGAAGCGTTATTGCATCACATGTTAACGATCCCGGTTTTTGGCTGTTTAAAGGGTATTTTAATCTTAGCGTCGGGGAAACCCTACGCACCTGGACCGTTATGGAAACATTGATTTCTGTCATGGGGTTGCTGGGCGTACTGGCGCTGAATGCGGTTCTGCATTAATTCATCATCCGCAGCCCAATTAACCATGGGGGCGACGTTCCCGCCCCCGGTACTGGAGAAAACATGAGGAATCACAGAATTTCTTTGCAGGATATCGCTACGCTTGCTGGCGTGACAAAAATGACGGTGAGCCGTTACATCCGCTCGCCGAAAAAAGTCGCCAGGGAAACAGGCGAGCGTATTGCGCAGATCATGGAGGAAATTAACTACATACCAAATCGCGCGCCAGCTATGCTGTTAAACGCGCAAAGTTACACTCTGGGCGTGCTGATCCCCTCTTTCCAGAACCAGTTGTTTGCCGACATTCTTGCCGGGATTGAATCCGTAACGTCGGGTCATAACTACCAAACTCTCATTGCGAATTACAATTACAATCGCGATTCGGAAGAAGAGTCCGTTATCAATTTATTGTCCTACAATATCGACGGCATTATTCTTTCAGAAAAATATCATACCCTCAGAACCGTCAAATTCCTGCGCTCAGCTACCCTTCCGATTGTAGAACTCATGGATATCCAGGGCGATCGCTTAGATATGGAGGTGGGGTTTGATAACCGTCAGGCCGCCTTTGATATGGTCAGCACCATGCTGGATAAACGCCAGCGGCGGAAAATTCTCTATCTGGGTTCAAAAGACGATATCCGTGATGAGCAGCGTTATCATGGCTACTGCGATGCGATGACGCGCCGGGGGCTGGCGCCGTTGCGCATCAATCCCCGCGCGATCTCCTCTATCCATCTGGGGATACAGCTAATGCGTGATGCGCTTGCTGCACACCCGGACGTGGATGGCGTCTTTTGTACTAACGACGATATCGCAATGGGCGCTCTACTGTGGTGCCGCGAGCGTCAACTGGCCGTACCGGAGCAGATCTCCATCGCCGGCTTCCACGGTCTGGAGATGGGCAGGCAAATGATACCGAGCCTCGCCAGCGTAATTACCCCTCGTTTTGAGATCGGGCGCAGAGCCGCGCAGATGTTGCTCAACAAAATTAAAAATAACGATCTCAACCATAATACGATTGATTTGGGTTATCAGATTTATCACGGCAACACATTATAACTTTTTGAACTACTGCGCTTATGCTCTTTCCCGCAGCTTGCCTGTGCTTAACGCGTAGCCAAAAGCGCCACGTGTCAGGTTACGCGCTACATCATTCGAGGAATACCAGGCTGTCTGCCGGATGGCGGCGCTAACGCCTTATCCGGCCTACGGGTCCGGAGTAGGCCTGAAAAGCACAGCGCCATCAGGCCTACGATTACTGTGATTACGACTTACGCAGCATTAGCCACAGGCTAATCAGGAAGAAAGACGCGCTCGGCAGCAGCGCGCCGACAATCGGCGGAATGCCGTATACCAGCGTCAGCGGGCCAAAAATCTGGTCGAGGACGTAAAAGACGAAGCCGAAGCTAATCCCCGTCACCACGCGCACGCCCATCGGCACACTACGCAGCGGGCCAAAGATAAACGACAGCGCCATCAGCATCATCACCGCCACGGAGAGCGGCTGGAAGATTTTACTCCACATATTGAGCTGATAACGTCCGGCGTCCTGTCCGCTCGACTTCAGATATTTAACGTAGTTATGCAAACCGCTGATGGAAAGCGCATCCGGGTCCAGCGCCACCACGCCTAACTTATCCGGCGTCAGGTTCGTTTTCCAGGTGCCGCTCACCGTCTGCGAACCGGTGATCTGTTTCGGGTTTTGCAGATCGGACTCATCCACCTGCGACAAACGCCAGACCTTATGCTCCGGGTCGAATTTTGCCGAAGCGGCGTAACGCACCGACTGCAAACGACGCTGATCGTTGAAAGCGTAAATACTAATGCCGGCCAGTTCCTCGTCGCCCTTCACCCGTTCAATATAGACAAAGTTATTCCCGTCTTTCGCCCACAGACCTTGCTGGGTGGAAAGCAGCGAACCGCCATACATCGCCTGCGCACGATAGTTACGCGCCATCTGCTCGCCCTGCGGGGCGACCCATTCGCCGATCGCCATGGTTAACAGCACCAGGGGGATAGCCGTTTTCATCACCGACAGCGCCACCTGCATACGGGTGAAACCCGATGCCTGCATCACCACCAGTTCGCTACGCTGCGCCAGCATCCCCAGTCCCAGCAGCGCGCCAAGCAGCGCCGCCATAGGAAAGAAGATCTGGATATCCTTAGGTACGCTGAGCAGGGTGTACATACCCGCGCCCAGCGCGTCGTAGTTACCCTGCCCCGCTTTTTTCAGCTGATCGACAAACTTGATGATCCCGGAGAGCGACACCAGCATGAACAACGTCATCATGATGGTGGTAAAAATGGTTTTACCGATATAGCGGTCAAGTACACCAAATGGCTGCATTATACCGCTCCTTTACGCAGAAAACGGGCACGCAGGCGGCGGACCGGCACCGTATCCCACAGGTTTAAACCAATCGCCAACGCCAGATAGATCAGGTTGACCGCCCACATCCAGATAACCGGGTCCAGTTTGCCTTTACCGCCATTCGATTTAATGGAGGTCTGGATCAGGAAGAACAGCAGATAAAGCAGCATGGCGGGCAACATAGACAAGACGCGCCCCTGACGTGGATTCACCACGCTGAGCGGCACGACCATCAGCGCCATCATAAATACGGTAAAGACTAACGTGATACGCCAGTGCAGCTCGGCGCGAGCGCGATCGTTGTCGGTATTCCACAGCGTGCGCATGTCCATCTGGTCGGTATCGTTCGGGTCCAGCGCCACGGCCTGATGGCCAATAATCGCCTGATAGTTCTGGAAGTCGGTGATGCGAAAATCGCGTAGCAACGCCGTTCCTTCAAAACGCGTCCCTTTGTTTAAGGTGACAACCTGGGAACCATCGCGCAACTGAGTAAGGTGTCCGGAATCGGCCACGACCACAGAAGGACGAGCATTGCCCTTAGGGCGAATTTGCGCCAGGAAAACATCGTGGAAGTCGCTGCCGTCAACGCTTTCGATGAACAGCACCGAGCTGCCGTTAGTCGCCTGCTGGAATTGCCCCTGCGCCAACGCCGCCATACCGGGGTTCGCTTTCGCCTCCGCCAGCACTTCATCCTGGTGTTTTGACGACCAGGGGCCGGCCCACATCACGTTAACCGCCGCAAGGATACCGGTAAATAACGCCAGTACCATGGCGGCCTTTACCAGCACGGCTTTGCTCAACCCACAGGCGTGCATGACCGTAATTTCACTTTCGGTATACAGTTTGCCCAGCGTCATCAGCAGCCCCAGGAACAGGCTTAAAGGCAGGATGAGCTGCGCCATTTCCGGTACGCCCAGCCCCAGAAGCGAGAGCACCAGATTTGCGGGAATATCGCCGTCAACCGCCGCGCCGAGAATCCTCACTAACTTTTGACAAAAGAAGATCAAAAGTAAGATGAAGAGTATCGCCAGCTGGCTTTTGAGCGTCTCCCGCACCAGATATCTTATGATTATCACTTTAAATACGCCCGTAAAAACCCATTTTTTTGCTGGAATTTAGCTTGTTTCATGGCTTAAACGTCATTTATTCTCTTGAGTCGTCGAAATCATCGCTAAGATCATTATACTCAGCGGATTCACCTCTCAGAACTTGTTCTGACGTGCCAATGCCGTAATAACGTTAAGATTAACACGAAGTCACCGCAACAGCGGACATGAGTTACGAAAGCTTTCAATTTCTATACTCTAATGGATTTCGAGTTGCAGGCAGGCGGCAAGACTGTGAAGCCCCGGAGCTTACATCAGGTAAGTGACAGGGGTGAGCAGGCGCAGCCAACGCATCTGCAACTTGAAAGACGACGAGTATAGCTGTAGCCACCACTGTTGTCTTTAAGATTCAGGAGCATAGTGCATGGAGTTCAGTGTAAAAAGCGGTAGCCCGGAGAAACAGCGGAGTGCCTGCATTGTCGTGGGCGTCTTTGAACCGCGTCGCCTTTCTCCGATTGCAGAACAGCTCGACAAAATTAGCGACGGATACATCAGCGCATTGCTGCGTCGCGGCGAACTGGAAGGAAAACCGGGGCAGACTCTGTTGCTGCACCATGTTCCTAACGTTCTTTCCGAGCGAATCCTCCTCATTGGTTGCGGCAAAGAGCGCGAGCTTGATGAACGTCAGTATAAGCAGGTTATTCAGAAAACGATAAATACTCTGAATGATACTGGTTCGATGGAAGCCGTCTGTTTCCTGACCGAACTGCACGTCAAAGGCCGCAACAACTACTGGAAAGTGCGTCAGGCCGTCGAAACGGCCAAAGAGACGCTTTATAGCTTTGATCAACTCAAGACCAACAAGAGCGAGCCGCGCCGCCCGCTACGTAAGATGGTCTTTAATGTGCCGACCCGCCGTGAGCTCACCAGCGGCGAACGCGCCATTCAGCACGGTCTGGCCATCGCCGCCGGGATTAAGGCAGCGAAAGATCTCGGCAACATGCCGCCCAATATCTGTAACGCCGCCTACCTGGCGTCACAGGCGCGCCAGTTGGCTGACAGCTACAGCAAAAATGTCATCACCCGCGTAATCGGCGAACAGCAAATGCGCGAACTGGGTATGAACGCTTATCTGGCGGTCGGCCACGGTTCGCAGAATGAATCGCTGATGTCGGTGATTGAGTACAAGGGCAATCCATCCGAAGACGCGCGCCCGATCGTGCTGGTGGGTAAAGGCCTGACCTTCGACTCCGGCGGCATCTCCATCAAGCCATCTGAAGGGATGGACGAGATGAAGTACGACATGTGCGGCGCGGCGGCGGTTTACGGCGTGATGCGTATGGTTGCCGAGCTTCAGCTACCGATTAACGTTATCGGCGTACTGGCGGGCTGTGAAAACATGCCGGGCGGACGCGCGTATCGTCCGGGCGACGTGCTGACCACCATGTCTGGTCAAACCGTTGAAGTCCTGAACACCGACGCCGAAGGCCGTCTGGTTTTGTGCGACGTGCTGACCTACGTTGAGCGCTTCGAACCGGAAGCGGTTATCGACGTCGCGACGCTAACTGGCGCCTGCGTGATTGCGCTGGGCCATCACATTACCGGTCTGATGTCGAACCATAACCCGCTGGCGCATGAACTGATCGGCGCGTCCGAGCAAGCGGGCGACCGCGCGTGGCGTCTGCCGCTGGGCGATGAGTTCCAGGAACAACTGGAGTCCAACTTTGCGGATATGGCGAATATTGGTGGTCGTCCTGGCGGCGCTATCACCGCGGGCTGCTTCCTGTCGCGCTTTACCCGTAAGTACAACTGGGCGCACCTGGATATCGCCGGCACCGCCTGGCGATCCGGCAAAGCGAAAGGCGCGACGGGTCGTCCGGTAGCGCTGCTGTCGCAGTTCCTGCTCAATCGTGCGGGCTTTAACGGCGAAGAGTAAGTTTGAGATTACCCCGTAGGCCTGATAAGGCGCATTAGCGCCGCCATCAGGCGTTTTGCCGGATGGCGCCACGCTTATCCGGCCTACGGGAGGCATCATGGCAACGCATTTAAATCCACCACAAGAAGCCCCATATATGAAAAATGCGACGTTCTATCTTCTGGATAATGACACTACCGTCAATGGTTTAAGCGCCGTTGAACAACTGGTGTGTGAAATTGCCGCAGAACGTTGGCGCGCCGGCAAGCGCGTGCTGATCGCCTGCGAAGATGAGAAGCAGGCCATTCGGCTGGATGAAGCGCTGTGGGCAAGACCGGCGGAAAGTTTTGTCCCGCACAATCTGGCAGGCGAAGGCCCACGCGGCGGCGCGCCGGTTGAAATCGCCTGGCCGCAAAAACGCAACAGCAGCCCGCGCGATATTTTAATCAGCCTGCGTACAAGCTTTGCAGATTTTGCCACCGCTTTCACAGAAGTGGTAGACTTCGTCCCTTACGAAGAAACTTTGAAACAACTGGCGCGCGAACGCTACAAAGCCTACCGCGTGGCTGGTTTTAACCTGAATACGGCAACCTGGAAATAATGGAAAAGACATATAACCCCCAAGATATCGAACAGCCGCTTTACGAGCACTGGGAAAAGCAGGGCTATTTCAAGCCTAACGGCGACGAAAGCAAAGAGTCCTTCTGCATCATGATCCCGCCGCCGAACGTCACCGGCAGTTTGCATATGGGACATGCTTTCCAGCAAACCATCATGGATACCATGATCCGTTACCAGCGTATGCAGGGTAAAAACACCCTGTGGCAGGTCGGCACCGACCACGCCGGGATCGCGACCCAGATGGTGGTTGAGCGCAAGATTGCCGCTGAAGAAGGTAAAACCCGTCACGACTACGGCCGCGATGCGTTTATCGACAAAATCTGGCAGTGGAAAGCGGAATCCGGTGGCACCATTACCCGTCAGATGCGCCGTCTCGGCAACTCCGTTGACTGGGAGCGCGAACGCTTCACCATGGACGAAGGTCTTTCCAATGCCGTGAAAGAAGTCTTTGTCCGCCTGTACAAAGAAGACCTGATTTACCGTGGCAAACGCCTGGTGAACTGGGATCCGAAACTGCGCACCGCCATCTCTGACCTGGAAGTGGAAAACCGCGAGTCCAAAGGCTCGATGTGGCACATCCGCTATCCGCTTGCCGACGGCGCGAAAACCGCAGACGGTAAAGATTACCTGGTCGTCGCCACCACCCGTCCGGAAACCGTACTGGGCGATACTGGCGTGGCCGTGAACCCGGAAGATCCGCGTTATAAAGATCTGATTGGCAAATTCGTTATTCTGCCGCTGGTTAACCGCCGCATTCCAATCGTTGGCGACGAACATGCCGATATGGAAAAAGGCACCGGCTGCGTGAAGATCACCCCGGCGCACGACTTTAACGACTATGAGGTCGGGAAACGTCATGCCCTGCCGATGATCAACATCCTGACCTTTGACGGCGACATCCGTGAAAGCGCGGAAGTGTTCGATACCAAAGGTGAAGAGTCTGACGTTTATTCCAGCGAGATTCCGGCTGAGTTCCAGAAGCTGGAACGCTTTGCTGCCCGTAAAGCCATCGTTGCTGCGGTTGACGCGCTCGGCCTGCTGGAAGAAATTAAACCGCACGATCTGACCGTCCCTTACGGCGACCGTGGCGGCGTAGTTATCGAACCGATGCTGACCGACCAGTGGTACGTCCGTGCAGACGTGCTGGCGAAACCGGCGGTGGAAGCGGTTGAAAACGGCGACATTCAGTTCGTGCCGAAGCAGTACGAAAACATGTACTTCTCCTGGATGCGCGATATTCAGGACTGGTGTATCTCTCGTCAGCTGTGGTGGGGTCACCGTATCCCGGCATGGTATGACAACGACGGCAACGTCTACGTTGGTCGTACCGAAGACGAAGTGCGTCAGGAAAATAACCTCGGCGCCGACGTTCAGCTTCGTCAGGACGAAGACGTTCTTGATACCTGGTTCTCCTCCGCGCTGTGGACTTTCTCCACCCTCGGCTGGCCGGAAAACACCGACGCCCTGCGTCAGTTCCACCCCACCAGCGTGATGGTGTCCGGCTTCGACATCATCTTCTTCTGGATTGCCCGCATGATCATGATGACCATGCACTTCATCAAAGATGAAAACGGCAAGCCGCAGGTGCCGTTCCATACCGTCTATATGACCGGTCTGATTCGCGACGACGAAGGCCAGAAGATGTCCAAATCCAAGGGTAACGTTATCGACCCGCTGGATATGGTGGACGGCATCTCCCTGCCGGAACTGCTGGAAAAACGCACCGGCAATATGATGCAGCCGCAGATGGCGGAGAAAATTCGCAAGCGTACCGAGAAGCAGTTCCCGAACGGCATTGAGCCGCACGGCACCGACGCCCTTCGCTTTACCCTGGCGGCGCTGGCCTCGACCGGTCGCGATATCAACTGGGATATGAAGCGTCTGGAAGGTTACCGTAACTTCTGTAACAAGCTGTGGAACGCCAGCCGCTTTGTGCTGATGAACACCGAAGAGCAGGATTGCGGCTTCAACGGCGGCGAAATGACTCTGTCGCTGGCGGACCGCTGGATCCTGGCGGAATTCAACCAAACCGTTAAAGCCTACCGCGACGCGCTGGATAGCTTCCGCTTCGATATCGCCGCAGGCATTCTGTACGAGTTCACCTGGAACCAGTTCTGCGACTGGTATCTGGAGCTGACCAAGCCGGTAATGACCGGGGGGTCCGAGTCTGAACTGCGCGGCACCCGTCATACGCTGGTCACCGTACTGGAAGGTCTGCTGCGCCTGGCGCACCCGATCATCCCGTTCATCACCGAAACCATCTGGCAGCGCGTGAAGGTCATTTGCGGTATTACCGCCGACACCATCATGCTGCAGCCGTTCCCGGAATATAACGCCGCACAGGTGGATGAAGCCGCGTTGGCCGATACCGAGTGGCTGAAGCAGGCGATCGTCGCGGTACGTAACATTCGTGCGGAAATGAACATCGCCCCGGGCAAACCGCTGGAACTGCTGCTGCGCGGCTGTAGTGAAGAAGCCGTTCGTCGTGTTAACGACAACCGTAGCTTCCTGCAAACCCTGGCGCGTCTGGAAAGCATCACCGTACTGCCAGCCGATGACAAAGGCCCGGTTTCCGTGACCAAAATCATCGACGGCGCTGAACTGCTGATCCCGATGGCTGGCCTCATCAACAAAGACGATGAGCTGGCGCGTCTGGCGAAAGAAGTGGCGAAAATCGAAGGCGAGATTGCCCGTATCGAAGGCAAACTGTCCAACGAAGGTTTCGTTGCCCGCGCGCCGGAAGCGGTCATTGCCAAAGAGCGTGAGAAGCTGGAAGGCTATGCAGAAGCGAAAGCGAAGCTGATTGAGCAGCAGGCGGTTATTAGCGCGCTGTAATCTGAAAGCCTGATGGCGCGTCGCTTATCAGGCCTACTCGTTCGCTTATTGACATGGCGCGATCGGTAGGCCGGATAAGGCATTCACGCCGCCATCCGACAACATGAATTATGGGCCGACGTAAACGTCGGCCTTTTTACATCAGATAAACGGGAAGTAAGGCATGATGCCACGAGAAATCCACATTAGCAGGCTGTTTCCCAGCGGCTTCTCATCATTGGTTAACTCAAGCGAATCCAGATCGCCCTGGACCTGTGTATTCTGCGCCAGCCAGCTCACCAGCCAAATTTTCAACCACGGATAAGCCAGCCCTAAGGTCACGCCGGAAATCACAAACACCACCAGTAACCGCCACAGCATACCGTGTGCAGTGACAGAGGAATGAAAACGAATCGAATCGCTCGCCAGTGACAAATTGTTTAAAAACAGGTTGCGTAACGCCACATATAAGTAACTGGTTACCACAATAATCGCGAGAAAATAGAGGAAATAACATGCCATTATCTGGCCATAATATTGCAGAATAAGCGCCCCTCCTGCCTGCGCATTCCCCATCATACTCAAAAGAATCATGTCGGTGAACACCGGCGCGATTAGATAACCAATCACGACAGCAAAAGGGAAAAGGGTCAACATTGCCAACACGCACCCTCTGATGCACGTTTTAACATTAACCTGAATCGAGAAACGATGAATGCCAAAGTTTGCGCCATTGCCAAACAAGGTCATCCATTTGCTGTAGGTAATACCGTTAATGACCCCTATCCCAATAATAGCCAGCAAACCGAGAAAAACGATATTGAACACTAAACCGCCGACGGCGATGGTTACCAGTGAGATAATATAAAGAACAATATAAAGCGCCACCATCAGGAGTACCGGGAGAGCGAACATGTACCACCAGGCGCGCCGCATGGAACACTGGAATCCAAAATGTACGCCATTAAGCGAAGTCATCATCGCCTGATACTGTAATCCTTTCACCGCCATAAAAGGAATAATCGCAATTAATAAGCCGAATAGCGTAAAACCGAGACCGGGATGACCGTGTTCAATAAGAGAGAGGCTAACAATATAAATAATAAAAACTAACAACACACTAATAAATAATGCGCTGCCCGTAGCTTTGTAAGCAAAAGGCTGATTGTTTAGCGTCATATTAGTATAAATATAACGTCGACATTTCACCATCGCCCACGGCGCATAGATTCCCAACGTAATACACGTCAACAAGAAATTCACAAGGCAAATAACAAAATACTTTCCGCCCTTGCCTGTAAACACCAACGTGTGATTATGGTTATCTTTACTACTGATAACGTTATTCATGAATCATATCCCTGAATTACAATCTATTAGAATTAATAATAAAAACCAGTAAATTGTTACTGATTTGACTACGATACTATTTTTGTTTAATTTTTCCGCCTTTTATTTTGTCTGATTCAGGATCTCCTTGCGCGTAACTCAAGACGGTGGTATTAAAGTAATCTATAAATAAATTTTAAAAATTGAGCCATATTATGAATAATGTCGCCTCGCCAACGCTCACGGTGCGCCGAATCACTACCGCCGACAATGCCGCTATTGCCCGTGTCATCCGTCAGGTTTCAGCGGAATACGGACTTACCGCCGATAAAGGTTATACCGTTGCCGACCCCAATCTGGATGAACTGTATCAGGTTTATAGCCAACCGGGCGCGGCCTACTGGGTGGTAGAGCAAAACGGTTGTGTGGTGGGCGGCGGCGGCGTGGCGCCGTTATCCTGTAGCGAACCAGACATTTGTGAACTGCAAAAAATGTATTTTTTACCGGTGATTCGTGGTCAGGGGCTGGCGAAAAAGCTGGCGCTGATGGCGCTGGATCATGCCCGTGAACAGGGTTTTAAACGCTGCTATCTGGAAACAACGGCTTTTTTACGCGAGGCGATTGCGCTATACGAACGTTTAGGATTTGAACATATTAGCGAACCGCTCGGCTGCACCGGACATGTCGATTGCGAAGTGAGGATGTTAAAGGATCTCTGAAAGCCAGGCGTTTATTTATCCTCGCCAGGTATTATTTTTGCTGATATAAGTAATCCCGGAAACATCCTGTTATCCGGGAATCACTTATTATTCAAGGAAGTTATAAATGAAACGCCTATTATCAGCAATTGTTTTCCCCGCTATGTTTATTAGTATCTCTAATGTATATGCATTAGATATACAGCCCGGCGAATGGAAAATGGAAAATATAGAAATGCGCACCATCAATCCAGATACAAAAGAAGTATTAATGGATGAAAAAAATTCGGGCATAGAGACGCTTATGTGTTACACCCCTAAAATGTCTGAAGATTCTAAGAAAATGGTGAAGGGTTTTTCTACCAGTGCAGGCGGTTGCACGACAACATTTGTAGAAAGTACGGATACCAAACTGATCAATGAGACTGTCTGTAATAATCCTGATGTCAAATCGCACTCTATTGTAGAAACGACGAAAATAAGCGATACAGAATTTGCGATGACCATGAAATCGGATGTCGATGCAGGAGGTAATAAAACAACCTCCATCAACAAAATTAAACAAACCTTTGTTGGCAAGACCTGCTCTGAAGCGTCAAAAGGCGTGAAACAGTAAGTATTTCAACACAAGAACCCGTAGTGATGATGCAAAAATGGCATTGTTCAAGGTCACCTTTCGGGAATATAACACTGAGTGAGTTCTTTTTGCCTGCCGCAGGGCAGGCTTTACTCAGGACAGAATATCATGAAAATGACTTTTCCTGCTCGCCAGCAGCTTGATGCCGGGCGGATGACCACCACAAATTTTGCAGACGGCGACAGCGTAAAAGATAAAAACGCTAATCTTTAATTTTACGCTTTATCCGGCGGCTGGCACGCCGCTATGAAAACGAAACTCGCGGTCTGGCGACAAGATAAGGTCAGCGTCCACCTCGCCAAAATAGCGCACGCGCGCAGAAATGTCCTCGGCGGAAATCTGCTGCGCCAGCGCCAGGTAATCCTGATAATGCCGCGCTTCGGAGCGCAGAAGCGAGAGATAAAACGTCTGTAAATCCTCATCCAGCCAGGGCGCCAGAGCGGCAAAACGTTCGCAGGAGCGGGCTTCGATATACGCCCCGCAAATCAGCTTATCAATTAAGGTGAGCGGTTCGTGCGTGCGTACCGCTTTCAACATTCCTTTCGCGTAGCGGCTGGCGGTGATTTTCACATAAGGAATGTTTCTGGCCTGCATGACCTCGCGTACCTGCCAAAAATGGTGCAACTCCTCTTTAATCAATAACACCATACGGTCGATAAGCTGACGTCCCCAGGGGTCATCAGTTTGCGGCATGGCGCTTTTGCTAATCTGTTTATGCAGGGCAACAAAATCCGGCTCCGGCCCCTGACGAAACGCGAACGCCTCGTAAGGTTGCAGCCAGGAGAGCAGCGCGTCGACGCCCGATTTATCGGCGACATATTTACGCACCAACAGCAACGCGGTTTGCGCAGCCTTCAGTTCGCAGATCAGGTGATCGGTAAGCAGAAGAGGAAGATTTTGCGGATCGCGGGCCTGGACAATCCACGCCTGCGGCGTCGGGCAATGCAGGAAATTAAGCACCGGAGAGAGTATTTGCGGGTAATTCATACGTAACCTGTTAAAAAAATACGACAGCAGACGCTGCCGTACCGTCATACTATGCAGCTTTAGTGACGCACGCCGTCGTCATCTTCATCGACATAATCGTCGTCATCACCCTCTTCGCCATTAGGGTCTTCAAAATAGGTTCCCCAGCCGTCGTATTCGACATCATATTTTTCCGCCAGGTTCATCAGTTGCTCAACCTGAGCGTCGATGAGTTCGGCGTTCAACGCGCACTCGCTGAGGATGTCGCAACAAATAACCGTATCGCCCTCTTCCACTTCCAGCTCTTCCGGCTCCGTCACTTCATAGCCGAGTTTAAAGGCTTCTACCGCGGCTTTTTCCAACGTTTCGAAATCGTCAGCGGAAAGGTGATGCTCGATAGTGTACAGCGCATCCGGATCGCTGCCATCCTCAAGTAACTCTTCAATAATTAACCGCGTTTCTTCACGCTGCTCTTCCAGTAATTCCGGGTTTGCCATAGCTCGTTCCTCATAGATGTCCTGCCGATACTCTTATTGTCACATACCGCCGACGTTGCCTCCACCTTATCGAGAAAAGTTTTATCAAACAGGGTTGCAAATGAATAATCATCCATATAAAGTGAATTTTAATTCAATGAGAGGCCTAAGCCATGTGAGGGAAGTATGTCTACGTTTTACCAAAAACCTTTTTTAAAGTTACTTGATTTCACCGCCAGCGAGCTCACTGCTCTGTTGCAGCTTGCCGCCAAACTGAAAGCCGATAAGAAAAACGGTAAAGAAGAACAAAAGCTGGTGGGTAAGAATATTGCGCTCATCTTCGAAAAAGACTCGACCCGGACACGATGCTCTTTCGAAGTTGCCGCATACGATCAGGGGGCGCGCGTGACGTACCTGGGTTCCAGCGGGAGCCAGATCGGCCATAAAGAGTCCATCAAAGATACTGCCCGCGTCCTGGGCCGGATGTTTGACGGTATTCAGTATCGAGGATATGGCCAGGAGATCGTCGAAACGCTGGCTGAATATTCCGGTGTGCCGGTATGGAACGGTTTAACCGATGAGTATCACCCAACGCAATTACTGGCGGATCTGCTCACCATGCAGGAACATCTGCCGGGTAAAGCCTTTAACGAGATGACGTTGGTCTATGCCGGAGACGCGCGTAATAACATGGGTAACTCCATGCTGGAAGCCGCCGCGTTAACAGGATTGGATCTCCGTCTGGTCGCGCCAAAAGCCTGCTGGCCGCAAGCCGCGTTAGTGGCGGAGTGCAGCGCCATGGCGAAAAAGAACGGCGGCGCCATCACCCTGACCGAAGATATCGCCTCGGGCGTAAAAGGTGCGGATTTTATCTATACCGATGTTTGGGTCTCTATGGGCGAACCCAAAGAGAAATGGGCGGAGCGTATTGCCCTGCTGCGTGATTATCAGGTCAACAGCCAGATGATGGCCTTAACCGGCAATCCGCAGGTTAAGTTCCTGCATTGTCTGCCTGCGTTCCATGATGACGAAACCACGCTCGGCAAAAAAATGGCCGAAGAGTACGGTTTACATGGCGGGATGGAGGTGACCGACGAGGTTTTTGAGTCTGCGGCCAGCATTGTCTTTGATGAAGCGGAAAACCGCATGCATACCATCAAAGCAGTAATGGTAGCGACGCTGTCTAAATAATGTCGTGATGATGCCGGATGGCGGTTGGCCTACAAGATCGCAACGTGCAGGCGCCGCCATCCGGCACAAAATATTACGCCATCAGCATTTTCACAACCGCTTTACGTACCCGCGCCGGTTCTCCCACCGCGCACAGGGGCTTATGCACTTCGCCGGGATAAAACACCACAAAGTCGCCTTCGTTCAGGACGACGGTTTTCTCGTCGACGCTCGTCGGTAAAAATGCAATGTCTTTATCCGCCAGCCAGTCCGTGTGCGGCGTTCCCGCAGGCCGGGTACTGAATGCCATCCCTTCCTGACCTTGTAGCACAATCTGAATATCAAGATAACGGGCGTGATACTCTGCGCTGCGCGATTCGCCCGGCTCCGTCATATTTTCAGAAATCATATAAAACAGCCTGTCGCCGTCAATGTCATACTTACCTGGCGCGGTCGTTGCCGTGACATGCGCATTGACGTGCTCAATCGCCTGCCGTAACGCCGTCGGCAGCCAGGCCTCCAGATATTCAATATTGCCAATAATCATCGCATCCCCTTAGTTAAAACAGCGTTTTATATTTCTCTTTATACGAGAAAAATGGCTGCCATACTACCCTTACTCTCATCGATTTTGCGCCAGCGCATGTTTATCGCCAGCGGTGTTTCTATATTGTTAATAGTTCGCCCAACTTTATGCAGTACCTATGCATAAACCCCAGCGGCGCCAAATTGCCATCACTAACAACGCTTTGATATTAAAGGCGTTAACATAAAAACGTTTTAGCGATCACAATTCGCTCTCCCTGCATAAATGACTTCTCTATCCATAGTTATTTTTAAATTATTTAAATATCCCCGATAATAAAATCCCCCTCACGCATAGTTATGCAACCATTAAAAATAATCATTTTATTTTCAATGAGTTAAGATTTAAATATCATTCAATACAACAAACAAATAATTAACAATAAAAAAATAACAAACCATATAGCTGCGTAGTAATTCATTTAATGCCTTATTGTTTTTTGAATTTCTCTGACCCGGCTCATATATTAAGTAAGAAAAATAGCACTCCTTGATTGATGTGAATCTCATCACATTAACAACCCAAATAAAATTCAATCATTGCTCCCGAATTTAACTGAAACGCCGCGACTGCAAGCACGCTAAATATTTGCAGCCACTCCTTCTTTATTCTTGAAATTATGTAAAAGGTATAATGATGGAAAAGCATTTTGTCGGTTCTGAAATCGGTCAATTACGCAGCGTAATGTTGCATCGGCCCAATCTCAGCCTAAAAAGACTTACCCCTTCAAATTGTCAGGAATTACTTTTTGACGATGTATTATCCGTAGAGCGCGCTGGCGAAGAGCATGACATTTTTGCCAACACGCTGCGCCAGCAAGGGATAGAAGTGTTGCTGTTAACCGACCTGCTCACCCAGACGCTGGATGTGGCTGACGCTAAAGCCTGGCTACTGGACACGCAAATTTCCGATTATCGCCTTGGGCCCACCTTTGCCGCAGATATTCGCGCCTGGCTGGCGGATATGCCGCACCGTGAACTGGCTCGCCATTTAAGCGGCGGTTTAACTTACGGCGAAATCCCCGCCTCCATAAAGAATATGGTGGTCGATACTCACGATATTAATGACTTTATTATGAAGCCATTACCGAATCACCTATTTACCCGTGACACGTCCTGCTGGATATATAACGGCGTCTCAATTAACCCCATGGCGAAACCTGCACGCCAACGTGAAACGAATAATTTACGTGCTATTTATCGCTGGCATCCTCAATTCGCAGGCGGTGATTTCATTAAATATTTCGGCGACGAGGACATTAATTACGACCACGCCACTTTAGAGGGCGGCGATGTGCTGGTGATTGGCCGCGGCGCGGTGTTGATCGGTATGTCTGAACGTACTACGCCGCAGGGCGTCGAGTTCCTGGCGCAGGCATTGTTTAAACATCGTCAGGCGGAACGCGTCATTGCCGTTGAACTGCCAAAACATCGCTCCTGTATGCACCTTGACACCGTCATGACCCACATTGATATCGACACCTTCTCCGTCTATCCGGAAGTCGTTCGCCCGGACGTTCAGTGCTGGACGCTGACGCCAGACGGACGCGGCGGTCTGAAACGAACCCAGGAGAGCACGCTGGTTCATGCTCTTGAAACAGCGCTTGGCATCGATCAGGTGCGCTTAATCACCACTGGCGGCGACGCATTTGAAGCTGAGCGCGAACAGTGGAATGACGCCAATAACGTGCTCACCCTGCGTCCAGGCGTGGTGGTGGGCTATGAGCGCAACATCTGGACCAACGAAAAATACGACAAAGCCGGCATTACCGTCCTTCCCATTCCCGGCGATGAACTGGGTCGCGGGCGCGGAGGCGCATGCTGCATGAGCTGTCCACTGGAACGCGATGGTATTTAAAGGAGACGTTATGGAAAACAAACGCACACTGGTCGTCGCGCTGGGCGGCAATGCGCTGCTCAAACGCGGCGAACCGCTGGAGGCTGATATTCAGCGTAAAAATATCGAACTGGCGGCCAGAACCATCGCCCAGCTTACGCGGCAATGGCGCGTGGTGTTAGTGCACGGCAACGGCCCACAGGTAGGACTGCTGGCGCTACAAAATAGCGCCTACGCTAACGTTACGCCCTACCCGCTCGATATTCTCGGTGCGGAAAGCCAGGGCATGATTGGCTACATGCTGCAACAGGCGCTGAAGAATCATCTGCCGGAGCGTGAAATCAGCGTCCTGCTCACCCAGGTCGAAGTCGATGCCAACGACCCGGCATTCCTCAATCCAACCAAATATATCGGCCCCATTTACGACAAAGCGCAGGCCCGTGCGTTACAGGCAGAAAAGGGCTGGGTATTCAAAGCCGACGGTAACGCCTTCCGCCGCGTTGTGCCTTCCCCGCAGCCGAAACGCATTGTGGAAAACGATGCCATCCGCGCGCTGATTAGCCGCGATCACCTGGTTATCTGTAACGGCGGCGGCGGCGTGCCGGTCGTGGAAAAAGCCGATGGCTACCACGGTATCGAGGCGGTGATCGACAAAGATCTGTCCGCCGCCCTGCTTGCCAGCCAAATTCACGCCGACGCGCTGCTCATTCTGACCGATGCCGACGCGGTGTATCTCGACTGGGGCAAACCCACCCAACGCCCGCTGGCGCAGGTTACGCCGGAGCTGCTTCGTGAAATACAGTTCGACGCCGGTTCGATGGGCCCGAAAGTGACCGCCTGCGCTGAGTTTGTCAGCCATTGCCGCGGCATTGCCGGAATCGGCTCGCTGGCGGATGGGCAAGCCATTCTCGCGGGCGAGAAAGGCACTTTGATTCGGTGTGAAACCGCCGACGTTGACGCATAAGGCTTTTTACCGGATGGCGGCTTCCGCCTTATTCGGCCTACAGAGCGCGCATAACCGTGGGCCGGATAAGCGCAGCGCCATCAGGCAATTCATTTTAACAAGGATATTGTAATGGTTATTTCACTGAAAAATCGTAACTTTTTGAAGCTGCTTGACTACACCCCGGCGGAAATCCAACACCTCATCGATCTGGCTATTGAGCTGAAAGCCGCAAAAAAAGCCGGATGCGAAAAGCAAACGCTGATCGGCAAAAACATCGCGCTGATTTTTGAAAAAACCTCTACCCGCACCCGATGCGCGTTTGAAGTCGCCGCTTTCGACCAGGGCGCGCAGGTGACTTATCTCGGCCCAAGCGGCTCGCAGATCGGCCATAAAGAGTCCATGAAAGATACTGCTCGCGTCCTGGGGCGGATGTATGACGGCATCGAATATCGCGGTTTTGGTCAACACATTGTGGAAGAGCTGGGGGAATACGCGGGCGTTCCCGTCTGGAACGGCCTGACCGATGAATTTCACCCCACACAGATCCTGGCCGATCTGATGACCATGCTGGAACATGCGCCGGGCAAAACGCTGCCGGAACTGAGCTTCGCCTACCTGGGCGACGCGCGCAACAACATGGGCAATTCGCTGATGGTGGGCGCGGCGAAGATGGGCATGGATATCCGTCTGATAGCGCCAAAGTCCTTCTGGCCTGATGCCGCGCTGGTCGCGCAGTGCCGGGAAATCGCCAGCGTTACCGGCGCTCGTATCACCTTAACGGAGAGCGTTGAAGACGGCGTTCACGGTGTGGATTTCCTCTATACCGACGTCTGGGTCTCGATGGGAGAGCCCAAAGAAGCCTGGGCGGAGCGCGTCAGTCTGATGACGCCATATCAGGTCAACCAGCAGGTGGTAAACGCTACCGGTAATCCTGATGTGAAGTTTATGCACTGCCTGCCCGCCTTCCATAACGAGCACACCAAAGTGGGACGCGAAATCGAAATGGCTTACGGCCTGAAAGGACTGGAGGTCACGGAAGAGGTGTTCGAGTCCGCAGGCTCGATAGTCTTCGATGAAGCGGAAAACCGGATGCACACCATCAAAGCGGTCATGGTGGCGACGCTCGGCGACTAATCCCACAGGATATGCGCCCTTGCGGCGCATATCCGTGATATCAGGAGAGAACATCATGGGTAAATTTAAATTTCCCACCGCTTATACCATCCTGTTTATTCTTATTGCCCTGGTCGCGGTGATGACCTGGATTGTGCCGGCGGGAAAATACCAAATGGCGATGAACGCCACGCTGGGAAAAGAGGTGCCGGTGGCGGGAACGTATGCTCCCGTGGACGCGCATCCGCAAGGGATTACCGCTGTTTTACTGGCGCCGATTGACGGCCTCTATAACCACGAAACCTACACCGCCGGCGCCATTGACGTCGCGCTGTTTGTCTTGATTATCGGCGGCTTTCTGGGGGTGGTGAATAAAACGGGGGCGATTGATGCCGGTATTGAACGGGTAACAGTCAAACTCAACGGCAAAGATGAGTGGATGATCCCCATTCTGATGGCGCTGTTCGCCGCAGGCGGCACTATCTATGGCATGGCGGAGGAGTCGTTGCCCTTCTACACGCTGCTGGTGCCGGTCATGATGGCGGCCCGCTTCGATCCGTTAGTGGCGGCGGCAACCGTACTGCTCGGCGCGGGGATAGGCACGCTCGGTTCGACCATTAATCCTTTCGCCACGGTCATTGCCGCCAACGCCGCCGGCATCCCTTTTACGCAGGGCATGCTGATGCGCGTACTGCTGTTAATTGTCGGCTACGTACTGTGCGTGTTTTGGGTAATGCGCTATGCGCGCAAAGTCCGCGCCCACCCTGAGCTTTCTATCGTGGCGGATAAAATGGAGGAAAATCGCGCTCATTTTCTCGGCAATCGCGCCAATACACTGCTGGAGTTTACGGCTACCCGGAAATGGGTGCTGCTGATCTTCGCCGCCTCTTTCGCGGTGATGATTTACGGCGTGGCGGTTCTCGGCTGGTGGATGGCGGAAATCTCCGGCGTCTTTCTGGCGGCGGCGATTATCGTTGGCGTGATAACGCGGATGGGTGAGGAAGCGTTTACCAGTACCTTTATCGACGGCGCGCGGGATTTGCTCGGCGTGGCGCTAATTATTGGTATCGCGCGCGGCATTGTGGTGGTCATGGATAACGGTATGATTACCCACACCATTTTGCACAGCGCGGAAAGTCTGGTTTCCGGCCTCTCTACCACTATTTTCATAAACGTAACCTACTGGCTGGAAGTATTGCTCTCCTTCCTGGTGCCCTCCTCTTCCGGTCTTGCCGTATTGACGATGCCCATTATGGCGCCGTTAGCGGATTTTGCCCACGTACAGCGGGATTTGGTCGTAACCGCCTACCAGTCGGCCTCCGGGATTGTGAACCTGGTTACTCCCACCTCCGCCGTGGTCATGGGCGGTCTGGCGATCGCGCGGGTTCCCTATGTTCGCTATCTGAAATGGGTCGCGCCGCTGTTGCTGATCCTGACATTGCTGAATATGGCGGTACTGAGCATCGGAGCGATGATGTAACGAGCCAGATGGCGACGCGTCTTATCCGACAGGACTGATAAGCACAGCGCCATCAGGCACGCCGTCACCTTTTTTGATCGGCTTCTCATTTTCCTGCAAAACCGCCCGATTGATCCGCAATCGATGTGACAAATGTGATGAATTTCGCCAGTCCGTTGATATCAATAATAAAGATAAGGTGCATTTATGAAGGAATACGATGATTACTCCGCCAAAGAACAACAGCAACTGGCGGTTTGTCAGCGCCTGATTAGTGAAAAAAGTTACCTGTCCCAGGAGGAGATTCGCCGCGATTTACAAAATGAGGGATTTGAAGGTATCAGCCAGTCTACGGTTTCGCGCCTGCTCAAGCTGCTGGGCGCAATAAAAATCAGAAATACGAAGGGACAAAAGATTTATTCCGTAAATCCCCAGCGGCGTCCTTCGCCGGATGCCGGACGTTCAATAGCTGAAATGGTCGTCAGCGTTGAACATAATAGCGAATTTATCCTTATCCATACGGCGGCAGGTTATGGTCGCGCCGTCGCGAGAATTCTGGATTACCACGCATTGCCGGAAATTCTCGGCGTCGTTGCCGGTAGCAGTATTGTCTGGGTCGCACCGCGGGTCGTTCAGCGCACGGCGCTGGTACACAAACAAATTAATTATTTGCTTAAAATGAATTTAAATTCATAAGAACCGTTTGCGACAAGTAAATCATGCATTAATTCGCTTGATCCCAAAACAGAGCTGAGTATAATCGCGGACAATTTGCCGGGAGGAAGCATGGTTCAGTGTGTACGACATTCTGTCTTACCGCGTCTGAAAAAAGACGCAGGCCTGCCGTTTTTCTTTCCGTTGAAAATCAATACCAAGCCCCTCAATTGAGGGGCTTTTTTTTGCCCAGGCGTCAGGAGATAAACATGGCTAACCCGCTATATCAAAAACATATCATTTCCATAAACGACCTCAGCCGCGACGATCTTAATCTGGTACTGGCGACGGCGGCGAAATTAAAAGCCAACCCGCAGCCGGAGCTTTTGAAACATAAAGTGATCGCCAGCTGCTTTTTCGAAGCCTCCACGCGTACCCGCCTGTCGTTTGAAACTTCAATGCATCGCCTGGGCGCCAGCGTAGTGGGCTTCTCCGACAGCGCCAACACGTCGCTGGGGAAAAAAGGAGAAACGTTAGCCGACACGATCTCAGTGATTAGCACTTACGTGGACGCGATTGTGATGCGCCATCCGCAAGAAGGCGCGGCACGTCTGGCGACGGAGTTTTCCGGTCAGGTGCCGGTGCTCAATGCGGGCGACGGTTCGAATCAGCATCCGACGCAAACCCTGTTGGATCTGTTCACCATCCAGGAAACGCAGGGCCGTCTGGATAACCTGCATATCGCGATGGTCGGCGATCTGAAATATGGCCGCACCGTGCATTCGCTAACCCAGGCGCTGGCGAAATTTAGCGGCAACCGTTTTTATTTTATCGCGCCGGACGCGCTGGCGATGCCGCAGTACATTCTGGATATGCTGGATGAAAAAGGGATGGCCTGGAGCCTGCATGGTTCTATTGAAGAGGTCATGGCCGACGTCGACATCCTCTATATGACTCGCGTACAGAAAGAGCGTCTCGACCCGTCGGAGTACGCCAATGTGAAGGCGCAGTTTGTTCTGCGCGCCAGCGACCTGAACGGCGCGCGTGAAAATATGAAAGTGCTGCACCCGCTGCCGCGGATTGATGAAATCACCACGGATGTGGATAAAACGCCACACGCCTGGTACTTCCAACAGGCGGGCAACGGTATTTTCGCTCGCCAGGCGTTACTGGCGTTAGTACTGAATAGCGAACTGAGTCTGTAAGGGAGAAAAACGATGACACACGATAACAAACTGCAGGTTGAAGCCATTAAATGCGGCACCGTGATTGACCATATCCCTGCGCAGGTAGGCTTTAAACTGCTGAGTCTGTTTAAATTGACCGAGACCGATCAGCGAATCACTATCGGTCTGAATCTCCCGTCTGGTGAGATGGGGCGTAAAGACTTAATCAAAATAGAAAACACCTTTCTCACCGAAGAGCAGGTTAACCAACTTGCTCTGTACGCGCCGCAGGCCACCGTTAACCGCATCGACAACTACGACGTAGTCGGGAAATCACGCCCCAGCCTGCCAGAGCGTATTAATAATGTGCTGGTTTGCCCGAACAGCAACTGCATCAGCCACGCGGAACCGGTATCCTCCAGCTTTGCAGTGAAAAAACGCGCCAATGATATCGCCCTCAAATGCAAATACTGTGAAAAAGAGTTTTCGCATTATGTGGTGCTGGCCAACTAATTTGGGTTGGTTATGAGATCCCGGCTCCCTATAATGAGCGGGGACATTCTATTACCGCTGTAATTCAGGAGAAATCATGAGCAAAACTATTGCGACGGAAAATGCACCAGCAGCAATCGGCCCATACGTACAGGGCGTTGACCTGGGTAGCATGGTAATCACTTCCGGTCAGATCCCGGTCGATCCGAAAACCGGTGCCGTAGCGGAAGACGTATCCGCTCAGGCACGTCAGTCGCTGGAAAACGTTAAAGCTATCGTGGAAGCCGCTGGCCTGAAAGTAGGCGACATTGTGAAAACGACCGTATTCGTGAAAGACCTGAACGATTTCGCGACCGTCAACGCCACCTACGAAGCCTTCTTCACCGAGCACAACGCCACCTTCCCGGCGCGTTCCTGCGTGGAAGTTGCCCGTCTGCCGAAAGACGTGAAAATTGAGATTGAAGCGATCGCTGTTCGTCGCTAAGCGCCGGACGTTATCCCCGCCGGGCGGCGCAAGTTTGCCCGGTTCGGGGCACCAACAGCCATGGAGAGGCGGCAATGGTAAGATCGCGTTTTACCGAGGAACAAATAGCCGATTTTCTGCAACAGTCGAAAAACGGCGTACCGAATAAGGCGTTGTGCGAAGAATATGGATTTAGCAACAGCACGCTCCGTCGCTGGCAAGAGAAGCATGCTGAAAGCGTACGCCAGGAATTAAAACAGATAGAATCTACCGCGAAGATAGTCTTTTTATGCTTCATTGTCGCAGCCATATTGCTTACCCTTATGTTTCCTAAACCCACTGCCGCCTTAGCGATTCCTCCTTACTTAGTTTATTGCATTAGCTATATTCGCCGCTTTCGTCGCATATCCGCAAAACATATCCGGCGGTGGGACATCTCCTCCTCTCGTTCTGGCTCGGGGGCAGAGAATGTATTTTACAAACTTAGCTGGACATTCCTCTTTTTTATGCCTGCATATAGCATTCTACAGTTGCTTGAATAAGCCCTGAAATTTAAAGATAAAGCCGATCGCGTTAAACTTGTCGAGCTTTACGGGCATCTGACCTGGTTAGCGATATCGGGGATTAAGCACGCTGGCGAATCCCCGACGAAAGTGTTTACTGCCAGCCATAACGTCGGCTGTAAAACCCTTTCACTAACTGGGTTAACGTCATATAGCCCGCCAGAATAGCAATCAGCCACGGGAAATAGCTTAACGGCAGCGCCTGCAACTGCAGGTAAGACGCCAGGGGCGAAAACGGCAACGAGACTCCCACCACCATCACCAACAATGTCATCGCCATCAGCGGCCAGGCGGCGCGACTTTGAATAAACGGCAGACGGCGGGTACGGATCATATGCACAATCAGCGTTTGCGACAGTAATCCCACCACAAACCAGCCGGACTGGAACAAAGTTTGCGTTTCTGGCGTATTCGCATGAAATACCCACCACATCAGACAAAAGGTCAAAATGTCGAAAATCGAGCTGATCGGACCGAAAAAGACCATAAAGCGCCCCAAATCCGCCGGATTCCAGCGCTGCGGCTTTTGAATTTGTTCTTCATCGACATTATCAAACGGAATCGCCACCTGGGATACATCGTACAGCAGGTTTTGAATCAGCAAGTGCAGCGGCAGCATTGGCAGGAACGGCAAAAAGGCGCTCGCTACCAGCACGCTAAACACGTTACCGAAATTTGAGCTGGCCGTCATCTTGATATATTTCAACATATTAGAAAAAGTACGACGACCTTCAATGACGCCTTCTTCCAGCACCATCAGGCTCTTTTCCAGCAGAATAATATCGGCCGCCTCACGGGCGATGTCCACCGCGCCATCTACCGAGATACCAATATCCGCTGCTCGCAACGCCGGGGCATCGTTAATCCCGTCGCCCATAAAACCGACCACATGCCCCTCGCGTTTGAGCAAAGTGACGATGCGCTCTTTATGCATCGGCGTCAGACGCGCAAACAACGTCGTACGGGCGGCCAGCGCCGCCAACGCGTCGTCGCTTAACCCTTCAATATCACTGCCAATAACGACATCGCCCGCATCCAGCCCAACTTCATGGCAAACTTTCGCCGCTACCAGCTCGCTGTCGCCGGTGAGAATTTTCACCGTAATTCCGCTCGCCTTCAGCGCTTTCAACGCCGGCGCGGTGGTCTCTTTCGGCGGATCGAGAAAAGCGATATACCCTTCCAGAATGAGGTCAGACTCATCGATACGTTGGTAATCGCCCTCACGCGCAGGCAGGTATTTGGTCGCGACGGCGACCACGCGTAGCCCCTGACGGTTCAGCGTGTCGGTAACGCGTTTCACCCGGCGCAGCATATTGTCGTCCAGCGGCACAATATCGCCGTTGTGGCGCACCTGAGTACACACGTTCAGGATCTCCTGTAACGCGCCTTTGCAAACCAGTTGATGCACGCTCGAATCTTCGGCCACCACCACCGACATCCGGCGACGCTCAAAATCAAACGGGATTTCATCGATTTTCTGCCAGCGTCCGGAGAGCTGACGCGCGGCGGTTTCGTCTACTCCCTCCAGGACCGCCGTATCCAGTAAATTTTTTAGACCGGTCTGATAATGGCTGTTCAGCCAGGCGCAATGCAGTACATGCTCGCTGGGCTTACCAGAGATATCCGTATGATTCTCCAGCACAATTTTATCCTGCGTCAGAGTGCCGGTTTTATCGGTGCACAGAATATCCATCGCGCCGAAGTTCTGAATCGCGTCAAGGTGCTTCACGATAACTTTCTGTTTCGAAAGCTTCACCGCCCCGCGCGCGAGGGTGGAGGTGACGATCATCGGCAACATTTCCGGGGTGAGCCCTACCGCGACCGAGAGCGCAAATAGCGCCGCTTCCCACCAGTCACCTTTCGTGTAACCATTAATAATCAGTACTACCGGCGCCATGACCAGCATAAAGCGGATCAGCAACATACTGACGCGGCTAATTCCTTTCTGGAAAGCGTTCTGCTCGTTATCTTGTTCCGACACGCGCCCCGCCAATTGACCAAACCAGGTGTCGGCGCCGGTCGCCATCACCACGGCCTGCGCCGTTCCGCTCACGACGTTCGTCCCCATAAAGCACAGCGTGTCGCACTCAAGCGGGTTATTTTGCCGGGGCTCACGCGTCGCGGCGACTTTCTCGACTGGCAGAGATTCGCCGGTCAGCGACGCCTGGGCGACAAACAGATCGCGCGCCTGGATAATCCGTAAATCCGCCGGGATCATATCCCCCGCCGCCAGCTTAATAATATCGCCGGGCACCAGTTGATCGATGGGTAATTCCAGCCAGGCGTTTTCGCCATTTTCATTAATAACCCGGAGTACGGTAGCGGTATTGCTCACCATCGCTTTTAGCGCGTCCGCCGCTTTCGTCGAGCGCGCTTCCTGCACAAAATTCAGCAACGTTGAGATACCGACCATCAGGGCGATAACGCCTGCGGCAAACAGATCCTCCGTGGCATAAGAAATGCCGCCAAGAATCGTGAGTAAGATGTTGAAAGGATTGCGATAACATACCCACAGATGCACCCACCACGGCGAGGGTTTCTGTGCCGGAAGGCGGTTTTCGCCATGCTTTTCACGCGCGCGCGTCACCTCGGCGGCGTTTAATCCCTCCGGGTGCGTATCAAAAACGCGCCAGAGAGTCTCCTGCTCCATTGCCGCGACTTTCAGACAGCGCTCGCTCAGCGAAGGCGGGATAGTCGCATTTACCGCGGTCTGCGCGCCGGGCAGCGGATCGCGGTGAACCAGACGATAAGGCAAATGACGATTAAGCCGGGCAAAAAGCTGGCGGGTAATGGTTTTTAGCATAGGTAATCCCTCCGCGCCGAAGTCAGGCGCAGAAAATTCTTCAGGCGCGGCAAAGCCTTGCCCGATGAGCAATGTTTAAATAAAAACAGGGACGTTATTGTGTCACTGTCTTACACACCGGTAAGACAGCAGAGGCAGGCTTACCGGAAAAGGAAAATTCTCCATCGCGGGAGAGGGGTGGGTTCAGGGTCCATGTTGCCTCCGGTAAGTAAATGATTTGCGCCGCGGATTATACGCATAAATCCATAAGTTTTGTGGCAATTATGGCGGTATCATACCGTTACGTAATTAAACCAACGATAAACCAGACTTTGCCCATTGCCCTTCGCTTGAGTAAAGTTACTCTTTTTATCACCATCAGCGTCACGCCACGGGAAAACAGGATGCAAAACCGGCTCACTATCAAAGACATCGCCCGCCTGAGCGGCGTAGGGAAATCAACCGTTTCCCGCGTGCTTAACAATGAAAGCGGCGTAAGCGAACGTACCCGCGAGCGTGTCGAAGCGGTGATGAATCAACACGGTTTCTCTCCGTCCCGCTCCGCCCGCGCGATGCGGGGACAAAGCGATAAAGTGGTCGCTATTATCGTCACTCGCCTTGATTCGTTGTCTGAAAACCTCGCGGTTCAGACCATGCTGCCTGCGTTTTACGAACAGGGCTACGACCCTATTATGATGGAAAGTCAGTTCTCGCCGACGCTGGTAATGGAACATCTGGGCATGCTCAGACGACGTAACATTGATGGCGTGGTGCTGTTTGGCTTTACCGGCATCACAGAAGAGTTGATCGCCCCCTGGAAAGCCTCGCTGGTGCTGCTGGCAAGAGATGCGCAAGGTTTTGCCTCCGTCTGTTACGACGACGAGGGCGCGATTCATATCCTTATGCAGCGGCTGTATGAGCAAGGACACCGCAACATTAGCTTTCTGGGCGTTCCCCATAGCGATATTACCACCGGCAAACGTCGGCATGACGCATACCTGGCGTTTTGCAAAAAACATAAACTTCATCCCGTCGCCGCCCTGCCCGGTCTTGCCATGAAGCAGGGTTATGAGCATACGGCAAGCGTCATCATGCCGGATACCACCGCGTTAGTCTGCGCTACCGATACGCTGGCGTTGGGCGCCAGCAAGTATTTACAGGAGCAACGTATTGAAACGCTGCAACTGGCAAGCGTCGGGAACACGCCGCTGATAAAATTCCTGCACCCGGAGATCGTCACTGTCGATCCTGGCTATGCTGAAGCCGGACGGCAGGCGGCTTCGCAGCTGATCGAACAGATCAATGGCCGCTGCGATCCGCGCCGGATCGTCATTCCTTCTACCCTCGCCTGAGTGACTGATTAAACGGAATACCACGAGTAATTTGTGATCTTCGCCGTGTTTCGGGAACGTTCCCATTTTTAAACCAACGTTGAAGAGCTACTCTTGCGCCAACCCATAACTTACCTCCTCTGCCATGAGGCTTTACGATGAGCAAAGTAAAACAAGCCGATATCGACCGGCTGATTGACCTGGTTGGCGGGCGCGACAACATCGCCACGGTGAGCCACTGCATTACTCGCCTGCGCTTTGTGCTCCACCAGCCCGCGAACGCCAGGCCAAAAGAGATCGAACAATTACCGATGGTTAAAGGCTGTTTCACCAACGCCGGGCAGTTTCAGGTGGTGATCGGCACCGAAGTCGGCGATTACTATAACGCGCTGCTGGAGACCACCGGCAAAGCATATGCCGATAAAGAGCAGGCCAAAAAAGCCGCTCGCCAGAACATGAAGTGGCATGAGCAGTTAATTTCCCACTTTGCGGAGATCTTCTTTCCGCTACTACCGGCGTTGATCAGCGGCGGTTTGATCTTAGGCTTTCGTAACGTGATCGGCGATGTGCCGATGAGCAACGGCCAAACGCTGGCGCAGATGCATCCGGCGCTAAAAACGCTTTATGATTTTTTATGGTTGATCGGCGAAGCGATCTTTTTCTATCTGCCGGTGGGGATCTGCTGGTCGGCGGTGAAAAAAATGGGCGGCACGCCGATTCTTGGTATCGTGCTCGGCGTGACGCTGGTGTCGCCGCAGTTGATGAATGCGTATCTGCTGGGCCAGCAAACGCCGGACGTCTGGAACTTCGGCGTATTTAGTATTGAGAAAATAGGCTACCAGGCGCAGGTTATCCCGGCGCTACTGGCAGGGCTGGCGCTTGGGTTTATTGAAACGCGGTTGAAACGCATCGTGCCGGATTATCTCTACCTGGTCGTCGTCCCGGTGTGTTCGTTGATACTGGCCGTCTTTCTCGCCCACGCCTTTATCGGCCCCTTTGGTCGCATGATCGGCGACGGCGTAGCCTTTGCGGTACGTTATCTGATGACCGGCAGTTTCGCCCCGATAGGCGCGGCGCTGTTCGGCTTCCTGTATGCCCCGTTGGTCATTACCGGCGTCCACCAGACCACGCTCGCTATCGATATGCAGATGGTTCAGAGCATGGGCGGTACGCCAGTCTGGCCGCTGATTGCGCTGTCGAATATCGCGCAAGCCTCCGCCGTGGTGGGCATTATCATCTCCAGCCGTAAACACAATGAACGTGAAATTTCCGTTCCGGCGGCGATCTCCGCCTATCTGGGGGTGACCGAACCGGCAATGTACGGCATCAACGTCAAATATCGCTTCCCGATGCTGTGCGCGATGATCGGCTCTGGCCTTGCCGGTCTGCTCTGTGGTCTGAATGGCGTAATGGCAAACGGCATCGGCGTTGGCGGCCTGCCGGGCATTCTCTCTATCCAGCCGACTTACTGGCAGGTGTTTGCGATGGCGATGGTTATCGCGATCGTTATCCCGGTGATTCTGACCACCTTTATCTATCAGCGTAAGCATCGTCAGGGCACATTACAAATTGTCTAATTCTTCTTCGGGGCGCAGTTGCGTCCCAACGTACTTGCAGGAAACTACAATGACTATTCCCCTCTGGTGGCAAAACGGCGTTATTTATCAGATCTACCCGAAAAGTTTTCAGGACACGACCGGCAGCGGCACCGGCGATTTACGCGGCGTCACGCAGCGCCTTGACTATCTACAGCGACTCGGCGTGGACGCCATCTGGCTCACGCCGTTTTATATCTCGCCGCAGGTGGATAACGGTTATGACGTCGCAAATTATACGGCTATCGACCCGACCTACGGCACGCTGGATGATTTTGACGAGCTGGTCGCGCAGGCGAAAGCACGCGGTATTCGTATCATCCTGGATATGGTGTTTAACCATACTTCTACCCAACACGCCTGGTTTCGCGAAGCGCTGAACAAAGAGAGCCCATACCGTCAGTTTTATATCTGGCGCGATGGCACGCCGGATGTCTGCCCGAATAACTGGCAATCCAAATTTGGCGGCAGCGCCTGGCGCTGGCATAGCCAGAGCGAACAATATTATTTACACCTTTTCGCGCCTGAACAGGCCGACCTGAACTGGGAAAACCCCGCCGTGCGCGCCGAGCTGAAAAAGGTCTGCGAATTCTGGGCCGATCGCGGCGTGGATGGCCTGCGTCTGGACGTGGTGAACCTGATCGCCAAAGATCAGGATTTTCCTGACGATCCGACGGGCGACGGACGCCGCTTTTATACCGACGGACCGCGCGCGCATACGTTTTTACGCGAAATGAACCGTGACGTTTTTACGCCGCGTAATCTGATGACGGTAGGCGAAATGTCCTCTACCACGCTGGAAAACTGCCAGCAATATGCCGCGCTTAGCGGCGACGAACTCTCGATGACCTTCAATTTTCATCATCTGAAGGTGGATTACCCCAATGGCGAAAAGTGGACGCTGGCAAAACCTGATTATGTGGCGCTGAAAGCGTTGTTCCGCCACTGGCAACAGGGGATGCATAACGTCGCCTGGAACGCGTTATTCTGGTGTAATCACGATCAGCCGCGCATCGTTTCCCGCTTTGGCGACGAGGGTGAATACCGGATTCCAGCCGCGAAAATGCTGGCGATGGCGCTGCACGGTATGCAAGGGACGCCTTATATCTATCAGGGCGAAGAAATTGGCATGACCAACCCACACTTTACCCGCATCACCGATTATCGCGACGTGGAAAGCCATAACATGTTTGCCGCGCTACGCGCCGCCGGACGCGACCCCGACGAACTGCTGGCTATCCTGGCCAGTAAATCCCGCGACAACAGCCGCACGCCGATGCAGTGGGACAACAGTAAAAACGCCGGTTTCACCCAGGGCGAGCCGTGGATAAGCCTGTGCGATAACTATACGGAGGTTAACGTCGCGGCAGCATTACGCGATGAAAACTCGGTGTTTTACACCTATCAAAAGCTGATTGCTCTACGTAAAACCCAGCCTGTACTGATCTGGGGCGATTATCAGGATCTCCTCCCGGATAGCCCATCAGTATGGTGTTATCGCCGCCAGTGGCAGGGGCAAACCCTACTGGTTGTCGCCAATCTGAGCGACCAGTGCCAGGAGTGGCATCCGCCGCATATCAAAGGACAATGGCAGGCGCTACTGCACAATTATGGCGAGGTCGCCAGCCAGCCAGCCGCGATGACGCTCCGCCCATTTGAAGCCATCTGGTGGTTACAACGCTAACGCGACGTCCTTATACGGATAAACGCCACAAACCTATTGACACGGGCTGTGGCGTTGCTCCAGGTTACTGTCTGTTTTTGTTGAATAATTAATCAGATTTTTCTTGCTATCTTTTACAAACGCTACAGCGCCCGCCATCTGTACGCTCTGATTTTTACCTTGTTCTACATCAATAAAATTGCAAACATCCTTGATGCAAATCACTACATATAGACTTTAAAATGCACGCCAACCCAATATGTTGTATTAATTGACTACAATTGCTACAACACCTGTTCACTCGACACAAGGTGAATTGTGGATAACCTGGGTCAGGATTGCGGGAAGTCGTTGGAAAAGAGATGAATAAACCTGTTATGGCTTCCCCGGCCTCTGTGGATAACCTGTTCTTACAAATATGGAGTGATCATGACACCGCATGTGATGAAACGAGATGGCTGTAAAGTGCCATTCAAATCAGAGCGCATTAAGGAAGCCATTCTACGTGCAGCTAAAGCAGCGGGAGTCGATGACGCAGATTACTGTGCCACCGTCGCAGAAGTCGTTAGCAGCCAAATGAACGCACGCAGTCAGGTGGATATTAACGAGATCCAAACTGCGGTTGAAAACCAACTGATGTCCGGCCCGTACAAACAGCTTGCCCGCGCCTACATCGAATACCGTCACGATCGCGACATTCAGCGTGAAAAGCGTGGTCGTCTGAACCAGGAAATTCGCGGCCTGGTAGAGCAAACTAACTCCGCGTTGCTCAATGAAAACGCCAACAAAGACAGTAAAGTCATTCCCACCCAGCGCGATTTGCTGGCCGGGATTGTCGCCAAACACTATGCCCGCCAGCACCTGTTGCCGCGTGACGTAGTACAAGCGCATGAGCGCGGCGATATCCACTATCACGATCTCGACTATTCGCCGTTCTTCCCGATGTTCAACTGTATGTTGATCGACCTGAAAGGCATGTTGACCCAGGGCTTTAAGATGGGTAACGCCGAGATCGAACCGCCAAAATCTATCTCTACCGCCACTGCCGTTACCGCGCAGATTATCGCGCAGGTCGCCAGCCATATTTATGGCGGCACCACCATTAACCGTATCGACGAAGTGCTGGCGCCGTTTGTCACCGAAAGCTATAACAAGCACCGCAAAACCGCCGATGAGTGGCAGATCCCGGATGCCGAAGGGTATGCGCGTTCTCGCACCGAAAAAGAGTGCTACGACGCCTTCCAGTCGCTGGAATACGAAGTTAACACGCTGCACACCGCTAACGGCCAGACGCCTTTCGTGACCTTTGGTTTTGGCCTCGGCACCAGTTGGGAGTCGCGTCTGATCCAGGCGTCTATTTTGCGTAACCGTATCGCCGGTCTGGGTAAAAATCGCAAAACCGCCGTGTTCCCGAAACTGGTCTTCGCTATCCGCGATGGTTTGAACCACAAGTTTGGCGATCCGAACTACGACATTAAACAACTGGCGCTGGAGTGCGCGAGCAAGCGCATGTATCCGGACATTCTCAACTACGATCAGGTGGTCAAAGTCACCGGTTCGTTCAAAACGCCAATGGGCTGCCGCAGCTTCCTCGGCGTGTGGGAGAACGAAAACGGCGAGCAGATCCACGACGGGCGTAACAACCTGGGCGTGATTAGCCTTAACCTGCCGCGCATCGCGCTGGAAGCAAAAGGCGACGAAACCGCATTCTGGAAACTGCTGGATGAACGTCTGGCGCTGGCGCGGAAGGCGCTGATGACCCGTATCGCCCGCCTTGAAGGCGTGAAAGCCCGTGTCGCGCCTATCCTGTATATGGAAGGCGCCTGCGGCGTGCGGCTGAAAGCGGATGACGACGTGTCTGAAATCTTTAAAAATGGTCGTGCGTCCATCTCTCTGGGCTACATTGGTATCCATGAAACCATTAACGCGCTGTTCGGCGGCGAACACCTGTACGACAGCGAGCAGCTTCGCGCTAAAGGCATCGCGATTGTGGAGCGTCTGCGCCAGGCCGTGGATCAGTGGAAAGACGAGACCGGCTACGGCTTTAGTCTGTACAGCACGCCAAGTGAAAACCTCTGTGACCGCTTCTGCCGTCTGGATACCGCCGAGTTCGGCGTGGTGCCGGGCGTAACCGATAAAGGTTACTACACCAACAGCTTCCACCTCGACGTGGAGAAGAAGGTCAACCCGTACGACAAAATCGATTTCGAAGCGCCGTATCCGCCGCTGGCGAACGGGGGTTTCATTTGCTACGGCGAATACCCGAACATTCAGCACAACCTGAAAGCGCTGGAAGATGTCTGGGATTACAGCTATCAGCATGTACCGTATTACGGCACCAACACGCCGATCGATGAATGCTACGAGTGCGGCTTTACCGGCGAGTTCGAATGTACCAGTAAAGGTTTCACCTGCCCGAAATGCGGCAACCACGATGCCGCGCGCGTCTCGGTTACCCGTCGCGTGTGCGGTTATTTAGGCAGCCCGGACGCGCGTCCGTTTAACGCCGGCAAGCAGGAAGAAGTGAAGCGCCGCGTGAAGCATTTAGGCAACGGGCAGATAGGTTAATCCTCCGTTTGCAATGCGTAAATGCCGGATGGCGGTGTAAACACCTTATCCGGCCTACAACCGCTGGCTATAGTTCCAATTTCATGAGTTTCCTCTAAGCAGTTGGTGTTGTAGCAAGGCGGCAAACGAACGAATCCCAGGGAGCTTACATAAGTAAGTGACCTGGGTAAGTGAGAGCGGCCAACGCCGCTACAGCGCCAAATGCAACGAGGAAACATGAACTTTCACCAATACTACCCCGTAGACATCGTTAACGGCCCCGGCACCCGCTGCACCCTGTTTGTGTCAGGGTGCGTGCATGAATGCCCTGGCTGCTATAACAAAAGCACCTGGCGGCTGAACTCCGGCCAGCCGTTTACCAAAGAGATGGAAGATAAGATCATTGCCGATCTGAACGACACGCGCATTCACCGTCAGGGGATCTCGCTTTCCGGCGGCGATCCGCTGCATCCGCAAAACGTACCGGATATCCTGGCACTGGTACAACGCATCCGCGCGGAGTGCCCGGGGAAAGATATTTGGGTGTGGACCGGCTACAAGCTCGATGAACTCAACGCCGCGCAAATGCAGGTAGTCGATCTCATCAACGTGCTGGTCGATGGCAAATTTGTGCAGGATCTGAAAGACCCGGCGCTGATCTGGCGCGGTAGCAGCAACCAGGTAGTGCATCATTTGCGTTGATGCGGGGATATTGGGTCAAAACCGTTACTCGTCCGCTACTTTTACGCCCTTCTTTCGCCTCCTGCTTACAGGTATATGCATATGCCTATACATATGTCACGCACAGGCATATAATTAACTCCGACACTGGCCTATAACATCACGCCCACAAGGGCAGGAGACGACCATGCGAACCGTATCTGTATTTAAAAATGGCAATAACCGCGCGATCCGCCTTCCACGCGATCTGGATTTTGACGGCGTCAACGAACTTGAAATCTTCCGCGAAGGCGACACGATTATTCTGCGCCCCGCCCGCCCTTCCTGGGGATCATTCCGTCATGAGGAAAAAGCCAGCCCAGACTTTCTGACGGAACGCGAAGACATCATCAGCGATGAGGGGCGCTTTGAACTATGAGTAAAACCTACATGCTGGATACCTGCATCTGTTCTTTCATTATGCGCGAACAGCCGGAAGCTGTGCTGAAACGCCTTGAGCAGGCAGTGCTGCGCCGCCATCGTATTGTGGTGTCGGCGATTACCTACGCCGAAATGCGTTTTGGCTGTACGGGCAAAAAGGCCTCGCCACGCCATGCCCAACTGGTCGATGCATTCTGTAGTCGCCTGGATGCCGTGCTGGCCTGGGACCGGGCGGCAGTGGATGCCACCACAGAGATCCGTGCCGTACTGGCCGCCGCCGGTACGCCGATTGGATCAAACGATGCGGCTATCGCCGGCCATGCCATTGCGTCCGGGGCGATACTGGTCACTAATAACGTGAGGGAGTTTGAGCGGGTACCGGGTTTGCAGTACGAAGATTGGGTAAAATAACCCGTGCTGGCATACCGACAAGCACATAAATCTTCTTAACAATGACGTGACGGGAAAGTGTCAAAAACGACTCACGCACTCCATCGCGACCGTTTTAAATTGCGTAAAATTCTGACATGCGCAGAGGCGCGTCATGGCGCGTTCGCGCAGGAAAGTGACGAAAATATCGTAGATGGCCATCGCCTCTTCATATTCACTTTTGCTGATGGCGAGTAAAAAAATAACGTGCGCCGTTTCGTCACCCCAGACAATCCCCTGCGGCGCGAGCACCGTATAAACCACCGTTTTCTTCGCCAGCAGCCCCAGCGCGTGCGGCAAGGCAATCCCGTCGCCTAATAACGTACTGACAATAGCTTCACGTTCAATAACCGAATCGAGAAACGCCGCATCAACAAAGCCTTCCTCGTGCAACTGATCGCACAGCGTTTTAAACAGCGTCTGTTGATCTATTTCCCCCTCCACGATGCGAAAATGCGAGGCATCGAAATATTTATCCAGCATCCACGGGCGGGTTCTGTCCACCAGCACCAGCTTACCGATCTGCTCCAATTGATAGTCGGTAGGAAAGGGGGCGATCATGATGACCGGTTTATCTTTTTCGCCGATCCGCGCTGTGGAAATCACAAAATCCTCCACAATGTTGTCCCGCGCCTCATAGTCGCGTAGCGTCAGAGTGCGGGCAATCTCAATCTGCGGGTATTTCCGCGCCAGTACCGCTTCAATCATCCGCACCATCGCATTACCAGCATCGCACACCAGCAGTACCTGTGGCTGCCGCTGGTAGCCAATGTTGTAACTACGTTCCAGCCCAACGCCAATATGCAGCACCAGAAAACCGATTTCGTTTTCGCTAATGGTATACGGCGTGTATTTTCCCCAACTCGATATCGCCGCCAACGTCATATCCCACGCCATCGGATAGTGCTGCTTAATATTTTCCAGTAGTGGGTTGGGGATCATGATCTGGTAGCGCACGCGGGTGATCATCGTTTTGATGTGGGTCAGCAAGTCCGCGTGAAGCTGTTTATCATTCAACAGGTTATAGTTGTACTGGGTATTAATAAAATTGAGGATATAGTGCACCAGCGCCTCTTCATCATCGGCATTAATGGCGCTGGGGGCAATTTCCTGTACCTGGCGGGCGGCAATATGCACCTTCAGCCAGCTTACTTCCGGCTCCGACAGCGGCTTGTCAGCCAGCTGTTGTAGTAGCTCCGCAATCTCATGCGCCGCATGGCGCACCTTTTCATCGACCTCCTCTGCCACGCATTCCGATAACGGATACCCCTCGCGAATACGCCGTACCGCCACCGCGCAGTATAAACGCAGAAACAGCTCGCCCTCATCGGTCAGGCGGATTTGACAATGAGAGAAAATATCCGGCAAAAGAGACTGCAGCCGTTGAGACACCTCGGTGTTCAGCGTGGTACTAACAATTAACGGATGGGAGGGCTCCTGCTGCGCCAGCGTCCATAAAAGGTCGGTCAGACAGGCGCGAATCGCCATCTCTCCGCCAAACAGTTTCATGCCATGACGCGGACGCGTTTCCAGCGTCAGATGATAACGCAGCAAATGCTCGCGCACGTCCGCCATATCGTTCTGCAACGTCGCACGGCTGACAAACCATTCATCTGCTAAATCCTCCAGCTTCAGCGAGAAGGCGGAGGTTAAAAAACGCGCCAGCAAATAGTGGATCCGCTCCTGGCTGGTGCGCGGACCGCGCGCCAGCGTGGGAGATTGCTGCGTTTGCAGGGATTGATAACGTGCCGGATCATCAATTTTGAGCTGATACCCGTTGCCGCGGCTGAGAGTAAATTGCGCGCCATGCGGCGTCAGCAACATGTTCAGCGCGGCGATATCCGCCCGAACGGTACGCGTGGAGACCGACAACCGCTGCGCCAGTTCGTCCTGCGGCAGCGTCTCGTTTTGCAGCATCGCAAATAGCTGCGCTAAACGTTGGTTGGGGAATCGCACGTCTCTCTCCTCATGATTAGCCGACACGCGACCGGACGATAGCAAGTAACTGACGCACATCGTCCGCACGAGTGTTGCCGCTCACCTTATCAATAATCGAACTATAAATGTGAGGAATGATTTTGCTTACACCTGCATCAAGGGCGATGTGCAGAATCTCGGCGAAGTTTTCCAGATCGATGCCGCCCGTCGGTTCCAGCCAGAAATCATGACGGGCGCAGGCCTCAGCCACCGCTTTATACTCGTCGCGACAGGTGAGCCCTCCCATCGGAAAGTATTTAATGGAGCTGCCGCCCATGTCTTTGAGCAGCGCAATCGCCGTTTCTATGGGTACGATGCCGTCCGGCGCGCGGCTGCTTAGCGGGCCGGTGGAAATTTTCACCCGTCCCGGCGTGCCGGTCGGCGAGACAAGACCGTTGACCACCGTCTCATTTTGCCCCAGCAGCGCCCGACTGACCCCTACGCCGGTAAACACCTGGTTGACATGCTGCGGCTGTACCTGACGCGAGATTTCGCTCACCATCGCCGACTGGTTAGGATCGCCCGCCCCCAGCCCGACGGAGAGCGCATTATCAATAAGCGCCGCATATTCACGCATATCCGCGACTGCGCTTGCCACATCCGGATAGTTTTTGGAGAGCACGCCAACCAGCACATGACCTTCCGCCGCCGCGTAGATTTCCCGGGCGTTATCTTTCGAACCGGCCAGTACGTTCAGGCAAACGCGATCGCGGTAAAAGTTAGGGGTCAGTTTCATGCTTGTTTCTCCTGATTAATCATCTCGCCAATACGACGCGCCACAATCGCTAACTGCGCGCGATCGACGCTGCGGACATCCGCTTCAATAATCCCTTCGTTGGCTTTGTATCCGCGAAAGTAAATCGCGTATTCTCCTTGCTTCAGCGCGTCGACCAGTTCGCCTGTGGCGATGCCGGTAACGGCTTCATCAAACTTAATTTCCGTGCGCGCGATGTCGCGTCCGGCGCTGTCCCACACCACGCGGGCGCTGACGCCGTTAAACGTGTTCAACGTGTCAATAAAGGGCGCCATTTTTTCTACCATCTCCGCGCCGCTCTCTTTTTGCGCCCGCAGGTACAATTCAATGGCGCAGGTCAGGCCAACAATTCCCTCTTTGCCGACCTTCATCGCCCGGCCAATGCCCGCTGACTGACGTTTTACCCACTCAACATACTGCGTTTTGCCAATCACCAGCCCGCTGGTCGGCCCTTCAATCGCTTTTGCGCCGCTATAGATAACGAGATCTGCGCCCACGCGGTAGTAGCACTGCAAATCTTCTTCCGCCGCCGCGTCCACAATCAGCGGCAGATTATGCGTGCGCGCCACCACCGCAGCCTGCTCCACGCTGAGCATACTTTTCTGTACGCAGTGGTGAGATTTGATATAGAGAATAGCCGCCGTGCGCGGCGTAATGGCCGCCGCCAACTGGGCGGCGGAACATTCGTTGGCGTAACCGGCTTCCACCAGTTTGCCGCCGCCCAGCGCCACCATCGTTCCCACCGGCGCGCCAAAGTTGACGTTGTGGCCCTTTGGCAGGACGATTTCGTTATTTTCAATCGGTGTAACGTGCAGGTTTTCCAGCAGCCAGTCGCTGTCCTGAACCAGGACCGCGGCAACCGACTGGGCAAGGCCCGCACTGGCGCAGGAGACTACCGTCGCCCCTTCTACTTCCAGCAATTTCGCAATGTACTCACCGGTTTTATTCACCAGATCTTTCATCTCGAAATACTGATTCATTCCGGCCATCGCCGCGTCTATCACTTCCGGGCGCGGCGTAGAGACGCCGAGCGCCGTCATACGTCCGGAGGCGTTAATCACCTGTTTTAATTGATACTTCTCAAAAATCGAAGGCATGTTCCGCGCTCCCTTGTTTGGTCATATAGCCCTTGCCTGCGCGTATCGCGGCAAGCGGCGTCAGCAATTCCTCAGCCTGTAAGCTGTCGTTTTCCGCGTCTACCAACACGGTAGGCTGGCGTTTAAGCGTAAAGAGGGTCAGGTCGGCATCCAGACCAGGCTGAAGACGACCTTTGGTTTTCAGATTCAGGCTATCGGCGGCATTGGCCGTCACGCACGCAATGACCTGCGGCAGCGACATGCCGATGGCGAGGAATTTCGACATCACATTAGCCAGCGAATGCACCGGGCCATTGATGCGGTTACGGCAGTAGATATCGGAACTGATGGTATGCGGTAAAATCCCCAGGCTAATAGCGCGTTTCGCCACTGCAAAGCTCAGGCTGGCGGTACCATGCCCGACATCCAGACGCACGCCGCGCGCCAGCGCTCGTGTCACCGAGGCGCGCAGCTCGCCGTCAGGCCGAAGAATACGGTTCGGCTTACCGTTGTAACAGTGGGTAATGATATCGCCCGCCGTCAGACGCTCCGCGATTTCGTCCAGATCCGGCGGGTTATTGCCAATATGTACCATCAGCGGCAGGTTGCCGTTTTCTTGCTGCATGGCTTTAGCGCGTTCCAGCGGCGTGATGCCGTTAACGCCTACCACGCTGCTGCTCATCCGCGCCTTGAGGCCGACGATAAAATCCGGATGGCGTTTTACCGCCTGCCGGACCGCATCGACGTCAATATTGGCCATGTTAGCCAGCTCGTTTTGGGCAATAAGCCCAACGCGTGAAACATTCAGCAGCGCATAAACCTCGGTGGTCGCCTGACGCGTCAGAGCATAGAAATCATCAATGTCGTCTGCGCCAGTGCTGCCGGCATCCACCACTGTGGTAACGCCAGTGGCAATACCCACGCTGTCCGGTTCGTCGTGGTAAATCGGCGATGTCGGGTAGCAGTGGACGTGAGAATCAATCCAACCCGCGCTAACGTAACACTCGCCGCGCAGGTCAATGGTTTTCAGCGCCGGACCATCAACGTCACCCAACGCCGCGATTTTGCCATCTTGCAGGGCAATATTAGTCAGCGTGTCATCGACCAGACGCGCATGGCGCAGGAGTAAATCAAACATCGCTCTCTCCTTTGCCGGATGGCGGCGCAACCGCCTTATCCGGCCTACAAATCAACAATTAGCTAATCGCAACCGGGAAGATGGAACCGAGGATCATCGCGCCTAAAATCGCGCCGCCGGTAATCGGCTTCTGCCAGATATAAAACAGCAGCGCGCCCACCAGAGAGCCCAGACCAATGGGAATCGATGCCGTCATGGCGCTGAGGATAATCAACGGCCCCAGAAAACGGCCTGAAGTGTTACCGGCCCCCATCATGACGTCCGCCCCGTACGTGGAGTCGCTCTGATTAATGGTGAACTTACGCGCCAGAATAATGATGTAGCCAATCGCCAGGCCAATCACCAGACCGGTTATCAGCGAAGCGATAAAGTTCGCCACCGGGAAGACAAAGCCAGCCCCCAGCAGTAACGCCGGAACCCCTAAGCCCACGCCAGTCTGAATTGCCCCGCCGATATCCAGAATTCCGACCAGCGAACCTTCGATAATGCGGGCAAATAAAAAGCTGGCGCCGAAAGCGGCGACCGCGCCGTAGACGCCGGTATCCATCCCCGCTTTCAACATCGCCACAAAAGCGACTTCGTTAAATGCGCCGATACCGTACAGATAGTACATGTGCGTCCCGGCGAAAACGCCGGAGGAGAGCAGGCCAACAAAGATCGGGAACGACCAGTCGGCATACCAAAAACCTTTATTCTCTTCCATTGTGGCCTCCGTTATTTGCCGCTGAGCGAGTTGTGGATCAGTTCAAGCCAGTTCGGTACCGTCATGTTGAAAGACTCGATCATTTTCATGTCGAAGCCGCGGAAGAAGCCGCTCAACACAAACAGCAAAACGATGGCGACCATCATCACTTTGGTGACATGGTTCCAGCCGCTCTCTTCTACGCCTTTGCCGATCAAAATACCCAGCACCAGCCCCGGTACGGCGTTCCCCATGATGAGCTGCGCCGCGCCGCCGAAAACGGTGGCCCAGAAGCCCGATTTTTTACCAGCGTCGATCGCCGCTAACCAGAAGATCACAGGCATGACGATATTGACCAGCAGGTTTGCCGCCGGTACCAGCACCTTAACCGCCGTCACCTGTAGCGCTTCTGGCACGGATGAGGCGGTCAGGTTAAGGAACGTCACGACGATCATGCCGATGACGGCGCAGGCGATCGCCATTTTTTTCGGGTCGTGCAGCGTCTCGCCGACGTTACGATTTTTGATCATTAGCGCCGCCGCGCCCCAGTTAGGGATGATGCGGTGATCGACATCCTGGGTGAACGATCCGGCCGCCACAGACGACGCCCAAGCGTTAAAGAAGAAACCCAGTCCAAAGGAGAAGTGAGATGCCGGGTCGCCTTCACAAGAGTTGAGTTCGCCCAACGTACGGAACGCGCCCATCCCCTGCGTGGTTGGCGCGTGAAACATGCGTGCAGCCCCAGCGCCCACCCCTACGCCGACCAGCGCGCCGATAATGAGCGATTTAATTAGTATTATCAGGAACATAACTATGCCTTTTTAATAAAAATCAGCGTTTCGCGACGAAATCCACCCTGTCGAGATTGATGGCGGTCACGTTGACGGTCACATCCAGCTCCACGCTGTAAGTGCGTCGTTCCCGGCGCAAAAAGAAAAACAGAAAGGCCTCTTTACGCACCGACTCATGCGCCTGAACAATCCGCACATCCTGTGGCTCAATACGCAGTAAGATATACGGCGACTCTCTCATCACCGCCGACTGAACATGGTTCAGCGCATCGGCAAAGGCGCGTGCTTTGGCGTCGCCCTTGCCTTTTACTCTCACCGTGGTGGTGAATTGCTCTTTCATCATCAGGCGCCGTATTTCTTTTGCCACGCCTGCACCAGGCGCTCGCCGAGCTCTTCTTTATCCATAAAGCCGAAACCCAACACGTTGCAGCCTTCATTGATAGCGGTGACGCCTTCATCCACTGACCGCATTCCATATTTGGCTTTGTAGCCATGCTTGTTTTGCGCGGTGATAGCGCCCGCGCCGCCGCTGCCGCAAAATGAAATGCCGAAGGTGGCGTTTTCCGCTTTCATCACATCGCCCAGCTTCATGTCTGCCGCGACGCCCGGTACGACGACCGCGCGACCGCCCGCTTTTTCCACGCCTGCCGCCACTTTCTGGCCTTTACCCAGGCGATCGCCAATCACGACGGTAATCTGTTCCATTTTTTGCTCCTTAGAGGTTGTCTTTCGCGACTTCAAAATGCACCGATAATAGCCAGGCTTCTTCGTCAGGAAGGTTGCCAAACGCCGCCACGATTTCGCGGGCAAGCGCCATTGATTCGGCTGAGATTTCATCAAACAAGCTGGCATCGACTTCCGGTAAAGGCTCCCCGGTAATTGACCGGTGCGCCATCGCGCGAACGTGCGAGGTCAGCATTTGCGTCTGTACCGCATTGGGGACAATGTGATGTCGCCCCAGCAGGCCATCCACCTGCGTTAACACCTGTTCAGCCAGTTCGTTAATTCGCTCACCGGCATCGTGTTTTACTGCTCCGTTATCCACGCGTCTCACCCCGTTAATGGCAATGAGATAAAACTAGCGGCAAGGGTTAAAAGTTTGTAGCGAGTTATTTTCCACCTCGAAGTGGAAACGCGAGTGGGATAGGTGATCTGCGCCACAGAAAAGGCGGCATTAATGAATTATCGCCGGGAAAGTGTGAGATCTATCGCGGCATAAAGAGGAAATGGCGAAACAATGACGTTGTCGTATAAAGTGAGAAAGTGTGATGGGTATTACAGTTTGCCGGATGGCGACCTGCGGATAAAGCGAAGCCGCCATCCCACAAAAATTAACGATACTTCTTATGATACGTATTGCGGGTGGTTTTTAGCGCTTCCGCCGCCGCTTTCGCTTCTTTAACGTTACCTTCGTTCGCCAGCTTCAGCGCGCCATCAATTTGGCCGACCAGAATGTCAAAACCGTGACGAAAATCCTTCATTTCCGGGCTATCCGGCGCTTTATCTTCCAGCTTTGGCGGCGTAGCTTTTTGAGCATCCAGCGCGGCCGCGCGCATTTTGGTTAATGCCGCTTTCAGTTCAGGGGCACTATCCGTTTTCTCAACAACTTTCAGGTTATCATTGAGAATATCCATATTATCTTCAAGATCGGCAGCAAAAACAGCCGAACCGAATACCAGCGATGACACAGCAAGAATAGCTAACAGGCTTTTACGCATTGCTCACTTCCTTTTTTATTATTAACGATAAGTGTAATACCCTGAATAATTCGGGTTGCAGGCAGCCAACGCGCCTGCAGCCTGAAGTATGACGGGTATTATTGTCCGGCGATTTTCATCTCCGGTAACAATACCGAACCGCACTGTATATTACTGCGCGTTTCAATATCATCACCCACGGTGACAATATTACGCCACATCTCTTTTAAATTACCGGCAATGGTAATTTCACTTACCGGGTACTGGATTTCACCATTTTCAACCCAGAATCCCGCAGCGCCGCGGGAGTAGTCGCCGGTAATACCGCTGACGCCCTGGCCCATCAGTTCCGTCACCACCAGGCCGGTGCCCATCTCTTTTAGCAACTGCTCAAAGTTCAGCCCCTGCCCGGCGATACGCCAGTTATGAATGCCGCCGGCATGACCGGTACTTTTCAGCCCCAGTTTGCGGGCGGAATAGTTGGTCAGCAACCATTGCGTCAGTACGCCATCCTTCACAATGTCCCGGCGCTCCGTACGCACGCCTTCGCTGTCGAACGGTGAAGACGCCAGCCCTTTTAGCAGATGCGGGTGTTCTTCGATGGTTAACCATTCCGGCAGAATTTGTTTGCCCAGCGAGTCGAGCAGAAAAGTGGATTTACGGTATACCGCGCCGCCGGCAATCGCCCCGACCAGATGACCAAATAGCCCTGTCGCCACTTCATTGGCGAAAATGACCGGCGCTTTCATGGTGGAGAGCTTACGCGGCGACAGGCGGGATAAGGTGCGGCGCGCACACTCGGCCCCGACCCATTCCGGCGCTTGCAGATCCGCTATTGCCCGACCGATGGTGTAAGCGTAATCACGCTCCATATCGCCGTTCTCTTCGGCGATGACGCAGCTTGAGAGCGAATGGCGCGTGGAGCAATATCCCTGCAACATGCCGTGGCTGTTGCCGAACACTTTAATGCCGTAATGGCTGTTAAAGCTCCCGCCTTCGGTATTGGTGATGCGTTTATCCGCCTTTAGAGAAGCCTGTTCCGCACGCGCGGCCAGTTCAATGGCTTCGTCTGGCGTAACCTCTGCCGGGTGGAACAAGTCCAGATCCGGCGCGTCAAACGCCAGCAGTTCTTTGTCCGCCACGCCTGCGCACGGGTCAGGCGACGTGTAACGCGCGATATCCAGCGCGGCCTGCACGGTACGGGCAATCGCCTGCGGGCTTAAATCCGTCGAAGAGGCGCTGCCTTTGCGGTTCTGGTGATACACCGTAATGCCCAGCGCGCCGTCGCTATTAAATTCGACATTCTCTACTTCACCATAACGGGTGCTGACGCTAATGCCGGTGGTCTTGCTGACGGCGACTTCCGCCCCATCCGATTTGCCTGAGGCTAACTCCAGCGCTGTCGAAACTGCTTCTTCCAGAATCTTACGCTGCGCTTCAACTTGTGAGATTACTTTCATTGCAAATGCCATAATGTAGAGAGAGTTTCTCTGAAGTCTAACAGAGAACCGTTTTTCAGTGCGCATCTTAACTGGTAACATTAGCCTCTTTTTTTAAGGAGCCTGACATGACAAAGCAGCCCGAAGACTGGCTCGACGACGTTCCCGGTGATGACATCGAAGACGAAGACGATGAAATTATCTGGGTCAGTAAAAGTGAAATTAAACGCGATGCCGAGGAATTAAAACGCCTGGGCGCGGAACTGGTGGATCTGGGGAAAAACGCGCTGGATAAGATCCCGCTGGACGCCGATCTGCGCGACGCCATTGAACTGGCCCAGCGTATCAAAATGGAAGGACGCCGCCGCCAGTTGCAGCTTATCGGAAAAATGCTGCGCCAACGCGACGTTGAACCTATTCGCCAGGCGCTGGACAAGCTGAAAAACCGCCATAATCAGCAGGTGGTGCTGTTTCACAAGCTTGAGCATCTGCGCGATCGTCTGATCGTCGAAGGCGATGACGCGGTAGCCGAAGTACTGACCCTGTGGCCGCACGCCGATCGTCAACAGCTTCGTTCATTGATCCGCAATGCGAAGAAAGAGAAAGAAGGCAACAAACCGCCGAAATCAGCGCGTCAGATCTTCCAGTATCTGCGCGAGCTGGCGGAAAACGAAGGGTAATTGCCGCAAATGACCGCGCCAGCCTGTGGCGCGGTACAGGCAAATCCACCCGTTTTTAACGTCCGAGTAGCTCCCGCTCGATCCGCTCGCGCGTTTCCACCGCCTGAACACTCATTTTTTCAGGATAACCAAACAGCGACGTGGTGATAATTGCCTCACCGCCCACCTTAAACGTGCGGTTTGCAAAATCCATTTCACGCAGCGCCTGGAATAGCGCGTCAAAATCGACCTCACCTTCTCCCAGCCCGATGTGCTGATGAATCGTCGCATTCACGCCAGGCGGGTTCATGATATAGCGGCAGGGAAGCGTGTGGTTGTGCGTATCGGCCAGCAGAACATGCGAAAGATCGGCCCCGGCATAGTTCAGCATCCTTGCGACGTCGCCCTGCCCTTTATCGTAAAAGAAGCCATGCGGTGCACTGTACAGATAGGTCACGTTATCACTACGCAAAGACTGCACCATGTCGACCGTCTCATCGTTCAGTTCGCAGAAATCCCAGGGGTGAGACTGAATTTCGATTCGAATTCCCTCTCGTTCCACGATCGGCAGCAATTCCTCCATGGAGCGATACCACATCTCTTCACAAATCTCCGGCTCATCCGGCGTCCCGGAAAGCTCGGTATTAATCACCTGTACGCCCATATCAACGGCAATCTCAATCATCCGCTTCCAGTTGGTTACCGCGGCGCGCCGACGCTCTTCATCGGGGCCGGACCAACGATAAACCACAATAAATGACGAGATTTCCACACCGTAGTTCTGCAAGGCGCGTTTATATTCCTGCATGGTATCGCGACCAGCTTTAGGGTGTTTATAAAACGGATTAATACGCGAGTGCGGCGACTGCTCAATATATTTATACCCCCACTCGGAAACCTGCCGTACCATTTGGGTAATGGGTAAATGTTTAATAACATCGACATCAAAAGCAATTTTCATTGTAAATACCACGCTGCGGAAACTGAAAACGGTCACCTGGAAATTAGCTGTATCATTGCAGCAGCAATGACACGCTGCGATTAATTTGTTCCTCTATTTCCGCCTCACTCCAGGAAGCCAACTGGGAAGAAAAAGGTTCAAAAGCGTAAATACCGCGATATCCCATATTTTCCAGACGCTGCACCTGCTGGTAATTCTGCATTACATCCTTTTCACTCAGCATAATACGCTGCTCATCAGCCAATGCTTCCGTTGGTCGGGTGTCTTCCACACCGGACAAATGCACCAGCCCGATAGCAGAAATATCAATGCGCGACGCAAACTCCTTTTCGGCCTCTTCGTACAGATGATGATGGAAGGTATCCAGCAAAACCTTAAAGGGGGAACCTGCTTCCCGGATCAGTTGCTGAGCCCAGACGGCAGAACGCAGCGAACTTACGCGGAATCCCAAAGGTTCAACCAGCCCCTGAATATCATACCGGGCAAAGAGATCGCTCAGTCGTTTTATTGCCTCAACCGTAACCTCCGGCGGCACAATCGTTCCATCATTCAGCGGACAAAGAACTAATGCCCGCGCGCCGACTCCCTGTGCGTCTCGTAATAATCCTTCCGTTTTTTTTACTACCTCCTCGGTCAGTTGGTTAAAGGGATAGACCGCATTAATTGTGACAATTTCAAGTCCATACTTTTCTGCCAGGTTACGCACCTGATTATAATTCAAGTCATCAGTAACGCTGCCGCTTGGCATATCATTACGCAATTCCACTTTATTAAACTCAAGACGTTTAACCAGTCGAAAGAATGCTTCTATGCTTAGACCCGGTGCAATTTTCCGGTTAATACAAAACCGTGTTTTTTCGATATTCATTATTTTCTCCCTGAACGTATATGAGTGGGTAAATAACCGTAATCCGTTAGTACAATTTAACGTAGGGTGAAAAAACCGGCTTTATCAATCTTGATAAAAACCGGTTTAATTTAGTGATGAACATCACAGGCTATAAGGGATTTTTGAAGAATATTTGAAGCTATTTCTCGCCAGGCACTTTAAGAAACTGCACCAGGATGCCGCTGAATAAATAGAGCCCCGCCATAGTATACATCACCACGCCGGTGCCGAACCCTGCCAGAACGGAGACCAGCGCTGGCCCAACGAAATTCCCCAGGCCGGAGCCAAAGTTCACGGCCGAGTTCGCCGCCCCCTTCTTATCCGGCGCCATCATCGGCACCAGCGGCGTCATTGGCACAAAGCCAGCCAGCCCGGCTCCCCACAAACACATCGCCAGCATAAAGGCGACATAGTTATGCCCCCATATCATCGGCACCCAGTAAACAATCAGCGTAGCGACACCGGTCAGGATGCTGCCAAAAATCTGGATGGTTCGGCGAAAACCAATTTTATCGCCCATCCAGCCAAAGATAATGTTGAAGACCTGGTTAGAGATAAAGGTAATCCCCCAAATACTCGCCCATTCCTCAAGCGTAAAGTGCTTATCCAGCAGAAACAGAGGTAATACGACAACAAAACCATAGGTGCCAAGACCGTTAATAGTTTTGACAATCACCGCCAGACCGATCCGTGGCCGTTCATACATAATGGAGATACCCGCAGATAACTCTTTGAAGACCGGCGTCGTTCGCGGTTTCAGAATGAATTCATTGCGTTCCAGCACCAGCATGAAGAGAACCCCCAGCAGAGCAACGCCCATCCCGGCCCACATCACGTTGATATGCCCCAACTCAGGAATTAACGACGCCGCCACCACCGGCCCAATGATGGTAAAACCAAGGTTATAGACCACCCAAAATAGCGAGGTGCCGATCCCTTGCTGGTGATTATCCAACTGGATGGTCAGGCGTACCAGGAAGGAGTAACAGACCAGCGGATACCCCACGCCACGCAGCATATAGGTAACAAGAATTGCGCCAAAATCATGGCTGGGTAGCGCAAAGTTCAGAAACGCGACGGAAGCCAGAAGATAGACGATAAAACCGGTAACCATCACCTTTTTAGGACCAAAAACGTCCACACAGACGCCGGATAGCCAGGAGGTGATCGCGACCACAATCCCATATCCGGCAAAAATCTGCCCGATATGCGCCTGATCAAATCCCTGCGTATTTAACCAGGCAGATAACCAGCTGTTCTCAATACAGCCGCCCAACATAAATAAAAATGTTCCCAGGTAGCTCCAGATAAACTTACCTGGTTTTATATAAAATGTCTGGGGCAGCGTTGCCTGCATTTCTTTCATTTTATTACCCTCGGTATAGAAAAGCTCTCACACTTTTCAGTGCGAGAGTTTCTTCATTATTAACAGATGCAGTTAAAGATAAATATCGCTTGTTATTTTCACCGGCAGCCCGCTTTTTAATGATTGCTGCGCGGCAATAGCGATACGCTGGGCCAATAATGCGTCTTCGCCGGTACAGACAACCGGCGTATGATGCAGGACTGAATCAATAAAGTGTAATATTTCCGTTCGGTAAGCTTCGCGATAACGGACCGTGAAATCAGGAAGGGGATTTTTCATTATGCAGTGCTGGCTGTTGAAAACTTTCACCGTCGACTCACTAACGTTATCCGCATACGCCATCCCTTCTGAGCCAAAAACCTCCACCCGTTGGTCATAGCCATATACCGCCCGACGGCTGTTATCAATGAGCGCGTAGCCGCCGTTTCTGAAAGTCAGCATCACCGCAAGCGTATCAACATCATCAATATTTTTCAGGCTGGGATCAATCAGCGTATTGCCCTTAACATAGACTTCGCTGACTTCATCCTGCATCATAAAACGAGCCATATCAAAGTCATGCATGGTGAAGTCAAAAATCAGACCGCCAATACGTTTGATCAGTTCATGGGGTAGCAGGTCCGGATCGCGGGAGGTGATTTTTATCATCTGGGGCCGACCAATCTTGCCGCTGCGCACCAGCTCAAAGACCTCGTGAAACTGAGGATCAAAACGGCGGTTAAAGGCAACCTGCAACGTCACCCCCTTCTCTTTCACTTTTCTCAGCACCGCCATTGAGGCCTGCTCATCTTCATTCATGCTGAGCGGTTTTTCACAAAAAATGTGCTTCCCCGCCTGCGCTGCCGCCGTGACGATCTCTTCGTGCATATCCGTTGAGGTGAAAATAAAAACTGCCTCTATATCATCACGCTGTAAAAGTTCCTGATAATTTTTATACCCTGAAGTTATATTTACCGAATAAAGCCAATCGCTCATCTCCTCAATAAAATAATCGGCGGCGCAGATAATATCTAATTGAGGCAGTAAATACATATTCTCAACATGCATTTTACCTACCCGACCGAGGCCAATAACACCACATCGAAGCTTTTTCATTCGTACCTCTTAATCTCATGAATAGTAAATTTAAAACCGCAAAAGAAAAGCACCCGTAATTCTGCGAAAAACGGATCGTTTTATTTTGCCGTTCTGAAAAGCAAACAATGCGTTGACGCTGTATCGTTCAGGTTGCAGAACAATAACCACACTTCTGCAACCTGAACGACGGCAAATTAATCAGTACTGCCGGGCCTGTCCGATATGTTCCTCAAGCATACGCGCTACCGCCTGGATACGTTCGCTACGGGATACCTGCGCCCCGCCAACGCGCCACCAGCTCAGGTACTTATGCACCATCGTTTTGGGAAGCACTTTTATGTCTATCAGCGTGCTCACGGTCTGTTTACGAGCATCTTCCAACGCTTCATGCAGTTGTTCAATGGTGGTGACGCGATAGCTTTTACAGCCATATCCTTCAGCGATGCGAGCGAAATCGACCGGGATAAACCCGCCTTCCTGACGACCGCTCTCCTGCTGATGGAAACGAAACTCGGTGAAGTAACTGTCCATACCGTGTTCCATTTGCAGATTATTGATACAGCCGTTGGTCATGTTATCGAGCAAAATGACGGTAATCTTTTTCCCCATCTGGACGGAAGTGACCAACTCAGAGTGCAGCATCATGAACGAACCGTCGCCCACGAAGCTGTACACCTCGCGTTCCGGCTGCGCCAGCTTGGCCCCCAATGCGGCATTGACTTCGTAGCCCATACAGGAGTAGCCGTACTCGACGTGGTAATCATTCTCGCCGCGGCTTTGCCAGACACGCTGGAGGTCGCCCGGCAGGCTGCCCGCCGCCGCCACCACCAGCGCGTTTTCCGGCAACATCCGGTTAAGCACGCCCAACACGCGCGTCTGGGTCAGCCACGACCGCGTAATCTCATTAAACTCTTCAAACACCTTTTGAGTATCCATATGATCCTCAATTTCAGGTTTGAAGCCCTCTCCGCTATATTCCACAGCATAGACGCGCTCAACTTCCGCCATATATTGCGAGCGGACGCGGTGAATAGTCTCACCCCATTGCGAAGCATAATGCTCCTGGGCCAGCCGTTCGCTAAGCTGCGTCAGGGCGACGCGAGCGTCACCCTGCATCTGTACGCCATCCAGCTTGAAGACATCAAAGCGGCTAACGTTGATATTTAAGTAGCGCACGTCGGGATTCTGGAAGATCCACTTTGAGGAGGTGGTGAAATCGGTATAGCGCGTCCCTACACCGATAATCAGATCGGCCTCCTGCGCCAGCAGATTCGCCGCCAGTGAACCGGTTTCGCCAATCCCGCCGACGTTCAGCGGGTGTGCAGAACTGAGCGCTCCCTTGCCAGCCTGGGTTTCAGCAATCGGCAGATGACAGCGTTCGGCAAATCTCAGCAGCGCCTCTTCAGCCTGCGAGTACTTCACGCCCCCGCCGCAAACGATCAGCGGCCGCTGGTGGCGGCGAATCAGCGCAACCGCCTCGTTCAGCATCGGCTCCGTCGGCGCGTGACGCTCAAGACGATAGACCCGGCGAGCGAAAAAATAATCCGGATAATCCCAGGCTTCACCCTGCACATCCTGTGGCAGGCAAAGCGTCACGGCCCCCGTATCCGCCGGATCGGTTAACACCCGCATCGCGCTGATACAGGCGCTCATTAGCTGTTCCGGACGCGTAATGCGATCCCAGTAGCGGCTAACTGCACGGAAAGCGTCATTGGTGCTCAGCGTCAGATCGTGTTCTTGTTCAACCTGTTGCAAAACCGGGTCGGGTTGACGAGATGCGTACACATCGCCCGGCAGCAAAAGCAGTGGAATACGGTTAGCCGTCGCGGTCGCCGCTGCGGTGATCATATTGGCGGCCCCTGGCCCCACTGAGGAGGTGCAGGCATAAATCTGATGGCGACGCATCTGGCGGGCAAATCCCGTCGCGATATGCGCCATTCCCTGTTCGTTACGCCCTTGATGAACGCTAAGTTGGCCACAGTCCTCTTCCAGCGCTTGCCCCAATCCGACGACGTTCCCGTGGCCAAAAATGGCGAAAATCCCTTTTACAAATTTGATTTCGCTGCCGTCTACGTCGATGTACTGATTATCAAGAAAGCGCACCAAAGCCTGCGCCATGGTCAACCTGATTGTTTTCATGTACCCCACCTGCTTTTATCAACCGTTCGGCTGTCGTTGCCTGCTTATGCATCGCTTCAGCCCCAAAAACACAGAGACTTATCATAGGATCAAAATTTCCGTTCTCACAATTATATGGAATTTATATTTCATTTATGGGAAGGAGATCAAAAAACGGTTAAAAAATTTCGCCATTCAGGCGTATTTTTCATGAAAATGAAATTTATCTTCCATGTGCTTTTAAAAGAAATAACACATTAATAATCAATCAATTAAAACAAAAAACACAACAAAAAACGATCATACGCGTTGCCCGGAAATACCATTTCTGTGATCTTGTTCAAACAATAAATGAAAACATTATTTCCATTTTTATTGAAAATGAAATCACCAAACCTTAGTATGGGCAAAAATAACACCGTCTTCTGTTAGGGGATATGTCAATGAATAAAGCAGTCAGTAGTGAGCAAAAGCCGCTGGACGTTATCTGTCTGGGACGAGTTGCCGTTGATTTGTATGGTCAACAAATCGGGTCGCGGCTGGAGGATATGACGACTTTCGCTAAATATTTAGGGGGATCGTCAGGCAATGTTGCCTACGGCACGGCCATTCAGGGATTACGTTCCGCTATGCTGGCCCGCGTCGGCGATGAGCATATGGGACGTTTCGTTCGTGAAGAATTAAACCGCGTTGGTGTGGATACGCAGTGCCTGCTGTCGGATCGCGATCGTCTGACCGCGCTGGTGATCCTCGGCATTAAAGATCAGGACACCTTTCCTCTGATCTTCTACCGCGATAACTGCGCGGACATGGCGCTAACACCCGAGGATATCCGCGAAGATTACATCGCTTCTTCACGCGCATTAGCCGTCACCGGTACCCATCTTTCTCACCCCAATACGCGCGCCGCCGTTCTTAAAGCGCTGGAGTATGCGCAAAAACACGGGCTGCGGCGGGCACTGGATATCGACTACCGCCCCGTACTGTGGGGCCTGACGTCGCTAGGAGACGGTGAAACACGTTTCATCGCCTCATCACAGGTTACCGAACAGCTCCAGCAGGTATTGCGCCATTTCGATCTGATCGTTGGGACCGAAGAAGAATTCCATATCGCCGGCGGCAGTACCGACACGCTGACCGCCCTGCGGCGCGTCCGTCAGTTGACCCAGGCCGTACTGGTGTGCAAACGCGGCGCGCTGGGCTGCTCAGTCTTTGAAGGCAACATCGCCGATGACTGGTCGCAGGTGAAGATACATAGCGGCGTTCGTGTAGACGTTCTGAACGTGCTGGGCGCGGGCGATGCCTTTATGTCAGGACTGCTGCGGGGATACCTGAACGATGAAAGCTGGGAGCAAGCCTGCCGTTATGCAAACGCCTGCGGCGCGTTAGTGGTATCGCGCCACGGTTGTGCCCCCGCCATGCCAACCAAAAAAGAGCTGGACGACTACCTCGCGCGTGAACAATCCATCACCCGGCCAGACAAAGACCCGCGGCTGAATCACCTTCATCGGGTCACAACCCGTAAACAGCACTGGCCGGAGCTGTGCGTATTCGCCTTTGACCATCGCAAGCAACTGGTGGATATCGCAAATGAAGTCGGCGCCAGTGAATCCGCGATCCCTCCCCTGAAGATGCTACTGCTGGAAGGGGCGCGTCAGGCGGCGCTTGAGGCCGGTTTACAGAATAATAGCGGCATCCTTGCCGATACCACCTTTGGTCAGCAGGCGCTTAACGACGTGACCGGCCAGGGATGGTGGATTGGCCGACCGGTTGAGATGCCCGGTTCGTATCCGCTGAAGCTGGAACATGGCGATATTGGCTCTCAGCTTGTCAGCTGGCCGCAAGAGCACGTCGTGAAATGTCTGGTCTTCTATCATCCACTCGATGCAGAGTCGGTACGTCTTGAACAAGAGGCGCTCATTGACGAGGTTTACCGCGCCTGCTGCCAGTCTGGTCACGATCTGCTGCTGGAAGTCATCTTGCCGCGCGATGCGGCAGACCAAAATGAGCAATACTATCCTCAGATTGTGGAACGTTTTTATCAACTGGGGATCCTGCCGGACTGGTGGAAACTGCCGCCGTTAAGCCCAGATCGTTGGCGAGAAATCAGCCAGCATATTGAGCATTATGACCCTGAATGTCGCGGTATATTGATACTTGGCCTGGACGCACCGGAAAGCGAGTTGAAGTCAGGATTCGCCGCAGCAGCGGATATGCCCTGGGTGAAAGGTTTCGCCGTCGGCCGGACCATCTTTGGCGAACCGTCACGCCAGTGGTTAGGCGGCCAGCTTAACGATGAACAGCTCATTGCAACGGTGAAACAAAAATACCGCATGCTTATCGACTACTGGCGCGAATACCGCCCGGCACGTTAATGCCTGCCTCATCACGCCCCGTGTCTGCATCGGACAAGGGGCGTGTTCAAGGACGATTCCATGCCAGCTCTCACACAACATTCCACATCGATCACGCTGTTTCGCATCAGCGCCGCGATGTTTCTCAACTATCTGACTATTGGCATCCCGTTAGTCATGCTGCCGCTGTACGTTCAGCAGCAGTTGCATCTGAGCGATCTGTTGATCGGTATCGCGGTAGGCAGCCAGTTTATCGCCACCTTGCTTACCCGGGGCGCCGCGGGTCGAAAAGCCGACACGTCAGGCGGACGTCGGACGGTTATCACCGGTCAGTTCTACTGCGCCGCATCAGGTCTGCTGATGCTGGTCAGTCTAATCGCTCACCCGGTTCCGCTGCTCGCATGGGCCATACTGATTGTTGGTCGTGTGCTGCTGGGCATCGGTGAAAGTTTCATTTTGACCGGTAATTTAACCTGGGGGATGTGGCTGGCGGGCTCGACCCACGCGGGTCAGGTTATTTCCTGGAACGGCATGGCGACCTACGGTGCGCTGGCTATCGGCGCGCCGCTGGGGCTGTCGCTTTACGCCAGGGCCGGCCTGGCGCTTCCGGCGCTCCTCGTCGTACTGTTGCCGATCATCGCCAGCGGAGTCATCTATGGCATTCCGGGGAATATCGCAACAGCCCGTCCCCGCGTGCCAGTGCTACGGGTCGTCGGCCTGGTGTGGCGGCCCGGAACAGGGCTTGTGCTCCAGGGCATTGGTTTTGCCACCCTAAGCGCGTTTACCGCCCTCTGGTTCAACGAGCGTCACTGGGATAACACCGGTTTTGCGATGACGCTGTTTGGCATTGCGTTTATCGCTGTCCGCTTTTTCTGCGCCAAATTTCCAGACCGTTACGGCGGCGCCACGGTCGCAACCTTTTCACTACTGGTAGAGGGGACCGGACTGGCGGTAATGTGGGCCGCTCCGTCAGCAGGCGCTGCGCTGATTGGCGCGGCGATTACCGGCTGCGGCTGTTCGCTGATGTTCCCATCGCTGGGCGTAGAGGTTGTGCGCAGAGTGCCACCGGAGATTCGTGGTACGGCCCTCGGCGTCTGGTCAGCGTTTCAGGATCTGGCCTACGGATTTACCGGACCAATAGCGGGCCTGCTGACGCCGTTTATCGGCTATCAGCAGGTCTTTCTTCTGGCCGCGGCCTGCGCGCTGCTGGGCGCGGCGGTTGTCCATCTCCTGCTGCGGCAACATTAAGCTGTTAAGAAGGGGCGAGTCTTTTCCGCCCCTATCGCAAAGACTTCGCTGGCCGCCATCTGCCAGTAGCCAGGGTTAAACAGTTCCAGCGAACAGCTCCCCTCATAGCCCTTCTGCACTAGCTCATGCGTGATCTCATGCAGTGGGATCACGCCGTTGCCAGGAAACAGACGATGGCAATGCTCCAGCGTTGCCAGCGGCAGATTATCGGCGTCATCAATATGGTAAACGAAGATCTTTTCCACAGGGATCTGGCGAAGCGTGGTCAGATCCCGCCATTGATCGTGCAGGTAAAGATTAAAGGCATCGACGACCAGCCCGACGTTACTGCGATCGACCGCATCTACGATCTCCATCGCCATGGCAAGACTGCGCACACAGCATCCTGCGGAACCGATCGGCTCAAAGGCCAGCCGCATCTGGCTTTCTTCCGCCACTGCCGCCATCTCGCGCAGACGCTTCACTGAATCTTTCACCGTTTCCCCTGGCGGAAAATTTCCCCCCTGACGAATGGTGGGCACCACAACCAGACAATCACCCCCCACCACTGAGCCAGCATGGCAGGCGAAAGCCAACTGCCGCCGTTTCTCCGCCCAGCTTTCGCTATCACAAAACGTAATGTCTTCCAGCGAATTGTAGCCCCAGGGCTTAAGGTGGCCGACGGCGAAAATGTCTGCCAGCTCGCTTAACGTATGTTTCTGCAACCACTCCTGCAACATATCCAGACGGATTTCGATGTAGTCATAGCCAAAACGTTCCGCCAACACAACATCCTGTGCCAGCGTGGAGTTTCGCATACAGGTCGCTTCATTAAATCCCAGCTTCATCATTCAGATCGACTCCTGCCGCCATAGCAACGTACTGGCGCCTGACGGCGGCAGCGTTAACGCGATCTCTTTATCGCCATCCAGCACCCGGCAACGCCTTTCCTGGACATCGCGGTTATACACCACCAGCACACGCTCGCCGTCGGGATTCACAAATCCCACCTCTTCCAGAAGATTATCGTAACTTGAAGAAAGCATGACCCTCGCCCCCGGACGCACATAGCGGCAGAAGTGGCCAATACCATACCAGGAGTGGTTACGCCGCAGCACGTCGTTTTGCGCATCGTATTGAATGGGCGCTTCACACAGATTACCCTGATGATTCGGCCCACCCTCACTGTTCAACAGCAGATTCCAGTCGATAAACCCGCTACAACCCGATTTGAAATTACCAATCATGTCATGGAGATAGGTATGCCAGTGGCGAATCTGGCTACCGGCATCGCTCTCCATTGGCACACAGCCTTCGGAAAACAGGAGTTTTTTATCCGGCAGGCACTGGGCCAGATACTGTATTTGCGAAAAATGGTCGCCGGTATACCAGTGGAATGCCAGCCCGTTAATTCCCTTATAATTAGCTTCGTCAGCAAAGGCGAGTTCAGCCCAGTCCACCAGGCCATCTTTATCGTGATCCCAGATATAGATCTCCATCTCATCCATACCCTGCCGGGCGAGGCGCGGACGCAGATACTGCACGGCAAAGGCTGTCTCCTCTTCCACGCTATACAGACAGGAGTCCCAGGTTTTTACCGCCACCGGCTCATTCTGCACGGAGAGCGCCTGCACATTAATGCCGTGGCGGCGGTATTCCAGCAGGTAGTTGATAATGATATCGGCCCAGTCGGCGTAGCATTCGCGCCGCAGCTTGCCGCCACCGTTCATATCGTTATTAGTTTTCATAAACGCCGGCGGACTCCACGGCGAAGCCATCAGCTTCATATGTGGATTTAACCGCAACGCCCCGGAAATCAGCGGTATTAAATGCGCTTCATCGCGGGAAAAGGAGAGCCGTCCCTGCTGCAGGTCAGCGCTGGAATCGACATACGCGTAATTGCCCAGGGAAAAATCACAGCTCTGAATTGGCATCCGCGCCAGAGTGTAATTATGTTCCTGAGCAGAAAAATAAAGGGAAAGAAATTGCGCCTTCGTCTTTTCGCTCATGCTGTTGAATACCACGCCCGCACCTTCGGTAAAGCTGCCGCCGAATCCGTCAATCTGCTGTAACGTGTGGCGCGGTAAGACGCTGATTAATTCACTGCAATCACGCTGACGATGCGAAAAAGAGACCGCACGCTCAACAAGGAATTGCTGACGATACGGATCGGAAGAGATGAGTCTGCCTTTCATAGGGAAGTTCCGGATAAAAGAAGATAATAAATTGTGATATGCCGGATAGGACGCTTAAGCATCGCTATCCGGCAGAAGGTTTTAATACGCGGAAGGTTTATTTGTAGAAATCAGGTTTTGAGGGTAATTCAACAATCTCGGTATTCCCTGTTTCCTGAGACTTCACGCAGGCATCAGCGGTAACCGCAGCCAGATAACCATCCCATGACGTTGGGCCTGCCGGCGGCAATCCTGCGTTCAGGCGATCGAAGAAATCCTGGAACTCAATGTCGTAGGCATCAATAAAGCGCTGTTTCCAGTCAACCAGGATGTCGGTGCTATACTTCGCCGCTTTCCGTACCGCGGCGCTGGCGACGGTTGGCAGCTCCGCCATTCCTTTCTCGCCGGTAACATCGCAGTGAATGTCGTAGCCATACTGGCAGTTCACAAACACTTCAACCACAATATTGATGCCGGAGGTGGTTTCCATTACAACCAGCTGCGGATCACGCAGAGTCGTCACCAGGCTGGACTGACGCGGGAAGTAAACCTTAACGGTTTTATAATCTTCGTTAAGCAGCCAGTGCATAACGTCAATTTCATGAATCAATGTTTCATAAATAGCCTGTGGCGTTTTGTATTCTGGCACCGTGCTGGCATTGTAATGACGTCCATGAACCATTAATGGCTGACCGATTTCGCCGCTGTCGATAATATTTTTCAGCTGAACGTAACCTTTGTCGTAGCGGCGCATAAAACCAATCTGCACCATGCGCTTACCATTTTTCTGCTCTGCTTCAATCACACGCTGACAATCCGCAGCCGTCACCGCTAACGGTTTTTCGCAGAAAACATATTTGTTAGCATTTAGCGCGGCAACGGCCACATCGGCATGCGCCTCATTTGATGCGGTAATGATGACCACTTCAACGTCTTTATCATTAATCAGATCGTGATAGTCATTATAATCTTTGGCTTCGATCGCATACTTATCCAGCGCCGCCTGCGCCCTACCCGCGACGATATCACATACGGCAACAACCTCTACACCCGACACGGTGTTGGCCAGACGTCTTAAGTGATCGGAGCCGATCATGCCGATACCTACAATACCTACTTTTAAAGTCATTTTCTGTTTCCTTTTCAATTAAAGATAATTTTTCAGTAACTCATCAATATGCTTTTTACCTTTTTGCGCATATTCCAATGGGTTATATTTCTTAGGATCCTGCTCGGCCTCAACAACAATCCAGCCAGAATATTGATGCCCGACCAGATAAGCTAATACGGATTTAAAATCAATATTTCCATCGCCGGGGACGGTAAACACACCATCAAGGAAAGAATTGAGGAATGATTTCTTCGCGAGGCGACATGCTTTGAGTTTTTCATTACGCACATCTTTAAAATGAACGTGTTTAATACGATCAAAATGTTTACTCAGTAGCGGCATGACATCGCCGTCAGAAACATATATATGCCCGGTATCAAACAGCAGATGTACAAATTGCGGATCGGTATTCTCCATGAGTCGATCCACTTCTGGCAGAGTCTGCACACCGGTGCCCATATGATGATGGAAAGCGAGCTTCAGCCCGTGCGCATTGGCAATCTTTCCAAGCGCATTAAGTCCTTCGCATAAAAGCTGCCATTCGCTGTCGCTGAAGTTAGGCTTCTCTGTATAAACGCACTTATCGATAATACCTTGAATACTATAAGTTTGTTCAGAAACAACGGCGACATATGCATGTATTGCCTGCAAATAAGCACAATGCTGTTCAAAAGCATTCATCGCAGATGCAATACCATCGCGAATAATAAAGGAAGAAAACCACTGGCCTGGTATTTCCAGTCCGCGAAGCATTAACTCTTTATTTAACTCAGCAGGATCCTGCGGATAACAACCGCCAACTTCCGTCCCGGAAAAACCGGTGAGCGCGGCATCACTAAGTATTTGTTTATATGTATTTTCTTTACCAATCTCAGGAATATCATCATTGCGCCAACCGATAGGCGCAATCCCCAACTTAATGCTCTTTTTTACATTGTACATGTTGCTGGCTCCCACTTAATGAAACGCTTTTACTGCATACCGCGATGCAAATTAACCTTTGATGGACAACATATTACTTTTTGTAGCCTGAAAAACTTTATCTATCCTGGTTGAAGAAGTGGGATAAATGCGTCAGGTATCACAAAAAAATCATCACTCTTTAATGATATTGCCAGACTTTTCGCGCTATAGATAAACGCATAAAATATACCGACAAATAAAAATGGCCGCAGTATTGCGACCATTCTCATAACGATTAAATTTTAGCAAGCATTAATATTCAAATAATAAATAATTAGCTTTACGATAGTCCTTGCGATATTGACCGGGCGTTTTCCCTACTTTATTTTTGAAGTAATTCTGAAAATGACTAAGGTTGCTAAAGCCAACACGATAAGCAATAGAGGTGATCTTTTCGCGCCCGCCTTCATCCGTGGTTAGTAACGATTGCGCCTCCCCCAGCCTACGTTTTATCAGGTAATCCATCGGTGAATAACCATAGCGGCGTTTAAATTCATGGGAAACATAATAAGGACTGACATTAAATTTCGTCGCCAGTGTATCCAGCCGAATTGGCTCATAGAAATTGCGATCAATATAGGATTTTATTGAATCAAGTAAATTTTCATGACGCTGTATGGCATCGTTACCTGTGCGTAATAAGACATTTCCCTCAATGTATTTGAGTACTACCTGGGTCAATAGCTGCGCCATTGCTGGCCCTTCTACCGCATGCTGATTAATAACGGTAAACACGGAGCTCATCAGTTTTTCCACCGTCGCATAATGGTGATACAGTGGAATAACCGGCACAATATCATCCGGTATTAGCGCATTCTCACGTAGACCCGGACACGAAATATTGTTAATCCCACAACAAATAGTGCCAATTGGTCGCCCGCTTTCCAGATACTCATCATGCACCACCTGGCTGTTATAAATGACCAGGTCGCCTTTACGAACCGGGTAGATGCGATCGCCAATGAAATACTCTCCGTCTCCTTCGGTGATAAGAATCAGTTCAACGGTCTGTGGGTGCATATGCATGAACCGGACAAACGGACCATTGCTCTCACTGACCTGACTCACATACGCCAACTGGGGCTGAGCCTTATTCTCTCGTTCTGAAGGACAGAAGCACAAGCGCATGATTTACCCTCCAATATCCGAAACTGTGGTGCCGAAACACCCCTGAAATTTGAATTTTTATACCACACCAAATGAAACAAAAATGCTATATAGATCATAATTTTTTCCAAATCTTTCCTCGTCACAACAGACAACCATTGATGCCACACCAAATAAAAACAACAAAAATCAATAAGTTAATTGGATTTTTGATTTCTTACTGCACATACCCTCGTATAAAAATCAGTCGTCAAATTTTCAAAATAAAATTTCATAAAAATAAATTTGAAATTTTTAATCCTAAAATTTACATTGAATACGGTATGCGTTTTAGGCTGAAGATAACCAGGTTTTCCTGTGACCGCTCAGTCAGAACGTCGTCAACATCGGTTTAAGAGGATAAAAAAGAGATGGAAACAGTCGGCAATTTTATTCATGGTAAAACGACACTGAGCAGCAGCGGCGAGACGCTACCGGTGACTAATCCGGCCACCGGTAAAGTAATTCGTCAGGTCACCCAGAGCACCCGAGAGGAGATGCTGGCGGCAATTCAAAGCGCACATGAGGCTTTTCCGGCATGGAGTAAAATGACTCCGCTACGCCGGGCACGTATCCTTTTTGAATTCAAAGTATTACTGGAAAAGCATCGGGACGAACTGGCGGCGCTGATCGTCAGCGAGCATGGCAAAGTCTGGTCAGATGCGCTTGGCGAACTGACGCGCGGCATAGAGGTTGTCGAATTTGCCTGCGGGATCCCGCATCTCAGCAAAGGAGAGTACTCCTTTAACGTCGGCTCAGGCGTTGACAGCTTTTCATTAATGCAGCCGCTTGGGGTTGTGGCAGGCATCACACCGTTTAACTTCCCGGCAATGGTGCCTATGTGGATGTTCCCGGTTGCTCTGGCTTGCGGCAATACCTTCGTCCTGAAGCCGCCCGCACTGGTGCCGTCCGCATCGTTACGTATGGCGCAGCTTCTGCAGGAGGCTGGCCTGCCGGACGGCGTGTTTAACGTTGTTCACTGTGGCAATGAGGCGGCTAGCCTGTTGACCAGCGACCCTCGTGTACAGGCCGTCAGCTTTGTCGGTTCCTCCGCCGTCGCGGAACATATCTATACCACCGCCAGCGCCCATGGCAAACGCGTACAGGCCTTCGGGGCCGCCAAAAATCACGCAATCGTCATGCCGGATGCAGACCTGGACGCCACCGTCAACGCCATTATGGGCGGAGCATTTGGTTCCGCGGGCGAACGCTGTATGGCGCTGCCGGTAGTGGTCGCGGTGGGCGATGAAACGGCGGACCGTCTGATCGAACGCCTGAAACCGCTGATTGCGGCGCTACGTATCGGCCCGGGAGAGCTGCGCGGCAAAGATGAAAATGAAATGGGCCCGGTTGTTTCACGTGCTCACCAACAGAAAGTGTTGGGTTACATCGACAAAGGGGTTAGCGAGGGAGCAACTCTGGTCATGGATGGCCGCAACTATAGCGTGGCGGGATATCCTGAAGGCTTTTATGTCGGCGGCACTCTGTTTGATAACGTCACGCCTGAGATGACCATCTGGCGTGAAGAAATTTTTGGCCCGGTTCTCGGAATTGTGCGCGTCCCGGATTATGCCACCGCCATTAGCACGGTAAACTCCCATGAATTCGGCAACGGCAGCGTGATTTTCACCACCAACGGCCACTATGCGCGCGAATTCGCCCAGTCGGTTGAAGCCGGGATGGTCGGTATTAATATTCCAGTTCCGGTTCCGATGGCATTTCACTCTTTTGGCGGCTGGAAGCGCTCGGTGTTTGGCGCCCTGAACGTCCATGGGCCGGATGGCGTGCGCTTCTATACCCGGATGAAAACCGTTACCTCGCGTTGGCCGAACGGACAGCAGATCGTATCGGAGTTCAGTATGCCGACTCTCGGTTAATACGCTTTCAGGAAGGAGAAGATTATGGCCAACTTGCTGAGTACCTGTACCTCTGAGTCGGGAAATATCCAACACATTTCCCCTCAAAATGCAGGCTGGGAGTATGTCGGTTTTGATGTCTGGCAGTTGAAGGCTGGAGAGTCGATAACCCTGCCGTCCGATGAGCGTGAACGCTGTCTGGTGCTGGTTGCCGGGCTGGCCAGCGTTAAGGCCGCCGACAGTTTTTTCTATCGGATTGGTCAGCGCATGAGTCCGTTTGAACGCATTCCGGCTTATTCGGTTTACCTCCCCCATCATACGGAGGCGAAAGTGACAGCCGAAACCGACCTTGAGCTGGCCGTATGCAGCGCGCCGGGATTCGGAGAGCTTCCGGTACGTCTGATCTCGCCACAAGAGGTCGGGGTAGAGCATCGGGGAAAAGGGCGCAATCAGCGCCTGGTGCATAACATCCTTCCTGATAGCCAGCTCGCCGACAGCCTGCTAGTCGTTGAAGTGTACACTAATGAAGGCGATACCAGCTCCTGGCCCGCGCACAAGCACGATACGGCAGTTGAAGGCCAGGAGACCTATCTGGAAGAGACGTACTATCACCGTTTCAATCCACCTCAGGGATTCTGCTTACAGCGCGTCTACACCGACGATCGCAGCCTGGATGAATGTATGGCGGTCTATAACCGGGATGTAGTGAAAGTACCTAAGGGCTACCACCCGGTTGCCACCATCGCGGGTTACGATAACTACTATCTGAACGTGATGGCCGGCCCGCTACGAAAATGGCGTTTCACCTGGGAAGAGAACCACGCGTGGATTAACTCACCAGACTACCCGCGATAACACTTCGTTGAGTGGTACTTTGCCAGCCGTCCTCTGCGGCTGGCTTTTTTTATTCAACTCTGCGCCACACACGCTCATAAGATCGCTATCCGCCTTCTCTTAAATTATTTCCCTGTTTTGTATATAGCGTATTTACGGCACGGCCCCCACCAGGAATACGCAATAAAATAATGATGCAGAAGAAGACTTACCCTATTTGCCGATATTATTATGGATCAATTAGTTACGTAGAGGTGGTAAACACTGGGGAGGTTTCAACAGGGTATATCCTGTGCGCACTCGCTGGAGGGAGTAAAGGTTGTGTAACCAGCGGAGAATATCTCTGGATATTCTCCGCTAATATTGGAGAGGTATCAGGCTATTACATCGCGACGTTTCCCCTGAATTTCACGCAGCTTGTTCTCGGCCAGCCGTTCAATTTCTGTTAGCGGCACCCCTTTTGTTTCCGGCACATAACGAGAAATAAAGACATAGCAGACCAAATTAAAGACGACAAAAATCCACATCGAGAAAGCGCCGCCGAAGGTCTCCTGCAGCCAGGCGTTATCATTTATGACCGGGAACAACAGTGAGATGAGGAAGTTGGCTATCCACATCAGGCTCACCGCCAGCCCCATCCCAAAACCTTTTATCTTTTCAGGGAAAACCTCAGAAATCAGTACCCATGCGCCAACGCTCCAGCTGACGGCAAACAGCAGCATAAAAAACAGGATGCCAAAGATGGTAATGTAGCCTGTATCGTGGGTGTACAAACCGTATGACGCGATCAACAGGCCGACAATTGAGCCGATGGTACCAATTTTCATAATCGGTATACGGCCATAGCGGTCGAACAGGATCATGCCGATAAAACTGCCCACCACATTACATACCGCGATAAAAATGGTCTGGAACATAACCACTTCGGTACTGCTGTTCTGCAACACCAGCGGCGCATAATAGTTCATTACGTTAACGCCTGTGAACTGTTGCAAAACGGCGATACAGCATCCAACCAACAGAATATAGCGGAGCACCGGCGAGCTTTTCAGGTTGGTGCGTTCTCCCCCGGCGACGTTGTCCTGTGGACGTACGGTTTCTTTCATGCTGTCAAAAATAGCGGCCACATCTGTGGCCGTTAATCCACTGTAGATCCGGGTAAGCACCTTTATCGAACGAGCTTCGCTGCGGTTGTTACGGGCGCACCATGCCGGTGATTCGGGTAGGAAAAGCGTAATCGCTAACATCGCAATGGAGGGTACCACTTGGGCAAAAAGCATAGTCTTCCAGCCCTGGGAAACCAGCACATCAGCAGGCATTCCTTTTGCTATCAGATAGTTGACTATAAACACGATAACCTGGCCAGATACCACGGAGATATTGTAAATGCCCAGCGCTTTGCCGCGAATTTCAGCAGGCGCCAGTTCAGACATATACATGGTGGATGCCGTTCCGGCCATCCCAACCGCAAAACCACACACAATGCGGGAAAGGGAGAAGATCATGAACGATTCACTCATCGCCGCCCCTAAGGAAGAAGCGATAAAAATGATCGCAATGATCAGAAGCGCAGGTTTACGCCCCAGTTTATCGGCAATTTTTCCACCGACCAGCGCGCCGATGATACAACCAATCACGATACTGGAAACGGCCCATCCGGTCTCGGTTGGCGTCAGTTGGTAATACTGCTGTAAAGGCAATACCACCCCGGTAATCACCGCCGTTGAATAACCAAACATCAATCCAGCCAGCGCCGCAATACAACACAGGACGTACACATAGGCCGAATTGTACTTACTTCTCTGAGACATAATCCCTCCCTTGCCTGTTGAGGAAACAACACACCAATGAAATTTTTCATTTTATTTTTGCATTCATTAGAAGAAAAATTCCATGCAAAAGATCACGAAATGGAGATATTCCAGGAAAGAACAAAAAGTACGGCCCCTGACAAATTGAGTTCAGGCATTGTCGCGAAAGCAATAAAATCAAGTAACTTCAGCAAGATAGAGGAGAGCACTGCGCAAAACGCAGCATCTTAACGATAAAAAACGCCAGGATTATGAAATTCGAAATGTGATACCCATAACAAAACATAAGTTTCATTATTGATCGTTTTGAAATTAAAACATAGGTTGTGAAACGAGAGTTCTCAATAGCTATAAGATCGTCGGCAGAGCTACGGCAATGACCGACATAAGATGAATTTGTCTATTTGTTCACTAAATTCAAACAGATAGATGAAGTTTATTCTGGAGATAATCTACCTATGTCCACATCAGATAGTTGTTATAATACGGGTTACATATTACGCATCTGCGCGATTGCCGCACTGGGCGGAATATTATTTGGCTACGATACTGCTGTTATTTCAGGTGCGATTGGTTCACTGACCAGCTACTTTCATCTATCTCCTGCTGAGACCGGCTGGGCGGTTTCCTGCGTTGTGGTGGGGTGCGTTATTGGTTCGTTTAGCGCTGGATATTTATCCAAACGTTTTGGACGCAAGAAATCATTGATGGTTTCAGCGCTGTTATTCACTATTTCCGCAGTGGGCACCTCCCTCTCCTACACGTTCACCCATTTTGTGATTTATCGCATTATCGGTGGACTGGCAGTCGGCCTGGCGGCAACAGTATCACCGATGTATATGTCTGAAGTCTCACCGAAAAACATGCGCGGCAGAGCATTAAGTATGCAGCAGTTCGCTATCGTTTTCGGTCAGATTCTGATCTTCTACGTTAACTACAAAATAGCATCGATTGCAGCGGATACCTGGCTCATTGAACTTGGCTGGCGCTATATGTTTGCTGCGGGTATTATTCCCTGCATTTTGTTCTGTATTTTAGTCTTTTTAATCCCGGAATCTCCCCGCTGGATGATGATGATTGGTCGCGAGGAGGAGACGCTAAAAATACTGACCAAAATATCCAACGAAGAACATGCCAGACATCTTCTTGCCGATATAAAAACCTCACTGCAAAACGACCAACTAAACGCCCATCAAAAACTCAATTACCGCGACGGGAACGTGCGTTTCATCCTGATTCTGGGCTGCATGATCGCTATGCTGCAACAGGTAACAGGGGTTAACGTCATGATGTATTACGCGCCAATCGTCCTGAAGGATGTGACCGGTAGCGCCCAGGAGGCTCTGTTCCAGACAATCTGGATCGGCGTGATTCAGCTTATCGGTTCCATTATTGGCGCAATGATTATGGATAAGATGGGGCGTTTGTCGCTGATGCGTAAAGGCACTATCGGCAGCATCATCGGCTTGTTGCTCACCTCATGGGCGCTGTACAGCCAGGCAACCGGTTATTTCGCGCTATTCGGTATGCTGTTCTTTATGATTTTCTACGCGCTTTCCTGGGGCGTGGGCGCATGGGTGCTTATTTCTGAAATATTCCCTAACCGGATGAGGTCGCAGGGAATGAGTATTTCGGTCGGATTTATGTGGATGGCAAACTTTTTAGTTTCGCAATTCTTCCCGATGATTAATGAAAACCCGTATTTACTTTCGCATTTCCACGGCGCATTTCCAATGTGGATATTCGCCATCTGCTGCATCTTCAGTTACTTCTTTATCTGCCGTTACCTGCCGGAAACAAAAGGCATTTCGCTGGAGAAAATGGAGAGCGTAGTGTTAGCAAAACGCAGAAAAAAACTGCAGCCAATTCAAACCGAACGTTATTCTGATTAAGTTTCACCACAATGCCGATGATCGCTAAATACGATCATCGGCTTGTTTTTTTACTCCGTCGCCAGCGCCAGTGAAACCGCTAACGTTTGCGCCAGACACATGGACGCGACCTGAGAACGGAAACCATCGACCTGCGCTTCACGTACCACAAAACAGACTTCACTGAACGCTGCCAGCGGGCTAACCTGGCTATCGGTTATCGCAATATGGTGCGCACCGCGTTTCGCGCCAAGCTCGACTAATTCCACCACTTCCTGCGCGTAAGGCGAATAGCTGATGGCAATAACAACATCGTCGGGGCTGACCATACTTAGCTGTTCAGAGAACATTCCGCCAATACCGTCAATTAAAAATGCCCGTCTCTCCAGATGACGCAATGCGTAGGTTAAATAACTGGCCACGCTAAACGAACGACGTAATCCAATCACATAAATATTGTCGGCTTTCGCTAACAGATTTACCGCCGCATCCAACTGCTCATTTTTAATCTGCACCGGTAATTGTTGTAATACCTGTGCATTCACCATTGAAAATAGCTTCAGAATTTCACCCGGCTTTTCCGGGGTAGGTTCCCCTTCATCCGCATTTTTCTGTCTGAACAGACGCGCCCGCTCGGTATAGCTTACTGTTTCCTCCATCAGGTGCTGGCGAAATACCTGTTTCATTTCATTAAATCCGCTAAAACCAAACGCATTAGCAAAACGAATCAGTGTCGAAGGGGGAACATCGGCATGTTGCGCGATGGAAGCTACCGTGTCAAAAGCAACGCTATTACTGTTATCCAGAATATACTGAGCAACTTGTTTAAGACGTTTGCTAAGGCTGTCATAGCGACTGCGGATATCATCCTGCAGTAAGGAAAGTTGAGTTTGATGTTTAGACATGCATGATACTCTAATAGAACGAAAATTTCGTAAATAACCATATTAGCACAAATGAACTGAACATACAGTTAACAACATTCAAATTGCGCTGTGGTTACCTTCAGTACAGAATTTGCTGGCGGGCTGGGTTCTGAGCAATCTGAATCTGACCGCATAAATGCGACAGGATCAGCATTGTTATGACTGGACGATGCCCGCAGCCAGGCGGCATCGCAAACGTTGAAAGGCAGAAGATGACGTTTATAAATCACGAAACCTTCATCTGTTATTGCGAACTGGCTCTTTTCGTCCCGCATACGGCAACCGGCGGAACACTCTTAGTGTATTACACTGATTACTTTAAGGATATGCGTCTACTCTTTTTCAATACTGAGCGGCAAATGATTTTTCAGTATTGCTTTAACGTCTCCCGGCGAGCGGAATGCGCTTTCGATGGCAAGATGCCCCATATAAAACAGCCAGCCACAAGGCTGGCTGACCGCATAGTCATTTAATACGCTGTTACGTTCTGAGCTTTTTTCGCCAGCCCATCCAGCAATTTCTGATGGATGCCGCCGAAACCGCCGTTGCTCATCACCAGGATGTGATCGCCAGGCTGTGCGGTTTTCACCACCATTTCCGCCAGCGTATCGACATCGCCACTCCAATGAGCAGGCTGTACGCAGGCTTCGGCGACTTCCGCCACTTGCCACGGAATATGCGGCGGCTGCAGCAGGAACACTTCATCCGCACGCCCTAACGACGGCGCCAGGTCATCCTTGCATAACCCCATCTTCATCGTGTTAGAGCGCGGCTCCAGCACTGCGATAATGCGCGCGGTGCCGCCCACTTTACCGCGCAGCGCCGCCAGCGTGGCCAGAATTGCCGTCGGATGGTGAGCAAAATCGTCATACACCGTCACGCCGTTCGCTTCACCGCGTAGCTCCAGACGGCGGCGGGCGTTAATAAATGACCCCAGCGCGCTGGCCGCTTCTGCGGGCGCGACGCCCACGTGGCGCGCGGCGGCAATCGCCATCAGACCGTTGTGCATGTTATGTTCGCCGACCAGGCCCCATTTCACATCGCCGACTTTTTCGCCGTCCAGCCACACTTCCCACTCGGAAGCATCCGTAGTCAGCTTCTTCGCCTGCCAGTGTCCCTGCTCGCCCACCAGCTCCTGCTCGCTCCAGCAGCCCAGCGCCATGGTCTGTTTCAGGTTGATGTCGTTTTCCGGCCAGATGATGCGCCCCTGCCCCGGCACGATGCGCACCAGATGGTGGAACTGCTTCTGGATCGCTTTCAGATCGTCGAAGATGTCGGCATGATCAAACTCAAGGTTGTTGAGGATCAACGTCCGCGGGCAGTAATGCACAAATTTAGAACGTTTATCAAAGAACGCGCAGTCGTACTCATCCGCTTCGATAACAAAAAATGGGCTCTCGCCCAGGCGCGCGGAAACCTCAAAGTTGCCCGGTACGCCGCCAATCACGAAGCCCGGTTTGTACCCGCACGCTTCCAGTATCCAGGTCGCCATGCCTGCGGTCGTGGTTTTGCCGTGGGTACCGGCGACCGCCAGTACCCAGCGGTCGCGCAACACAAAGTCGTGCAGCCACTGTGGACCAGACATAAAGGGAATGTTTTTTTCCAGCACCGCTTCCACGCACGGATTCCCGCGCGTCATCGCATTGCCGATAATCACCAGATCCGGCTGCGGATCGAGCTGGCTGGCGTCATACCCCTGGATCAGATCAATGCCTTGCTTCTCAAGTAAGGTACTCATCGGCGGATACACATTGGCGTCCGAACCCGTTACTTCATGACCAAGCGAGCGAGCCAGCATCGCCAGCCCCCCCATGAAAGTGCCACAAATTCCCAAAATATGAATGCGCATACGTCACTATCCTTTTTTTATCTGCGAGCCATTTTACGCACATGTCTGGCAAGTGAGAAACGCATTTCAGGTAAATCTGTACTTTGCTGGCGCGATTCACCTGAGCGCATCATCTGAAATGTTTGTTAAGATTGTTACGGTCGCTTTACTCCAATCAATTGCAGGGAAAGTGTTATGAAAACGTTAGGTGAATTTATTGTCGAAAAGCAGCACGAGTTCTCTCAGGCTACCGGTGAGCTCACTGCTTTGCTGTCGGCAATAAAATTGGGCGCCAAGATCATCCACCGCGATATCAACAAGGCCGGTCTGGTCGATATCCTGGGTGCCAGCGGTGCTGAGAACGTACAGGGCGAGGTTCAGCAGAAACTCGATCTGTTCGCGAACGAGAAACTGAAAGCTGCACTAAAAGCGCGCGATATTGTAGCGGGCATCGCATCGGAAGAAGAGGACGAAATTGTCGTCTTTGAAGGCTGCGAACACGCGAAATATGTGGTGCTGATGGACCCTCTGGATGGCTCTTCTAACATCGACGTTAACGTCTCTGTCGGTACGATTTTCTCGATTTATCGCCGCGTGACGCCCGTCGGCACGCCGGTCACCGAAGAAGATTTCCTGCAACCAGGCAACAAACAGGTCGCTGCGGGATATGTCGTGTATGGCTCGTCCACCATGCTGGTTTACACCACCGGCTGCGGCGTACACGCTTTCACCTACGATCCGTCGTTAGGTGTGTTCTGTCTGTGCCAGGAACGTATGCGTTTCCCGGAAAAGGGTAAAACCTACTCCATTAACGAAGGCAACTACATTAAATTCCCGAATGGCGTGAAGAAGTACATCAAATTCTGCCAGGAAGAGGATAGTTCAACAAGTCGCCCTTATACCTCACGTTACATTGGCTCTCTGGTGGCCGATTTCCACCGCAACCTGCTGAAAGGCGGCATCTATCTCTACCCCAGCACCGCCAGCCATCCGCAGGGAAAACTGCGTCTGCTGTATGAGTGCAACCCGATGGCGTTTCTCGCGGAACAGGCCGGCGGCAAAGCAAGCGATGGTAAAGAACGTATTCTGGATATCATTCCGGAAAGCCTGCACCAGCGCCGCTCGTTCTTCGTCGGCAACCGCCATATGGTTGACGATGTGGAACGCTTTATCCGCGAATACCCGGACGCGTAATCTTTACCACCATGCGGAATAACGCATGAAGCCGCCATTGGGCAATAACATGTCCGATGGCGGCGTTGCCTTATCAGGCCCGTGATTTTTCCGGTTCTTAACCTTTGTCGTTTATGCTCCGCAACGACGCGCCAGATGAGGCGGAAACGAAAACAAGCGAAGACTTTCGGCGTGAGTTGGCTATAATACTCGCCACTTGTTTGTCATAAATTCAAAGGAAACAGACATGAGCTTACTCAACGTCCCGGCGGGTAAAGAACTGCCGGAAGATATCTACGTCGTTATCGAGATCCCGGCTAACGCAGATCCGATCAAATACGAAGTTGACAAAGAGAGCGGCGCGCTGTTCGTTGACCGCTTCATGTCCACCGCGATGTTCTATCCGTGCAACTACGGTTACATCAACCATACCCTGTCTCTGGACGGCGACCCGGTAGACGTTCTGGTCCCGACGCCGTACCCGCTGCAGCCAGGCGCCGTCATCCGTTGCCGTCCGGTTGGCGTACTGAAAATGACCGACGAATCCGGTGAAGATGCGAAACTGGTTGCCGTACCGCACACCAAACTGAGCAAAGAGTACGATCACATTAAAGATGTGAACGATCTGCCGGAACTGCTGAAAGCGCAGATCACTCATTTCTTCGAGCATTATAAAGATCTCGAAAAAGGCAAATGGGTGAAAGTTGACGGTTGGGACAACGCCGAAGCGGCTAAAGCGGAAATCGTTGCCTCCTTCGAGCGCGCAGCGAAGAAATAAGTTCGCTTTTACATAAGCGTCAAGATAAAGGCTCTCATAGTAATGAGGGCCTTTTTATTGGCTAATGAATAGAACACAATTTTTATCATTATTAGTTTAACATTCACGGAATGAATAATACTCTACCTTATTTTTTATTAAAAAGGGTTGAATACGCTCACGGTTTCTCTAAAAAGCTTAAGATAATAATTTTTTTGTGAATGCCCGCAGACTCCTCTGGACTTACGCCCTAAATATTAGCAAGCGCTAAATTCTTATTTAGTGCATAGGCCCGATTACCTTTTTAATAAGGTATCCTAAGCTCTCCCTACCAATAACCGTATTTTTAATCCAACATAACATCCGCTCAAAACACACTTTTTAATATATTTTTAAGGGCTGCCATAATTATTTACTACTTTAAGAGATTATGATGAAAAATGATATATTAATTACCGGTGGACATATCATCGATCCCGCTCGTAATATTAATGAGATTAACAAGTTACGCATCATTAACGATATTATCGTTGATGCCGATAAATATCCTGTAACTTCGGAGACCCGGATTATCCATGCCGACGGCATGATCGTCACTCCCGGTCTTATCGATTATCACGCGCATGTTTTTTATGACGCGACGGAAGGCGGCGTCAGGCCTGATATGTACATGCCGCCGAATGGCGTCACCACCGTCGTGGATGCAGGTTCTGCCGGTACGGCAAACTTTGATGCCTTCTACCGAACGGTGATTTGCGCCAGCAAAGTTCGAATCAAAGCGTTTCTGACCGTGTCGCCGCCGGGCCAAACCTGGTCACAAGAAAATTATGATCCTGACAATATTGATGAAAATAAGATCCACGCGCTGTTTCGCCAGTATCGCAACGTTCTTCAGGGATTAAAACTCAAGGTTCAGACTGAGGACATTGCTGAATATGGCTTAAAACCGCTGACTGAATCCCTTCGTATTGCCAACGATTTAAGGTGCCCCGTGGCAATACACTCGACTCATCCCATCGTTCCCATGAAAGAACTTGTCTCCTTGCTACGCCGCGGCGATATTATCGCTCATGCGTTTCACGGCAAAGGTAGCACCATTCTTACTGATGAAGGCGCTGTCTTAGCCGAAGTCCGTCAGGCAAGGGAAAGAGGCGTTATATTTGATGCCGCCAATGGTCGCAGCCATTTTTCAATGAACACGGCACGCCGGGCCATCGCCAATGGCTTTCTTCCGGATATCATCAGTAGCGATCTCTCAACCATCACTAAACTCGCCTGGCCTGTTTACGCCTTACCATGGATTTTATCGAAATACTTAGCACTCGGCGTCGCGCTTACCGATGTCATTAACGCCTGTACCCATACCCCAGCAGTTTTATTGGGCATGGCAGCAGAAATTGGTACGCTGGCCCCTGGGGCATTTGCCGATATCGCCATCTTTAAATTAAAAAACAGGCATGTTGAATTTGCCGATATTCATGGTGAAACGCTCACGGGGACGCATGTGCTGGTACCACAAATGACCATAAAATCCGGTGAGATATTATTTCGTCAAATTGATTTTGGCGCGCGGCCAAACGGAGTTGAAAAATGACCTCAATGCAAAAATGGCTACGGATCGGCGCGACATTAATGTTCGGCCTTTTTGTTGCTTATCTTGACCGTTCTAATCTTTCCGTTACGTTACCTACGATTACACACGACCTGAATATTGATGGCGCAACGGCCAGCATTGTATTAACCATATTTCTTATTGGCTATGCCTTTTCAAATATTTTTGGCGGCGTATTTACCCAGCGATACGATCCGAAAAAAATAGTCATTCTGATGGTGCTAATCTGGTCGATTGCGACCGTTTTTGTCGGATTTACCTCGTCAGTGTACGTTATTTTGATTTGTCGGCTGGTGCTTGGCATTACCGAAGGCATTTATTGGCCGCAGCAGTCCCGCTTCGCCAGCGACTGGTTTTCAGACAAAGAACGGACGCAGGCGAACAGTATTATCCAGTATTATGGACAGTTCCTGGCATTAGGCCTGGGATTTATGATTTTGTCCCCGCTGGATGCTGCCTTCGGTTGGCGAAATGTTTTTATTATCACTGGTGTGATCGGCATTGTTGTTGTAGTTCCACTTTATATAACAATGCTAAAAAAACAGGAAGAAGCGCCTTATTATCGTGCGCCGGCGCCAACAGAGAAAACTAAACTTACCCTGGAATCGCTGGGCGGAACCCCCTTCCTACTTCTTATTTTTACCTACATTACTCAAGGGATGTTGTTCTGGGGAATTACGTTATGGATCCCCATGGTTGTCAATTCTCTCGGCTATACCGGATTCAGTAAAGCATTGGTCAGTTCTCTGCCTTATCTGACTGCGGTTATACTGGCAATCCCTATCTCATGGATCAGTGATAAGACACAAAAACGTGTACTTATTGCTTCACTGGGCCTACTAATCCCCGGCGTGATGTTATTTCTCCTGCCATTTGTCGATGCGCCAGGCTTTAAAATCACGCTCATTACCCTGGCGATGGGCTATTATGCCGCCAGCTTTACCCCCAATATCTGGTCGATTATCCAGTCGAACGTTAAACCCCATGCGATTGGCCCAGCCTCCGGTATTATTAATGGCATCGGCGCCGGCGGCGGCGGTACGCTGGCAGGCCTAATGGTCGGCTATTTTTACCGGACAACCGGCAGCTATATGCAGGGATTTATGGTTCTCGGATGCATTGTTATCCTGGGCGGCGCGTCATTATTGATTTACGGCAGAATAAGAGCTCACCATGCCCGGCGTTAACGCCATCAGCCAGAATGTAAAAAACAACGCCACCCGAGGGTGGCGTGTTCAGTTCAGGGCTGGTTTCTGTCTAACCAGTCACCGCTTTCAATCAGAGTTAACCCATCAACAGGACGTTGATATACATACATCCATGCGCTGCCGTAAGGCGTCTGGATTAACTGGCGTGCGTATTCACCGCCCCTGGTGCGCAAAGCATCAAGTTCGGCCAGCGTGGCGTTATCAATTCGATAAACTTCACCGTATACCGCTCCGTTTCCCGGAACTGCGCCTGGATAGTGGCCCAGACTATACAACTGGTAGTTATCGATACGGTAATCGCCAAGCAATTGGGCATTGGTCATCCAGTGACTGTTGCCTTGTTTCTGTCGTAAACTGCCATAGACAAATATTCGCATTGCTAAAACTCAAACTGATAGAGCAAATCAAGTGCCTGATCTACGCCAGACACTGCTTCCAGATATAGCTTAGGCATCAGGCGATAACGTAACGTGAGCGTCGCCAGAGAGTCAAATATCCCTACACCATACTTCACCTGTAGACCCGGCAGTACATAGCCGCTGACCACAACCTGAGACGAATCGCCCACCCCTTGCGTGTCCAGCGCCAGATTACTTACACCGAATGTCTCTCCGATTTTACCCACAACCTGACCACTTTGCGCAACCCCCAGGCCAATAAGCATGGAAGTCATTGCTGCGCTATCACTCTGATTGCTGTCCAACCCCTGCCCACGCAGCAGATAAGAAAGCGCTTCAGCCTGCGGCATCGCCGGATCGGAGAAGATTTCCGCTTTGGGTTCATCAGCAGTGCCTGTGACACGCACGCCCGCAATGACATCGTCTTCGGTGGCGTCAGGGTTACGGATCGCTTCGATATTGAGCAGCGGCTGATCCGGCGGGCCGGAGAACAGCAGCTCGCCTTTACGGACAAGCAGGTCCTGGCCGTAGGCGCGGAATCGGCCGTCAGGAATATTGATTTGACCATTCAGCCCCAGCCCCTGCTTATCCTGCGCGACTTTCAAATCGCCGGTCAAACGCGCTTTAAGCCCGAAGGCGTCGATGCGCACGTTGTTGCCGACATGTACCGTCAGATTACTGTTGATGGGAATAGACGCTGTCTGCGGCGTTTCTGGTTGCAGGTCATTGTTGAGCATAACCACATCGCTGGAGACGCCGACCGCGCTCTCCGGCAGGTCGTGCACCACAATTCGCGCCCACGGAACGTCCACACGTCCATCCAACGTGAACAGCGAAGGCGTCGCGTCAAAGACCACATCCGGCGAGACATCCAGGCGCACCATCGGCGGAACGGTAATCCGCACCCGGCTGCCTTTCGCCGTCACCCGCGCGCGCCAGTTGTCAATCTGACTCCAGTCGGCGTTGCCGTTCAGGTTAATTTGCCCTTGTTGTGTTCGCACGATACCGGCGAGCGTCGAACGCGTCCCGCTAAAGTTCATGGTGAGCTGGCTCGGCTGCATCTCAAACGGCATAAAATTACCGTCAATATCCAGCGCGCTAAGCTGCAACTGACCAAACAACTGCGGGCTTTGTACATCGCCGCCCAGACGTAGCCTGGCGTTTAACATTCCCGCCGCTTTTTCTCCGCGCGAAAAGACAGGGTTGATCATCGCCAGATTGACATTGCGCATGTTGACGTTACCGCCGAGATTGCGCCGCCCCTGAGGATCGGTTACCTGCACCTGGCCATCGAATTGACCATTGTTCGTCAGGCGAATCAGCCATCCCAGCTCGGCGCGATTATTGTGCAGATCGGCGCTGAGGTTCAGCGTCTCAAACGCGACCGGTAACGGCGCGTCATTGACGGTCTGCGTGACCTTCACATTACGACCGGAAAGCGTGACCTTCCCCTGCGGCAATCCCTCCTGGGTGGTGTCCCACGACACGTCCGCTTTCCCGCTAAAGATCCCGCTGGCCTGAGTGGTATCAGGCATAAATGGCTTCAGCATCGCCAGATCAAAGCGGTTGAGATTGACCACCGCCCGTCCTGCGGCACCCGCATCAATGGTTTGCGGTACGCACAGCTCGGCGTTCGGGTTCAGCCAACAATGCGGCCCGATACTGATTTTCTGTTCTTTATTACGGTAGTCCAGCGCAATCGCGCGGGTCAACGACCATGGCCCCACTGGCGTCTGGAAACGGGTGTCGCTTAACGTCCCTTTCCAGCGCGCCGCCTCGCGATCAAAACTGCCTGTCAGGGAGAGTTGACCGGATACCGGTTCTCCCTGAACACGGAGCTGTAGCTGATGCTGCTTCTCGCTGCCTTTGGCGTCAAGCGTCACCAGATTGATGTTAACGTCGGGCTGCGAAATCCGCTCTACGCGAACGTTGAGATGGCCCGCTATCTGATCGGTGGATTTAATATCGCCCTCAATGCGCGCCTGGGCGACAGACAGCTCCTGCCAGCGCAAGCCGCGGGCGGTGATATCCGCCAACAGCTGCGGCGCTTCTACCGTACCGCGGACTTTAACGATTCCTTTTGCCATGCCGCCCAGTCCTGGCAGCGCATTATCCAGCCCTGGCGCATCGATGGCGGCGTCAAGATTCAGCTCCTTAACGCCAAGCTCGCCTTTTATATCGGCGCTGTTTGGGCCCAGCGCAAGGTGCAGCCCCGGGATCGTCCACTGCATGTAGCTGTTGCCCTTTAGCGTCCCGTTGACGTTAACGCTGTTCTGCTTCACATTGCCGGTCAGCTTGAGCTCCGGGACATCCATCTGCCAGGTGCCGCCGTAGAGGCTGCCTTTGGTTTTCATGACGCCGTTAAGCTTCGCGGGCCAGTCCGGGATCTCTTTAGCGGTATTGATGCCATTCAGCGTCAGTTCGCCGCGCCAGCTAATCGCCTGCTGCCAGTCCACCAGCGCTTTCAGTTCGGTTTTTCCCTCCAGAGCGGCGACGGTGAGTTTATCGAGATTAATCTGCCGCTCATTCCCTTTGGCATCCAGCGTGATGGTCGCCGGCGGAATATCTTGTCCTTTCACGGCGGTTCGCATCGACAACGTATAGTCGGTCATCTTACCGCTCAGTTTGAGCTTCAGATCGTCAGCCTGAAACTGGGTATCACCCGTCAATGGCCAGGCAATGCGTTGGCTGACGACTTCAAGATTGAGCGGTAAACCGGCCTCCGCCAGCCGCGTCTGGGCGCGAAGCGCGACATCCATCGGCCCGGAAAGGTTCACCCCGACCTCCAGTTGTTCGCGTAACGCGCCGCCGACCTTGAGTTTTATCTTTTCACCCTTTAGCGGATCGATATTCAGCGTACTGTTGAGCGTAATATCAACCGGCCAGTTATTGGCGAGCTGCGCCGTACCGGAGGCTTTCACCGTGCCCTGGTTGGCGTCGATATCCAGAGTATCCAGCTTCATATTACCGTCGATACTGCTGACTTTAAGCAGCATCGTGCGCACCGTCAGATCGGTATCGCCGGTGATGCGTAGCTGCTCGCCGCGAAATGACTCGATATTCAGATTGAGCGGCAGGTGAACATCGGTCATCTCCGGCATTACTGGTTTTGCAAACAGATCTTTTAGCGTTTCGCCAAGCGGCTTTTCATCCGGTTGAGGTTTCTCGATTTTGGGTTCAACCACCTCTTCCTGCGCCACGTCAGCGACCTTCGGCAGCGCGATCAGCAATCCCTGAAGCCGCGTCGGTTTCAGCGTCAGGTTTTTCTCCTGCCATGCCAGCCCGGAGGTAAAATCCAGCACCGAAACGGTAGTGTCATCAATCTTGATATTGATGTTATTCAACGCCACGCGCGACAGCGTGATGGGCCAGGGCGTGGAGAGGTTCAGCGGTCCGCTTTCTTCCTCTTCTTGCGCCGGTTCGGAAGGCGGCATTTTTTTGCTGTCGATAGCGACATTAATGTCTTTTAGCGCCAGATCATTGACGCACAGGCTACTGCGCCACAGGCAATCAAGCCCGACGGCCAGATGAATTTCGCCCGCATTCACCGCAACGCCCGGCTGCTCATAGCGGATATTTTTTAACGATAAGTCCCGCCAGCCGCCGGAGACCTGCCCAATCTCCAGCCCCGGCACCCAGCGGTTCGCCGCACTGAATACCAGATGCAGCCCCGTCGTCGTCCCGACCAGAAACGCAACGCTCGCCAGTAACACCACAATGAAAATCAACACGCCGAGGCTTATTTTCTTCCATAAACTCATAATTCAGGCCCCAGACCGATATAAAACTGTAAACCGTGTTCGTCTTTGTCGCCAACCGGTACGGCAAAATCGAGTTTGACAGGCCCAACCGGCGACGCCCAGCGCACGCCGACCCCGGTCCCGGTTTTGAAATCGCTACGGCGAATATCACTCACCGCCTCGCCGCTATCGACAAACACCGCCCCCCACCATTTGCCGGTGACGTTATACTGGTACTCCAGCGATCCGGTTGCCAGTTTTGAGGCGCCTTTAAGATTGCCGTCGCTGTCTTTAGGCGAAATAGATTTGTATTTATAGCCGCGAATACTGCGGTCGCCCCCGGCGAAGAAACGTAAATCCGGCGGAACTTTGTCGAAATCACCGGTTTCTATCCAGCCCAAATTGGCGCGCATCACAAAACGGTGGCGATCGTACAAAGTCCGAATCCAGACGTTTTGCGCCTGCAGCACGGAGAAATCCACGTCGGAGCCCCAGGCCGTATTCGAATAGTCTACCGAGTAGCGCTGCGAATCGCCCCAGGTTGGCATCAGCCCCCCTCGCGAGCGGGTTCGGCTGATCATCACGCCCGGGTAGAACAGCATGGTGGTGTTGGTGACGTTCCCCTGGGTAAAGTGGTCGAAACTCCAGCGCAGGTTAATCGCCCGCTGCCAACCGCTGGAAAGGTCCCAGTAACGCGACACGGCAAGCGTGGTCGAGTCCTGCTCCGTATCATTCAAATCGGTACGTTTAAAACCGCCCTGGACCAGATAGTATTGCTCCAGCGGGTTTTTCAGCAGCGGCATTTTATAACTAAAATCCAGCACCTGTTCCGGCGCAGAAATACTGGTGCTGGTGGTCAGGCTATGACCGTAGGAGTTCATCCACGGTTTTTTCCACGACGCTTTCACGCGCGGCCCGACGTCGGTGGAGTACCCCACCCCGGTTTCAATCGTATTTTCGGTTCGCGGCGATACCACGCCTTTTAACGGCAGAATTTTTGTTTTACGCGATTTCTCAAATTCCGGCGCCACCACGACAGAATTAAACCATCCGGTAGCGGAAAGTCGGCGGTTTAGTTCCGCCAAATCTTTCGATTCGTACTCATCACCCTCTTTAAACGGCAACAGATTTTGTAAATATTCATCACGAATCTGCGAACCTTCGAAGGTGACAGGTCCGAAGCGATAGCGCTCACCGCTATCATAATCAATATCCCAAAACGCCTGATGACGACCCAGAGCAATTCCCAACTGACTTTTAACGAATTCGCTGTCGAAATAGCCTTTACGTAGCGACACGCTGGTTAACGACTTTTTAAAATTGTCATAGTCTCCCTGATTCAGCACCGTGCCGATTGCCGGACGCGTTTTCAGTAAGGCCAGATAATCTTTGTCCGTACGCGCGCCGCCGCGTAAAATGACTTCTGTACCGCCAATCAACACCGGCTGGCCGGGCGTAACCCTGGCGATTAATACCTGCCGTCCTTTCGCAGGCGGTGGAAGCAAGTCGAATTTGATAGTGGGTTCGTAATAGCCTAACGCTTTAAGCCCTTCGCGAATCGCATCATCAACTCGGGCGCGAAAGCGCCGATCCGGCGTCACCTCATCGCTCTGAATCGTAGAGAGCTGTGCGCGAACGTTTTTTTCCAGCTCTCCGGATAGCCCTTCGACTTTCAGACGAACATTTGCGGCTACCGCAGAACTGCTCAGGCACAGTAAGCTAACCCAACATAACTGACGGATATGTGGCACATTTTCTCCTGAATATCCCCTATTCCCACCCCTGGAAAAATCACACTACCGCTCCGCGGCTTAACATAAAATCAACAATTTCGATTGAAAAGCAGACGACTGCCCAAATATTTCTTATGGTTAAATCCAGATACATTAATGTTGTTATTGTGTGCAAAGATGCGTCTCGTTACAACCTTAACGCCAATTAACGCTTTCGGGAGAATAGCTCATGAGTTTATTTGATAAAAAACATCTGGTTACTCAAGCAGATGCGTTACCAGGACGCAACACCCCGATGCCGATCGCCACTCTGCATGCGGTAAATGAACACTCTATGACCAATGTCCCTGCCGGGATGGAGATCGCCTACTTCGCTATGGGCTGTTTCTGGGGCGTAGAACGTTTATTCTGGCAATTGCCCGGCGTATATAGCACCGCGGCAGGGTATGCGGGCGGTTACACGCCTAATCCAACCTACCGGGAAGTCTGCTCCGGGCAGACCGGTCATGCCGAAGCGGTACGGATAGTGTACGATCCTGCCGTTATCCGTTATGAGCAGCTTTTACAGACCTTCTGGGAAAATCACGATCCGACGCAGGGGATGCAACAGGGTAACGATCACGGTACGCAATACCGTTCTGCGATTTATCCCTTAACGCCGGAACAGAATGCCGCCGCTCACGCCAGTCGCGAGCGCTTTCAGGCGGCAATGGCCGCCGCCGGAGACCATCGCCCTATTACCACGGAAATCGCCCATGCGACGCCGTTTTACTACGCCGAAGATGAACACCAACAGTATCTGCACAAAAATCCATACGGTTACTGCGGGATTGGCGGGATCGGCGTTTGCCTGCCGCCTGACGCGTGACGACGCTGGCGTAGGGGGAACTTGTCGGAGTTGAAAATGAACCCTCTGGCGACTTTACAGTAGCTTACGCTATACTAGCCCTGAACTTATCGGCTCACTGCTACGAGCCGGTTTTCATTAAACGTTACCACACGGATTTATAAACTTCCCTTCCGAGGATCTGGCGTTTCGCCGGATAAGATATGTTAAACAGTATATTCATTATATTCTGCCTGATCGCTGTAAGTGCGTTCTTCTCCATCTCCGAGATCTCGCTTGCCGCATCACGTAAGATTAAACTTAAGTTATTAGCTGATGAAGGCAGTATCAACGCACAACGCGTATTGAAAATGCAGGAAAATCCCGGCATGTTTTTCACCGTTGTGCAAATTGGCCTGAACGCCGTCGCTATTCTTGGCGGTATCGTCGGCGATGCGGCATTTTCGCCCGCCTTTTCCGCCCTTTTCTCGCACTATATGTCGCCAGAACTCTCCGAGCAGCTGAGCTTTATTCTCTCTTTCTCGCTGGTAACGGGGCTGTTTATCCTGTTCGCGGATTTAACCCCGAAACGCATCGGTATGATTGCGCCAGAAGCTGTGGCTTTGCGTATCATCAACCCGATGCGCTTCTGCCTGTTCGTTTTTCGCCCGCTGGTGTGGCTGTTTAACGGCATGGCAAACAACATCTTCCGCCTGTTCAAAATTCCAATGGTGCGGAAAGACGACATTACTTCTGATGATATTTACGCAGTGGTAGAAGCCGGCGCGCTGGCGGGCGTCTTGCGCAAGCAAGAGCACGAACTGATTGAAAATGTGTTTGAACTTGAATCCCGCACCGTACCGTCTTCTATGACGTCGCGCGAAAGTATCATCTGGTTTGATCTGCACGAAGACGAACAAAGCCTGAAGAAAAAGGTCGCCGAACATCCGCACTCAAAATTTTTGGTGTGTAATGAAGATATCGACCACATCATCGGCTATGTAGACTCCAAAGATCTGCTGAATCGCGTGCTGGCGAACCAAAGTATGGCGCTGAATAGCGGCGTGCAAATTCGCAATACCTTGATTGTGCCGGATACGCTGACCCTTTCTGAGGCGCTGGAAAGTTTCAAAACGGCGGGCGAAGATTTCGCGGTCATTATGAATGAATACGCTCTGGTCGTCGGTATCATTACGCTGAACGATGTGATGACCACGCTAATGGGTGACCTGGTCGGCCAGGGACTGGAAGAGCAAATTGTGGCGCGCGATGAAAATTCCTGGCTGGTTGACGGCGGCACGCCGATTGACGACGTCATGCGCGTGCTGGATATCGATGAGTTTCCGCAATCCGGCAACTATGAAACCATTGGCGGCTTTATGATGTTTATGCTGCGCAAGATCCCAAAACGTACTGATTCGGTGAAGTTTTCCGGCTACAAATTTGAAGTGGTGGATATCGACAACTACCGTATCGATCAGTTGCTGGTGACGCGTCTCGACAATAAAAGCAACGTACCGGCGCCGAAACTGCCCGATGCGCAAGGTAAAGAAGACAGCGCGGCCTGAAATACGTTTGCCAGAAACATCAACGGCTCCTGATTCAGGAGCCGTTTTTTTTTTACTTTTTTAACCTACTGCATAGCACTTTTGGTTACGCCATCTCAGTTTGCAGACGCATAACCTGACGGTTAACTTCAGACATCACAGACAAGTGCTGCTTGTCTCTCACTTTTGGGATAAGAATCTTACCCTTATCGAACTCAAAAGCGCCAACATCCTTGATATATAACCGTCCACGGAACAGGATCTTCACGTACTTCGCCACCTGTAGCGGGTTGTAGCGTTGGAAAATTTTCATTGTTGTCTCCTGCAGAGTATTACGCCCTTGCGGTGCCACAATCGGCCCAACAGTTTTAAGGCGCAAATTTTAATGCCATATGACTATAGACCATATCTACGTCGTTTCCAGTGTGCATAAGTATATTTACCTTTTGATTACAGTTATTCAGAATTATCTAAACATCAGCTCATTTTTCTCAGTATATGCCTTCATTTTTCACAGGAAGTGTGCGCCCGCCCGCAAACTGGCATCCCCTTTGCGGGAAAAAGCATCAATCGCACATATGATTAACTATCGGCCCAAAGTGGTCGGATCACCTGCAAAAAATAAAGAAGGAATGACCATGACCCTACGTAAAATTCTGGCGATGTCGTGTCTGCTACTCCCCATAATGGCTTGTGCGCATAACCTTGAAGATAACCAACGGGTGCCGCCGGTAGGCATTGCCGATCGTGGCGAACTGACGTTGAATAAAGATGATTTTAGTTATAAAAACTGGAATAGCGCGCAGCTGGCGGGAAAAGTGCGCGTCCTGCTGCATATTGCGGGTCGAACGTCAGCGAAGGAAAAAAACGCCACGCTGATTGAAGCGATTAAATCAGCCAAGCTCCCGTATGACAGATACCAGACGACCACAATTGTGAACACCGATGATGCGATCCCCGGCTCCGGTATGTTCGTGCGTAGCAGTATAGAAAGTAATAAAAAGCTCTACCCGTGGTCGCAATTTATTGTCGACAGCAATGGCGTGGCGCGTAACGCCTGGCAATTAAAAGAAGAGGGGTCCGCCGTCATCGTGCTTGACAAAGACGGTCGGGTTCAATGGGTGAAAGATGGCGCGTTAACCCAGCAAGAGGTACAGCAGGTGGTCGACCTGCTGCATAAGCTCCTCAGTAAATAGTCACCCGGAAGCCGGGGTTAAGGAACGATTCACGAGGGGTATAGTCCAGCGTTTTTCCCTGCCAGTCGTGAACGTGCGCCCCGGCTGCAACAGCAATGGCATGACCTGCGGCAGTGTCCCAGACGCTGGTCGGCCCAAATCTGGGGTAAAGCTGCGCCTGGCCTTCCGCCACAAGGCAGAATTTCAGCGAGGAACCAATAGAGGTGGTCTGATGTTCGCCAAGCTGTTGGAGATATTCGGTGAGTTCATCATCCGTATGCGAACGGCTAATCACCACCAGCGGCGGGCGGGCATCCCGGATCTGAATCTGCTTACGTACCCCGCACTCCTCTTTCCAGGCCTTACCTTCCGCCGCGTAGTACATCACTTTCAGCACCGGCGCATAGACAACGCCCAACACCGGCTTGCCCTGCTCAATCAGCGCGATATTGACCGTGAATTCGCCATTGCGCTTGATGAACTCTTTGGTGCCGTCGAGCGGATCGACCAGCCAGTAACGCTGCCAGTGCTGGCGCACTTCCCAGGCGGGCGGATCTTCTTCTGAAAGCACCGGAATATCCGGCGTGAGCGTGCGTAACCCTTCGAGAATCACGGTATGTGCGGCGATATCCGCCGCAGTGACTGGAGAATCGTCCTGCTTGCGGGCGTACTCCATCGGTTTGGCTCCATCATAAACCTGCATAATGGCATCGCCCGCGTTCCGTGCAAGCTGGCATACTTGTTCTAACATTCTCCACCTCTTTATGACGGGGGCGTTAACTCGTTGTTTTACTTATACCCGATCGTTAAGGGTTCCGCCAACTGTGATACCGTCAGCGGTTTTGATAATAGCTTTCATGGCATGATTCACCTTTCTGTGAACACTCGCAAAAAATCGGCCGGATGGGGCGGTTTCGCCTTCTTATGGCGACGGTCGGAACGATATCGGGTTTCACTGTTTATCATCGCTATTTTTCACTATCCGGCTTTTCTATTGCGTTCTTAAAAGGTGCCTCTGATGATTAAGTTTAGTGCAACGCTTCTGGCTACGCTGATCGCCGCCAGCGTGAATGCGGCCACCGTCGATCTCCGTATCATGGAAACTACTGATTTACATAGCAACATGATGGATTTCGATTATTACAAGGATACCGCAACCGAAAAATTCGGATTGGTACGTACCGCAAGTTTGATTCATGCCGCCCGAAATGAAGTCAAAAACAGCGTGCTGGTGGATAACGGCGACCTGATTCAGGGGAGCCCTCTGGGCGATTATATGGCGGCAAAAGGGCTCAAAGACGGTGACGTTCACCCGGTCTATAAAGCGCTCAACACTCTGGATTACGCGGTTGGAAACCTCGGCAACCATGAGTTTAATTATGGTCTGGACTATCTGCATAACGCGCTGGCTGGCGCGAAATTCCCTTATGTTAACGCCAATATTATCGACGTTAAAACCCAAAAGCCGCTCTTTACGCCTTATCTGATTAAAGAGACGAGCGTTATTGATAAAGACGGCAACCCGCAAACTCTGAAAATCGGCTATATCGGCTTTGTTCCGCCGCAAATCATGATTTGGGATAAAGCGAACCTGAGCGGCAAAGTTACCGTCAATGACATTACGGAAACCGCCCGGAAATATGTGCCCGAAATGCGCGAGAAAGGCGCTGATATCGTGGTAGTCATTGCTCATTCAGGCCTTTCTGCCGATCCGTACCACAGCATGGCGGAAAACTCGGTTTATTACCTCAGCGAAGTTCCCGGCGTCGACGCGATTATGTTTGGCCACGCTCATGCCGTCTTCCCCGGTAAAGATTTTGCCGACATCAAAGGCGCGGATATCGCCAAAGGTACACTTAACGGCATTCCTGCGGTAATGCCTGGCATGTGGGGCGACCATCTGGGAGTGGTCGATCTGGTACTCAACAACGACAGCGGCAAATGGCAGGTTACGCAGGCGAAAGCGGAAGCGCGGCCTATTTACGACGCCGCCGCTAAAAAGTCGCTGGCGGCGGAAGATAGTAAGCTGGTCGGTATTCTGAAAGCCGATCACGATGCCACCCGCGAGTTTGTCAGCAAGCCCATCGGCAAGTCCGCCGATAATATGTACAGTTATCTTGCTCTGGTGCAGGACGATCCTACCGTACAGGTGGTGAATAACGCGCAAAAAGCGTATGTGGAACACTTTATTCAGGGCGATCCGGATCTGGCGAAACTGCCGGTGCTGTCCGCCGCCGCGCCGTTTAAAGTTGGCGGGCGTAAGAACGATCCTGCCAGCTTTGTCGAGGTGGAAAAAGGCCAGTTGACCTTCCGTAACGCCGCCGATCTTTATCTCTATCCGAATACGCTGGTGGTGGTAAAAGCCAGCGGCAAAGAGGTAAAAGAGTGGCTGGAATGTTCTGCCGGACAGTTTAATCAGATTGATATTCACAGCAACAAACCGCAATCGTTGATCAATTGGGATGGCTTTCGCACCTATAATTTCGATGTCATTGACGGCGTGAATTATCAAATCGATGTGTCACAGCCCGCCCGCTATGATGGCGAATGCCAGATGGTGAATCCGCAGGCGGAACGTATTAAAAACCTGACCTTTAACGGTAAGCCTGTCGACCCGAACGCTACGTTCCTGGTCGCCACGAATAACTATCGCGCTTACGGCGGCAAGTTTGCCGGCACGGGCGACAGCCATATCGCCTTTGCGTCTCCGGATGAAAATCGCGCCGTGCTGGCGGCATGGATTGGCGCAGAGTCAAAACGCGCGGGCGAAATCCATCCGGCGGCGGATAATAACTGGCGTCTGGCGCCAATCCACAGCGATACGGCGCTGGATATCCGCTTTGAAACATCGCCAGGCGATAAAGCCGCGGCCTTCATTAAAGAGAAAGGGCAGTATCCGATGAAAAAGGTTGGTGTCGATGATATCGGTTTTGCCATTTATCAGGTGGATTTGAGCAAGTAACGTGAGTCCCGTATGGCGCTGCGTTTATTCGGCCTGACTGGCAGGCCGAATAAAGCGCTAGCCGCCATCTGATAAACGCTCCCGCTGCGCCAATACCTGCGGCAAATTCAGTTCTATCCAGTCCGCCAGCGCGGCGACTTTATCACTCACCTGCTCGCCAAGCGGCGTCAGGCTGTACTCCACATGCGGCGGAACAACTGGATATGACACCCGGTTAAGAAATCCGTCCTGTTCAAGCGCCTGTAACGACTGCGCCAGCATCTTTTCACTCACGCCTCCCATCTTGCGGCGCAGGTCGCTAAAACGGTGTGTACCGTCGCGTAACGCCACCAGAATCAGTACGCCCCAGCGACTGGTGACATGTTTTAACACCTCACGGGACGGGCACTGTTCAGCAAAGAGATTGCCTTCACGCAACTGCCGGGAAAGAGTATGAGCGCGCATTGATACTTACCTTTTTGTACGTACTTACTAAAAGTAAGTTTAGGTGGTAGCGTAATAAAACACAAGACCAACACTGAGGAGTTCACCATGATTGCTATCACTGGCGCAACGGGCCAACTGGGCCAACACGTTATTGAAAACCTGCTAAAAACGACGCCCGCCAGCCACCTCGTCGCGATCGTCCGTAACCCGAAAAAAGCCGCCCCGCTCAGTCAGCGCGGGATTGCCGTTCGCCAGGCGGATTACGCTAACGAAGCCGCGCTGACCACCGCCTTACAGGGCGTTGATAAACTGCTGCTCATTTCATCCAGCGAAGTGGGACAACGCACCGCGCAGCACCGCAACGTCATTCAGGCCGCCATTGCCGCGAAGGTGAAATTCATCGCCTATACCAGCCTGCTACATGCGGATAAATCGCCGCTGGCGCTCGCCGATGAACATATTGAAACGGAAAAGATGCTGGCTGAGTCAGGTATTCCTCACACGCTATTACGTAACGGCTGGTATACGGAAAACTACCTGGCGAGCGTCCCTGCCGCGCTGAAGCATGGCGTCTTTATTGGCGCGGCGGGAGAAGGGAAAATCGCCTCCGCAATGCGCGCTGACTATGCCGCCGCCGCCGCGCGCGTCATCCGTGAAGAGGGTCACGCCGGGAATGTCTACGAACTGGCGGGTGATGACGCCTGGACATTAAGCCAGTTGGCGGATGAACTTACTCATCAAAGCGGAAAAAAAATCGTCTACCAGAACCTGAGCGAAGTCGATTTTGCCGCCGCGCTGAAAGGCGCAGGCCTGCCTGACGGACTGGCGGATATGTTGGCCAATTCTGACGCTGGCGCGGCGAAAGGCGGCCTGTTTGATGACAGCCATACGCTGCGTAAACTCATCGGTCGCCCGACGACGACGCTCACAGAAAGCCTTCGCTCCGTACTGTAAGTGTTAAAATTTAGTTAATTTATGTAGCATCCTCATAGACCATCTCAGATAATGACGGAACGGTTTATGAGGAGAATCTGATGATTAGCGGCGTGCTATACGCCCTGCTGGCAGGGCTAATGTGGGGATTGATTTTCGTCGGCCCGTTAATCGTGCCGGATTACCCGGCCCTCTTACAGTCAATGGGACGCTATCTGGTGCTGGGGCTGATTGCCCTGCCAATTGCCTGGTTAGGCCGCACGCGGTTACGCCAGTTGACGCGCAAAGACTGGTTCACCGCCCTGTCGCTGACTCTGATGGGCAATGTAATCTATTACGCCTGCCTCGCCAGCGCCATTCAGCGAACCGGCGCGCCGGTTTCGACGATGATCATCGGGACATTGCCGGTCGTCATTCCGCTTTTCGCTAACGTTCTCTATAGCCAACGAGACGGCAGATTATCCTGGCGGCGTTTAGCGCCCGCGCTGGCGCTTATCGGTTTTGGCCTGCTGTGCGTCAATATTGCTGAACTTAGCCAGGGATTGTCCGATGTTAGCGGCTGGCGCTATGGTTCAGGCATTGTGCTGGCGCTGATTTCCGTAGCGTGCTGGGCATGGTATGCGCTGCGCAACGCCCGCTGGCTGCGGGAAAATCCCGACAAACATCCCATGATGTGGGCAACGGCGCAGGCGCTGGTTACGCTGCCGGTCTCGTTAATCGGCTATGCGGCAACCTGTCTGTGGCTGAGTATCCAGAACCCGATGTTTACCCTGCCCTTTGGCCCGCATCCCGCGCTGTTTATCGGTCTGATGATCGCCATCGCGGTGCTGTGTTCCTGGGTGGGCGCGTTGTGCTGGAATATCGCCAGCCAAAAATTGCCAACCGTTATTTTAGGGCCGCTGATTGTTTTTGAAACGTTGGCAGGACTGCTCTATACCTTCATTCTGCGCCAGGAAATCCCGCCATTCCTGACGTTAAGCGGCATTGCGCTCCTGGTGGCGGGCGTGGTCATTGCCGTGAGAGCGAAACCGGAAAAAGCGACCGTCGTTCCGGTCACGGAACGCTAATTTCATACTCGCTTAAATTATACGCACCCCGAAAGAGTTATAGCCTCGCCTTAAAGATGCACTTAAAATACAACTTATATTATTGCAAATGAGGTAACGGCTATGGCTTATCGCGATCAACCTTTAGGCGAACTGGCGCTCTCTATTCCCCGCGCATCGGCGCTGTTTCGCCAGTACGATATGGATTACTGCTGCGGTGGAAAACAGACGCTGGCGCGCGCCGCCGCGCGTCACGACGTCGATATTGACATCATTGAAGCGCAACTGGCGCAATTGGCTGAACAGCCCATCGAAAAAGACTGGCGCGCCGTTCCGCTGGCGGACATTATTGACCATATCGTTGTGCGCTATCATGATCGACACCGCGAACAACTGCCGGAGCTTATCCTGCAGGCAACCAAAGTGGAACGCGTTCACGCGGATAAGCCAAACGTCCCACGCGGCCTGACAAAATATCTCACCGCGCTGCATGAAGAGCTTTCCAGCCATATGATGAAAGAAGAACAGATCCTGTTCCCCATGATCAAACAGGGTATGGGTCGCCAGGCAACGGGCCCGATAAGCGTAATGGAAAGCGAGCATGACGAGGCGGGAGAGCTGGTAGACGTCATCAAACACGTCACCCAAAATGTAACGCCGCCGCCAGAAGCCTGCACCACCTGGAAAACGATGTATAACGGCATTAATGAGATGATTGATGATCTGATGGAGCACATCAGCCTGGAGAATAACGTGCTGTTCCCACGCGCACTGGCCGGAGAATAATCGCCAGCCGGGCATTTTGCCGGATGGCGGCTGTAAACGGCGCCTTATCCGGCCTCCAAATCAACGCTACGCTGTAAGCCCGGTAAGCGCCAGCGCCACCGGGCAAAACAATTAACGCATTCCCGCCATCCGTTTCTTACCTATCAACAGCCAGCCCAGACCCAACGCGATAAACCACAGCGGCGTCACGATCAGCGCCTGGCGCGTATCATCTTCCAGCGTCAGCAATACCAGCACGAACGCAAAGAACGCCATGCAGACCCAGCACATCAGCTTACCGAGCGGCATCTTATAGATGGATTTTTCATGCAGGTGGGGACGCTTTTTGCGGTACACCAGGTATGAACACAGAATGATGGTCCAGACAAACATAAACAGGATGGCCGAAACCGTAGTGATCATGGTGAATGCGCCAATCACGCTCGGGTTGACCATCAGCATAACCACGCCGCCCAGCAGGCAGATACAGGAGAAGGTCAGGCCTTTCGCCGGTACCGCGCGTTTCGATAGCTTAGCGAACGCTTTTGGCGCCACGCCTTCTTGCGCCAGGCCAAACAGCATACGGCTGGTCGAGAAGACGCCGCTGTTGGCGGAAGACGCCGCCGAGGTCAGCACAACAAAGTTGATCACGCTCGCGGCGGCAGGCAGACCCACCAGTACAAACAGCTCAACAAACGGGCTCTTATCCGGCACCACGGAACTCCACGGCGTCACCGACATAATGACAATCAGCGCAAAGACGTAGAACATGATGATACGGATCGGTATTGAGTTGATCGCGCGCGGCAGCGATTTTTCCGGATCTTTAGTTTCTGCGGCGGTAGTACCGACCAGCTCAATGCCCACGAAGGCGAACACCGCAATCTGGAAACCGGCAAAGAACCCGCTAATACCTTTCGGGAACCAGCCGCCGTCATTCCACAGATGCGCGAAAGACGCTTCAACGCCGGTCGGCGATTTAAAGTGCATCGCAATCATCACCAACCCGACCACAATCAACGCCACGATGGCGACGATTTTGACCATAGCAAACCAAAATTCCATTTCACCAAACATTTTAACGGTGGCGAGGTTGAGGCTTAGCAGCAGGACCACTACCGCCAGCGAGGCGACCCAATCGGAAAGGCCGGGAAACCAGAACTGCGCGTAGGCGGTAATCGCCACCACGTCAGCCATACCGGTCACTACCCAGCAAAACCAGTACGTCCAGCCGGTGAAATATCCCGCCCAGGGGCCAAGCAGGTCGGAAGCAAAATCGCTAAACGATTTATATTCCAGATTCGAGAGCAGCAATTCCCCCATGGCGCGCATCACGAAAAAAAGCATAAAACCGATGATCATATACACAAAAATGATCGACGGTCCGGCGAGACTGATCGTTTTACCCGATCCCATAAACAGACCGGTACCAATAGCGCCGCCAATAGCGATAAGCTGTATATGACGGTTTGTAAGATTGCGCCGTAGCGACTGTTCAGCCGGAGCCTGTTCGTCGGCTGCGACTTTTACCTGATCTACCATGTTTTTCTTCCTGTACCTGTCTGTGTTGTGCGGGCTCTACGGCCTTTGGTCTATGATACGACGATCCTGTTATCAGGACTCATCGATATTAGGTAAGAATCGGCGGGATGAATACTCAGATTCAAATACAATGTTAATTTTATGTTTAAAATGAGTGTTATATCACTTTGATAATGCGAATTAGCTCACAAAAATACACGTAACGACGCCATTTGCAAAATAAAATATTGGCATCTACTGAAGTCAGGGTTGCCGGATAAGGCCTTTACGCCGCCATCCGGCAAACTAGGGGCGCTTAGAGAATTTCCAGCAGTTCCACTTCAAACACCAGGGTGCTGAATGGCGGAATAGATGCCCCGGCCCCACGCTCGCCATAGGCCAGCTCCTGTGGAATAGTTAGTTCCCATTTGGAACCTACCGGCATCAGAGTCAGCGCTTCAATCCAGCCGGCGATCACGCCATTTACCGGGAATTCAGCCGGTTCGCCGCGCGCGACGGAGCTGTCAAATACGGTGCCATCAATAAGCTTACCGGTGTAATGCACGCGTACACGGTCGGTACGCGCCGGAATCGCGCCTTCGCCCTGCGTCAGAACGCGGAACTGTAAACCAGATTCAGTACTGTTCACACCGTCTTTTTCGCGGTTTTCTTCCAGGTATTTCACGCCTTCGGCCGCCATTGCTTTGAAACGCTCACGACGCACCGCGTCCGCACGCTCATGAATTTCACGCAGCGCACGATGCACCACATCAACAGGAACCGCCGGGTGTTTACCTTCCAGCGCATCAGCAATACCTGCAACCAGCGCTTCAGGCAATAGCCCTTCAAGACCGGATTCGCTGAGCTGCTGCCCTACCTGCAAACCAATGCCGTAGCTCGCTTGCGCTTCAATAGTGTCAAAAGTCGGGGTGGCCATTATTTTTCCTTCATCGGATATCAAAAAAGTAGCGGGCAGCATAACAGCCACGCTTCTTCTGGTAAAACTTTGTCTCAGGGAGGATGACAAATCGCAGGGAAAAAGAAACAATAGATTATCCGTATTGATGTCACGAAAGCGGATAGCACTACCAGTATCATAGCGTTAGCCATCTATACTCTATGATTAAGGAACGAGATGCGGAGCAGGAGGTAAACCATGCCCGGGCGCTTTGAATTAAAACCAACCCTGGCGAAAATCTGGCACGCGCCGGATAATTTTCGCATCATGGAGCCGCTGCCGCCTATGCATCGTCGTGGCATTATCATTGCCGCTATCGTGCTGGTGATCGGTTTCCTGCTGCCCGCCAGCGAGACCAGCGACTCGCCTGTCGTCACGCGGGAAGCGCAATTGGATCTGCAATCGCAATCACAGCCGCCGACGGAGGCCCAGCTTCAGGCGCAGCTGGTCGCGCCGCAAAACGATCCGGATCAGGTGGCGCCCGTTGCGCCGGAACCTATCCAGGAAGGCCAGCCGGAAGAACAAAACCAGCCGCAGACGCAGCCTTTCCAGCAGGATAGCGGCATCGGTCAACAGTGGCGCTCGTACCGGGTAGAGTCTGGTAAAACTCTGGCGCAACTGTTCCGTGACCACGGGCTGCCCCCGACAGACGTTTATGCAATGGCGCAGGTAGAAGGCGCTGGCAAACCGCTGAGTAATCTCAAAAATGGTCAAATGATTAAAATTCGCCAGAATGTCAGCGGGGTGGTGACAGGTTTAACGATAGATGGTGATAACGGTCAACAGGTGCTGTTTACGCGTCAGCCTGACGGCAGTTTTATTCGCGCACAGTAACGCCGGCTACGCCTTACCCCGCCTATACCCTATTCGTTCAGGTGAAGCATTACCGCTTCACCTTATTCACCCACCAAATCCCCGAACACACCAGCACCAGCGCAATCATGTATTTCCACTCCAATATATTCTCGCCGAGAAAAATAGCCGAAAGAGCCGCGCCGGAAACCGGGATCAGAAAGTTAAACGGCGCAATCATCCCCACGCGATTATATTTGAGTAAAATGCTCCATAGCGCAAAAGCGACCGACGAGAGCAGCGTCAGGTAGACTAAAATCGCCACCGACGAGAAGCCATGTATCGTCAGCGTACCGCCAAAAACGTAACCGCCAAAGACCAGTACCAGACCGCCAATCCCCAATTGATAGCCAGTCATGACCATCGGATCGACCGTCTGCGAGAGACGTTTGCCATACAACGTGGCCGCAGAAAGAATAAACGCCGCCAGCACCACGGAGCCTTCTCCCGGCAGATTAAAGCTGAAATCCAGGCCGTTGCTGACGTTCACCACCATGACGCCCGCAAAGCCCAGAATACAGCCGAGCGTTTTGTTGTAGCTCAATCGGTCGTTCTGATAAATAAAGTGCGCCAGCAATACGCTGAAGAATGTGCCTGTCGCGTTCATGATTGAGCCTTTCACGCCGGAGGTGAACGCAAGGCCGATATAGAAAAAGAGATATTGCAGCGACGTCTGGGTCAGCCCCAGTAACGTCAACTGAGCAAACTGGCGCGGACGAAACCGACCAATCGGTTTACGCTGAAGCAGCGCGAACAGTAGCAGCAACCCACCCGCAAACAAAAAACGATAACCAGCAAAAACAATTTTAGAAGGGATATCGTCGGTGGCTATCTGAAAGAGGTCATAACCGCTTTTGATGGCTGGATAAGCGCCGCCCCATAGCAGGCAACAAAATGCGGCACACACATAAACGACGTTTTTGCGGGCAAACGGGGAGGCCTGGCGTTGGGTATCCATTCTTTCACCAAGAAATTAAAATAATGTTTTATTTTTAATTATCGCGAAAAGAGGGGGAGATAGCCAGTCGAAAAGCGATGGAGTTAAAAAAGCAAAACGCCGGCGCTGGGCCGACGTTTTGTTGCTAGCAAAAACGAGAATGACTGATTACTCAGCAACCACGTTGATGATAACTTTTGCGAATACTTCGCTGTGAACCTGGAAGTTCACTTCGTGTTCGCCAGTGGTACGCAGAACGCCGTTCGGCAGACGAACTTCGCTCTTAGCCACGTCAACGCCAGCTGCAGTCACAGCGTCAGCGATGTCGCGAGTACCGATGGAACCGAACAGTTTACCTTCGTCGCCTGCTTTAGACGCGATAGTAACGGTTTCCAGGGCGTTGATTTTCTCTGCGCGTGCATTTGCAGCAGCCAGAACGTCAGCCAGTTTAGCTTCCAGTTCAGCGCGACGTGCTTCGAAGTATTCAACGTTTTTCTTGGTAGCCGGAACAGCTTTACCCTGTGGTACCAGGAAGTTACGAGCATAGCCCGCTTTAACGTTAACCTGATCACCCAGGCTACCCAGGTTTGCTACTTTATCAAGCAGAATAACTTGCATTACCTTATCCTCTCAAAGTCGTATTAATGGACCGTGACCGATTACTGATGGCGATCAGTGTACGGCAGCAGAGACAGGTAGCGAGCGCGTTTGATAGCGCGAGCCAGCTGACGCTGGTATTTTGCACGGGTACCGGTGATACGGCTTGGGACAATCTTACCGCTTTCGGTGATGTAGTTTTTCAGCGTAGCGATATCTTTATAGTCGATCTCTTGAACGCCTTCCGCGGTGAAACGGCAGAACTTGCGACGACGGAAATAACGTGCCATATGGCTAGTCTCCAGAATCTATCAATTCAATCTGCTCGGCATGCAGAACCATTTTGCTCAGACCGTTCTTTGCCTTGTGGCAAGAAATAAACCCCTGAACGGTTATGCGGCTGCCGACCGTTATACTGTGAGTAATGGCCTGGTTTTCGTGTCCGCTAACAATAACGGGCATTTGGCACCACGCCTGCCGGTGAAAGCCGGCTTCCTCTTGCACAGAACGATGCTCAAGCACGAACTGGCAATGCGGAATTCCTGATGGACTGACCTTTCGAAGGGGGGCCCTGCACACGGTGCCGGACAACGCCAGACGGTTGGTCATCAGAAATTACTCTTCAGAATCCCCAGCTTCAGCATCATCTGCGGTTTCGTTAGCGAAATCATCGCGACGCTCACGGCGCTCGTCTTTCGCTTTAACCATCGGAGATGCTTCGGTAACAGCGTGCTTAGTACGCATAACCATGCTGCGGATAACGGCATCGTTGAAGCGGAAGGTAGTTTCCAGCTCATCGATCACTTCCTGCGGCGCTTCAACGTTCATCAGAACGTAGTGCGCTTTGTGCAGTTTGTTGATCGGGTAAGCCAGCTGACGGCGGCCCCAGTCTTCCAGACGGTGGATCTTGCCTTCTGCGCCAGTGATGGCGGCAGAGTAACGCTCGATCATGCCCGGAACCTGTTCGCTCTGGTCAGGATGGACCATAAAAACGATTTCGTAATGACGCATCGAATTGCTCCTTACGGATTATTCAGCCTCCTGTCTGGGTCAGCCGCGGCCCATGGAGGCAAGGAACGTGTTAAAGGTCGGCTGAAAAATGACGCGTTATAATACTGGCGCCTGCGGGCAAACTCAAGGTGATTGTACAATTATTTATCGTGCCGAACGTAACGCCTGTCCCGTCGCATTTTGCTGCTGAGATATTAACTTCATATCGCATGCCACTATAAACGGCCTGTTGCGGCAGAGAAATTGACACTGTGGTCAGCGCGCTTTTTTGCCATACAGGGTTTCTTAAACATAGCGGCATACATCAATGGGTTGTTAATCAGATAAAAAACGACAATACGATAATTTTTTGAACAACAGCATCAGAAAAGGTCGCCATCTCTGCGGCGGGTTATGGTTAAAATTAAACCAGAAGCGATTCACTAAAAGGGGATATCGCCAACCAGACCGCGCGGCTGAGGAGGTACTCTATGCGAGCCCGGATAATGTTATTTCTGGCTGCGCTTTTGCCTGGCGTAACGGCAACGGCAGCCATCGAGTTAAATAATCATCAGGCCAGAAATATGGATGATGTGCGCAGCTTAGGCGTAATCTACATCAACCACAACTTCGCCACGGAAAGTGAAGCCAATCTGGCGCTGAATGAAGAGGCCGACGTGCGAAACGCAATGTATTATCACGTCATACTTATCCGGGAACCGGGTAGCAATGGCAATATACACGCCAGCGCGAATATTTATCGCTAGCATCAGGAAAACCAACGAAAAAGCCATAGTTGATTTGCCCCCTGAACAGGGGGCTTTTTTCGCGGAAAGATGGCTCCGGAATTAGACCTGTGACATCCCGATAATATTCACATTCCGGAGCTCATACTTCACTTCTGCCCGTAATACGCATTCGGGCCATGCTTACGCATGAAGTGTTTATTCATCAGATAATCGTCGATGGGGTTGAGGCCAGGGTTAATACCGCGCGCAATCCACGCCATTCGCGCCACTTCCTCCATGACCACCGCGTTATGTACCGCATCGTGCGCATCTTTCCCCCAGGCGAACGGCCCGTGTTGATACACGACAATGCCTGGCGTATGCAGCGGTTCCACCTCGCCCAGCGTTTCGATGATCACCTTACCAGTGTTCAGCTCGTACTCGCCCTGCACTTCTTCTTCGCTTAACGCCCTGGTACAAGGAATATCGCCAAAGAAATAGTCCGCGTGCGTGGTACCGAGCGCCGGAATAGCCATCCCCGCCTGCGCCCATGCCGTGGCGTGGGTTGAATGGGTATGAACGACGCCGCCAAGCGACGGATAGCGTTGATACAGCGCCAGATGGGTAGCGGTATCGGAAGAAGGACGATAACGTCCCTCCACCACTTTGCCATCCATATCCACCACCACCATGTCATCTACCTTCATGGTTTCATAGGCGACACCGCTTGGCTTAATCACCACCAGCCCGCGTTCGCGATCGATAGCGCTGACGTTGCCCCAGGTAAACGTCACCAGTCCATAACGGGGCAAATCCATGTTAGCGTCAAATACCTGCTGCTTGAGCTTTTGCATTATGCCGCCTCCACCATGCCTGCTTTGGCCATGCGCGCTTTCACCCAGTCACGCGCTTTCGCCACTTCTGCCGCCGGGTTCTCTGCTGTTTCGCTCCACATCTCAATCAGATAGGGCCCGCAATAACCACTCTGTTTGAGCGTTTCGAAGCAGCGTTCGAAATCGACAACGCCTTCGCCAAACGGCACATTTTTGAACACGCCGGGTTTAGTATCTTTGACGTGTACCGCGACGATATGCCCGATTCCCGCCTGTAGCTCCATCTGTACGTCGTTATCCCACGCCGACAGATTGCCGATATCCGGATAGAGCTGGAACCACGGGTTATTGAGGTAGTGAGCATAGCCTAGCGCTTTACTGATGGAATTCATCAATGGGTAATCCATGATCTCCATCGCCAGCGTCACCTGGGCGCGGCTAGCCATATCAACGCTCTCTTTTAACCCATCGCGGAAGCGGCAACGCGTTTCGTCGTTGGCCTGCTGATAGTAAACGTCGTACCCCGCCAGTTGAATGACGCGAATCCCGACGTCCTGCGCAAACTGAATCGCTTTACGCATAATCTCCAGCCCCTGCGCCCGTACCGCGTCATCTTCGCTACCGAGCGGAAAACGACGATGCGCGCTCAGACACATGGACGGCACGCGCACGCCGGTTTCAGCAACCGCGCTCACCAGCGCCAGGCGCTGCTCGCGACTCCAGTCGAGCCGCGCCAGTCGGGCGTCGGTCTCGTCCACCGACATTTCAACGAAGTCAAAACCCAGCGTTTTCGCCAGCCGCAGGCGTTCCAGCCAGCACTCCCCGGCAGGGAGAGCTTTTTCATAGATGCCGAGCGGAATTTGTTTCGACAGCATAGCCGCTCCTTAGCCCCACAGTTGGGCAATGGAGCGTTTGAACTGCCGTGCGGCTTCTACCGGCGATTCAGCATCGCGAATGCTGCGGCCAGCAATAAAGACATGGATCGGAATGCCTTTGAACAGCGGCAGGTCTTCCAGCGCTAGTCCGCCGGTCACGGTCACTTTAAAGCCCATATCGGACAGCCGTTTAATCGCAGTAATATCCGCTTCACCCCACGCCACGCCTGCGGCCTGCGCGTCGCGGCTGCGGTGGTAAACCACTTGCTGAATGCCCGCATCGCGCCACTGCTGCGCCTGTTCCCAGGTCCAGTAACCGGTCAGTTCAATCTGCACGTCGCCGTTAAACTCTTTTGCCACATCCAGCGCGCCTTTCGCGGTGTTGATATCCGCACAGCAAATCACGGTCACCCAATCTGCGTTGGCTTCGAAGCACATACGAGAAAGGATTTTGCCCGCATCGGCAATTTTGGCATCTGCCAGCACGATTTTGTGCGGGTAAAGCGCTTTCAGATCGCGAACCGCACGCACGCCTTCGCCCACGCACAGAATGGTGCCCACTTCGATAATGTCGACTTCTTCGGCAATCAGGCGAGTGGTTTCGTAGGCGCTATCCATAGTCTGGTTGTCCAGCGCGACTTGCAACATCGGTAATGACATGTTCAATTCCTTCTTAAGCTGCCGCGTTGGTGCGGTCAATGAGATCCAGGACTTCCTGCGCGGTACGGCAGGCGCGTAAACGGTCAAAATTAGCTTCGTCTTCAAACAGGTTGACGATCTGCATGATGCCCACTTCCTGGTGAGTGTTGGCATCAACCGCCGCCATGGTGATCAGAATATCGACCGGATCGTTATCTTCGTGGTTGAACTCCAGCGGCTTTTTCAGCGTCACCAGTGAGAAACCGGTTTTCTTCACGCCCTCTTCCGGACGCCCGTGCGGCATTGCCAGCCCCGGAGCGATAACGAAATAAGGGCCGAACTGTTCCACGCCATCGAGAATCGCCTGGTAGTAACGCGGCTCGACAACGTCCGCCGCCACCAGCAAATCCACACCAATTTTTACGGCTTCCTGCCAGGTATTAGCTTCAGCCTGCAGGCGGATAGAATTATTCTCCGCCAGTGAATCACGTAATTTCATGTTGCATCCTTACTTCACGTCTTGCGGGAAATGTTCTTTGATCACTTCCAGCAGTTTCGGGCCGAAGTCTGCGGGCGATAGCATGTTGCGCACGCCAACCACATATTTGTTGCCCGTCACGCTGATTTCGCCTGCAATATGGGTAGAAGCGATGATGATATCCGCGCCGCTCAACTCGCTTTTGTACTCGCCAACCGCGCAGCTGTTTACCGTGTGGTCAATGTTTGATTGGGTTAAAAACTGGTCCACTTTCATTTTCATGATCATGGAACTGCCCTGTCCGTTGCCACACACAGCCAGAATACGTACGGTCATAATCAAAACTCCTTATTAAGCAGACTGTTCTGCCAGTTGTTTTTCTGCATCTTCTTCTGCGCGCAGTGCGCGGCCAGCGAAGAACATATAAGCCAGTGCAATTACAATGATGACGGCCATAAAGGCGATACCGAGGGAGAAGAAGCCCTGCATCATCGGCGGTGCCAGAATCGACCAGTCCGCCATACCCATCCAGGCGCTCATCCCCGTGAGTTTCACCGCCCAGACGCAACCAAAGATTTCGATCATCCCCATCACCAGACAAATCTTCAGCGCCGCACGCCAGCCGCCGAAGTGGTTAGCGAACACGCCGATAGTGGCGTTAGAGAAGAACATCGGGATAAAGCCAGGAATAATCAGGATCGAGGAGCCGCAGGCAACCAGGATGCCAACCGCAATCAGCTGACCGATGGTGCCCCACATAAAGCCCCAGACCACCGCGTTCGGCGCGAAGCTATAAATAGCGGCGCAGTCAATCGCCAGTACTGCGCCCGGAATCAGACGCTGGGAGATACCGTTAAAGGCCTCAGAGAGTTCAGCCACAAACATACGCACGCCCTGGGTGATGATGAAGATCGCCACCGCAAAGGAGAAACCGGTTTGCAGGATATAGATTGTCCAGTGGGTTTTACCCGACATCGCCTGTACGGTATCGATACCAAAGGAGAGCAGAATGGCACCAAAGAAGATGGTCATTACAATCGCCGTGGAGACGATGTTGTCATGGAAAATGTTCAGCCAGCCCGGCAGTTTGAGGTCTTCAACGCTTTCCTCTTTTTTGCCCAGGAACGGCGCGACTTTATAGGCAATCCAGGAAGCAAACTGCTGCTGGTGACCGATGGAGAAACCGCAGCCGTCCGTCACTTCCTGAGTCGGCTTGTACATCATGTTGGAGGTAATCCCCCAGTACAGGGAAACCAGTATCGCCGTGCAGATAATGGTGGTCCACATGGAATAACCGAAGATATAGAAAGAGACCGCAATCAGCCCCGCCTGCTGGAACATGATGTGCCCGGTCAACATGATGGTGCGAATACCGGTAATGCGTCGCAATAAGACGTAACAAATATTCAGCGCCAGCGCGAGCAACACCGCATAGCCTACCCAACTATACGCATCGCCCATCCGTTCGATCGTTGCCATCATCGAAGCATAGGTATCGGAAATCGCGCCGTTGATGCCGTAAACCTCAGACATTTTCGCCACCACCGGTTTAAAGGTGCTGGTCAGAATGCCGGACCCGGCCTGTAGCAGCATGAAGCCAATGATGGTTTTGATCGTCCCTTTGATGATCACGCTGACGCTTTTGCGCAACAGGATATAGCCCAGGCAGGTCACAATACCCAGTAATAGCGGGGCATTAGTCATTACCTGATTAAAGAAAATGGTAAAGATGTTGTAGAGGATCTCCATAACGATCTCCGGCAGATAAGGTTGCTGAGTCACAGGCGCTCAGGATAATGTCCCTTCACTTTAATTTTCAAAAGTAATCACAACAAGATTAAATTTGATTAAATGTGACGTAGCGCGCAAATAATTAGCACACTTAATACATGGTTTACTTATAGGTAACTCATTTTTTCATTAAAATAAGTAAAATCATAAAGATGCCAACATTCACATGACGCCAGACAAGATTAAATCTTCTCCTGACTGCGTTCTCTCCTGCCAAAAAGTCAAAAAATAGCCCATTGCCTTCTTGAGAAAATAGTGTCAGGATTAATCAAAACAAATCACGTTTTGAACCATTTTGAACAAACATGAAGGTAAATGCGATGAGTAAAGTACAAAGCATCACGCGTGAATCATGGATTCTGAGCACGTTTCCGGAGTGGGGAAGCTGGCTGAACGAAGAGATTGAACAAGAGCAGGTCGCGCCGGGTACGTTCGCTATGTGGTGGCTGGGCTGTACCGGGATCTGGCTAAAATCTGAAGGCGGCACTAACGTATGCGTCGATTTCTGGTGCGGTACCGGTAAACAGAGCCACGGTAATCCGTTGATGAAAACCGGCCATCAGATGCAGCGTATGGCTGGCGTCAAAAAATTACAGCCTAACCTGCGCACCACGCCGTTTGTTCTCGATCCTTTCGCTATCCGTCAGATTGACGCCGTACTGGCGACCCACGACCATAACGATCACATTGACGTCAATGTCGCGGCTGCCGTAATGCAGAATTGCGCCGATGATGTTCCGTTTATCGGCCCGCAGACCTGCGTGGATTTGTGGGTTGGCTGGGGCGTGCCGAAAGAACGCTGCATCGTGGTAAAACCGGGCGATGTCGTGAAAGTGAAAGATATTGAAATTCATGCGCTTGATGCCTTTGACCGCACTGCATTAATCACCCTGCCCGCCGATCAGAAAGCTGCTGGCGTACTGCCGGACGGCATGGATGTACGCGCGGTTAACTATCTGTTTAAAACGCCGGGCGGCAATCTCTATCACAGCGGCGATTCTCACTATTCCAACTACTACGCGAAACACGGTAACGAACATCAAATTGATGTCGCGCTCGGTTCTTACGGTGAAAACCCGCGCGGTATTACGGACAAAATGACCAGCGCGGATATTTTACGCATGGCGGAATCGCTGAATACCAAAGTGGTGATCCCGTTCCATCACGATATCTGGTCGAACTTCCAGGCCGATCCGCAAGAGATCCGCGTGCTATGGGAAATGAAGAAAGATCGCCTGAAGTATGGTTTTAAACCGTTTATCTGGCAGGTTGGCGGCAAGTTTACCTGGCCGCTGGATAAAGACAATTTCGAATACCACTATCCGCGTGGGTTTGACGATTGCTTTACCATTGAACCCGATCTACCGTTCAAATCCTTCCTGTGAGTCGATATCATGCCGGGATTACCCGGCATTTTTTCCATTTACTTTAGTATTTCCAGGCTATTTCAAATATCATCTTTTCAAATCAATTTGTATCGGAATAGCTCATGACTGAAGCACAAAGACATCAAATACTGCTGGATATGCTGGCACAGTTGGGCTTTGTTACCGTCGAAAACGTGATTGAGCGTCTGGGAATCTCCCCGGCGACGGCGCGCCGCGACATCAACAAGCTCGACGAAAGCGGGAAACTTAAAAAAGTGCGCAACGGCGCAGAGGCCATTACCCAACAGCGGCCCCGCTGGACGCCGATGAATCTGCACCAGGCGCAAAACCACGATGAAAAAGTACGCATCGCGAAAGCGGCGTCGCAGCTGGTAAACCCGGGTGAGAGCGTAGTGATTAACTGCGGCTCCACCGCTTTCCTGCTGGGGCGCGAAATGTGCGGGAAGCCGGTACAGATCATTACCAACTATCTGCCGCTGGCGAATTATCTGATCGATCAAGAGCATGACAGCGTGATTATCATGGGGGGTCAGTACAACAAAAGCCAGTCGATTACCCTGAGCCCGCAGGGAAGTGAAAATAGTCTCTATGCTGGCCACTGGATGTTTACCAGCGGAAAGGGCTTAACTGCGGATGGCCTGTACAAAACCGATATGCTAACCGCCATGGCGGAACAAAAAATGCTCAGCGTCGTCGGGAAACTGGTCGCGCTGGTCGATAGCAGTAAAATTGGCGAGCGCGCGGGAATGCTGTTCAGCCGCGCCGATCAGATCGCTATGCTGATTACCGGCAAAAATGCCAATCCGCAGGTTTTGCAACAGCTTGAAGCCCAGGGTGTAAGCATACTCCGCGTTTAAAGATGCTGTCGGAAAAACGCTACCGTCGCCGACAACGCTTCTGGCGTAATGCGATGCCGCACGCCTGCGGCCCATAAACAGGTCACATGCTTATCCAGCTTCGCCGCGGCGAGTGCCTGCTGGAGCCGGAAGGTTTCGATAGCAGGCACCACGTCATCCTCCTGACCATGCCACAACAGAAGCGGCCTGTCGGCCAGTCGCTCCAACTGGTGTGTGACTTCCCATTCACGTAGCGGCGCGATGATATTGTCGAATTCCGCCTGCTGTGCCGGGTTCTGCGGGGATAACGGCGGGAAAAGCGTCCGGGCAAGCCCGGTAAAATAGCCCGACCCCATTAAACTGGCCCCGCATTTTACCTCACGGTGACGCGTCATAATGCCCAGCGCCGTCATACCGCCCATGGATGCGCCGCCCACCGCCAACCGCCCGTCAAGTAGCCAGTTTTCCGCCTGAATCGCCGCACGTAACGTCGTAAATTCCTGCATGTTTTGGTGCAGAATCTGCCAGAATCGGTGTATCCGTCCCTGTGAGTCGCCGCCGAAGCGAGCGCCATGCTCCGGCGCATCCGGCATGACTACCCGGAATCCTGCCTGTGCCAGGGCAACGGCAAAATAACTATAAACCATGCTGGAGGAGGTGAAGCCATGATAGAACACCACACAGGGAAGCGGCACGGCGCGTTTCCCTTCCGGGAAGGCATGTAGTACGACGCCTCCGGCTAATTGTCGTGTTTCAATCGCTATCATTATTCTCTCCTTTTTATCCGGTATGCCACGGAGAAATACTTAACGCAAGTTTATGGATAGCGCAATAATTCATAATGTTTGAGAACTGGGTTACGCTTTCGCAACGTTTTCATTCGAAAATCGCGTGACAGGTAACACTTCGGGAACATTCCCCCTAAAGGGAAATCAATAAGGCATTACACTATGATTATCAGGAAACGAGATAGAGTTATGCGTCGGTTTGCTTCATTGATAGCAGCGCTGTTATTAAGCGCGTGTAGCGTGCTGCAGGGTACGCCGCAACCTGCGCCGCCTGTCGCCGATCACCCGCAGGAAATCCGTCGCGATCAAACGCAAGGACTACAGCGGATGGGGACCGTAAGCGCGCTGGTTCGGGGCTCCCCGGATGATGCAATAGATGAAATCAGAGCGAAAGCCGTCGCTGCGAAAGCCGATTATTACGTTATCTTAATGGTTGATGAAACGGTTGTAACCGGCCAGTGGTATTCACAAGCCATTTTGTATCGTCAATAACAGTAGATTGATTTTTAGTCAGTTTTACATTGCTTTGCGCCCCTATGCGTTTACCTGTGCACAATAAACAAACAGGTTTACCGTGATGGAGCGTCCTGTTAAATGCGGGGTATGTAATAAGGAGCTGACGATGAAACAAGAACTTGCCTTATCCTCACTGCTGCTTTCTGCCGGACTGGTGAGTACGACGGCACAGTCTGCCGAATTCGCCAGTGCTGACTGCGTAACGGGTCTGAATGAAATCGGCCTGATCTCGGTCAGTAATGTTGCAGGAAACCCACAAGATGTAGAGCGGATTATCGCCCTCAAAGCCGATGAACAGGGTGCGTCCTGGTACAGAATTATTCAAATGTATGAAGAACAACAGTCGGATAACTGGCGCGTACAGGCGATACTCTATGCCTGATGCCGCGTGGCTCGCGCCGGATGGCATGTACTACAGGCCAAACGTTACCGCAGTCCCCCGGTCGCCCTTAACAGTAAATCATTTTGCACCTGGGCAAGCAGCGGCATTTCGCCGCGTGTATCCAGCATCATCTGACACCACGCTTGCGCCAGCGGCGGCGAGGCATGACGCAGCATTTCCGCTCCGCACCCCAGCAAGAAAAGCTGCTGCGTAATCTCTCTGCCCATTGCTTCGTCCGGTTTGCGTAAACGTTGCTGTAGCTGGCGTACCGCGCGGTCGTAATGGCGATCCTGACCTTTGACTTCCGCAAAAGCTTCACTCAATACGTCATAGACGCCGTGTTGTTTTGTCAGCACCCGCAGTACATCCAGACACATGATATTGCCGGAACCTTCCCAGATACTGTTCACCGGCATTTCACGGTACAGGCGCGGGAGTTCGCTCTCTTCGCAATACCCCATCCCGCCGAGAACCTCCATCGCCTCAGCCACAAAAGGGATTCCCTGCTTACAGATGGCGAATTTCGCCGCTGGCGTGAATAATCGCGCCCATAATGCCTCTTTCGCCTCGCGACGTTGCTCCCAGGCGCGCGCCAGCCGAAACAAAAGCGCTGTCTGCCCTTCCAGGCATAGCGCCATACGACTTAAGGTTTGTCGCATCAACGGTTGTTCGATCAGCGGCTTACCAAAAGCCTGACGCTGATGAGCATGGTAAATGGCGACTGAAAATGCGCGCCGCATTAAGCCATGACTCCCGAGCGCGCAGTCAAGACGCGTCATACCGCCCATCTTTAAGATATGCCGAATCCCTTCGCCCTCTTCTCCCAGCCGCCAGCCGACGGCATCCTGAAACTCGACTTCGGCGCTGGCATTAGATCGATTACCGAGTTTATCTTTCAGGCGTTCAAGACGAACAGAGTTCCGTTGCCCGTCTGGCAGGAAACGCGGCACAAAGAAACAGGATAGTCCTCCTTTTGCCTGCGCCAGCACGAGGTGCGCATCGCTTTGCGGCACAGAGAAAAACCATTTATGTCCCACCAGCCGATATGAATCATCCGCCAGCCGCTCCGCGTGGGTCGTATTACTGAGTACGTCAGATCCGCCCTGCTTTTCCGTCATTCCCATGCCGATGAGCAGGCCCCGTTTTTGCCCGCCCGGCAGCAAATGCGAATCGTAGCGATCGCTGCGCAGCGGCGCCAGCCAGTCATGGAAAGTGGTGGGAAGCATCTGCAATAGCAACGGTGTCGCGGCAAAGGTCATCGTGACAGGACAGAGTGTTCCCGCTTCTACCTGAGCATGTAATACAAAACGCGCCGCCCGGGCGACAAAACTTCCCGCCCTTGCCTCTTCCTCCCAGGCCAGGTTATGTACCCGATTAGCGCAAAGCCCCTGCATCAACAGGTGCCAGGCGGGGTGAAAGCGAACGTCATCCAGACGCTGTCCCTGGGGATCGTAACGCAGCAACTCAGGAGGATGCGCGTTCGCCAGACGACCCAGCTCCAGTGATTCCGCCGTTCCCAGTTGTTGGCCAATGCTGGCGAGAAGATCGCTATCCCATCCCGCGCCTTCCCGGGAAACCGCTTCACACAGCGCGCCATCAGACAGGAATAAGTTACTGTTATTGAGCGGAGCAGGTTGATTAAAGACGGTATGTGTTTGCCAGGACATGGTGTCTCCCTCCTTCAATGGCGCTGAAGTCAAGTATGGTCATGACTGCGCCATTGACGCCGGAGCAAGATCACAAAAGTATGATTAACCGGCAATATAATGTGGGACGAAACGGGAAGTGTCTTTGGTAATTAGCGTATTGTCCTCGCGAATCCCCATCCCGGAGGCTTCATCGTCAATGATCCAACTGCCAATCAGCGTATAGCTATCGCCAAAGCGCGGCAAAGGCTGAAACGCCTGGTAAATCATCGGCTCGTCAGCGTAGTCGCCGTCGGCATGATCGATAACATTTTGCCGCTCGTCGAAAATCGTGACGTTGCCGCCTTCACGTGAATAAATAGGCTTCCGCACGCTGCTTTCGCCTGGCGCTGCGAGCGATTTTTCGCCCTCAAACCAGGCCGGCAGAAGATTCGGATGGCCAGGGAAAAAGCGCCACAATAACGGCAACAGCCCTTTGTTACTCAGAATACTTTTCCACAATGGCTCAATCCATTGCTCACGACGTTTTCGCAACAGCGGGCCGTTGTCATCGCGCATCATCCATTCCAGCGGGTAGAGCTTAAAGGCGCGGCGAATCACGTTATCGTCCAGATCGGTCAGCACGCCGCCTACGCCAAGCCCCAGTTCTTCAATATAGATAAATCGCGTTTCCTGCCCCGCCTGCTGCGCGCAATCCTGAAGGTACAGCACCGTCGTGCGATCTTCGTCGGTATCTTCACAACAGCAAAAGTAGAGCGGTTCCCGACTGTACAGCTCGCTGAAGCGGGCGATCAGCCGCTCCTGTATCGCGTTGTATTGATCGGCATCACGCGGGATGGCGCCGCTACGACGGGCATCCTCCAGCCATAGCCATTGAAAGTAGGAGGACTCATAGAGCGACGTCGGCGTATCCGCATTGTATTCCAGCAATTTAACCGGATCTTTGCCGCACCAGACGAAATCCATCCGCCCGTAAAGCGAAGGATCGCGGCTGCGCCAACTTCCGGCGATGACATCCCAGTACAATGGCGGGATCGCCAGCTGCTGCATGATCTGCTCATCCCGGACGGCCCGCTCGACAACCTCCAGACACATCTGATGAAGCTCTGCGGTCGGTTTTTCGATCTGTTCTTCAATTTGCCGTAATGTAAAACGGTAGGCCCGGCTTTCATCCCAGTAAATTTCGTTATCGATAACATGAAAGTCAAAACCGTGATCGCAGGCGATCTTATCCAGATCCCGGCGTACCGGTACGTTATGTCGTAGCATGGTTAGCCTCCCCAGTGCCCGCGGGCGCTGGAAGAACGGCCATAGCCGCCGCGGGAGACGGTGGACGCTTTCCGTGTGATATAACCAGGGCTGGTCGCGGTATCGCTTTTCCCTGTGCCGCTGCGCCACGCATAATCGCCGGATGTGGTGCGCCAGACGGGACGGGAGACGTAAGATGAACCGCCGCTGCTATAGATGTATTGTTCATCACGGTTCTGACGAATCGCGCGGCTGAGTAAAAAGCCGCTTAATACCGGAACCCAGCTCCGCTCGGTGCTATCAAAGTAGCAATCGCCAAACTGCGACTGACAGCGCTCCTGCGTCAATTGCTTAGGCACATTAGCGTAAAATTCTGTTTTCGCATTATTCCAGCCGTCAGCGCAAACGCTGGCGCTGTTGCCATCGTCGATACAGTCGTTCACCGTGGCGTAAAACGTCCCATCGCCGTCGTTGTCACTATTGCCGCCATCACCGCACCCTTTCAGGAGAAAAAAGGCCGCTCCACCCATAATCGCCAGCGTCAGGCATTTTGGCGTGTAGCGATTTCGTTGCCGCTCAAAGGGATTAACCGGTTCGGCTATTCGTCTTATTGCCGAATGGCCTACGCCGGATGTGCTTCTGGATTTTCGTTTTTTTGCCATGATCTTCCGTTACCATGTCATACAGGCAGCGTTAAAAATACCGCCAGCCAGCGCTGCGGTTCCCATAAATAGCCCCGCCGCCACGTTGTGATGAATAATTTTTTCGCTCAGCGTAGGCATGTATAACCTTACGCAACCATAAATCAGCAGTTGAATCACCAGCGCAATGCCGCCCCAGGCAAAATAGTCCGGGATACTGACCGAGTTTATCGCCGCGCTGGATAAGGGGATGACATAGCCCAGCAACGTACCACTAAAGGCCAGCGATGCCGCAGTATTGTTATTTTTTATCAACTGCCATTCATTATGCGGCGTTATCTTTGAGTAAATAAAAAGAAATACAATGACCATTGCCGCGCCAATAAAAAAATAGGCGCAGAAAGCCAGTAATGCGTCCAGTATATGCATAATTTCCCTGTATGTGCTTAACCAATAACCGTCAGTGAAGTGAGCGGAATATCCACGCCTAGGGCGCGTGAAAACACCCATTCAGGCTCACCGCGCTCGTTAAATGATTCTTCCCCGTTCAATAGAAGATACTCCCAGGCGTCGTCCGTCACCTGGCGCTGGAAGCCCATCGTAAAATTGTGAACGTCCCATTTCTCTGCCTGCTGATTTTCAACCTTTTCCAGCATGTAGACAGGTTCAATATTGCCCGGCTCTTCATGGTTAAAAAAGCGCTGCCAGCGCCGTTCTTGCCAGTTGAGCGTCATCGGCCCTATTGCCGCTGGCGCAATGGCTGAACGCCAGTGACGTTCCTCGTTAATACCGAAACTTTCCTCATATACAAAAAGTTTGATGTCATCAATGTCGTCAACATCCGTGCCGCCAGTGGTGTTAATTTGTAGAAACTCATCGCCAGAGGTGTAGTAGCGAAAAATCTGACTGCCGCCGCCTAAATCTATGCGACTCGCTGCCGCGACAGTGTATTTTTCACCTGGTAGCGCCACCAGCAACGACGACTCCAGTAGCCGGAATGCCAGCGTATCCAGCGTGAAACCGGCGTTAAGATGTAATCCTAATGGTCCGCGAATCGGCGCTGGCGCGCTTGTTTTACCGAGCAAACGCTGAAAAAATTGCATCATAGGGGAACCTCTATCTCTTGCCATGCGACCTCTTCAGCCAGAATGCGATTGTCGTTGGGCATAATGCCATTTGAGATCGCGCATTCATGTGCCGTCTCGTATGAAAGCGACGAAGCTCAGCACGGTAGCGCGCTTTCGCGCTACCGATAACAAAGCAGATACTGCCCGATAAACAGGCCCAGCAAAGCGGGCCAGGTCAGTCTGGACAAATGACGCTGGCAGGTTTTGACAATCCACGTAAAGAGCATTATTCGCCTTGTTGACGCTGTAAACGCGCCAACACATCCTGAGCATTGCTTTTATTGGTTGCGCCAATACCCACCTGCGCCAGTTTTTCATCCAGGTCGCGTCCATCGGCGACTTTTTCCAGCTGCGCGGCGGCATCCAGCCGGGCCTGGCGTTCAGCCTGACGCGTTTGTAAACGTTTAAGCGACTCCGCCGCCGTAGACACATTCGACGCGGCTCCGACGGTCGAGGTCGTCACCGCCTGCTGCGCGCGCTGCATGGCTTCTGTCGCCTTAACCACTTCAAGTTGCTGCTCAAACTGCGCAATCCGCTGGCCTGTCGCCGTTACGGCCTTCTCCACCGCATCGCGAGAGGCTTCCAGATTAGTCAGCACCTGTTCTTCGGCAAGAATGGCATTTTCCAGACGGGCTATTTCTTCCGCCACTTCGTTGAGTAAAGCGGCGTCGACATTCTTACTCATTGCCGCCAGCGCCCGTGTTTCAAGGCTGGCTTTACGCTCACGTAAATCATTCAGCTTGTCATGGCTTAACTTCACCCGCGCCAATAAATCCACTCTGGATTTACCCGCTTTATCCAGCTCGGCTTTTGCGTCGCGAATATGCTGCTCCAGCATACGTACACCCTGCGCTTCATCAATGGCGTCTTCTGCCTGAGCAACGAATGATTTACCTAATGTGAACAAACTTTTTAAAATTCCCATGTAAGCCGCCTGTATTATTCCTGTGAATAGACTTGTGTTATTTCAGCGATATCCAACGCATTTTCTACAAGCGTGGTGATTTCCAGCGTCACGTCGGCAAGCGACGAATTTAACGACAACGCGCCAAAAGCGACATAATATTCCTCCTGTTTTACCTGGGTAATACCGACCGAAGACAGCGGTAAAACCTTCTGATTTCTCAGCAAGAAAAGATTAAATTCCGCGGTATCTCTAATCGTATTTACCGGACAAATATAAGTCTCGATAACTATTTGTTGCGAGGTAAATAAAACCGTCAGTGGTAAATCGCCATAATCATTCATTTTTATTATTAATGAAGATTCATTATTTTCTATATCAATATCTAATTCGGCGATGTTGTTTAACGCATCCGCCAGCGTCCGTGGAGTCCATGCCATATTATTATCTCTATCTCTTTTTTATAAATAAAGGGAGTTACAGGGTAGGTTTTGCTTTTTATATTACCAGCCAAAGATAAAAAAAAACCATCCGATTATGGATGGTTTTTTCTTAAAAAATACTAGTAGCGTCAGGTACGCTGGCGAACGGCTTCAAACAGACAAATCCCGGTCGCCACAGAGACATTCAGCGATGACACGCTACCGGCCATAGGAATGCTGATCAGCTCATCGCAGTGCTCACGGGTCAGACGACGCATACCTTCACCTTCTGCGCCCATGACCAGCGCCATGCGGCCAGGCATTTTGCTCTGATACAGCGTATGGTCAGCCTCGCCCGCCGTTCCGACAATCCAGATATTCTCTTCCTGCAACATGCGCATCGTGCGCGCCAGGTTGGTGACGCGGATCAACGGCACGCTTTCCGCTGCGCCGCAGGCGACTTTCTTCGCCGTCGCGTTAAGTTGCGCGGAGCGGTCTTTCGGCACGATTACCGCATGTACGCCAGCGGCATCGGCGCTGCGCAGACAGGCGCCAAGATTATGCGGATCGGTGACGCCATCGAGGATCAACAAAAAGGGGCGTTCGTGTAATGCGATCAGATCCGGCAGATCGTTTTCCTGATACTGCCGGCCTGGTTTCACGCGAGCGATAATACCCTGATGCACGGCACCGTCGCTTTTCTCGTCGAGATATTGGCGGTTTGCCAGCTGGATAACCACGCCCTGGGACTCAAGGGCGTGAATCAGCGGCAACAGACGTTTATCTTCACGGCCTTTTAAAATAAAGACTTCCTGAAAACGTTCAGGGGCGCGCTCCAGCAGGGCCTGCACTGCGTGGATGCCGTAAATCATTTCGCTCATTAATGTACTCGTTGTTTACGTTTTGCCGGGGGCGCTACGCTTGCCCGGCCTACAGATAATTCACCCTCTTCTGTTTGAAGAGGGTATTGCTCACTCTGCCGCTTTTTTCTTCGCCGCACGCTTCGCTTTGGTCGCTGCGGCTATTTTCTGCGTTTTAGCCGATGGCTTTTTTGCTTTTCTCGCGTCTTTCTTCGCTGCTTTCGGCTTCGCTTTTTTCTCGCCGCGGAAGGCGCTATCAGGCTCAAAGTTAACCTTTTTACCTACCTGACGACGTTTACCGGCGTTTTTACTTTCACCTTTTTTCACTTTTTCACGCGCCGTTTTGCCGACGTTACGCGGTGCGCGCTCGCTGGAGATCAGGCTAAAGTCAATTTTCCGTTCGTCCATATTCACCGCTTCGACGCGTACCTCTACCCGGTCGCCCAGGCGATATGTCTGCCCGCCGGACTCGCCAATCAGACGTTGCCCTACCTGATCGAAGCGATAGTAATCGTTATCCAGTGAGGAAACGTGTACCAGCCCATCGATAAACAGTTCATCAAGACGGACAAAGAAGCCGAAACCGGTGACGCTGGCAATCACGCCCTTAAAGACGTTGCCTACCTGATCCAGCATAAAGTCACATTTCAGCCAGTCGGAGACATCACGCGTCGCTTCATCAGCGCGGCGTTCCGCCATCGAACAGTGCTGGCCGAGCTGCAACATCTCTTCCATCGAGTAGTGATAACCGCCCGTTTCTGTGGTGTTGCCCTTGTTCCCTTGCTCTTTAGCCAGCAGGTACTTAATGGCGCGGTGCAAAGAAAGATCCGGATAGCGGCGAATCGGCGAGGTAAAGTGCGCATAAGACTGCAACGCCAGGCCAAAGTGCCCGCGGTTTTCCGGATCGTAAATCGCCTGCTTCATTGAACGCAGCAGCATAGTTTGCAGCATTTCGGCGTCCGGCCGGTCGGCAATCGATTCAAGCAGTTCGGCATAATCGCGCGGTTCCGGTTTATTTCCGCCCGGCAGCTCCAATCCCAGCTCCGCCAGTACGGAGCGGAATGAGGTGATCGCTTCGGTGGTGGGCTTATCATGAATACGGAATAGCGCCGGCTCTTTAGCTTTTTCGACAAAGCGCGCCGCCGAGATATTCGCCATGATCATGCACTCTTCGATAAGCTTATGCGCGTCATTACGCTGGGTCTGTTCGATACGCTCAATGCGACGTTCGGCGTTAAAGATAAACTTCGCCTCTTCGCTCTCAAACGAGATCCCCCCGCGCTCTTCACGCGCTTTATCCAGCACTTTGTAGAGGTTGTGCAGCTCTTCAATATGCTTCACCAGCGGCGCATATTGTTCACGCAGATCCTGATCGCCCTGCAGCATATGCCAGACTTTGGTATAGGTCAGACGCGCATGGGAGCTCATCACCGCTTCATAGAATTTGTAGCCGGTCAGCCGACCTTTCGCCGAGATGGTCATTTCACAGACCATACACAGCCTGTCAACCTGCGGGTTTAGCGAACACAGGCCGTTGGAGAGCACCTCCGGCAACATTGGGACAACCTGTGACGGGAAGTAAACCGACGTGCCGCGATTGCGCGCCTCGCGATCCAACGGCGTTGGCGGCCGTACATAATAGCTCACGTCAGCAATAGCGACCCACAAACGCCAGCCGCCGCCGCGTTTTTTCTCACAGTAAACCGCGTCGTCAAAGTCACGGGCATCTTCGCCATCAATAGTGACCAGCGGCAAATCGCGCAGATCGACACGACCGACTTTCGCCTCTTCCGGCACCTCTTCTTTCAGCCCGGCGACCTGCTGCTCTACCGCCTGCGGCCAGATGTAGGGTATTTCATGGGTACGCAGCGCCATATCAACCGCCATACCGGTGCCCATATTGTCGCCCAGCACTTCGACGATTTTCCCTACCGCTTTAGTACGGCGAGTTGGACGTTGGGTCAGTTCAACCACGACCACGAACCCCATCCGCGCGCCCATGACGTCTTCTGGCGGGATAAGAATGTCGAAGCTGAGGCGGCTGTCGTCCGGCACCACAAAGCCGACGCCCGCATCGGTGAAATAACGCCCGACTATCTGACTGGTTTTCGGTACCAGTACACGGACGATACGCGCTTCGCGGCGACCTTTACGATCGGCGCCCAGCGGCTGCGCCAGCACCTGATCGCCATGAATACAGGTTTTCATCTGCTCGCTGGAAAGATACAGATCGTCTTTGCGGCCTTCGACACGTAAGAAACCGTAACCATCACGATGACCGATCACGGTGCCTTTCAGCAGGTCGAGGCGTTCCGGCAGCGCATAGCACTGGCGGCGGGTAAAGACCAGTTGTCCGTCGCGCTCCATCGCGCGCAGGCGGCGACGTAAGGCTTCAAGCTGCTCTTCGCCTTCAATATTCAGTTCTACGGCCAGTTCTTCGCGACTGGCCGGTTTTTCACGTTTCGTTAAATGTTCGAGGATAAATTCCCGGCTCGGGATAGGATTCGCGTATTTTTCTGCTTCGCGTTCCTGGAAAGGATCTTGTGACATTGAGGTTCCTCCATTGTCATCTCTAATGAAGTTTACTTCACTCCACCAGTAATAATTTATAAAGCGGTTGATTCTCTTCAACCAAATCGGCAAGCGTGTAGTTATCCAGCTCCTTGAGAAAACTCTGCACGGCCTTAGAAAGCGCCTGTTTCAGACGACAGGCAGGGGTGATGTGGCAAAATTCGCTGCTACAGTTGACCAGTGATAAGGGTTCCAGCTCACGCACCACATCGCCAATACAAATAGTATTAGCCGGTTTACCCAGGCGGATACCGCCATTTTTTCCCCGAACGGCGGTGACAAAGCCCGCCCGGCTAAGCTGATTGATAATTTTGACCATATGATTACGGGACACGCCGTAGACTTCTGTCACCTCAGAAATGCTGGTCATTCGTCCATCTGGTAACGACGCCATATAGATTAGCGCACGTAAGCCGTAATCGGTGAAACTCGTTAACTGCACATCAACCTCAGGAAAAGGGAAAACGGGAAAAATACATTTATATTGATGATAAACCAGCCACAAGCTGTGTCGCTAATTTATTTCAGTTCGGGGAAGGAAAAAAGCGAGGATTTAACACTGTGTCGGATAGCGTAATGGCTTACCCGACACAGCAATGTATCACACTGTTAGCCCGGCAAGCAAAATATCTGCCAGGCGTACCAGATTTACGCGTCGAACGGGTCGCGCAGAATCATCGTCTCAGTACGATCGGGGCCGGTAGAAATAATATCAATCGGCACGCCGGTCAGTTCTTCGATACGTTTGATGTAGTTCAGCGCCGCCTGCGGCAGGCCGCTACGATCTTTCACGCCGAAGGTGGATTCAGACCAGCCCGGCATGGTTTCGTAAATCGGCTCTACACCTTTCCAGTCGTCAGCTGCCAGCGGAGTGGTAGTCACTTCGCGACCATCCGGCATACGATAAGCCACGCAGAGTTTCACCTCTTTCAGGCCATCCAGCACGTCCAGTTTGGTCAGGCAGAAGCCAGACAGGGAGTTCAGCTGTACCGCACGACGAACGGCAACGGTGTCCAGCCAGCCGGTACGACGACGACGGCCGGTAGTAGCGCCGTATTCGTTACCCTGCTTGCAGAGGAACTCGCCGGTTTCATCAAACAGCTCAGTCGGGAACGGACCTGCACCTACACGAGTGGAGTAAGCTTTGAGGATACCCAGAACGTAATCAACATAACGCGGGCCCAGGCCGGAACCGGTCGCCACGCCACCTGCAGTGGTGTTAGAAGAAGTTACGTACGGATAAGTACCGTGGTCGATATCCAGCAGGGTACCCTGCGCACCTTCAAACATGACGAAATCGCCACGCTGACGCGCCTGGTCGAGCAGGTCCGAAACGTCAACAACCATAGAAGTCAGGATGTCGGCAACAGCCATCGTATCATCCAGAACTTTCTGGTAATCAACCGCTTCAGCTTTGTAGTAGTTAACCAACTGGAAGTTGTGATATTCCATCACTTCTTTCAGTTTTTCAGCGAAGGTTTCTTTGTCGAAAAGGTCACCAACACGCAGACCGCGACGTGCCACTTTATCTTCATAAGCAGGCCCGATTCCACGACCGGTGGTGCCGATCGCTTTCGCGCCACGCGCTTTCTCACGCGCGTTATCCAGCGCAACGTGATAATCAAGGATCAGCGGACAGGCTTCAGACAGCAGCAGACGCTCACGAACGGGGATGCCACGGTCTTCCAGTTCTTTCATCTCTTTCATCAGCGCGCTCGGAGACAGCACAACACCGTTGCCGATGATGCTGGTTACATTCTCGCGAAGAATACCTGATGGAATAAGATGGAGAACGGTTTTTTCACCGTTGATTACGAGAGTATGGCCTGCGTTGTGACCGCCCTGGTAGCGTACAACATATTTAGCCCGTTCAGTCAGAAGATCGACGATCTTTCCTTTACCTTCGTCACCCCATTGGGTGCCCAGTACGACGACGTTGTTACCCATTTTTCAAAATCACCGTTTGCTTAAAAATGGATTCTACCATCGCTTTTTCAGATATACAGCACTTTTTGCACTCAATCTGCGGCAAATCCGACCACTTTTTGCTCAGCCAATCGTTTTCCTCAACATGTAGTAGACCACAACTCCCGCGACCACAAGTCCGCCGCCAAAACGACGTAAAACATTTTCCGGCAGTTGCGCCAGTGCCGAAACCATTTTTTTCCATGCGCCGGGATACAGCATCGGTCCCAGCCCTTCGAGGACTAATACCAGAGCAAGCGCCAACCAGATTGTTGAATTCATTTATCGCCCTTATAAAAGAAAACCACCGGCATCCTTTGGATGCGGTGGTTTTGCTGGTCTAAAACCGCTGACGCTATTTTAGCGTGTCGTCGAACTCGGTGTCTTCATGTAGCGGAAGAAATCGCTGTCCGGGCTCAGTACCATCACGTCCTGATTACCTTCGAAGCTCTTCTCGTAAGCGCGCAGACTACGAATGAACGCGTAGAAATCAGGGTCCTGGCTGAACGCGTCGGCAAACAGCTTCGCGGCTTCAGCATCACCTTCACCACGCATGATACGCCCCTGACGCTCGGCTTCCGCCAGAGTTTTCGTCACCTCATAGTCAGCAGCCGCACGCAGTTTTTCCGCTTCTTCCTGACCTTGTGAGCGATGACGACGCGCGACCGCTTCACGCTCGGCGCGCATACGGTTGTAAATCGCCTCAGAAACCTCGGTCGGCAGGTTGATCTGCTTAATACGCACATCGACCACTTCGATACCCAACGCCGCCATACTGTTCGGGTTGATGACCGGTACTTTACCTTTGGTTTCCGCCGTAACGCGTTCCGCCGCTTCGGCAATCGCGTCATCCGCCGCCGGGGTCGCTACTTCATCATCGGTACCGGCTGAACCGGAGTTCAGCGCGTCGCGCACCTCCAGAGTCAGACGACCACGAGAATCGGTCACGATGTCTTTTACGTCCAGGCGACCAATCTCAGAACGCAAACGGTCCGAGAATTTACGTTTTAACAGCACTTCGGCTTGCGAAATATCGCCGCCGCCGGTCGCCAGATAGTAACGGCTAAAGTCGCTGATACGCCATTTGATGTAGGAGTCGACAATCAGGTCTTTCTTCTCTTTAGTCACAAAGCGATCGGCCTGGTTATCCATCGTCTGGATACGCGCATCAAGCATTTTCACTGATTCAATAAACGGGATCTTAAAGTGCAGACCCGGCGCGTAAACCAGCGGTTTGTTCTCATCGTCACGCAGAACTTTACCAAAACGCAGCGTAATGCCGCGCTCGCCCTCTTTGACCACAAAGACGGACATGTAGAGCACTACCAGCACGATGATGATAATCGCAATAACTGACTTACGCATCGTTATTCCCCCTGACGCTGGTAGTCGTTACGCTGCGCATTCGCGCGGCGTTGGTCCATAATATCGCCCTGATTTGAGGACGACGTGTTGCTTGCTCCGCTGGCGTTAGACTTTGTGGACGGCGGCAGGCGCAGCAGGTTGCTGGCGCTATTGTCGCTCTTTGCCGCCGGCGCATTCCCGCCTTTCAGCATCTGATCTAACGGCAGCACCATTAAATTACCGCTCTTGTCGTTAACCAGTACTTTACGGGTATGGCTCAGCACTTTTTCCATCGTTTCAATATACAGACGCTCGCGTGTAATCTGCGGCGCGGCTTTATATTCCGGCAAAATCTTCGCAAACCGGGCGACTTCACCCTGCGCTTCCAGGATAGTCTGGGTTTTATAGGCGCGTGCCTCTTCCAGAATACGCTGCGCCTGACCGTTGGCGCGCGGCTGAACTTCGTTGGTATACGCTTCCGCTTCACGAATGTACTGCTGCTCGTTTTCACGTGCGGCAATCGCGTCGTCAAAGGCGGCTTTCACCTCTTCCGGCGGACGCGCAGCCTGGAAGTTCACGTCCAGCAGGGTAATCCCCATGTTGTACGGTTTGATAGTCTCTTCCAGCTCGCGTTGGGTATCGCTACGAATAACGGTACGACCTTCGGTCAGAATGCGATCCATCGTGTATTTACCAATGACGCCACGCAACGCGCTGTCGGTGGCCTGACGCAGGCTATCGTCCGGGCTGGTCACGCTAAACAGATATTTCTGCGGATCGGTGACGCGGTATTGCACGTTCATTTCAACGCGCACGACGTTTTCATCAGACGTCAGCATCACGCCTGACGCCGCCAGTTCGCGCACCGCTTCGACGTTCACCGGCGTGACGTCGTCAATAAATGTCGGCTTCCAGTTCAGACCTGGCTCTACCAGATGGCTGAATTTACCAAAACGCGTCACAACGCCGCGCTCGGCTTCTTTAATGGTATAAAAACCGCTGGCCGCCCAGATAATGACTACTGCCGCCGCGGCGATGGCGACAATACGGCCTCCCAGTTGCGGACGCGGGCCTTGCGATGAGCTACCGCCGCCGGAACCGGTGCCTTTACCGCCCCCAAAACCACCGAGTTTTTTACTCAGCTTACGGAAGATATCATCCAGATCGGGAGGTCCCTGATCGCGGCCACCTTTGTTTCCATTTCCCCCAGAGTTGCTGCCAGGTTTGCTGCTTCCCCACGGGTCGCGGTCCTGTCCGTTATTACCGGGCTGATTCCACGCCATGTTTGTGCTCCATATTTGTTATGCGGTGATCCCCGTTGTCTTTCGACCTCAGAGGATAAGGCGAAATTACTCCATGCTTCAGACGAACCGCCGTTACAGACATCATCTTTCAGGCCACGCCTTGAGTGGCGGCTTTTTTACCCCAGGTCACTTCGTTGTGAGCTCCTGAAATTCTCTCAGCTACCGCTTCAATACGACCTGAATGACTTCGCGTCTAGATCACGTATTCGATCAACGCCGGTTCTTGTTTACAGAGGCGACGCCAGTCGACAATCGGCATTCGTACCTGCAGACTGACGCTACCGTCTTCCTCCATCCACTCTTTTTCTATTGCCTGAAGCTGATAAAACCGGCTTCTCAGACGCCCTTCCTGCGGCGGCAAACGCAGCGTATGCTGCGCCACCTCGCCGGAAAGACGCTCCGTCAAAGCCTGAAAAAGCTGTGGTATTCCCACGCCGCTTTGCGCTGAAAGCCAAACGCGGATGGGTTTATTCTCTTCATCTCTGTCGATACGCGGTTCAAAGTCGTCCAGCATATCGATTTTGTTCATCACCATTAAGGTGGGGATTTCGTGAGCATCAATCTCTTCAAGAACGGTGTTTACCGCCTCGATGTTTTCCTGCACACGAACATCCGCCGCATCGACTACATGCAGCAGCAGCGTCGCCTGACGCGTCTCCTGCAGGGTGGCTTTAAAGGCAGCCACCAGATCGTGCGGTAAATGGCGGATAAAGCCTACCGTATCCGCCAGAACGGTTTCACCGACATCCGCTACATCAATACGACGTAACGTGGGGTCCAGCGTCGCAAATAGCTGATCTGCCGCATAGACCCGCGCTTCAGTGATCTGATTAAAAAGGGTGGATTTTCCGGCGTTGGTATAGCCCACCAGCGATACTGTCGGAACGTCGGCCTTGATGCGCGACTGCCGCCCCTGCTCACGTTGCTTCTCAACTTTCTCCAGGCGCGACTGAATCTGCACAATGCGATTACGCAGTAAACGACGGTCGGTTTCGAGCTGGGTTTCACCCGGACCGCGCAAACCAATCCCGCCTTTCTGACGTTCAAGGTGGGTCCAGCCACGCACCAGACGCGTAGCCAGATGGCGTAGCTGCGCCAGCTCAACCTGCAACTTACCTTCGTGGGTTCGCGCACGTTGGGCAAAAATATCTAAGATAAGACCGGTGCGATCGATAACCCGGCACTCGCACAAACGCTCCAGGTTTCGCTCCTGGGCTGGACTCAATGCATGATCAAACAATACGACCGCTGCGCCAGTCGCTTTCACGGCTTCCGCAATTTCAACTGCCTTACCTTCACCTACAAAGTACTTCGGGTGCGGTGCTTTACGGCTACCGGTAATCACCTGCATTGCTTCGACACCGGCGGAAGAGACCAGAGATTCAAACTCCTGGAGGTCTTCCATATCTTTGTCTTGCGAAAAATAGATGTGTACCAGTACCGCCTGCTCACCGGCATCATAACGGTCAAACAAGCGTAAACCCTCTTAATAACCAGCGGGGGCGATTATCCGACGCCCCCGACATGGATAAACAGCGCGTGAACTTATTCAGTCTCTTCGCTGTCCTGTTGCGCAGTAGAACCCTGCGCGTTGCTACCGTGATGGTAGTTATTGCTGGCGCCGCCACCGGCATTGTTGCTGTGATGAGAAACCGGGCGAGACGGGACAACAGTAGAAATCGCGTGCTTATAAACCATCTGGCTGACCGTGTTCTTCAACAGGATCACGAACTGATCAAAGGACTCGATTTGACCTTGCAGCTTAATACCATTCACCAAATAAATAGAAACTGGAACACGTTCCCGACGCAATGCGTTCAGGAACGGATCTTGTAAAGATTGCCCCTTAGCCATTCTCTTTTCCTTATATGCTTATTTGTACTTTGAACCTTTCGATTCTGAAAAATTGCGCACGATACGTCTCAATTGTACACATTCAGTCTGCGATAGCACCAACAACCTGTAATACTTCTTTTCGCGCCCGATCGGGATTCTCACTGTCAAGCCAGCGCACCCCTTCCCAACCGCGCAACCAGGTCATCTGGCGCTTCGCCAACTGTCTCGTGGCGCAAACACCTCTATAAACCATTTCATCATATGAGATTTCGCCCTCAATGTATGACCACATCTGGCGGTATCCCACACAACGGATGGAAGGCAAGTCCGTATGCAAATCTCCTCGGGCAAAAAGCGCCCGGACTTCTGCTTCAAAACCTGAAGCCAACATCTGATGAAAACGCAGTTCAATGCGCTGATGGAGCAGTTCACGGCTCGCCGGGGCGATAGCGAACTGATGCACCTGGTACGGTAGCGCGTCTCCTGACGTTTGCGTTAGCTCCGTTAAAGTTTTACCCGAAATGAAAAAAACTTCCAGTGCCCGGGAAAGTCTTTGCGGATCATTTGGATGAATTCGCGCGGCGGCAACCGGATCTATCTCCTGAAGTTGCTGATGCAACGCCTCCCATCCAAGCTCCGCTGCTTGCAGCTCTATCCGGGATCTGACTTCCGGATCTGCTGAAGGCAGCGGCGATAACCCTTCCAGCAATGCCTTAAAATACAGCATGGTACCGCCCACTAACAGCGGGATACGCCCCGCAGCAGTGATCTCCGCCATTTGCGCTAACGCGTCGCGGCGAAAATCCGCCGCCGAATACGCCTGCGACGGGTCGCGTATATCCAGTAGTCGATGCGGCGCCGCTTTCAGCTCATCGGCATTCGGCTTAGCCGTGCCAATATCCATCCCCCGATAAATGAGGGCGGAATCAACGCTTATCAACTCTACTGGCAAAACTTTACGCAGTTCTATCGCCAGCGCCGTTTTGCCGGAGGCCGTCGGCCCCATCAAAAATATCGCCTTAGGCAGGCTCGCCTTGCTTACATCATTCATGCTTCAGGGCGTTCATCGCCGAATGTAAATCAACAGGTTGTAACAGGCCACCCGGCGGCGCTTTTACCAGCTGCGGACATAGCCGCTCAACATCCGCCAGCAGCGATATGGCCTGCGCCATCGACCACTGCGGATGTTCGCTCTGCACATTACGCGCTATCCATTGTGCAATATTGACCGTTGCAAATGTGGTCTGTTGCGCCAGGTAGCCTATCAGTTCAGGAATCAAGATTTGTAAATTTTGTTGTCGTAAGGGTAAAGGCACCGCCCGAATGGTCACATGCTGCGCATCTGACTGAAATTCAATACCCAATTCTCCCAACAAAGATTGGGCTTTTTGCAGTGCGGCTTTTTCATCGGCGCTCACTTTTAAACGCAGCGGAATCAGCAACGGCTGCGCGCAAACCGGACTTTGACCCGGTGTAAGCTGCGCCTGACGCAGCCAACGCTCCGCAACCGGCAGCGACAAGAGCTGGATAGTCCCCGCGTGTTCCAGCAACGCGCAGTCACCGCAGACTATCGTCAGTACGCGACCGAAACTCTGGCTATGTCCGTCAAGCGCAGGCGCAACCGCCTCCGGCGCGGGGCTCGTCGTCGGCGTCTGTAAAAGCGCGCGATAAACCTCGCCCTGCTGCTTCTGATAACCTGGCTGCGCGTGCGGCCAACCACCAGCGGACTGACGCCCGCCGTTACCGCCCGATGCGCCGACGGAATAACGCGGTGTCGCGGGCTCGCGCGCCGCAGTTGGCTCGGCGGGTACAGCAAAATGGTTGCGCCCGGCGGCGATACGGTTTTCCGGGACATGCCGCGGCGCTGGCGCAATCTCCTCCAGCGGCAGCGTCGTTTCCGTCTGCTGTTGTAGAACGCTCAGCACCCCTTGATAGATGAAGTCGTGCACCAGCCGCGATTGATGAAAACGCACTTCGTGCTTGGCGGGATGAACATTGACATCCACCTGATGCGGGTCAATCTCCAGATACAACACAAACGCAGGCTGTTGGTCCGCGCCCAGTTTATCTTCACAGGCCTGGCGAATGGCATGGTTGATCAAGCGGTCGCGCATCATGCGGCCATTCACATAGCAGTACTGGATCTCCGTTAACGCCGTGGTGGTGTGATTCGGATCGGCGACCCAGCCGCGCAGGGTCAGATCGCCATGCTGCCACTCGATCGCCAGTGCCTGTTCGAGAAACGGCGTGCCGCAGATGGCGCCTAACCGGCGCTCTTTTTGCCCGTCCTTTGCGACAGCGCGATACTGCCGTACCAATTTGCCGTTGTGCGACAGGTTAAGCGTGACGTCAAAACGGGCCAATGCAATACGACGGATGATCTCATCGATGTGATTAAATTCCGTTTTTTCGGTACGCATGAATTTGCGACGGGCGGGCGTATTATAAAAGAGATCCAGAACTTCCAGGGTGGTGCCGACCGGGTGCGCGGCGGGTTTTACCGTCACGTCCATGTCACGCCCTTCCGCATACGCCTGCCAGGCTTCCGCCTGCTCCGCCGTGCGCGACGTTAGCGTCAAACGCGAGACCGAACTGATACTGGCCAGCGCTTCGCCGCGAAATCCCAGACTGATAATCGCTTCCAGATCGTCAAGCGAGGCGATTTTACTGGTGGCATGACGGGCCAGCGCCAGCGCCAGCTCCTCTTTTTTAATGCCGCAGCCATTGTCGCGAATACGAATAAGCTTCGCGCCGCCACGCTCGATGTCGATATCAACGCGGGTGGCGCCTGCATCCAGACTATTCTCTACCAGCTCTTTAACAACCGACGCAGGGCGTTCCACCACTTCGCCAGCGGCGATTTGGTTCGCAAGCTGCGGCGGCAGAACCTGAATCGGCATGAAATCTCCTTAATTCGCGGCGGTTATAGCGCCAGGCTGGTTGGTACTGGCCGTCTGGCCTGGGCTGCCCTGCGGCGCAGACTGGATCGGATGCGCTGCAAAGTACTTACGCAACCCCCGGTATATAGCGTCAGCAATCTGCTGCTGATAGCGGTCGCTCGCCAGCAATCGTTCTTCGCCGTGATTACTGATAAAACCCGTCTCCACCAAAATGGACGGGATATCCGGCGAACGCAGCACGCCCAGGCTCGCGTGTTCCGGGCGACGTTTATGCAGCGACCCCACGCCGTCGAGTTGGCTTAGTACGTTCGTCGCCACATCATACCCTACCCGCTGCGAATGACCGAATTGCAAATCCAGTACCGCCTGGCTCAGGTAAGGGTCTGACTGACTGTTCGCCAGCACATCGCCAGCGCCGCCTAACAGTTCGGATTGCTTCTCATGCTGCTCAAGCCAGTTTGCCATTTCGCTGTTCGCGCGACGATTGGACAATACCCAGACGGAGGCGCCGGTGGCGTCGCGATTTGGCGCGGCATCCGCATGAATAGAGACAAGGAAGTTGGCGTTTTGCTTACGCGCCACGTCAGACCGCCCCATCACCGAAATAAAATAGTCGCCGTCACGCGTCAGCACGCCTTTAAACATCGGATCGTTATTCAGCAATGTGCGTAACTTACGCGCGATAGCGATGGTGACATTTTTCTCGCGCGTACCGCCCGGGCCTATCGCGCCGGGGTCCTGGCCTCCATGTCCGGCATCAATAGCAATCACCACTTTATCGCCAGCGCCTGCCGACGCGCGCGCCGCAGGCCGCGTAACGGTATTGCTGCTGGTTACGCCGGTCAGGCGATCATCAGAAGATTTAAACGGATTACGGGCCGGCTCCGTCGGGCGGGGCGCGCTTTCAACCCGTTTCGCGACGACAGGCGGTGGTGGCGGCGGCGGAACATCGGCATTAATGGTGAAAATGACCGTATAGTTGCCGCCGTTTTGCCGCTTCACCGCCTCGGTTTTACCATTTTCCGTCAGATCGACAAGCAACCGTAAAGATTGCGCATCTTTCGGCGTTCCGGCACGGATCGTTTTTACCAGATTGTTACCGCTAAACTGAAGCGGCAGCCCCTGAATCACGCCGGTCTGCCTGATATCCAGCGCCACGGTCCGTTTACCGTCCTGTGAGTAAGCATATTCCGGCTCGCCGATAAAACTCAGCGTAATGCGCGCCTGCTGCTCGCCGTTGGACACCTGAATATCAGAGAGACTGGCGGCGCCCGCCTGCGCGCACAGCAGGATTAAGGCTGCTATTACGGCATTTTTGATGCGATAAATCATCCCGCCACCTTTATAGCTAATCGGCTAAACGCGCCAGTAACGAATGACCCGATGAGGATACCGCACTTACGCGAGCCTCACGCCCCTGCGCCTGGTAATCAATATGGATTTCGACGTCCGGGTCGGGGAGAACGCCTTTACCTTGTTGCGGCCACTCCACCAGACAAATGGCGTCGTTGGCGAAATAATCGCGAATGCCCATAAACTCCAGCTCCTCCGGGTCCGCAAGACGGTATAAGTCGAAGTGATACACCATCATGTTATCAAGCGCATAAGGCTCTACCAGCGTATAGGTGGGGCTTTTTACATTACCGTTATGGCCTAACGCCTGTAAAAATCCCCGGCTAAACGTCGTTTTACCGGCACCTAAATCGCCATACAGATAAATAACGGTCGCGCCATCGCAGGCGTTGGCTACCCGTTGCCCCAGGTCTAGCGTCGCCTGTTCGTCAGGTAGCGGAATTACTCGATTCATCATGGTTTACGTCAATCACATCAGGGTTAACAATACGCCGCAGCGTAGTAAAAAGATCGGTCGCCAACATGCCGCGAGCGCCATAACGCGCTGCCAGTAAGTCCGCCGCCGCGCCGTGAGCCACACATCCCACACATGCCGCATCATACGGGGTAAACTTCTGTCCGAGCAATGCGCCGATGATGCCGGACAGGACATCGCCCATCCCGCCGCTCGCCATCCCCGCATTACCAGCGTCAATGATAGCCAGAGGGTGGTGTTCAGCGGCAATAATCGTTCCTGCGCCTTTTAACACGACCACGCCTCCGTACCGTTTTACCAGACGCTGTGCTGAAAGTAAGCGATCACTTTCAATTTCTGCCACAGAACATCCTAACAGGCGGGCCGCCTCTCCCGGATGCGGCGTAATCACGCGATTGTGACGTTTATCAGGATTGATTGCCAGTAGGTTCAACGCATCCGCATCCCACAGCATAGGTTTACGGACGTTTTCTACTTTCTGTAAGGCTTTTTTGCCCCATTCCTGCTGCCCAAGCCCCGGGCCGATCACCACAACGTCAGCCCAGGTCAGGCTCTCTTCCAGCGACTGAGGCGTGAGTTCATGTACCATCAGTTCCGGGCGGGCCGTCAGCAACGGCGCAATGTTTTCACCGCGGGTCAGTACTCTGACCAACCCAGCCCCCGTACGCAGCGCTGCCTCGCCAGCCATCCGAATTGCGCCCGCTGTTCCCTGATCGCCGCCGATAATCGCCAGACGACCATGATCGCCCTTATGCGAGGTCGGTCGACGCGGCGTTAACCATTGCCCCAACTGCGTCGCGTCAAAACGCCGGAGCGGCGGCGTCTGGCTCGCCAGCCAGCCTTCCAGTCCCAACGCGTCATAATGCAGTATGCCGATAACGTCACGCGCTTTGCCGGTCAGCAGGCCTGGTTTCAGGGCGATAAACGTGACCGTATGCGCGGCGCTTATCACCGCGCCAGGCGTGGCGCCCGTTTGCGCCAACAGGCCTGACGGGATATCGACGGCGACAACCGGCGCAGGATGGGCGTTCGCCTGTTCAATCAGACGGGCTACCGGGGCGCGCGGCGCCTGGGCTATGCCGGTGCCAAGCAGCGCGTCGATAATCAGATCCGTCGCTTCCGGCCAGATAATATCGGCAGCATGGATAATGCCGCCGGCATTCAGCCAGGCATCGCGCGCCTGCGCCGCTTCTTCAGGTAACGGTTTGTCGCTCTCCTGCGCCAGCAACGTTACGCTAATGCCCGCCGCTTGCGCTAGTCGCGCCACGACGTAACCATCGCCGCCGTTGTTGCCATGACCACACAACACCAGCCAGTGTCGGGTGTCAGGATAACTGTCACGGGCTACCCGAAATGCCGCGTCGCCAGCGCGCAGCATCAATTCATAGAGTGTGAGTCCGAAGGCATCCGCCGCATCGCGTTCCAGCCGTTTGATGTCATCGGCGGGCCAAATGGAGTGTGGTATACTTACAGGGTTTTTCTTCATGTTATGGTCCATCATGTCAAAGCCCCTCGATCTCAATCAGTTAGCGCAAAATATTAAGCAGTGGGGGCTGGAGCTGGGCTTTCAGCAGGTCGGTATTACTGATACCGATCTGCGCGCATCCGAACCTGCGCTGCAGGCGTGGCTGGACAAACAATACCACGGCGAGATGGCATGGATGGCGCGCCACGGTATGATGCGCGCCCGGCCTCATGAACTCTTACCCGGTACGCTACGTGTCATCAGCGTGCGCATGAACTATCTGCCCGCCAACGCCGCGTTTGCCAGTACGTTGAAGGATCCCACGCTGGGCTACGTTAGCCGATATGCGCTGGGGCGTGATTATCACAAGCTGTTGCGCAGCCGCCTTAAAAAACTGGGCGAGCAGATCCAGCAGTACTGCGGTTCGCTGAATTTTAGACCGTTTGTCGACTCTGCGCCTATTCTTGAACGCCCATTAGCGGAAAAAGCCGGACTTGGCTGGACGGGTAAGCACTCACTTATCCTTAATCGGGAGGCGGGCTCATTCTTTTTCCTGGGGGAATTGCTGATTGATTTACCGCTGCCGGTCGACCAGCCGGTCGAGGAAGGTTGCGGCAAATGCGTCGCCTGTATGACCATTTGCCCGACCGGGGCGATTGTCGAACCGTATACGGTGGACGCGCGGCGCTGTATTTCTTATCTCACCATTGAGCTGGAAGGCGCTATTCCGGAAGCATTTCGCCCACTGATAGGTAACCGTATTTACGGCTGCGATGACTGCCAGCTTATCTGTCCGTGGAATCGTTACTCTCAGTTGACCGACGAAGCAGATTTTAGCCCACGCAAGGCGCTGCATAATCCAGATTTGCTTGAGTTGTTTAGCTGGAGCGAAGCGCAGTTTCTGAAAGTCACTGAAGGTTCTGCGATTCGGCGCATTGGTCATTTACGCTGGCTGCGCAATGTTGCCGTCGCGCTGGGGAATGCGCCGTGGAGTAATGCCGTCATTACGGCGCTGGAAAGCCGCAAGGGTGAGCATCCACTTCTTGATGAGCATATCGAATGGGCGATTGCGCAACAAATTGAAAAGCGGAACGCCTGCATCATTGAAGTGCAGCTACCGAAAAAACAGCGTCTGGTCAGGGTGATTGAAAAAGGGCTGGTGCGCGATGCGTGAATTATTCACAGGCTGTGTATAAAAATAAAAACACATTGCGATTCAAGAGGGAAAAAAGGAACAGACAATAACGCTAACGTTTTGAAATCTTATTTTTTCTATATTTTTCAGTAAATTATAGAAATTCTACGCGTCAGGTATAATTTTTTGCATTCCAGGAGTAATGGGCCGCCCTGTGGATAAGTCTGTTTACAAGGATCTGACGAAAGCGGAACAAAACGTGCCCCAACGCGATATTCGTTGTGGATAATTTTACTGTAGATAAGAATTGGAGCGGGAAACGAGACTCGAACTCGCGACCCCGACCTTGGCAAGGTCGTGCTCTACCAACTGAGCTATTCCCGC
>NZ_JAMMDE010000005.1:0-337510 GCF_051700745.1 Salmonella sp. NW884 | reverse complement strand
GGGTTTTAATAACTGGCTTAAAGCTGAAAGCTTTCCGGAACCCCCAGCCTAGCTGGGGGTTTTCCATAGACAAAAAAAACTCCGCCGAAGCGGAGTTTAGGGCATTGAGAGAAAATCAGTGACGCGCACGTACAATCTGGTATTTGCGGGTCAGGTACTCGACCGGCACGCTCCAGATATGTACCAGGCGCGAGAATGGGAATAACAGGAACAGCGTCATCCCCAGTACCAGGTGCATACGGAAGATAAAGGCTACACCATCCAGATGTGCGGATGCGCCACCGTGGAAGGTCACAACTGACTGCGCCCACCCGACCAGCTTCATCATTTCACTCCCGTCCATATGCTGGGCGGAGAACGGAATGGTCAGCAGGCCCAGCGCGCACTGAATCACCAGCAGCGAGAGAATCAAAATATCTGCGCCGGTAGTGGTGGCGCGGACACGTGGGCTAAACAGACGACGCTTGAGCAGTAAAATACCGCCAACCAGCGTCAGCACGCCGCAGGCGCCGCCGGCAATCATCGCCATCTTCTGCTTCACGTCGACCGGCAGAAAAGCTTCATACATCCAGTGCGGCGTTAACATGCCCAGGAAGTGACCGGCGAAAATACCCAGAATCCCAATGTGGAACAGGTTTGACGCCAGGTTCATTCCTTTGCGATCCAGCATCTGACTGGAAGCCGCCCGCCAGGTGTACTGACCGTAGTCGTAACGTAACCAGCTACCGATCAGAAATACCGATCCGGCAATGTACGGGTAGATATCAAAGAAGAACATATTCAGGAAGTGCATTAGTGCTGTCCTCCGGTGGTGATATTCAGATATTGCGGCGCCACGGCCCCGGCAAAACGACGCTGGTGAGCGGAGATTTCCGACTCGCCACACCCTTGATCGGCGAAGAATTTCACCTGCTCTTCTTCCCAGACCGCATCCAACGCCTGCGGGGTATCATCACGTGCTTCATTTGCAATTTTTTCAGCCACTTTGTCGCTGTCGATAACTGTATTCGCCAGTTTTAACAGCAGATCGAACAGCACCGCATAACGGCTGTCACGCTGTTGCAAACGTGCGCTGAGCAGCGCCAGAATCGGCGCGATATCCTGTAAACCCCCTAACGCTTCGCTTTTCGGCAATTGCGCAAGGTATTCCAGATACAGCGGCAGATGATCGGGAAGTTCGCGGCTGTCGAGCTGCAAACCGTGCTGTTCATACTGTGCCATCAGGTCAACCATCGCCTGGCCGCGATCGCGGGATTCCCCGTGTACATGTTCAAACAGCAGCAGCGATGTGGCGCGACCACGGTCAAACAGTTCACTATAAGCGGCCTGTACATCCAGCAGGTCCTGCGCGGTTAAATCGCGCAGGAAAACGCCCAGAGTCTGGGCATCCTCTTTATCCAGGTTCTCAGATGACGCGAGCGCATCGAACAACTCCTGCTGATGCTGCCACAGGGCAGCATCCGGGTACTCGAGCAGACGCGAAACAATGACGAGTTCAATCATGCGTGCGGCTCCGTTTTGCTGGTCACATCAACAGCGTCGATGCGGCGGCTGTTGAACAGATTGAATTTGGTATCAGACCCGTGGCAGCCATCGCCGAAGGTAAAGCCACAACCGCTTTTCTCCGGGAATGCGTCACGCGCCAGTTCACGATGGCTGCTCGGCACCACAAAGCGATCTTCATAATTAGCAATTGCCAGGTAACGATACATTTCCTGCGCCTGGGCTTCGCTTAAACCCACCTCTTCCAGCGCGCGGGTATCCACTTTACCGTCTACGGTTTCCGCACGTTTGTAGTGACGCATCGCCAGCATCCGTTTCAGCGCCAACAGTACCGGCTGGGTGTCGCCAGCGGTCAACAGATTCGCCAGGTACTGCACCGGGATACGCAGACTGTCTACATCCGGCAGAATACCGTTGCTGCCAAGTTCGCCCGCATCGGCGGCAGACTGAATCGGTGACAAAGGCGGCACGTACCAGACCATCGGCAGCGTGCGGTATTCCGGATGCAGCGGCAGCGCCAGCTTCCAGTCCATCGCCATTTTGTACACTGGCGATTGCTGCGCCGCATCGATCACGCTCTGCGGCACGCCGTCCTTCAGCGCCTGCTCAATGACAGCCGGATCGTTTGGATCGAGGAACACGTCCAGTTGACGCTGGTACAGATCTTTTTCGTTTTCCGTACTGGCGGCGCTTTCAATGGCATCGGCGTCATACAGCAGTACGCCAAGATAACGGATACGACCCACGCAGGTTTCCGAGCAAACAGTCGGCTGACCAGCTTCGATACGCGGGTAGCAGAAGATGCACTTCTCGGACTTGCCGCTCTTCCAGTTGAAGTAAATCTTCTTGTACGGGCAGCCGGTGATGCACATCCGCCAGCCGCGGCACTTGTCCTGGTCGATCAGCACGATGCCATCTTCTTCACGCTTGTAGATAGCACCGCTCGGGCAGGTCGCCACGCACGCCGGGTTGAGACAGTGCTCGCACAGGCGCGGCAGGTACATCATGAAGGTGTTTTCGAACTGGCCGTACATCGCCTTCTGCATGTTTTCAAAGTTCTGGTCTTTAGCGCGTTTTTCGAACTCGCCGCCCAGAATCTCTTCCCAGTTTGGCCCGCTGGTAATTTTGTCCATCCGCTGGCCGGTAATCAGCGAGCGCGGACGCGCGATCGGCTGATGTTTGCTTTCCGGCGCGGTATGCAGGTTCTGGTAGTCGTAATCAAACGGCTCGTAGTAGTCGTCGATGCCCGGCAGATGCGGGTTAGCGAAGATTTTACCCAGCAGCAGCGCCCGGTTGCCCATGCGCGGCTGTAGTTTGCCGTTGATTTTGCGGATCCAGCCGCCTTTCCATTTTTCCTGATTTTCCCAGTCATTCGGAAAACCAACGCCAGGCTTACTTTCTACGTTGTTAAACCAGGCGTATTCCATACCTTCGCGACTGGTCCAGACGTTTTTACAGGTGACTGAACAGGTATGACAGCCGATGCACTTATCGAGATTCAGCACCATGCCGACTTGTGAACGAATTTTCATTTTACGCTCTCCTGTACCTGGTCATTGCCTTCACCATCCAACCAGTTAATGTTCTTCATCTTACGTACCACCACAAACTCATCGCGGTTGGAGCCGACGGTGCCGTAGTAGTTAAAGCCGTAGGCTAACTGCGCATAGCCGCCGATCATATGGGTCGGTTTCGGCGTAATACGGGTCACCGAGTTATGAATACCGCCGCGCTGCTGGGTAATTTCCGACCCCGGCAGGTTTACGATACGTTCCTGCGCGTGGTACATCATGGTCATGCCCGCCGGTACACGCTGGCTGACCACTGCGCGTGCGGTCAATGCGCCGTTGCTGTTGAAGACTTCGATCCAGTCGTTATCTTCAATGCCCAGATCTTTGGCGTCGGTTTCGCTCATCCATACAATCGGGCCGCCACGCGACAAGGTCAGCATCAACAGGTTATCGCTGTAGGTCGAGTGGATACCCCATTTCTGGTGCGGCGTCAGGAAGTTGAGCGCCTTCTCCGGATTACCGTTGGATTTACGCCCCATCACCGCTTTCACCGAGCGGGTGTCGATCGGTGGGCGATACACCAGCAAACTTTCGCCGAAGTCGCGCATCCACTGGTGATCCTGATACAACTGTTGGCGACCAGACAGCGTACGCCATGGGATCAGCTCGTGAACGTTGGTATAACCGGCGTTATAAGAAACGTGCTCATCTTCCAGACCAGACCAGGTCGGGCTGGAGATAATTTTGCGCGGCTGGGCCTGAATATCGCGGAAGCGGATTTTCTCTTCTTCTTTATTGGTCGCCAGATGCGTATGGTCGCGACCGGTAAACTCGCTCAGCGCCGCCCAAGCTTTCACCGCCACCTGACCGTTGGTTTCCGGCGCTAACGTCAGGATCATCTCTGCCGCGTCAATCGCCGTGTTGAGCATCGGCTGGCCTTTCGCCGGACCGTCCGCTTTGGTGTAATTAAGCTTACGCAGCAAGTCCATTTCGCTCTGCGTGTTCCAGGCAATCCCTTTCCCGCCGTTGCCGATTTTCTCCATCAGCGGGCCGATAGAGGTAAAGCGTTCGTAAGTCGCCGGGTAATCGCGCTCAACGGTCATGATGTGCGGCGCGGTTTTCCCTGGAATCAGATCGCATTCGCCTTTTTTCCAGTCTTTCACGTCCAGCGGCTGCGCCAGTTCAGCGGCAGAATCGTGCTGGATCGGCAGCGTCACGACGTCAGTCTCTTTACCCAGGTGGCCTACACAGACTTCGGAGAATTTCTTCGCAATGCCTTTGTAGATTTCCCAGTCGCTTTTCGATTCCCAGGCCGGATCTACGGCGGCAGACAGCGGATGAATAAACGGATGCATATCCGAGGTATTCATATCGTCTTTTTCATACCAGGTGGCGGTCGGCAGTACGATATCGGAGTACAGGCAGGTGCTCGACAGGCGGAAGTCCAGCGTCACCACCAGATCCAGTTTGCCGTCCAGGCCATTGTCACGCCACTCCACTTCTTCCGGCTTCACACCGCCCTGTTTACCCAGATCCAGCCCCTGAATACCATGCTCAGTACCCAGCAGATATTTCAGCATATACTCGTGACCTTTACCGGAAGACCCAAGCAGGTTTGAACGCCAGATGAACAGGTTACGCGGGTGGTTTTTACCGTTTTCCGGCTGCTCGGCGGCAAAGCGAATCGAACCGTCTTTCAGGGATTTGACGGTATAATCTACCGGCGTCATACCGGCTTTTTCCGCTTCACGCGCAATGTACAGCGGGTTAGTGCCTAACTGCGGCGCCGACGGCAACCATCCCATACGCTCGGCGCGCACATTGAAGTCAATCAGATGACCGCTATAGCGGGATTTGTCCGCCATCGGCGACAGTAATTCCTCGGCGGTCACCGTCTCGTAGCGCCACTGGCTGGAGTGGTTATAGAAGTAAGAGGTGCTATTCATGTGACGCGCCGGACGCTGCCAGTCAAGGGCAAACGCCAGCGGCTGCCAGCCGGTCTGCGGACGCAGTTTTTCCTGGCCGACGTAGTGCGCCCAACCGCCGCCGCTCTGACCAACGCAACCACAGAACACCAACATATTGATTAGCCCGCGATAGTTCATATCGAGGTGATACCAGTGGTTCAGACCGGCGCCAACGATAATCATTGAACGCCCGTGCGTTTTATCCGCGTTATCGGCGAATTCCCGGGCGATACGGATGATCTGCGCCCGCGGCACGCCGGTGATCTGCTCGGCCCATGCTGGCGTATACGCTTTGGTATCGTCATAACTGGCGGCACAATTTTCATCGTTCAGGCCGCGTTCCAGACCATAGTTCGCCATGGTCAGATCGTAAACGGTGGTCACCAGCGCGGTAGAACCATCGGCCAGTTGCAGACGTTTTGCCGGCAGTTTATGCAGCAGGACGTTATCCAGCGCCACATGATTAAAGTACTCTGAACCTTCGCCGCCGAAATACGGGAAGCCCACGTCAGCAATCTCATCCTGGCTGCCCAGCAAGCTGAGCTGCAATTCAGTTTCTGCACCGGTAGTCCCGTCGCGCTGTTCGAGGTTCCATTTGCCTTTTTCACCCCAACGGAAACCAATTGAACCGTTTGGCGCCACCATTTCACCGTTGCTGTTGATAGCGACGGTTTTCCATTCCGGGTTATTTTCCTGCCCCAGCGAATCAACGAGATCGGCAGCGCGCAGCATACGACCTGCGGCATAATAACCATCACGCTCTTCAAGCATCACCAGCATTGGCATGTCGGTATAGCGACGGACATAATCGGTGAAGTACTGGCGCGGGTTGTCGAGGTGGAACTCGCGCAGCATGACGTGGCCCATCGCCAGCGCCATCGCCGCATCGGTCCCCTGCTTCGGCGCCAGCCACAGATCGCACAGTTTGGCGATTTCAGCATAGTCCGGCGTCACCGCGACGGTTTTAGTGCCTTTGTAACGTACTTCGGTAAAGAAGTGGGCATCCGGCGTACGGGTTTGCGGCACGTTAGAGCCCCAGGCGATAATATAGCTGGAGTTGTACCAGTCAGCGGATTCCGGCACGTCGGTTTGCTCGCCCCAGGTTTGCGGGGAGGCTGGCGGCAGGTCGCAGTACCAGTCGTAGAAGCTCAGGCAGGTACCGCCAATCAGCGAAAGATAACGTGCCCCGGAAGCGTAGGAAACCATCGACATTGCCGGGATGGGTGAGAAGCCCGCGACGCGGTCAGGGCCATAGGTTTTCACGGTGTACACGTTGGAAGCGGCGATCAGTTCGTTCACTTCCTGCCATGAGGAGCGAACAAAGCCGCCACGACCACGCGCCTGTTTGAAGCTTTTGGCTTTATCGGCATCTTCAATGATGGAGGCCCATGCCTCTACCGGATCGCGATGCAGTTTTTTCGCCTCGCGCCACATCTTCATCAGACGTTTGCGCATCAGCGGATATTTCAGTCGGTTAGCGCTGTAGAGATACCAGGAGTAGCTTGCGCCGCGCGGGCAGCCGCGAGGTTCATGGTTTGGCATATCAGGACGGGTGCGCGGGTAATCGGTTTGCTGTGTTTCCCAGGTCACCAGACCATTTTTGACATAAATTTTCCAGCTACAAGAACCGGTGCAGTTCACCCCATGGGTTGAGCGCACGATTTTGTCATGCTGCCAACGTTGGCGGTATCCGTCCTCCCAGTCCCGGTTTGTTTCGAGAAGCTGGCCGTGCCCATCGGCAAAGGTTTCGCCCTTCTGCTTGAAGTAGCGAAACCGGTCCAGGAATTTACTCATCGGGTTTCTCCTGTGTGGAACCTTACGGCTCTCTGATAAATCGACATTGCTTAACTAAGGGCGAAGGTAACGCGCTGAATGGGCGTGAGAATTGATAACGATCAAGGCGGACAGGGATGCAAATGGCACGCAAACCTTCTGCATACTCCTTTTGGAGGAGGAGTTTTATTTATATATATTACTGATTTAAATACATAAAATTAAATTTACGCACGACATGAATGTTAAATTTTCAACAAGTGGGTATTAAGGGGTATCCCCCTGGATGACCGATAAAGATGTGCGTGGTTAGCCCTGCCGCGTCTCTCTTCTTGATTATAAGTATGTTGTAACTAAATACAGATAAAAAAAAGCGCGGTCTAACGCCGCGCAAAGGATAATCAAAAGTTACTTTTTATTTTTAGAATGACGTCCATATACCGCCCAGGTAATAACGACGCAGGCGATATAGAAAATAAGAAAGACTTTCATCGCGCCGACTGGCGAACCGGTTAATGCTAAAGATGAACCAAATGCTTTCGGAATAAAAAAGCCGCCAATCGCGCCAATCGCGGAAATAAAGCCCAGCGCCGCCGCCGTATCGGTCGCCGCTTCACGCATGGCTCTTTCGTCCGACCCGCCTTCCGCTTTAACCCGGTCCATCGTCAGTTTACGGAAGATAACGGAGATCATCTGGAAGGTAGAACCACTCCCCAGCCCCGCCGTCAGGAACAGCGCTAGAAATACCCCGTAGAACGCGATAAAGCTACCGCCAACGCCGCCAGTAGGTAATGTCAGGAACAGCAGACCGCTGAAAATCGCCATCAGGACAAAGTTGATAAGCGTGACGCGGGTCCCCCCCAGACGGTCAGAAATTGCGCCGCCTGCCGAACGCGCCAGCGCGCCGATAAACGGACCGAAAAACGCATAATGCAGGATCTGCACATCCGGGAATTGCGTTTTAGACAGCATCGCGAACCCCGCGGAGAAACCGATAAACGATCCGAAGGTCGCCAGATACAGCAGACTCATGATCCACAGATGACCACGTTTGAGCACCGGCAGTTGCTCTTTTAGCGAGGCCTTAGACGTCGCCAGTTCGTTCATGCCGAACCACGCCGCCAACGTAAAAATGGCCAGGAAAGGCACCCAAATCCAGGCCGCGTTCGCCAGATAGAGCTGAGAACCGTCCGGCTGCTCTACACCGTGGCTGCCAAAGGCGGCAAAGATAGAGAGCGAAACCACCAGCGGCGCAACCAGCTGCATCACGCTCACGCCCATATTGCCCAGACCGCCGTTCAGACCCAGCGCGCCGCCCTGCTTTTGTTTAGGAAAGAAAAAGCTGATGTTCGCCATACTGGAGGCAAAGTTCGCGCCGGCAAAACCACACAGCAAGGAAATAATAATGAAAGTGCTAAAGGGCGTACTGGTATCCTGAACGGCAAAGCCTAACCATACGCAAGGCACGATGAGGATACCGGTGCTGAACGCTGTCCAGCGACGTCCGCCAAATAGCGGCACCATAAAGGAGTAAGGCACCCGTAGCAGCGCGCCGGAAACAGATGGCAGCGCAGTCAACATAAAGAGCTGATCGGTCGTAAAATTAAATCCCACTTTCGGCAGGTTCACCGCCACTGCGCTGAATAGCATCCAGACGCAAAACGCCAGCAGTAAACACGGGACAGAAATCCACAAATTACGGCTAGCGACACGATGGCCGCGCTGCTGCCAGAACGCCGGATCTTCCGGACGCCATTCCGTGATAACAGCGCCAGTTGCCCTTTCCGGGGCGGATGAGTGACTCATAGACACCTCTGATTCTTGATTTGATGTCTGCCACATTAGGGTTTACTGCCGAAGGTAAGTTGATATAAATCAAAGGAAAAGTCGTCATCACCGGCGACTAAAAATAGTTATTACCCTTAATGAGTAGGCTATTTTGGTAAAAAAGCTGTGGTTTTTCACCATGCTGTGTCTGTCTACTCCTTCCCGTCGCAGATACCTCTCTACGGCGGCAATTAAGGAGTAACTCGTTATAGGTATGGGTATACTCCGCTGTATCGTTGAGAATAGCGGCACAGCCGATTGACGCCCCTCTTTTTTGCTACGTTTTTTCGGCGACATTACCCCGAAGAAAGAAGGTAACATGTTTAAACGGTGTTTCTCTCCTCTTACGCTGGTTAACCAACTGGCGCTGATTGTCATGCTCTCTACCGCTATCGGCGTGGCGGGGATGGCGGTTTCCGGCTGGCTGGTTCAGGGCGTACAGGGTAGCGCTCATGCGATTAATAAAGCGGGCTCATTGCGTATGCAAAGCTATCGACTACTGGCCGCTGTCCCGCTGGATGCTAAAGATCAAAAGCTGCTGGATGAGATGGAGCAAACGGCATTCAGCCCGGAACTGACCCGCGCCGCTGAGCGAGACGGGCAGCAGAAGCAGCTTAAAGCGTTGCAGGATTACTGGCATAACGAACTCTCGCCAGGGCTACAGCACGCGCAAAACGCGCACGCGGTCGCAGAAGATGTCACGCGCTTTGTGGCGGGCCTGGATCGCCTGGTGACGTCGTTCGACCATACTACTGAATTGCGTATCGAACGCGTGGTATTAGTTCACCGGGTAATGGCGATCTTTATGGCGCTATTGCTGGTATTTACGATTATCTGGCTACGTGTTCGCCTTTTGCAGCCCTGGAAACAGTTGTTATCAATGGCGCGCGCCGTCAGTCAGCGCGACTTTACCCAACGTGCCAATATCAGTGGACGCAATGAGATGGCCGCGTTGGGTTCTGCGCTCAATAATATGTCTGAAGAGCTGGCCGAAAGTTATGCGGTACTGGAACAGCGCGTACAGGAAAAAACAGCCGGTCTGGAACATAAAAACCAGATTCTCTCGTTTTTGTGGCAAGCCAACCGCCGACTGCATTCACAGGCTCCGCTATGTGAGCGTCTTTCACCGGTACTGAATGGCCTGCAAAATTTAACCCAGTTGCATGATATTGAGCTGCGAGTCTATGACCTGGAAGATGAAGATAATCACCAGGAATTTACCTGTCAGTCGGACATCAGTTGCGATGATAAAGGCTGCCACCTTTGCCCACGTAGCGCCCTGCCGATGATTAACGGCGGCACCACCTTAAAATGGCGGCTCACCGACTCTCACACCCAATACGGTATTTTGCTGGCGACGCTGCCCTATGGACGCCATCTCAGCCACGATCAACAACAGTTGGTGGACACGCTGGTTGAACAGCTTACCGCGACTCTGGCGCTCGACAGGCATCAGGAGCGCCAGCAGCAGTTGATTGTCATGGAAGAGCGTGCCACCATTGCCCGCGAACTGCATGATTCTATTGCCCAGTCGCTCTCTTGTATGAAGATGCAGGTGAGCTGCCTGCAAATGCAGGGCGACGTGTTACCGGAAAGCAGCCGTGAGTTACTCAGCCAAATTCGCAATGAGCTAAACTGCTCCTGGGCGCAACTGCGCGAACTGTTAACCACTTTCCGGTTACAGTTGACGGAACCCGGGCTACGTCCGGCGCTGGAGGCAAGCTGCCATGAGTTCAGCGCCCGGTTTGGCTTTACGGTAAAACTGGATTATCAGCTTCCCCCCCGCCTGGTGCCTTCACACCAGGCGATACACCTGTTGCAAATTGCCAGGGAAGCCCTCAGCAACGCCCTTAAACACTCTCATGCCGACGATGTGGTGGTGACAGTGACGCAATGTGGCAAACAGGTCAAACTAAAAGTGCAGGATAATGGCTGCGGCGTCCCGGAAAACGCCGAACGCAGTAATCACTACGGCATGATCATCATGCGCGATCGGGCGCAAAGTTTGCGCGGCGATTGCCAGGTACGCCGACGCGAGACTGGCGGAACAGAGGTCACTGTTACTTTTATTCCAGAAACAAACTTCACAGAAACCCAGGGAGATACCCATGAATAATCAGGAACCGGCAACCATCCTGTTAATTGACGACCATCCGATGCTACGCACGGGTGTAAAGCAGCTTGTGAGTATGGCGCCCGATATCAGCGTGGTCGGAGAAGCCAGCAACGGTGAGCAGGGTATTGACCTGGCGGAATCGCTCGATCCCGATCTGATCCTCCTTGATTTGAATATGCCGGGAATGAATGGTCTCGAAACGCTGGATAAATTACGCGAAAAAGCGCTGTCAGGACGTATTGTCGTTTTCAGCGTATCCAACCATGAAGAAGATGTCGTCACGGCGCTAAAGCGCGGCGCGGATGGTTATCTGTTGAAAGACATGGAGCCGGAGGACTTGCTCAAAGCGTTACAACAGGCCGCCGCCGGCGAAATGGTATTAAGTGAAGCGTTAACGCCGGTACTGGCGGCCAGCCTACGGGCCAACCGCGCTACCACCGATCGCGATGTAACGCAACTCACCCCGCGTGAGCGCGATATTCTGAAGCTCATCGCGCAGGGATTGCCGAATAAGATGATTGCCCGGCGTCTGGATATCACCGAAAGTACGGTCAAAGTGCACGTGAAACATATGCTCAAGAAAATGAAGCTGAAATCGCGCGTGGAGGCCGCCGTCTGGGTACATCAGGAACGCATCTTTTAATTATTGCTCCTGGAACGGTTGCCAATGCGGATTATCGTCCGGCATCGTGATAAACGGTTCAGTCAGCGCGAGCGTGATCTCATTGGAAGAGACACGCTGACCTTTTTCATCCTCAACCACCACCGATAAACGCCAGCGATTTGCCGCGCCTTCGCGGTGATCCCAGGCCGGCATAATGATTGTCCAGCCCTCGGTACTGCGGGTGTCCGTTCCTGCCGTCAAACTTAAGGCCTGTGTATCGCCCTGCCAGCTCAAATGACGAATACCGTGCACGCTGCGCACCTGCAATTTTAACGCAACCGTCTCGCCAGGCGTAAGATCCCAGGGCGGCGTCGCCAGAAAAACCGTTAACGTTTTACGCTGCCGATACTCCATTGTCGGCAGCGAGTTACGTTGCGGCGTATCATAGCGGCTACCGCGTAATGACTGGCTTTGCGCCACTTCACTGGCGGCAAGCTGCTTTTTGAGCGGCACGCCGAAGCGGTAGTTAAGCGTCAGCCCCAGGTTATTCTGACTGACCCCGCTCTCGCCCTGTTTGTGCTGGGCGGTCATGGTAAGCAAAGGTACTGGCGTATAGTTGAGACCCAGTTTTAACGCGACAGGATTGTGATACCCCGTTCCGGAGTCAAACAGATCCACGCTATCGCCAAAGTACTGCTCCAGACTAACGCTGGTATTGATATGCTGGTAAAACGGCAGCCGCATTTGCGCGTTGATATCATATCCGCGCGCCATTCGCTGTTCTAAGGTCGCCGTATGCGTCTGCCAGTCGGCAAAAGGCTGATAATAGTTGGCGGATAAACGCAAATATTCTCCCCACGCCTCCGCGCCAAAGCCGGCGCGCTGCAGATTCTCATCCAGCAGATTATCGTAAAAGGTATTGTAGCCAAGAAGCCAGCCATCCTGCGCCCAGCGCTGTCCTACGCCAATGTTGCTTACCAGCCCGTCAGTCTGTTGCGTAAGACCAAGCTGGCTCCAGGTCAGATAGCGCTGTTTATCCTGTAAAGGGATAAACCAGCTTCCGCGACTGCCGTTAAAATGACCTTCGTTATCGACGTTAATATCAACGCTGGCGCTGCCCCAGGCTGATAGCCAGCTTTCAAGCTGCTGGTTAACCTGCTCGCTGACCACATCGCGTACCTGTCCGAAAGCAAATTGCCGCGCCTGTTCACCGGTATCCAGATCGTTATTTTTCATGCTGGCTTCGCCAAACGCTTTGGCCATCTCGGCAAAATGCTTTTCCCCTTCGTGGGATTCCGGCATCATGCCTAAATCCGGCAGATGGTTTTGCGTGAAAGGGTCTTGCGCCTGCGCACAGATCGTACCGCTGGCAGTCAGCAAGAGAAGCGAGAGTGAGAATGAACGAAAAATAATACGGCTCAACGTGTCGGCAACTTCTACAACAAAAGATGAGAGGAATGGCATCAGAGTAAACCATAACGTGTCCGGACAGGTTTTGCAGCCTTTTCTCGTGCTTCCAGGAATATCCTTATTTTTTCCGCAGAGCGTCCCGGGATTTTCTCCACGCATTTGGCGGTACCCGGTTCCCGAGGTAACATAACGCCATTGCCGACAAAATTTCTCGAGGAGAAGGGTTATCCATGCAAAATATCGTCATTATCGCTAACGGCGCCGCCTACGGCAGCGAATCATTATTTAATAGCCTGCGTCTGGCCATTGCGCTGCGCGAGCAGGAAAGCCATCTCGATTTACGCCTGTTTTTGATGTCAGATGCCGTAACCGCAGGGTTACGCGGTCAAAAACCAGCCGAAGGCTACAATATTCAGCAAATGCTGGAAATTCTGACCGCGCAAAACGTACCGGTAAAATTATGCAAAACCTGTGCGGACGGACGTGGTATCACTCCCCTGCCGCTGATTGACGGTGTGGAAATCGGAACGCTGGTCGAGCTGGCGCAATGGACGCTGGCGGCGGACAAAGTGCTGACATTTTAAATCTGTACGCGGGAAAAGCTCCCGCGTCAGGATAGACTTCCAGCAAGAAAATCAGGCTAACACGCGAGTAATACCGCGTTTATTTTTTCTTATGCCATTTATCATCCTCGCCTTTTTCATAATCGTTTTTAACCGCCGCCCAGGCGACTTTGTGTGCGGTTTCCTCGCGGCTGGCGTCATCACGACGATCGGCTTTATCTTTATATTGCTCCCAGGCGCTATTAAAGGCTTCTTTGTAAATGTCCTGGGCATGGGTTGGAAGAACATTCCGCACATTATCGGGTAAATCACTTTTGGCTTTATACGGCATCAGCGCCTCCGTCTTCAGGGAAAACATTAAGTGTGGTAAACAATGCGTTATTACGCCAGTCGAGGAGGATTTTTGCTTTTTACGGAAATTAACTTTTTGTTATTTAAACACTGTTAAAACAAGATCGTTGTTTTACTGACCTTGAAAGAAAAAAATCGTCTACGCCGTAAAACTACGTAAAAAACCACTAAAAAAATACAAATTTCTGCTATTTTTACCTTCTTTACTCTTTCCAAAATATTAACACCTGCACAAGGGAGACCCTCATGACACATGCCTGTGAGGCGGTGAAAACCCGCCATAAGGAGACTTCGCTTATTTTCCCGGTTCTTGCGCTGGTAGTGCTGTTCCTTTGGGGAAGCAGCCAGTCACTACCAGTGGTTATTGGCATCAATATCCTTGCACTTATTGGTATTTTAAGCAGCGCATTTAGCGTGGTCCGTCATGCCGATGTATTAGCGCATCGACTCGGCGAACCCTATGGATCGCTTATTTTAAGCCTGTCCGTCGTTATTCTTGAGGTGAGTTTAATTTCAGCGCTGATGGCTACCGGCGATGCTGCGCCAACGCTTATGCGCGATACGCTCTACTCTATTATTATGATTGTCACCGGGGGACTGGTCGGTTTCTCGTTGTTGTTGGGCGGGCGTAAATTCGCAACGCAATATATGAATTTATTTGGGATTAAGCAGTATCTTATCGCGCTGTTTCCGCTGGCGATTATTGTGCTGGTTTTTCCAATGGCATTGCCGCAAGCCAATTTCTCTACCGGTCAGGCATTATTGGTCGCGTTAATTTCCGCCGCGATGTACGGCGTATTTTTGTTGATTCAAACCAAAACGCACCAGAGCTTATTTATCTATGAACATGAAGATGAAGGCGATGATGACAATCCACACCACGGTAAACCCTCCGCGCACAGTAGCGGTTGGCATACGGTCTGGTTACTCATTCATTTAATTGCGGTCATTGCCGTTACCAAAATGAATGCCAGCCCGCTGGAGGCGTTGCTGACCAGCATGAACGCCCCGGTCGCCTTTACCGGTTTCCTGGTCGCGCTGTTAATTCTCTCGCCGGAAGGACTGGGCGCGCTGAAGGCGGTACTGAATAATCAGGTTCAGCGGGCAATGAATCTGTTCTTCGGATCGGTGTTGGCGACGATTTCATTAACCGTGCCGGTCGTCACGCTCATCGCCTGGGCGACAGGTAATGATCTGGTATTTGGTTTAGGCGCGCCGGAAATGGTAGTGATGGTGGCCTCGTTAGTGCTGTGCCATATTTCGTTCTCTACCGGACGCACCAACGTGCTAAACGGCGCGGCGCATCTGGCTTTATTTGCCGCCTATCTGATGACGATTTTTGCCTGATATAAAAAAGCCGGATAGTATCTTATCCGGCCTACACAAGCTAAAAACCGCAATCAGTTCTCGGTATCCAGCTCGTCGAAGCTTTTCACCAAATCATCAATCGCTTTTATCTGGGTCAGGAACTGCTCCAGTTTCGCCAGCGGCAGCGCGGAAGGACCGTCGCACTTCGCGTTAGCCGGGTCCGGATGCGACTCCAGGAACAGGCCCGCCAGACCGACAGCCATACCGGCGCGCGCCAGCTCGGTCACCTGACCTCGACGACCGCCAGAGGCGGCGCCAAATGGGTCGCGGCATTGCAGCGCATGGGTGACGTCGAAAATCACCGGCGAGTTGCCGGAAACCTTTTTCATCACGCTAAAGCCCAGCATATCCACCACCAGGTTGTCATAGCCGAAGTTCGCGCCGCGGTCGCACAGAATCACCTTATCGTTACCGCCCTCATGGAACTTATCCACAATATTGCCCATCTGACCCGGGCTTACGAACTGCGGCTTTTTCACGTTAATCACAGCGCCGGTTTTCGCCATCGCTTCCACCAGGTCGGTCTGGCGCGCCAGAAACGCCGGGAGCTGAATCACGTCAACCACATCAGCAACAGGCTGCGCCTGGCTGGCTTCATGGACGTCAGTGATCACTTTTACGCCAAATGTCTGCTTGAGTTCCTGGAAGATTTTCATCCCTTCTTCCAGACCCGGCCCACGGTAAGAGTGAATAGAGGAACGGTTGGCTTTATCAAAAGAGGCCTTGAACACGTAAGGAATACCCAGCTTCTGGGTAACGGTTACGTAGTGCTCACAAATGCGCATTGCCAGATCGCGTGACTCCAGCACGTTCATACCGCCAAACAGCACAAACGGCAGGTCATTTGCCACCTTAATGTCGCCAATGTTAACCACTTTTTGTTTCATAGGATCGCCTTACACTTATAGGTAAAATGTCGGTTAATTAATGTAGAACAATTTGCTTGTGCGCAATGGTGTTGATCTGCGCACGAATCATTTCGCTGATCGGGTCTTCCGGACACTGTTCAACGAAGTAGCTTAAATCAGTCAGCGCAACGTGTTCACACTCAAGCTGCGCGTAGATCAACCCGCGGTCACGGATTTCGTAAGGATCTTCCGGGTTAAATTGCAACAATGCTTCGCTAACGCGTAGCGCCAGCTCCATTTGCCGTTCCTCCATCAGCGAGGATTTCAGCGTATCCAGTAGCTTACGAATCACTTCGGCGTTATCCGCCTCGTCCAAATCTTCGTTAAACAACTCGGCGACCGGACTAATATTGCCTTTTAACCAGACTTCGAGGGTATGTTCATCAAGCGTTTCACCGTTGAACGGGTTAATCAGCCACATTTCCCCTTCCAGCGATTCAATACGCAAAATCAACTGCGTTGGGAAGATAACGGGCACCAACGGCAAATCAAGACGGTTTGCTATCCATAATAAAATAGCGCCCAACGATACCGCGCTACCCTGACGTTTTTTCAGGACTTTATCGAGCCATAAAGCATCAGAAAGACGGTAGACGCCGCGGGAGTCCGTGAACCCCCACTCGCCGTAAAAAAGTGCCAGCAATTTTTCCAGTTGCTCATCCTGAGACAGGAGCTGGCTAATTTCTTCTTGCGCCAGACTGACCAGACGTTCCAGTTCGTCGTAGACAAACTGCGTGGGAAAATCCAGGCGAATCATCTCTGATGCCAGGATCATGCCATCACACAGCGGCGCATTGTTAAATTCGAAATCAGCTAACGACCTCATGACTTACCCCAGTAACGGTATTTTTGTGGTGGCGAGTTTAATGATGATGTACAGCACCACCAGCGCCAGCGGGAAAGCGATAAAACGCGCCTGCTGGCTGCGCGCCTGACGATAATCAAGCGCAATAAAACCCAAAACGATGTAGATGATAACGCCAAACAGTTTTTCAGTCAGCCATGAGCCCGACTCCGTGAATGGCAGGATGTGCGTTTTAACGATTAACCCAATACCGCTAAGCAGTAACAGGGTATCTATGACGGGAGGCACGATTCGTGTCCAGCGCGCGGCGGCCAACGCATGGCCGCAATAGCGCCACCAGTAACGAGCGACAAACAAACTGACGGAGAGCGCAACACAAATAAGATGAAGCGTGAGCAACATTGCAATTGTCATGGCGTAAAACGCCCGCAGGTTACGCGTTCATTACCGCCATAATCACGACACGTTTCTACATCCGAGTAACCAGACCGCCTGAAAACCGCTCTTACCGCTTCGCCTTGTTGCCAACCGTGTTCCAGCAGCAGGAAGCCGCCGGGCGTTAACATCTGGCGGGCGTTATCGATAATATGCGTAAGATCCGCCATACCGTTTTCGTCCGCTACCAACGCCGAGCGCGGTTCAAAGCGTACATCGCCTTCGCTAAGATGCGGGTCCTGGGCGTCAATGTAGGGCGGATTGCTGACAATCATGTCGAACTGCTGCCCCGATAGCGCGCTGAACCAACAACTTTGCAGTATACGCACATTCCGGATAGCCAAATGTTCCGCGTTGCGTATCGCCAGCGCAACCGCATCAGGCATACGATCGACCGCAGTCACCTCGCAATCCGGTCGCTCGCAGGCCAGCGCCAGCGCAATCGCACCGGTTCCGGTGCCTAAATCCAGAATACGACAGGTTTTTACCGGCAATCGCGCCAACGCCTGTTCAACCAGACATTCGGTATCCGGGCGCGGGATTAGCGTGGCGGGAGAAACGAAGAGCGGCAGCGACCAGAATTCGCGTAAGCCCGTCAGGTACGCAATAGGTTCGCCCTGTTTACGCCGCTGCAGCAGGTCCGCGAGCTGTTGTTGCTGGACGTCGGTAAGCGGCGTTTCGCCAAAGGCCATGATATACGTCCGCCCCTTGCCCGTAACGTACTCTAGCAGGATCTCGGCGTCGCGCCGGGGGCTGTCGCTGTCCCGGAGCTGGTTTACCGCCTCATGCAGCCAGTGCTGAAAATCCATTATTCCTGCTCGGATAAGGCGGCTAACAGGTCAGCCTGGTGTTCCTGAACAATCGGCTCAATCAGCATATCCAGCTTACCTTCCATCGTTTCATCAAGGCGATATAACGTCAGATTAATACGATGATCGGTCACGCGCCCCTGCGGGAAATTATAGGTCCGGTTACGATCGCTGCGATCGCCGCTGCCAAGCAGATTGCGTCGCGTTGACGCCTCGGCCTGCTGGCGTTTTGCCGTTTCGGCGGCGTGAATGCGCGCCCCGAGCACCGAGAGCGCTTTCGCTTTGTTTTTATGCTGCGAACGCTCGTCCTGGCATTCCACCACGATGCCGGTCGGCAAGTGGGTAATTCGGATAGCGGAGTCGGTGGTGTTAACGTGCTGACCGCCCGCGCCGGAAGAACGAAACGTATCAATGCGCAGATCCGCCGGGTTAATATCCGGCAGCTCGGCTTCCGGCAGCTCCGGCATCACGGCGACGGTACAGGCGGAGGTATGGATACGCCCCTGCGACTCGGTCGCCGGAACACGCTGTACGCGGTGTCCGCCGGACTCAAATTTCAGTCGGCCATACACGCCGTCGCCGCTGATTTTGGCGATGATCTCTTTATAACCGCCATGCTCGCCTTCGCTCATGCTCATGATCTCCACGCGCCAGCGGCGCGCTTCGGCATAACGGCTGTACATGCGGAACAGATCGCCGGCAAACAGCGCGGCTTCGTCGCCGCCAGTGCCGGCGCGAACCTCAAGGAACGCGTTTCGTTCATCGTCCGGATCTTTCGGCAGCAGCAGTACCTGTAACTGTTGCTCCAGTTGTTCGCTTTTTTCTTTCGCTTCGCGCAGTTCTTCCTGCGCCATTTCCCGCATTTCAGGATCGTCGAGCATCATCTGAGCCGTCTCGATATCGTCCTGAACCTGTTGCCAGTCCGTAAAACAGCGAGAAACGTCGCTTAATTGCGCATATTCGCGCGACAATGCGCGAAAGCGGTCCTGGTCGGCGATAATTCCCGCATCGCCCAGCAACGCCTGAACTTCCTCATGGCGTTCGTGCAGGGCTTCCAGTTTGGCAACGATAGAAGGCTTCATAGGCGTAAATTCACCCTGTAAAAAAGTGTGGTGTGTGCTGCTACTCCAGCCCGAGGCTGTCGCGCAGAATATTCAGGCGTTCGTCATCCCCGTCACGGGCAGCCTGTTGAAGTGATTTCGTTGGCGCATGAATCAGGCGGTTGGTCAGTTTCCATGCCAGATCCTGCAAGATGGCTTGCGCATCACCGCCCTGTTGAAGGGCCGACAGCGCTTTGGTAGTCAGTTCGTCACGAATCTGCTCCGACTGACTACGGTATTCCCGAATGGTCTCGCTGGCCCCCTGGGCGCGTAGCCAGGCCATAAACTCGCTGGCTTCCTGCTCAACAATCGTTTCCGCTTCCACCGCCGCAGCCTGACGCTGCGCCAGATTATGCGAAATGATGCTCTGTAAATCATCGACGCTATAAAGATAAGCGTTCGCCAGTTTGCCGACTTCCGGCTCAACGTCGCGCGGTACGGCGATATCCACCAGCAGCATCGGCTGGTTGCGACGGCTTTTTAATGCGCGCTCCACCATGCCTTTACCGATAATCGGCAGCGGGCTGGCGGTCGAACTGATAATAATATCGGCATCCTGCAAACGGGCGTCGATATCGCTGAGCGAGATAACCTCAGCGCCTACCTCATCCGCCAGGGCTTGCGCGCGCTCGCGGGTTCGGTTGGCGATAATCATCTTTTGTACTTTATGCTCGCGCAGGTGACGCGCCACCAGTTCAATGGTTTCGCCTGCGCCAACTAACAGTACAGTGACCGTCGACAGCGATTCAAAGATTTGGCGGGCGAGCGTACAGGCGGCAAACGCGACGGAGACGGCGCTGGCGCCGATATCGGTTTCAGTCCGCACTCGCTTGGCGACGGAAAAAGACTTCTGAAACATTCGCTCCAGCGCGCTGGCGTTAAGGTGGCCTTTTTGCGAATCCGCAAACGCTTTTTTCACCTGACCGAGGATTTGCGGTTCACCCAGCACCAGTGAATCCAGACCGCTGGCGACGCGCATCAGGTGGCTGACGGCGTCATTGTCCTGATGCCAGTACAGACTGTTGCGCAGATCGTCCTCGTTCAGGTTATGGTAATCGCATAACCAGCGGATCAGCGCTTCCTGCAGGTTATCCTGCTCTTCCACGCTCAGATACAGCTCTGTACGGTTACAGGTTGACAGCACGACCCCGCCCTGCACCATTGGCTGCGCAAGCAGGCTGTCCAGCGCCTGATCAAGCGTGTCCGGCGAAAACGTTACGCGTTCTCGCAGCGATACAGGTGCCGTTTTATGGTTAATACCGAGCGCTAAAAGGGTCATGTCTGCGGGAGTAGTACCAGCGTTGATATGGTTAGTCTGCTTGCATCATACAGGATGCGCGTGGTCAATAAAAGAGAGAGCCCCCTTTTGGAGTAATTGGCAGCGCTCGCTAATTTGATGATTTAAGACAACTTGAAAGTAGACGATGTCACCAGGCGGCGCTAGCATTAAAGGCTATAACTGTAACCGATAGCAAAAATTTGCCGAATCGCGGCGCGAACGTTTTTACAGCCTGCAGGTTCAGTTTTCAGGCCTGATAAGCGTAACGCCATCAGGCAATTATTGCACCGTATCACAAGGATTCGTCATCACTATGACCCTGCCCGATTTTCGCCTGATTCGTCTACTGCCGTTAGCAAGCCTGGTTCTCACCGCCTGTACGCTTCCTGGGCATAAAGGCCCGGGCAAGAGCCCGGATTCCCCTCAGTGGCGCCAGCATCAGCAAGAGGTGCGTCATCTGAATCAATACCAGACGCGCGGCGCCTTTGCTTACATCTCAGATGATCAGAAAGTCTATGCGCGCTTCTTCTGGCAACAGACCGGACAGGATCGCTATCGCCTGCTGCTAACCAATCCGCTGGGCAGCACCGAGCTGGAGCTTAACGCCCAGCCGGGCAACGTCCAGTTGGTGGATAACAAAGGCCAGCGTTATACCGCCGATAACGCCGAAGAGATGATCGGCAAACTCACCGGGATGCCGATTCCGTTAAACAGCCTGCGGCAGTGGATCCTCGGTCTGCCTGGCGATGCCACTGACTACAAACTGGACGACCAGTATCGCCTGAGCGAAGTGAACTACCGCCAGGATGGTAAAAACTGGAAAGTGGTTTACGGTGGCTATGACAGCAAAACGCAGCCTGCCATGCCTGCCAATATGGAGCTTTCCGACGGCAGTCAGCGCATTAAGCTGAAAATGGATAACTGGATTGTGAAATGATGACCCATTGGCCTTCTCCGGCAAAATTAAATCTGTTTTTATATATCACCGGACAGCGAGCAGACGGCTACCACACGCTGCAGACGCTGTTTCAGTTTCTGGATTATGGCGACACACTCCACATCGAACCGCGTCACGATGGCGAAATCCATTTATTAACGCCGGTTAACGGCGTTGAAAATGAAGACAATCTGATCGTCCGCGCCGCGCGGCTGTTGATGAAAGTCGCCTCGGAGAGTGGACGCCTGCCCGCCGGAAGCGGCGCGGATATCAGCATTGAGAAGCGCCTTCCCATGGGCGGCGGTCTGGGTGGCGGCTCGTCTAACGCCGCGACCGTTCTGGTGGCGCTCAATCATCTTTGGCAATGCGGGCTTTCCATTGATGAACTGGCGACGCTCGGCCTGACGCTCGGCGCCGACGTCCCGGTCTTTGTTCGTGGCCACGCCGCGTTTGCCGAAGGCGTAGGCGAAATATTAACGCCGGTGAATCCGCCGGAAAAATGGTATCTGGTCGCGCACCCTGGCGTAAGCATTCCGACGCCGGTTATCTTTAAAGATCCTCAATTGCCGCGTAATACGCCAAAAAGGTCAATAGATACGTTACTAAAATGTGAATTCAGCAATGATTGCGAGGTTATCGCAAGAAAACGTTTTCGCGAGGTTGATGCGGCGCTTTCCTGGCTGTTAGAATACGCGCCGTCGCGCCTGACTGGGACAGGGGCCTGTGTCTTTGCTGAATTCGATACAGAGTCTTGTGCTCGCCAGGTGCTTGAGCAAGCCCCGGAATGGCTCAATGCTTTTGTGGCGAAGGGTGTCAACCTCTCCCCATTGCATCGAGAGTTACTCTAACGCATTCGGGTTTCAGGAAGATGGCGAAATGACGAGTCGCCGGTCATATATGCCGTATTTGACCGGTGTGAGGCATCGATACCAGCGCACATGAAACGTGAATGAAGACGAGTAAGCCGGGCAAGCTGAGCTTCGGTGACAACGTCACCTTGTTCCAGACGTTGCATCGCGCTCTTTAATACACCGCCTGGATAGGATTTTGCCTGGCCCGCACAGTTTTCGGCAGATTCTTTCCACCAATGGACGCATGCCTGAGGTTCTTCTCGTGCCTGATATGAAGCTTTTTGCTGGTAACGCCACCCCGGAACTAGCACAACGTATTGCCAACCGCCTGTACACTTCTCTCGGCGACGCCGCCGTAGGTCGCTTTAGCGACGGCGAAGTCAGCGTACAAATCAACGAAAATGTACGCGGTGGTGATATTTTCATCATCCAGTCCACTTGTGCCCCAACCAACGACAACCTGATGGAATTGGTCGTTATGGTTGATGCCCTGCGTCGTGCTTCCGCAGGTCGTATCACCGCCGTTATCCCCTACTTTGGCTATGCACGTCAGGACCGTCGCGTACGTTCCGCCCGTGTGCCGATTACCGCAAAAGTTGTCGCTGACTTCCTGTCCAGCGTCGGCGTTGACCGCGTTCTCACCGTAGATCTGCATGCTGAACAGATCCAGGGCTTCTTTGACGTTCCGGTTGATAACGTGTTCGGTAGCCCAATCCTGCTCGAAGATATGCTGCAACTGAATCTGGATAACCCGATCGTGGTTTCTCCGGATATTGGCGGCGTGGTTCGTGCCCGCGCTATCGCTAAGCTGCTGAACGATACCGATATGGCTATCATTGATAAACGTCGTCCGCGCGCGAACGTTTCTCAGGTGATGCACATCATCGGCGACGTCGCTGGCCGTGACTGCGTGCTGGTTGATGATATGATCGATACCGGCGGTACTCTGTGCAAAGCAGCAGAAGCATTGAAAGAACGTGGCGCTAAACGCGTGTTTGCCTACGCGACGCACCCGATCTTCTCAGGCAATGCGGCAAACAACCTGCGCAACTCCGTCATTGATGAAGTCGTTGTCTGCGACACCATTCCGCTGACCGACGAAATCAAAGCGCTGCCGAACGTGCGTACTTTGACCCTGTCAGGTATGCTGGCCGAAGCGATTCGCCGTATCAGCAACGAAGAATCGATTTCCGCCATGTTCGAGCATTGATCGAACCCGGATCTGAAACCCGCTGCGGCGGGTTTTTTTGTCTGTAACACCCTTTTGTATGACTTATGCCTCCTTCACCTGCCATTTAGTTGACAGATGATGCGCTCATGGATGAAACATTATTGTGAACAAATTATTTTCCTCACATGTGATGCCTTTCCGCGCTCTCATCGATGCTTGCTGGAAAGAAAAATATACCGCCTCCCGGTTCACCCGTGATGTGATAGCCGGGATCACCGTCGGGATTATTGCTATCCCGCTGGCGATGGCGCTGGCAATTGGCAGTGGCGTTGCGCCGCAGTATGGCCTCTATACCTCCGCTGTCGCCGGGATCGTGATCGCGCTAACCGGCGGCTCGCGCTTTAGCGTTTCCGGCCCTACCGCCGCGTTTGTGGTGATTTTGTATCCGGTATCGCAACAGTTTGGTCTGGCGGGCCTACTGGTCGCCACGCTGATGTCGGGCTTCTTCCTGATCCTTTTCGGCCTGGCGAGACTGGGGCGATTGATTGAATATATCCCGGTGTCGGTCACGTTGGGTTTTACCTCAGGGATTGGTATTACCATCGGTACCATGCAGATTAAAGATTTTCTTGGTCTGCAGATGGCCCATGTGCCAGAGCACTATTTGCAGAAAGTCGGCGCGCTGTTTATGGCGTTGCCCACCGTCAATATTGGCGATGCCGCCATTGGCGTGGTAACGCTGGGAACGTTGATTTTCTGGCCGCGTCTCGGTATTCGTCTGCCAGGACATCTTCCCGCACTACTGGCCGGTTGCGCCGTGATGGGGATCGTTAATCTGCTGGGCGGCAATGTGGCGACTATCGGCTCACAGTTCCATTACGTTCTGGCTGACGGCACTCAGGGCAACGGCATCCCGCAGCTCCTGCCGCAACTGATGCTGCCGTGGAGTCTTCCTGGCTCCGATTTCACGCTAAGCTGGGATTCACTGCGCGCGCTGCTGCCAGCGGCCTTCTCGATGGCAATGCTGGGGGCAATCGAATCATTGCTCTGCGCCGTCGTGCTGGACGGCATGACCGGCACCAAACATAAAGCTAACAGCGAACTTATCGGCCAGGGGCTGGGGAATATGGTCGCGCCGTTCTTTGGCGGCATCACCGCCACCGCCGCGATTGCCCGCTCTGCCGCCAACGTCCGCGCTGGCGCGACCTCTCCCATCTCGGCGGTAATTCACGCTATCCTGGTCATTCTGGCGCTACTGGTCTTGGCCCCGCTACTCTCCTGGCTGCCGCTTTCCGCGATGGCGGCGCTACTGCTGATGGTGGCATGGAATATGAGTGAAGCCCATAAAGTGGTGGATCTGTTACGCCATGCGCCGAAAGACGACATTATCGTTATGCTGCTGTGCATGTCATTAACGGTTCTGTTTGATATGGTCATCGCCATCAGCGTGGGGATTGTCCTTGCTTCCCTGCTGTTTATGCGCCGTATTGCGCGAATGACTCGACTTGCGCCGGTCAATGTCGATGTGCCTGAAGATGTGCTGGTGCTGCGTGTTATCGGTCCGCTCTTTTTCGCCGCGGCGGAAGGGCTGTTTACCGACCTTGAGTCACGTATTAAGGGCAAACGTATCGTCGTTCTGAAATGGGACGCAGTACCAGTGCTGGATGCAGGCGGGCTTGATGCTTTTCAGCGTTTTGTGAAGCGTCTGCCGGAGGGTTGCGAATTGCGTATCAGTAATCTGGAGTTCCAACCGCTGCGCACAATGGCGCGTGCCGGTATCAAACCTATTCCTGGGCGTCTGACCTTCTTCCCGAACAGGACGGAGGCGTTAGCGGATTTACTCAGTTAATGGACAATGCCCGGTGGCGATAACGCTTACCGGGCCTGAACCGGTTAGCTATGACGACGATTGTCGTTACGGCGGCAACGTTTGTCATAGTGACGTACCCACCAATATTTGTCGCTCACCTGCTCATGCCCCCCTACACGAGCCCCTGCCAGCCAAAGAACTGCCCCGACAAAAATGCTCAGTATTGCGCCATGCGCAAAAAATTGCGGCAAATTAAACTGCGGCAGTTGGTTTAAAATAGAGTAACCCACGCCGACAACCATCACGACCAGCCCCAACCCCATCAGCACGTTACCGAATAACGAAGCGTTTTTGCGTTTCATATGTCACCTCCGGAACTTTTGGGTTGTTTTTAGGAAATCCCCCTAAACTTTATGTGTAAAGTATAGACAACACTTCCATTTGTAAGTGCGGGTGTGATCACAAATGTAAAGTTTCATTTAACAAAACTTTACAAATAACACTCTGAACAGTTTACATTTTTAATAATCAATGCTGGCAATTATTTAATTTACTTCAGAGTGTCGCTGTGTTTTGTCAAGCGGGCAGACAGACAGTAAACTACGCGCCAGTTATGGATCTACTCAGGACAAAAAACGTGGCAATTAAATTGATTGTTGGTCTGGCGAATCCCGGCGCGGAATATGCCGCGACGCGACACAATGCAGGCGCATGGTACGTCGATTTACTGGCGGAGCGCCTACGCGCGCCGTTGCGTGAAGAGCCTAAATTCTTTGGCTATACCTCACGCATCACGCTGGAAGGGGAAGATGTTCGCCTGCTGGTACCCACCACGTTCATGAATCTCAGTGGTAAAGCAGTTGGCGCAATGGCCAGTTTTTACCGTATTCAGCCGGACGAAATTCTGGTCGCTCACGACGAGCTGGATCTCCCGCCGGGCGTCGCGAAATTTAAACTTGGCGGCGGCCACGGCGGTCACAATGGTCTGAAAGACATCATCAGCAAGCTAGGCAATAACCCCAACTTTCACCGATTACGCGTTGGAATTGGTCATCCAGGCGATAAAAATAAAGTTGTTGGTTTCGTGCTGGGTAAACCCCCTGTTTCTGAACAAAAATTAATTGATGAGGCCATTGACGAAGCGGCACGCTGTACGGAATTGTGGTTCAAAGAGGGTCTGGCCAAAGCAACAAGCCGTTTGCATACCTTTAAGGCGCAATAACCAGTGATGTGCGGCATTTTTGCCGCACGCCGTGTATAATAGGCGAAGTTATTTCCATTTCTGCAATCTGTTTTCTATAACAGGTTGATTATTAAGATATTAAGGTGAGTTAAATCATGGGATTCAAATGCGGTATCGTCGGTCTGCCCAACGTCGGGAAATCCACCCTGTTCAACGCGCTGACAAAAGCCGGTATTGAAGCGGCAAACTTTCCGTTCTGCACTATCGAACCGAATACCGGTGTCGTGCCGATGCCCGATCCGCGTCTGGACCAGTTGGCTGAGATTGTTAAACCGCAACGCATTCTACCAACCACGATGGAGTTCGTGGATATCGCCGGTCTGGTAAAAGGCGCATCCAAAGGCGAAGGGTTGGGTAACCAGTTCCTGACCAATATCCGTGAAACCGAAGCTATCGGTCACGTGGTTCGCTGCTTTGAGAACGACAATATCATCCACGTGGCGGGTAAAGTAAATCCGGCAGAAGATATTGATGTTATCAATACCGAACTGGCGCTGGCTGACCTCGATACCTGCGAGCGCGCTATCCATCGCGTACAGAAGAAAGCCAAAGGCGGCGATAAAGACGCCAAAGCGGAACTGGCCGCGCTGGAAAAATGCCTGCCGCACCTGGCCGAAGCGGGGATGCTGCGTTCGCTGGACCTGACGGACGAAGATAAAGCGGCTATCCGTTATTTAAGCTTCCTGACGCTGAAGCCGACAATGTATATCGCTAACGTCAATGAAGACGGTTTTGAAAATAACCCGTATCTGGACCAGGTTCGCGAAATCGCCGCGAAAGAAGGTTCGGTCGTGGTTCCGGTGTGTGCCGCCGTCGAAGCTGATATTGCTGAGCTGGATGATGACGAGCGCGACGAATTTATGGCTGAACTGGGTCTGGAAGAGCCGGGGCTGAACCGCGTTATTCGCGCGGGTTATCGCCTGCTGAACCTCCAGACCTACTTTACCGCCGGGGTGAAAGAAGTTCGCGCATGGACCATTCCGGTTGGCGCAACCGCGCCGCAGGCAGCAGGTAAAATCCATACTGACTTTGAAAAAGGCTTTATCCGCGCCCAAACTATCGCTTTTGACGACTTTATTACCTATAAAGGTGAACAAGGCGCGAAAGAAGCCGGTAAGATGCGAGCGGAAGGCAAAGATTACATCGTTAAAGATGGCGATATAATGAACTTCCTGTTCAACGTCTAAATAACATTCGTTGTCTTATGAGGTTTCATTGAATCTCAGAACAACGGTAAAACTCTATAAAATCCACGCCATTGCGTGGATTTTTCATTTCATAATGTCTCAACTCATCTCGTAACAATGCTGTCAAAAATGAGTACAACATTTTTCCATCTTCATTTTAAGTAAGTACAAGAACGGTATAATAAATAAACAAGGCCCCGTTATGCTCACCGATACGCAATGCCGCACTGCCCGGGCCATAGTGTGAATGTTGTTTCGTCTAAGGTTTTGACTCTATACCAGCGAAAAGCTTTTTAGAAAGGTATAGATACCGTATGGCCTGTTTGGGTTAACTCATATCACAGTATCGCACATAGCCTCAGATCTTGTTCAGGCGTTCCCCCTACACTCGCCACCGAGGATCTTAGGCCAACTGCATGAACTACAAAATTATAATCATTTTGCAATTCTGAAACTAAATATAATTTGCGATTGCACTGCCATTAATTTAATACGCATAATGAATGAATAAAAAATCATTAAAATCGTAGACTGTAATATTCTAAGAGTCTCGTGAAGGAATTCATATTAAAATATTGAGATGATTTTTTAACAAAGAATCAACTCTGTTTGCTCTGTGACTATAAAGAAATACCGAAAGTTTTATTTTTGATCAAATCCAACCGGCTGGACGCACCATCATCAAATTTATATTGACATTCATTAACAATAGTAGAATAGTGACCATAGAAATTTCGGTAGATATACAGGATGATGCCGTGGATAGTTTTATTTATAATTTAATTATTTTCTTATTTATTGCCTTTTTTTATAGCATATTTTATATTCATACAAAGAATAAAAGCTAAAGCAATAAATAAAATTGACAATAGTTTGACGCTTTACAGCATTATCTTTAACAAGGGCGTTCAGGACCATGTCACATCTCCTCAGAATATCATATCACATTTAAAAATCGATCGTTTTTACCCGTTGGTCACTTACCTCCCTGCAATCCCACTCTTTTGTCTTGTTTTATATTGCCTGGAAGGCTTGTCATTAGCAATATTAACAATTTCCATCATTGCATTACTTTCATTTGCTGCATTGAGTCTTACAATGTCACTTGATATATATGAAAATGCTATTGTTCATAATACTTTGCTAAGGAAAAGAGTCTTTTTATTTAGCCAACTTGACTCTATAGATGAAAAAATAGACTATGACGGTGTTCCAAACACAAAAGAAGAAGCACTAATGTATCCAAGATATTATGCCATAGTAAAAAATGGGCGAGTCATCTTTTGCATACCGAAAACACTTAGCAATTACTCCAGTTTCAAAAAAAATTTCAATGAATCGTCTATTTTTATAAAAGAAATAATAGGCAACGAATATTAACCAGATAATTAACCCATTATTTATCAGGAAGGTATAAAATGTTTCAGAATTCAGGCGAAGTGATTATGTACTTCGGTTGTTTTTTATTTTCCTTACCATTCATCCTTGTTTTAATCAGAAAAGTACTTTTTTTTGTGGGGCTACAATATAATTTCCTTCATAGCCACAAAGCAGGTGTCTCTTTTGGATTGCTACTTATATATGGACTTATCATCGCATACATAGGGCAGTCGTATAAAGACAGGATCTGCAATGATGTGATGCTTTCTTATTATGAACAAGGTATAAATTATTCTGAGCTAACGCCATCGCAGAGGATAAATATATTATATGCGAGTATTCATATGCCTATAGATTTCAAAAAAGGTAACGACGTCTCTAAGTACTTACCTGCGTTAGAAAAATACACATACCAATCAAAAATATATAAACATAAATCAATAGAAAAGGCCAAAGAAGAGACAAATCAATTTATGAAAACATTCACACAATAATTATACATACTGCATACCAAGCCACAAGTGCGGTAAACACATCGACCTTTGGTGTACATTAACACTAAGAGCCTATCCCACCAGGCGTTATTGGCGCAGCCAGTTTGGACACGGACAGCGCGCAAAAACCGGAGCGTACACGTAGTACGTGAGGTTTGACTCGCTACGCTCGCCCTTCGGGCCGCCGCTAGCGGCGTTCAAAACGCTAACTCGTTTTGGCGAGCACTGCCAGGACCAAAATGGCAAGTAAAATAGCCCTAATGGGATAAGCTCTAAGCGTCAATCCCTCTTACACAGTTATAGCAGCGCACCAGGTACAATGCATTGATACTTAAAGACTGGTGTAGAAATTCATAATTGGAAACATCGAAGATTCAGAGTTTTCGTCAGAGATCGGGCCAGGGTCAATCTGGCCGGGATCTCAAAAATGCATGGAGCTAAAACGAGTCTATTTACAGTAAGTTCTTTTCTTAATTACCAGTCGACATTCACTGTATGATTATAAAAAGGATGCTGATCCTTTAGCGGCGTCTCATAACTTGGGATCGCATCATAATCATCTTTTCCCCGAACGGAATACCTTCCCGCTTCGATATCAAAACGATGTTTGAGCCATCCCGCAACATGACTTGCGAAAGCCTCTTTTCTTCTTAATGGCCAATCGACAGAAGCCAAATTAACATCTAATAAGTACCGCCCTTCTTTATTAACCTTGATCATTCCAGCCTGCAGTAACGCCCGTACCACCTGGGATTGGTTATCATGAATCCAGACCCAGGCATTTCCAAATTCCATTGCATAGCTATCATTTAAAAAATCTTTTTTTGAATATAATTCACTTACATAATCATTGATAGAGTCAGCATAATTTTTTACTTTAGATGCAGATAAATCAAAAAAAGATTCAAATTCGAAAGTATTGTCATTAATACAGGACAGTAACGCACCCGGTTCCGAGAGCTGGGTCCATGATTGTAAACTCTCTACAGCTATAATGAATTTGAAAGTATTTCTTCCAATGCCACCCCGGTCAATTAAAGTTAAAATATCGTGAGTTACGGTAGGGATATCTTCTGCAAACGGGACGATTATTCCCGCACCACTTATTTCGCTTGATCTAAAATCAAACCCTGGGGTACTTTCAATGTTTTCCGGAATACCATACTCTTTAATATGATTAAGGAAATTATTAATATCGCCACGATATGGCCATCGCCATTCGCGTTCATGTGTCCAGTCAATCTTACCAGGAACATAAGTAACATATCTATATTGTTCAATCAGAGGAAGAGCCGTTTCATCAAGAATACGCTCCCCGTATCTGCCTTGCGAGCATCGAGCATTGTTATGCTGATCCAACCCATATATGACTGGCCTTGCCCCATAATTAAACATTTGCTCTTTAGGTAAAACGATTGCATATAAACCAATATTTTCATTTCGTTCTAATCGGCGAACACCAGTTTCTAAATAAGCTGCAATCGGCATATCTGTAAAGCATACCACCGGGGAGTCACCATATACGGTTCGTTGTCCATTTCGGTATGACCAGGACGAGAAAATTTTATGACTGCGTAAAGATAATCTAAGTAAATATTTAGCATCAATGGAGCATGCATGGTGCTGATTATTAAAACCACAGTGTTCAGGCAAATAAATATGGCTACCGGTCTCTAAATCAACGTCCCGAAAAAAATGAATCAAATAATCGGATAAGTCAAATCTGATGTTATTTTTCATGGGACGCCCTCTTTCAAACAGTCTCTTTTTTGCATTCCTTTAAAACCAGCACCACTATTTTATATAAAAATCATCACGAAGTATGCTTCTTTTAACGATGACATCAACTCCTCCCTCCTTTTGCATCAACTTACGTATCCCTGAAATGGCGAGACCAGGCTAAATCTACCCGAGGTGGCTCGCTGAAAACCTCATTCCGGAACAAGCTCAACCGACCTTCCCCGCCACGGCCCTTTCGCCGAAAAACCGATAATGGGTATAAATATACCGCTATAAGCTATACCCACACACTTCGCATTGTTTCTTATCGTTAATCCGATACGCTTTTTTCACATTATTTCTGGCGATATACGCCGGTGCAAAGTGAATCGGGCTCGTTTCCGCGCTCGCGCGTAACACAATGATTTGCCTTGCTGGCGAAACGTCAACGGACCCGCAAAAGCGCCTTATGCCCCTGGCGGAGCGTGGTGCAAAAAGGAGAAAAAATACGCGTTATGAATAACGAGGAGACCTTTTATCAAGCCATGCGTCGTAAGGGAGTGACCCGACGCAGCTTTCTCAAATTCTGTAGCCTTGCCGCCACATCGCTGGGACTGGGCGCCGGAATGACGCCAAAGATCGCCTGGGCGCTGGAGAATAAACCGCGGATTCCGGTGGTCTGGATTCATGGACTGGAATGCACCTGCTGTACCGAATCCTTTATCCGTTCCTCGCACCCGCTAGCCAAAGATGTGATCCTCTCGCTGATTTCCCTCGATTATGACGACACCCTGATGGCCGCCGCCGGCGCACAGGCCGAAGAAGTCTTTGACGATATTACCACTCGCTACGCCGGGAAATACATTCTGGCGGTGGAAGGCAATCCGCCGTTAGGAGAGCAAGGAATGTTCTGTATCAGCGGCGGCCGCCCGTTTATTGAAAAACTGAAGAAAGCCGCCGCGGGCGCCAGCGCTATTATCGCCTGGGGAAACTGCGCCTCCTGGGGTTGCGTCCAGGCCGCCCGCCCCAATCCGACCCAGGCAACGCCTATCGATAAAGTGATCACCGACAAGCCGATCGTGAAAGTCCCTGGATGTCCGCCAATCCCGGATGTCATGAGCGCCATTATCACCTATATGGTGACGTTTGATCGTCTGCCGGAACTCGATCGCATGGGCCGTCCACTGATGTTCTACGGTCAGCGTATCCACGATAAATGCTACCGTCGCGCCCATTTTGACGCCGGTGAATTTGTCGAGAGCTGGGATGATGACGCCGCCCGCAAGGGATACTGCCTGTACAAGATGGGCTGTAAAGGGCCAACCACCTATAACGCCTGCTCCTCCACACGCTGGAATGACGGCGTCTCCTTTCCTATCCAGTCCGGTCACGGATGTCTGGGATGTTCAGAAAATGGTTTCTGGGATCGCGGCTCGTTTTATAGCCGCGTGGTGGATATTCCCCAGATGGGTACCCATTCAACCGCCGATACGGTGGGGCTGACCGCGCTGGGCGTGGTCGCGGCGGGCGTTGGCGGTCACGCTGTCGCCAGCGCGCTCAACCAACGTAAACGCCACAAACAACAGTTAGCGCAAGCCGAACAACAGCCGGACAATGAGGATAAACAGGCATGAGTAACCAGTATCAAACCCAGGGTTATACCGTTAACGACGCCGGCCGTCGTCTGATCGTGGACCCGATTACCCGCATCGAAGGGCATATGCGCTGCGAAGTGAACATTGATGAGCAAAACGTCATTACCAATGCCGTTTCCTGCGGCACAATGTTCCGCGGGCTGGAGATCATTCTGCAAGGCCGTGACCCACGTGACGCCTGGGCGTTTGTTGAACGTATTTGTGGTGTCTGTACCGGGGTACATGCTCTGGCGTCGGTGTACGCTATCGAAGATGCGATTGGTATCCAGGTACCGGATAACGCCAATATTATACGTAACATCATGCTGGCTACGTTGTGGTGCCACGATCATCTGATCCATTTTTATCAGTTAGCCGGCATGGACTGGATTGATGTTCTGAATGCGCTGAAAGCCGATCCACGCGCCACCTCGCAGTTGGCGCAAAGCCTTTCCGCCTGGCCGATGTCATCGCCGGGCTACTTCTTTGACGTACAAAATCGATTGAAGAAATTTGTCGATGGCGGCCAGCTTGGGATATTCCGTAACGGCTATTGGGGACATCCACAGTACAAATTGTCGCCAGAGGCTAATCTGATGGGCTTTGCCCACTATCTTGAAGCCCTCGACTTTCAGCGTGAGATCGTCAAAATCCATACCATATTTGGCGGTAAGAACCCCCATCCTAACTGGATCGTCGGCGGGATGCCGTGCGCGATCAATCTCGATCAAAGCGGCGCGGTCGGGGCTATCAATATGGAGCGCCTCAACCTGGTGCAGTCGATCATCACCCGCACCGCCGACTTCATTAACAACGTGATGGTTCCGGACGCGCTGGCTATCGGCCAGTTCAATAAAGCATGGAGTCAAATTGGCACCGGTCTGTCGGATAAATGCGTGCTGAGCTACGGCGCATTTCCGGACATTGCCAACGACTTCAGCCAGCAAAGCCTGTTAATGCCGGGCGGCGCGGTGATCAATGGCGATTTTAAAAACGTTATGCCGGTAGATTTGGCCGATCCGCAGCAGATACAGGAGTTTGTGGATCACGCCTGGTATCGCTATCCGGACGATCGGCTGGGCCGTCATCCTTTTGACGGCATTACCGATCCCTGGTACAACCCGGGTGATGTCAAAGGCAGCGATACGCATATCCAGCAGCTCAACGAGCAGGAACGTTACTCCTGGATTAAAGCGCCGCGCTGGCGGGGTCATGCCATGGAAGTCGGCCCGCTTGCCCGAACGCTTATCGCGTATCACAAAGGGGATGCCGCCACCATAGAGTCGGTAGATCGCATGATGTCCGCCCTAAAACTGCCGCTCTCCGGTATCCAGTCTACGCTTGGCCGTATTTTATGCCGCGCGCACGAAGCGCAATGGGCCGTCGGTAAGCTGCAGTATTTTTTCGACAGGCTTATGACCAACCTGAAAAACGGCGACCTGGCCACCGCCAATACCGAGAAATGGGAACCGGCCAGTTGGCCGCAGCACTGCCGCGGCATCGGTTTTACCGAAGCGCCTCGTGGAGCGTTGGGACACTGGGCGTCAATCCGCGATCAGAAGATTGAACTCTATCAGTGCGTGGTCCCCACCACCTGGAACGCCAGCCCACGCGATCCTAAAAAACAGATCGGCGCCTATGAAGCGGCATTGATGGGAACGCAAATGGCGATTCCCGACCAACCGTTAGAAATCCTGAGGACGCTGCACAGCTTCGACCCCTGCCTCGCCTGTTCAACCCACGTGCTCGGCAACGACGGCAGCGAACTGATTGCCGTCCAGGTACGCTAAGCGTTAAGGAAAAGAACGATGACTGGAAAGCTATCTCCACGCGTCGGGGAGGCGCGTGATACTGCCGTCAGCCACTATGTGTTTGAAGCGCCGGTACGCCTGTGGCACTGGCTAACGGTGGCCTGCATGTTGGTACTGATGGTAACAGGTTACTTCATTGGCCGACCGCTGCCGTCGGTGAGTGGCGAGGCGACCTATCTGTTTTATATGGGCTATATCCGGCTGATCCACTTTGCCGCCGCGATGATCTTTACCGTGTTACTGCTGGGGCGAATTTATTGGGCCTGTGTCGGCAACCGCTATTCGCGAGAGCTGTTTATCGTCCCGGTCTGGCGTCGCAGTTGGTGGCAAGGCGCTTTTTCCGTGGTCCGCTGGTATCTGTTTCTGGAGAAAAAACCGGGGAGCGACATCGGACATAACCCTGTCGCGCAGGCCGCGATGTTCGGCTATTTCCTGTTATCGGTATTTATGATCCTCACCGGTTTCGCTCTGTTTGGCGAGCATAGCCAGTACGCTATCTTTGCGCCGTTCCGCTATGTGGTTGAATTTTTCTACTGGACCGGCGGCAACTCCATCGATATTCACAGTTGGCACCGACTGGGCATGTGGCTGATCGCCGCCTTCATCGTCGGGCACGTTTACCTCGCTATCCGGGAAGACATTATGTCCGACGATACGGTGATCTCCACCATGATCAATGGCTATCGCAGCCACAAATTCCCCAAACCGCACGACAAGGAGCCCTCATGAATGCGCAACGCGTAGTGGTGATGGGATTAGGAAACCTGTTGTGGGCCGATGAAGGATTCGGTATCCGGGTCGCGGAGCGTTTGTATGCCCGATATCACTGGCCTGAAGAGGTAGAAATTGTGGACGGCGGTACGCAAGGGCTAAACCTGTTAGGTTATGTTGAGCAAGCCAGCCATCTCCTGCTCCTTGACGCGATCGATTACGGCCTGGCGCCGGGCAGCCTGCGAACCTATGCCGGCGAGAAAATCCCCGCGTATCTCAGCGCCAAAAAAATGAGCCTGCATCAAAACAGTTTTTCCGAAGTTCTGGCGCTGGCCGACATCCGCGGGCATCTGCCCTATCACATAGCGCTGGTCGGTCTGCAACCGGCACAACTGGACGACTATGGCGGTAGCCTGAGCGAAATAGCTCGCGGCCAGCTACCGGCGGCGGAACAGGCCGCCCTGGCGCAACTGGCCGCCTGGGGGATCGTACCGCAGGCAAACGAGGTCGCACGCTGCCTGAACTATAAATGCCTGTCGATGGAAAATTATGAGGGAGTGCGCATACGTCAGTATCAGACACGTCTGGAGGGCAAAAGAAGTGGCGAATGACACCCCGTTCTCTGCACTATGGCAGCGCCTGTTAACCCGGGGATGGCAACCGGTAGAGGTTTCCACAGTAGACGACTGGATCAAACGGGTTGGAGATGGCGTCGTCCTGTTAAGTAGCGATCCGCGGCGTACGCCGGAAGTCAGCGATAACCCGGTGATGATCGCCGAACTTCTGCGTGAGTTTCCACAGTTTGACTGGCAGGTGGCGGTGGCCGACCTTGAACAAAGTGAAGCTATCGGCGATCGCTTTAATGTACGTCGGTTTCCGGCGACGTTGGTTTTTACAGACGGCGAGCTACGCGGCGCGCTCAGCGGTATTCATCCCTGGGCTGAACTGCTCACGCTGATGCGTTCGATGGTTGACACTCCCGCAGCGCAGGAGACAGCACAATGAGCAACGCCTTTTTTCATCTGCTGGGGCCAGGCACGCAGCCTGATGACGCCAGTTTCTCGATGAATCCCCTACCGCTCACCTGTCAGGTCAATGGCGACCCAAGTATGGCGGCGCTGGAACACTGCGCTCACAGCCCGGCAGTGATGGCATTGTTGACCGATCTGCGAGGTCAGCTTGCCCGGCGCATCCCGGAAGTCGGCGACGTGCTGGGATGGGAGTTATCTCCCCTGAATGCCGATGATCTCTCATTCCTCAATACGCTATTGGGCGAAGGCGAAGTCTCGGTACGCATTCAGCATCCGGACGGGAGTGAAAGCGAGATCCAGGAGACCATCTTCTGCGGCCTGTGGCGGGTGCGCCATCTGCATAACCGACGTCTGCTGACGGATCGTCTGGAAGCGGGTAGCGCGCCCCTGACATTGTGGCAAGCGGCGACTGCCGATACGCTGCCTGACGACTCTCTGCTGCCTCCGCCTGTCGCTGGCCTGATGAATGGACTGCCGCTGGCCCATGAGTTATTGGCGCACGTACGCGATCCGGCATCGCAACCTCACAGCATCAATTTGACCCAACTGCCGCTCAGCGAGGCCGATCGCCTTTTTCTGGCGCGTTTATGCGGACACGGGAACATCCAGATTCGCATCTCCGGGTATGGCGAAAGCCAAATCAACGCCACAGCATTGCGCCATCTCTGGCATGTGCGCTGTCTGGACGCCCTTAAAGGGCCGTTGCTCGATAGCTATGAGATTTGTCCTTTGCCGGAGCTGGTACTGGCGGCCCCGGAAGATCTGGCCGATTCGCGCCAGCGCCTGGATGAAGTCTGCCGATGGCTGGAGACGCGCTAGCGCTCTCAACAGGAACGTCACCGGTGTCCGGTACTGATTAGCTTTTTACTCTCTTTCTGCCTACAGGAGTTAGCATGTGGGATGTCATTGACTTATCGCGCTGGCAGTTTGCGCTGACCGCGCTGTATCACTTTTTATTTGTTCCTCTTACGCTTGGGCTGATTTTTTTGCTGGCCGTCATGGAGACGATCTATGTGGTGACGGGGAAAACCGTCTACCGCGATATGACGCGTTTCTGGGGCAAGCTCTTCGGGATCAATTTTGCTCTCGGTGTGGCTACCGGCCTGACCATGGAGTTTCAGTTCGGGACTAACTGGTCGCTCTATTCCAACTATGTGGGCGATATTTTCGGCGCGCCGCTGGCGATGGAAGCGTTACTGGCCTTTTTTCTCGAATCCACTTTTGTCGGCCTGTTCTTTTTCGGCTGGCAGCGGCTGAATAAATACCAACACCTGCTGGTCACCTGGCTGGTGGCCTTCGGTTCCAATATTTCAGCATTATGGATTCTGAATGCCAATGGCTGGATGCAGTATCCTACCGGCGCTCATTTCAACATCGATACGTTACGGATGGAAATGAGCAGCTTCAGCGATCTGGTCTTTAACCCGGTGAGCCAGGTGAAATTCGTCCATACCGTCATGTCCGGTTATGTCACCGGCGCCATGTTTATTATGTCCATCAGCGCCTGGTATCTGCTACGTGGCCGCGAGCGTGAGGTGGCCTTGCGCTCGTTTGCTATCGGCTCAGTATTCGGCACCCTGGCCATTCTGGGAACCCTGCAACTGGGGGACAGTTCGGCCTACGAAGTCGCCCAAATTCAGCCGGTGAAACTGGCGGCGATGGAAGGCGAATGGCAAACCGAACCCGCGCCCGCGCCGTTTCATCTGATTGCCTGGCCGCAGCAGGAACAGGAGCGTAATGCGTTTGCCGTGAAGATCCCCGCTCTGCTGGGTATTCTGGCCACCCATTCGCTGGATACGCCGGTTCCGGGGTTAAAAAACCTGATGGACGACGCTCTGCCGCGCCTGAAGCGTGGCCGGGAGGCCTGGTTACTCATGCAGGAGATAGCGCAAGGCAATCGCTCGCCGCAGGTACTGAATGCGTTTCACGCCGTTGAGGGCGATCTGGGGTACGGCATTCTGCTGGCGAAATATGCCCCGGATATGAACCATGTGACGCCGGAGCAATATCGTGCGGCCCAGCGTGGCGCTATTCCTCAGGTGGCGCCGGTGTTCTGGAGTTTCCGTATTATGGTCGGCTGCGGTTCGCTGCTGTTAGTGGTGATGTTGATTGCGTTGATACAGACGCTGCGAATGCGTATCGACCAGCATCGCTGGGTATCGCGTATGACGCTCTGGAGCCTGCCGTTACCGTGGATTGCCATTGAAGCCGGTTGGTTTATGACGGAGTTTGGCCGTCAGCCCTGGGCGATTCAGGACATTCTGCCGACCTGGTACGCTCACTCCGCGCTGACGCCGGGCCAGTTGGCCTTCTCAATGGGGCTTATCCTCGGACTTTACACCCTGTTTTTAATCGCGGAAGTCTATCTGATGCAGAAGTACGCGCGTCTTGGGCCAAGCGCCATGCAACATCAACAACAAGCGCAACAACAGGGATAAAGGAGACAATCATGTTGGATTATGAAACGTTGCGGTTCATTTGGTGGCTGCTGATCGGCGTCATCCTGGTGGCCTTTATGGTAACTGACGGGTTTGATATGGGTGTCGGTTGCCTGCTCCCGCTGATAGCGCGTAACGATGACGAACGCCGGGTGTTGATCAATAGCGTCGGCGCCCACTGGGAAGGAAACCAGGTATGGTTGATCCTCGCGGGCGGGGCATTATTCGCCGCCTGGCCACGGGTCTATGCCGCCGCGTTTTCCGGTTTTTATGTGGCGATGATCCTGGTGCTGTGTGCCCTCTTCTTTCGCCCGCTGGCCTTTGATTATCGGGGAAAAATCGCCAATGCCCGCTGGCGCGCGCTGTGGGATACCGGTCTGGTTATCGGCAGCCTGGTTCCCCCAGTCGTATTCGGCATCGCGTTCGGCAACCTGTTTTTAGGCGTGCCGTTTGCCTTCACGCCGCAGCTTCATGTTAACTATTTTGGCACCTTCTGGCAGTTACTCTCGCCCTTTGCCCTACTGTGTGGATTATTGAGTCTGTCGTTGGTGATTATGCAAGGAGGCGTCTGGTTACAGTTGAAAACGGAGGGCGTTATTCGTCAACGGGCTCTGTCGGCCACCCGCCACAGCGCGCTGCTGATCGTGATCTGCTTCCTGCTAGCCGGTTACTGGCTGTGGGCCGGCGTTGATGGCTTTGTCTTGCTCACGCAGGATGCCAACGGCCCTTCCAATCCGCTCTTAAAAGGCGTGGCGATACTCCCTGGCGCATGGATGAACCACTTTATACGCTCGCCGCTACTGCTCATCATCCCGTTGCTCGGTATGATCCTGCCGATTCTGGCTTTCTATGCCTGCCTTCGCGGTCAGACTATTCGTGGATTTCTGTTCGCTTCCCTGACCCAGGCCTGCGTCATCTTTACCGCCGGCATAACGCTATTTCCTTTTGTGATGCCGTCGAGTGTTAGTCCTCTCTCCAGCCTGACGGTGTGGGACAGCACCTCCAGCCAGATGACGCTCGAAATCATGCTGGTGATTGTGCTGATTTTTCTGCCAATCGTACTGCTCTATACGCTGTGGAGCTATTACAAAATGTTGGGGCGTATCAACCTGGAGACCCTCCGCCGCAACGATCATGAACTTTATTAGGGAGCGAGAGCGATGTGGTATTTACTGTGGTTTGTCGGCATTCTGCTGATGTGCTCACTGTCGACGCTGGTGCTGGTGTGGCTTGAGTCGCGTCAACAATAAAGAGGTAAACCGGGGTCAGCGCCGTCTGACTCCGGTTATTTTTATCTTTTTACGCGCCTGGCGAAGACGTTTCCCCGCCGACAGGACGACATAACATTGATACATGTCGTTATCATAATGTTTACTTTTAGAGGTGCGTCATAATTATGACAAATAGCCACCTTGCACATATTTCGCATATTTAAGCAATTAATTGCATAATTAGCAATATATCACCTCTTATAGCGGATAGTTAACCACTTCCCATCCAAAATCATAACGAAAATCCAACTGCCTGCCATTTTTGATCTGAGTTAATTGTTTAAAAAAGTGTTAAATTTATCGCTACATGGTGTGATCTACTATGTACCACGGTCAATTAAAGAACATATTACTTTTATCACTAAGGTTTATCATGGATAAGTTATCTTACGCTTCAGATAGCAGCACATCTGCCTGGAATACCTACCTGCAACAAATCGAGCGTGTGGCCCCTTATCTGGGCGAGTTATCCCCCTGGGTGGATACTCTGCGCCACCCAAAACGCGCTCTGATCGTCGATATTCCGGTACAAATGGATGATGGCACTATTCGTCATTTCGAAGGATATCGCGTGCAGCACAACCTCTCCCGAGGTCCGGGTAAAGGCGGTGTTCGCTACCATCCTGACGTTGATCTCAATGAAGTGATGGCCCTGTCAGCATGGATGACCATCAAATGTGCCGCGCTGAACCTGCCATACGGCGGCGCTAAAGGCGGTATCCGCGTCGATCCGTTCTCGCTGTCGGAAGGTGAACTGGAGCGTTTGACCCGCCGCTATACCAGCGAGATCGGCATTATCATCGGGCCGCAGAAAGATATTCCTGCGCCGGATGTCGGCACCAACGGTAAAGTGATGGCCTGGATGATGGATACGTATTCCATGAATCATGGCACGACGGTCACTGGCGTCGTCACCGGTAAGCCTATCCATCTTGGCGGTTCGCTGGGCCGTGAAAAAGCGACGGGGCGCGGCGTTTTCGTCAGCGGGCTGGAAGCCGCACGTCGGGCGAATATTGCCGTTGAAGGCGCTCGCGTTGCGGTTCAGGGTTTTGGTAACGTCGGCAGCGAAGCCGCGCGTCTGTTTGCAGGCGCTGGCGCCCGTGTCGTGGCGATTCAGGATCATACCGCGACCCTGTTTAACGCCACCGGTATTGACATGAAGGCGCTCACGGCATGGCAGACAGAACACAAACAGATAGCCGGTTTCCCGGGCGCGGAAACTATCGCCAGCGATGCGTTCTGGCGTCTGGAGATGGATATTCTGATCCCGGCGGCGCTTGAAGGTCAGATAACTCGTCAGCGCGCGGAAGCCCTGACGTGTAAGCTGGTGCTGGAAGGGGCTAACGGCCCGACCTATCCGGATGCTGATGATGTTCTGGCCAGCCGTGGTATCCTTGTGGTGCCTGACGTGGTCTGTAACGCAGGCGGCGTAACCGTCAGCTACTTCGAATGGGTACAAGATATGGCCAGCTTCTTCTGGAGCGAAGAAGAGATCAACGCGCGCATGGACAAAATCATGACCGACGCGATTGTCCATGTCTGGGAGAAAGCGGCTGAGAAATCCTGTTCTCTGCGCACCGCAGCCTATATTGTCGCCTGTGAGCGCATTCTGTTGGCCCGTAAAGATCGCGGTATCTATCCGGGTTAAGGCTACAAGTTATTGCGCTAAAATCCACGTCCCGGCGTGGATTTTTTGTCTGTATCCCCCGTTTTCCACGCGCGCGCCGATAAATTCTGTCTCAATAAAATGTCTGTTTGTTCGCAAAATAGCGGTTCAATCACGCGTATCTGGTCATCGTAGACTAAGGTTTTGTCATGGTAAATGCCGTTGGCTTTGGCTCACCGCTAAGGAGATAACTTGATGATACCCCCAGAGATTCGCCGTTCTGTTCTACTGCAGAAAGCCATAAAACTGGCGCTGGCAGGGACACTGCTGACGTTTGCATCGTTTTCGGCGACTGCCGCAGACCCGTCTTCCGACACTGAAACTCCGCAGCCGCCGGATATTTTGCTTGGCCCGCTCTTTAATGATGTCCAGAATGCAAAACTCTTCCCCGATCAGAAAACCTTTGCTGACGCCATACCTAATAGCGATCCGCTCATGATTCTTGCGGATTATCGTATGCAGCGGAACCAGTCCGGCTTCGATTTACGTCATTTTGTTGATGTTAACTTCACCCTGCCGAAAGCGGGTGAAAAATATGTCCCGCCTGCCGGGCAGTCATTGCGTGAACATATTGATGGCCTGTGGCCGGTGCTGACACGTTCAACTAAAAACGTCGAAAAGTGGGACTCGCTCTTGCCGTTGCCTGAATCCTATGTCGTGCCGGGTGGTCGATTCAGAGAGATTTACTACTGGGACAGCTACTTTACGATGCTGGGGCTGGCGGAAAGCGGGCACTGGGATAAGGTGGCGGATATGGTGGCGAACTTTGGTTACGAAATTGACGCCTGGGGGCATATTCCTAACGGCAACCGTACCTACTACCTGAGTCGTTCGCAGCCGCCTTTCTTTGCGTTTATGGTTGAGTTACTGGCGCAACATGAAGGTGACGATGCGCTGAAAGAATACCTGCCGCAACTGCAAAAAGAGTACGCCTACTGGATGGAGGGCGTTGAGACATTGCAGCCAGGGCAACAAAACCAACGCGTCGTCAAACTGGAAGACGGCAGCGTTCTCAACCGCTACTGGGACGATCGGGATACGCCCCGCCCTGAATCCTGGGTTGAAGATATCGCTACCGCCAAAAGCAACCCCAACCGCCCGGCAACGGAGATCTATCGGGACCTCCGTTCTGCTGCCGCCTCCGGCTGGGATTTCAGCTCCCGCTGGATGGATAATCCGCAGCAGCTCAGTACCATTCGTACCACCACTATTGTCCCTGTCGATCTTAACGCTCTGCTGTATCAGCTGGAGAAAACCCTCGCCCGCGCCAGCGCTGCGGCGGGCGATCGGGCCAAAGCCTCGCACTATGACGCGCTGGCCAACGCGCGGCAAAAAGCCATTGAAATGCATCTGTGGAATAACAAAGAGGGTTGGTATGCCGACTACGATCTGCAGAACAATAAAATCCGTGACCAACTCACCGCTGCCGCGCTGTTCCCGCTCTATGTAAACGCCGCCGCGAAAGATCGCGCCGCGAAAGTGGCGGCGGCGGCCCAGGCGCATCTGCTACAGCCTGGCGGGCTGACTACCACCTCGGTTAAAAGCGGACAGCAATGGGATGCGCCAAACGGCTGGGCGCCGTTACAATGGGTCGCTGCCGAAGGATTGCAAAATTATGGGCAGGATGACGTGGCAATGGAAGTCACCTGGCGCTTTTTAACCAATGTGCAGCACACCTACGATCGCGAGAAAAAACTGGTCGAAAAATATGATGTCAGCAGCACCGGAACCGGCGGTGGCGGCGGCGAATACCCACTTCAGGACGGCTTTGGCTGGACCAACGGCGTGACGCTGAAAATGCTCGATCTGATTTGTCCGCAGGAAAAACCGTGCGATAGCGTACCGTCTATTCGTCCGGCATCGTTAAGCGCAACGCCGACAAAAACGCCGTCTGCAGCGACGCAGTAACGCGTGTTTATAGTAGGTTGACCCGGTGCTGACCGGGTCAACGCTTACACGTTCTGCAGCGGTTAGCCGCGTCGCAGAAGGCGGAAAATCACCAGCACCACGATCGCGCCCACCACGGCGACCAGGAAACTGTGCAGATTAAAGCCGCTGATACTGCCGCCAATACCAAACATCGTCGCCAGCCATCCGCCAACGACCGCCCCGACGATACCGAGAATACAGGTCAGGATAAATCCCCCGCCATCGCGCCCCGGCATAAGCAATTTGGCGATAACGCCGGCAATCAAACCAAAAACAATCCAGGCGATAATTCCCATTTGCGAACCCTCTTTCCAGTAAAAACGTTTTAAGTATAGGCAAAGTCGAGCGTCGCATTTCTGAACACTGATTTATCTCGCGGACATAAAAATTTATTTATCGCTATTAAGTTCTTTCTACCGATGCCGATAACCCAACGATAGTCTGCGTATCAGGGGTTATTTCGTGTGAGTGGTTACAATGAGCAGTTCCTGAAAAAAAATCCATTAGCGATATTAGGCGTGCTACGGGATTTAAATAAAAATCAGGTTCCACTGCGTATTTCATGGGCGCATGGTCAATTCATCAGTAAAATTTTGGCGGTAGACCCGGAAAAACTCATCGTGGATTACGGCAGCCAGGAATATGAAAATAGCGCCGTATTACGTGCCGGGCAGGTAGCCATTATCGCAGAAACACAGGGCGCAAAAGTCGAGTTCACGTTGCCGCAACTCGTTACAGGCGAATATCAGCGGCTGCCGGCCTTTATCACGCCCCTGCCGTCGTCACTGTGGTTTGTCCAGCGCCGGGAGTATTTTCGTATTGGCGCGCCGCTGTATCCGCCTTATTACGGCGTCACCACGCTACCGGACACCCGTACGTTACGTTTTCGCCTGTTTGATCTTTCGCTGGGCGGCATGGGCGCGCTACTGGAATCCGCCATCCCCGACGGACTAATCGAAGGCGCGCGCTTTTCGCAGGTTGAACTGAACATGGGGCCATGGGGTATTTTTCACGTTGACGCCCAGCTTATCGCCATCAGCGAGCGTAAGGTGATTGATGGGAAAAATGAAACGATCACCACTCCCCGCCTGAGCTTTCGTTTCCTTAACGTTAGCCCGGCGGTGGAGCGGGAGTTGCAGCGGATTATTTTTTCGCTTGAGCGCGAGGCCCGAGAAAGAGCGAATAAAGTGCGAGAATAATCTTCACGCTAAACTACATGGCGTCCAGCGCCTGCTGAAGCTTCCAGATATAGCGCGGCGCCTGCGGCGCGGGATGATTATCAACAACATGTTCAAAAAACTCGTCCGCATCCAGATCGTTAATTTTTTCTATCGCCTTCTTCCTGTCGGATGAAAAAGTACGCAATAACGCGCCTGCGCCGTTAGCATAAGAGACGACCAGCGCATATTGCATCACCTGCGGATCTTTGATGCCGGCCAGCGGCCCATTTTCCAGAATGCTCAGATACGCCGCGCCCATTGAGATGTTACGCTCAGGGTTTTTCAGCTCGCTGGTGGTCGGTTCGCCACGCCAGCCCATGCGACGGTAAACGTCGCGCCCGGAGGTCGACGCCTTTAACTGCATCAGGCCAATCGCATTGGATTTACTGACCGCGTTAGGGTTGCCACCGGATTCAATGGCGATAATCGCGGTGATTAAATGCGGATCAACCCCCCATGCCGCTCCGGCTTTTTCACTGATGGGCATCCACTGCATCGCACGCTTTACAGGCACTTCGGCATTCCACGGCGGATTCCTGTAATCCTGTTTTGAGCTACAGCCAGCCAGTATTACTACCAAAAAAGCAAACCATCTTAATTTCACGTCATCTATCCTTATAGCCGTAACTTATCTGTCGAAGAGGTCATACCGCCCCGGCCAGGCACTTAGGTTGCCTCCCTGGTGCGCATCCAGAAACGTCGCACAACGAGGGACATCGCCTAATATATGCGGCATGATATACATTTGCATTCTATTGTCAGCAAGGAATTACCATGTCTCTGTTTCATTTAATCGCCCCCTCGGGCTACTGTATTAACCAACAGGCCGCGTTACGCGGCGTTCAGCGCCTGACTGACGCGGGTCATCAGGTGGAGAATGACGAGGTGATTCGTCGCCGCTATCAGCGTTTTGCCGGTACGGACGCGGAACGGCTGGCCGATGTTAATTCGCTGGCCTCGCTAACGTCGCCGGATACGATCGTCATGCCGGTTCGCGGCGGCTATGGCGCCAGCCGCTTGCTGGATCGTATCGACTGGCAGGCGCTCGCCTCCCGGCAACAGCGCGATCCCTTACTGATTTGCGGTCATAGCGATTTTACGGCGATTCAGGCTGGACTACTGGCGCAGGCCAATGTCATCACCTTTAGCGGTCCTATGCTGGCGGCAAATTTTGGCGCCGAAACGCTGAATACGTTCACCGAGCAACATTTCTGGCTGGCGCTACGCAAGGCGCAATTTACCGTAGAGTGGCAAGGTGACGGCCCTCAGTGCGATGTACAAGGCACCTTATGGGGCGGAAATCTGGCGATGTTGATTTCCCTTATCGGTACGCCCTGGATGCCGACTATCGATAAAGGAATTTTAGTGCTGGAAGATGTCAATGAGCATCCTTTCCGGGTGGAGCGTATGCTTTTGCAACTGGAGTACGCCGGAATTTTAAACCGCCAGAGCGCCATCGTTCTCGGCAGCTTTAGCGGCGCGGCGCCCAACGAGTATGACGCCGGTTATTCTCTGGAGAGCGTCTACGCGTTTTTACGTTCCCGTCTGTCCGTTCCGCTGATTACCGGTCTCGACTTCGGGCATGAACAGCGTACGGTAACGCTCCCTATCGGGGCAAACGCGACGCTTAAAAATACGCGCCAGGGGACTCAACTCACTTTATCTGGCCATCCTACGCTGCAATTGTAAAAAAAGTCCCCGACAGGCTAAGTAAAACGCTGCCCTGGCCGTTATTATGTTAATGTTAAATAATACGAAGTCGTGTGAGTCAGGAGATATAAAACGTTGGATGCTGCAACAATTATTAGTCTATTTATTTTAGGTTCCATCCTTGTAACCAGCAGTATCCTGTTAAGTTCATTCTCATCGCGACTGGGTATCCCGATTCTGGTCATTTTCCTCGCCATCGGGATGTTAGCGGGTGTGGATGGCATTGGCGGTATTCCTTTCGATAATTATCCTTTCGCTTATATGGTCAGTAACCTGGCGCTGGCGATTATTTTACTCGATGGCGGAATGCGCACCCAGGCCAGCTCTTTCCGGGTAGCGCTGGGCCCCGCGCTGTCGCTGGCGACGCTCGGCGTACTGATCACGTCGGGGTTAACAGGTATGATGGCCGCCTGGCTGTTTCATCTGGATCTTATCGAAGGTCTGCTCATTGGCGCGATAGTCGGTTCCACTGACGCCGCAGCGGTCTTTTCTCTGCTTGGCGGCAAAGGGCTAAACGAACGTGTAGGCTCCACGCTGGAGATCGAATCGGGAAGTAACGACCCGATGGCCGTTTTTCTGACCATTACATTAATTGAGATGATCCAGAAACATGAAACCGGCCTGGACTGGATGTTTGCCGTCCATATTATCCAGCAGTTCGGTCTCGGTATTGTTTTTGGCCTCGGCGGCGGTTACCTGCTACAGCAGATGATCAACCGTATTTCTCTGCCCAGCGGCCTGTATCCGATGCTGGCGCTCAGCGGCGGTATTCTGATTTTTGCTTTGACGACCGCGCTTGAAGGCAGCGGCATTCTCGCGGTCTATCTGTGCGGATTCCTGTTAGGAAACCGTCCGATTCGCAACCGTTACGGCATCCTGCAAAACTTTGACGGACTGGCCTGGCTGGCGCAGATCGCCATGTTCCTGGTCCTGGGACTGCTGGTGACGCCTTCCGATCTGTGGCCGATTGCCGTCCCTGCGCTTATTCTCTCTATCTGGATGATTTTCTTCGCCCGCCCATTGTCGGTGTTTACCGGCCTGCTGCCTTTTCGCGGCTTCAATCTTCGGGAGCGCATTTTCATCAGTTGGGTCGGACTGCGCGGCGCGGTGCCGATTATTCTCGCCGTTTTCCCGATGATGGCCGGGCTTGAAAACGCTCGCCTGTTCTTTAATGTCGCTTTCTTTGTGGTACTGGTGTCGCTGCTCCTGCAGGGAACATCGCTGTCATGGGCGGCGAAGAGAGCCAAAGTGGTCGTGCCTCCGGTTGGCTGGCCAGTATCGCGCGTGGGGCTTGACATCCATCCTGATAATCCGTGGGAACAATTCATCTATCAGTTGAGCGCCGACAAATGGTGCGTCGGCGCGGCGTTGCGCGACCTGCATATGCCGAACGAAACCCGCATTGCCGCGCTATTTCGCAATAATGAACTGTTTCACCCCACGGGTAGCACTCGCCTGCAGGAAGGCGACGTACTCTGCGTGATTGGCCGGGAGCGCGATCTGCCAGCGCTGGGCAAATTGTTTAGCCAGTCGCCGCCGGTTTCGTTAGATCAGCGTTTCTTTGGCGATTTTATCCTCGAAGCGAACGCGAAATTCGCCGACGTGGCGCTTATCTACGGGCTGGAAGAAGGAACGGAATACCGGGATAAACAACAAACTCTGGGTGAAATCATACAGCAGCTGCTGGGCGCTGCGCCGGTCGTTGGCGATCAGGTGGAGTTTGGCGGCATGATTTGGACGGTAGCTGAAAAAGAAGATAACGTGGTACGCAAGATTGGGGTACGCGTCGCCGAAGACGAAGCAGAATAAGGTCGCCGGACAACGTCGACCCGCCCCCGGTGGACCGGTCGACGCCTTAGCCTGAGTTAGGTTACGTTGTCACAAACGGCACGCGCGGCGCTACGGCGCACAGTAGCTCATAGCCCAGCGTGCCTGCCGCAGAGGCGACATCATCGACCTTAATTTCTTTGCCCCATAATTCAACCGGCGTGCCGATTCCCGCCTGCGGACACGGCGTCAAATCCACCGCCAGCATATCCATTGAAACGGTGCCTACTGTTCTGGTACGGATACCGTCCACCAGCACAGGCGTCCCGGTCGGCGCATGGCGTGGATAGCCATCGGCATAACCCGCCGCGACGATGCCAATGCGTTGTTCCTGAGTCACAGAATACCCTCCGCCATAGCCTACCCTTTCACCCGCGCTCAGCGTCTGCACGCCAATAATTTCGCTACTCAGCGTCATCACGGGTTTTAGTCCGGTATCGGCAATATCCCGCCACTGTCCTGACGGCGACGCACCGTACAAAATAATGCCTGGCCTGACCCAGTCATAATGCGCCTGGGGATGCCACAGCGTCGCTGCCGAATTTGATAACGAGTGCGCACACTGCAGGCCTTCCGTCGCCAGCGCAATACGCCTCATCGCCTCCCCGATACCTTCCGGATGATCGGCCTGAGCAAAATGTGACATCAGGGTCATTTCACCGACATTGCGCATTGCCCGCAATTGCTGCCAGACGGTCTGCGCCCGCTCAGGCTGAAAACCGAGTCGGTTCATGCCGCTGTTGACTTTGACATAGATATCCAGCGGCGCGTTAAGCCGCGCATTTTGCAGCGCTTTCAACTGCCAGTTACTGTGGATGCAGGTGGTCAGCCGATAAGTGTCATACGCCTCCAGGTCTTGCGCATGGAAAAACCCCTCCAGCATCAATATCGGCCCTTTCCACCCGCGCTCACGCAGGGTAATCGCCTCTTCAAGGTTGAGCATAGCGAAACCATCTGTGGCGCCCAGCGCGCTCCAGACGCGTTCAATACCGTGGCCGTAGGCGTTGGCTTTCACTACCGACCAGACGCGCGCCTCCGGGGCCGCCCGGCGCACAATAGCCAAATTTTGTTTCATTACCTGTAAATCAAGGCTGGCCTGTATAGGGCGGGTCATTTCACTTCCTTTATCAGTTATGCGCGCTATGCAAACGTTGCGGGCGGGTGGGCGTAAAATCGGAACGGTATCGCGCCACGCTCAGATCGTCGTAGGGTATCGCTGGCGTACGACCCGACAAGATATCGCTTAACAACTGGCCTGAACCGCAGGCCATCGTCCAGCCTAAGGTGCCGTGTCCAGTATTAAGCCACAGATTTTTATAACGGGTACGTCCTACTACCGGCGTGCCGTCCGGCGTCATGGGGCGCAGGCCGGTCCAGAATGTGGCCTGCTCAATATGACCGCCGCGCGGAAAAAGATCGCGCACAACCATCTCCAGCGTCTCGCGGCGTGGTTGCAGTAAGTCGGTATTAAAGCCCACGATTTCCGCCATTCCCCCCACGCGAATACGCTTATCAAAACGCGTAATAGCGATTTTGTAGGTTTCATCAAGAATCGTCGATACCGGCGCGCCGTCTGGCTCGACGATTGGGATGGTTAATGAATAGCCTTTCAGCGGATACACCGGGATATCAACAATGCCTTTAAGCATCGCCGTCGAATACGATCCAAACGCCATAACATACGCATCTGCTTTAATGATCTCATCGGCGCATTTCACGCCGTAAATCTGATCATTTTCGTACAGTAATTTTTCCACGGGAGTATTAAAGCGAAAGGTTACGCCCGCCTGCTCCGCCATGCGCGCCAGACGCTGGGTAAAGAGCTGACAGTCCCCGGTTTCATCATTCGGTAAGCGCAGTCCGCCGGTTAATTTATGCGCAACCTCAGCCAGAGCGGGTTCAACTTCCGCCAGTCGGCTGGATTCCAGGAGCTGATACGGCACCCCGGCATCTTCCAGCACGGCGATATCACGGGTGGCGTTCTCATACTGTTGCGCGGTGCGGAAGAGTTGTAGCGTTCCCCCCTGGCGGCCTTCATATTCGATACCGGTCGCGGCGCGTAGCGTTTTCAGGCAGTCGCGACTATATTCCGCCAGACGCACCATGCGGCCTTTATTTTCCATATAATGCCGGGTATCGCAGTTACGCAGCATTTGCCACATCCACTTCAGTTGAAACGGGGTGCCATCCAGACGCACCGCCAGCGGCGCATGGCGCTGGAACATCCATTTTATCGCCTTCAGCGGTACGCCAGGGGCCGCCCAGGGCGCCGCATATCCCGGTGAAATTTGTCCGGCATTCGCCGCGCTGGTTTCTTGCGCCGGGCCGGATTCGCGATCGATGACGGTGACATCATGCCCCGCCTGACTCAAATACCAGGCGCTGGTCACGCCAACTACGCCACTCCCCAGGATGACAACTCGCATAGCCACTCCGTTAATAGTAAAAGAACAATCTTCTGATTACATCTTGATAACCCAGATGAAAATATTATTCAACATATGACTTTTTTATGGTGACGTGCTTCACATATACCCTAAAGACAAGCGATCCCACTGGTTTGGGATCTCCTGCTACGCGGCATGGCTATACAGCATAAAATGATGCCAATACCCGATTTTTTGCCGTTCAATGTGGAGGAAATCGCAAAGAAAAGTTTTCACGATCAAGTCGTTTTTTAACATGGTGTTCTATGCTTGAAAGGAGGCGCTCCATACAGAGAGCGTCGCCAACAATGAGGGTGCGCGAATGGCAATGATTGATTCCATGAACAAGGACACCACACGTTTGAGCGATGGACCCGACTGGACATTTGATCTGCTGGATGTCTATCTGGCAGAGATAGACCGCGTGGCGAAGCTCTACCAACTGGATACTTACCCGCACCAAATTGAAGTCATCACTTCCGAACAGATGATGGACGCCTACTCCAGCGTCGGGATGCCGATCAACTATCCGCACTGGTCGTTTGGCAAAAAGTTCATTGAGACGGAACGTCTGTATAAGCATGGTCAACAAGGACTGGCTTATGAAATTGTGATCAACTCTAATCCCTGCATTGCCTACCTGATGGAAGAGAACACCATCACCATGCAAGCGCTGGTCATGGCGCACGCCTGTTACGGCCACAACTCCTTTTTTAAAAATAATTATCTCTTCCGGAGCTGGACGGATGCCAGCTCTATCGTCGACTACCTGATTTTCGCCCGAAATTACATTACCCGCTGTGAAGAACGCTACGGAGTGGATGAAGTAGAAAAACTGCTCGACTCCTGCCACGCGCTGATGAATTACGGCGTCGATCGCTATAAGCGCCCGCAGAAAATCTCGTTGCAGGAAGAGAAAGCGCGACAAAAAAGCCGGGAAGAGTATCTACAAAGCCAGGTGAATATGCTGTGGCGCACGCTGCCAAAACGCGAGGAAGAAAAAACGGTCGCCGAAGCACGCCGCTTTCCCGCTGAACCGCAGGAAAACCTGCTCTATTTTATGGAGAAAAACGCCCCGTTGCTTGAGCCGTGGCAGCGCGAAATTCTGCGCATCGTGCGTAAAGTCAGCCAGTATTTTTATCCGCAGAAACAGACGCAGGTCATGAACGAGGGCTGGGCGACCTTCTGGCACTACACCATCCTGAACCATCTGTATGATGAAGGCAAAGTGACGGAACGCTTTATGCTGGAGTTTTTACACAGCCATACCAATGTCGTATTTCAGCCGCCCTATAATAGCCCCTGGTATAGCGGAATTAACCCCTATGCGCTCGGCTTTGCCATGTTCCAGGATATCAAACGTATTTGTCAGTCCCCCACGGATGAAGATAAATACTGGTTTCCGGATATTGCCGGTTCCGACTGGCTGGAAACGCTGCACTTCGCCATGCGCGATTTTAAAGATGAAAGCTTTATCAGCCAGTTCCTGTCGCCAAAAGTGATGCGTGATTTCCGTTTCTTCACGGTACTTGATGATGACAGGCATAATTATCTGGAGATCTCCGCCATTCATAACGAAGAAGGTTATCGGGAGATTCGATCAAAACTGTCGTCACAGTATAACCTGAGCAACCTGGAGCCGAATATTCAGGTCTGGAATGTGGATTTACGCGGCGACAGATCTCTGACGTTGCGTTATATCCCGCATAACCGCGCGCCGCTGGATAAAGGCCGCAAAGAGGTGCTGAAACATGTGCATCGGTTATGGGGCTTTGATGTGATGCTGGAGCAACAAAATGAGGATGGCAGCGTAGAACTGCTGGAGCGTTGTCCGCCGCGCATGAACATGCTGTAATCGAGATGCTGCCCGGTAGTGTTTGCGCTTACCGGGCATCGCGGGATTATCGTCCCTGAATCGCTAAATCGCCGGGCAGATTTTTCTGCATCCGATGCCAAATCTCGCCGCTGTCATGCCCGTAACGTCGCACCGTTTCATACACCTGGTCGTGCGCGCCCTGCTCGCATAACGACGATAATTTATGATAGAAACCCAGTGCCAGACTGCGCGCTTCCGGATTGGCGAAATAGTGGCGACCAATGCGGGTGTATAACCCTTTCATGCCGTTCAGGATCAAGCCATAAATAGGATTGCCGGAGGCGAATGCCAGACCACGAAAGATGTTATAGTCCAGATCGGCGAATGCATCGGCATGGTCGGCCACTTCGTGGGCAGTGGCCAGCACTTCCTGCGCCTTATCCGGGTGTTGACGCAACGCGGTACGAATAAAGATAGTAGAAATATTGGTACGCACCGACAACAAATTGTCGATCAGTTGCGGAACGCTTTCATGATCAAGGCGGGCCAGCGTTTCAAGGATATTCAGCCCTGACGTTTCCCAAAAATTATTAACCTTTGTCGGTTTGCCATGCTGAATGGTCAGCCAGCCATCTCGCGCCAGCCGCTGTAACACCTCGCGTAATGTCGTGCGCGTCACGCCGATCAGTTCGGAGAGTTCTCGTTCTGCCGGTAAGATCGTGCCAGGAGGAAAGCGGTTATTCCAGATACTTTCAATAATATACTCTTCCGCGAAACCCGCCGGGCTCTGCGCCTTAATGACCATAGTGAGATTTCCATTACACAGCAAAACATAGTTGTACTCATCATACCAGACGGGCGTAACACCTGATAGCGGACGCAATGAAGAAAAAGGGGATCAAGGCACCATTTCTGATATCGCCTGCCAATATCGTTAAGGACTTGCTTGCATTCGTCGCGCTCGCTACTCTCTGTGTTTAAACATAAAAACGCTATTTCATTTTTCTAGGTAAGGAAAAATTTCATGGAGATCTCATGGGGTCGCGCCATGTGGCGCAACTTTTTAGGCCAGTCGCCCGACTGGTACAAACTGGCACTACTTGTCTTTTTAATTATTAACCCATTCATTTTCTTAGCTAATCCCTTTATTGCCGGTTGGCTGCTGGTGGCAGAGTTTATCTTCACCCTGGCGATGGCGTTAAAGTGTTACCCCCTGCTGCCCGGCGGGTTACTGGCCATTGAAGCCGTCATCATCGGCATGACCAGCGCCGCCCATGTACGTGAAGAGGTTGCCGCCAACCTGGAAGTCTTGCTGCTGCTGATGTTTATGGTGGCAGGCATCTACTTTATGAAGCAGTTATTGCTGTTTATTTTTACCCGTCTGTTACTCAGTATCCGCTCGAAGATGGTTCTGTCGCTGGCCTTTTGCGTCGCCGCCGCGTTCTTGTCGGCTTTCCTTGACGCGCTTACCGTCGTTGCGGTGGTGATCAGCGTCGCCGTCGGTTTTTACGGGATTTACCATCGTGTGGCCTCATCGCGCGGCGAAGAGAACGATATGCTGGACGACAGCCATATCGATCCGCATTACAAAACGGTGCTGGAGCAATTCCGCGGATTCTTGCGTAGCCTGATGATGCATGCGGGCGTGGGGACGGCGCTGGGCGGCGTCATGACCATGGTCGGGGAGCCGCAAAACCTGATCATCGCTAAATCGGCTGGCTGGCATTTCGGCGACTTCTTTTTGCGGATGTCGCCAGTCACCGTCCCGGTACTGGTATGTGGACTGTTAACCTGTATGCTGGTCGAGAAAATGCGCTGGTTTGGCTATGGCGAAACGTTGCCCGAAAAAGTCCGCGACGTCTTGCAGCAATTCGACGATCAAAGCCGTAAGAAGCGCACCCGCCAGGATAAAATTAAACTAATAGTCCAGGCGGTTATTGGCGTCTGGCTGGTTACCGCCCTCGCCCTCCATCTCGCGGAGGTGGGACTGATTGGTCTGTCGGTCATTATTCTGGCCACCGCGTTAACGGGTGTCACCGATGAACACGCCATCGGCAAAGCGTTTACCGAGTCGCTGCCGTTTACTGCGCTGTTAACCGTTTTCTTCTCCATTGTGGCGGTTATTATCGATCAACATCTTTTCGCGCCGATTATTCAGTTCGTCTTGCAAGCCTCTGAACACGCGCAGCTAACGCTGTTCTATCTCTTTAACGGCCTGTTGTCTTCCATCTCGGATAACGTCTTTGTCGGCACCATTTATATCAACGAAGCGAAGGCGGCAATGGAAAACGGCGCAATCAGCTTAAAACAGTTTGAGCTGTTAGCTGTGGCCATCAATACCGGTACTAACCTGCCATCGGTAGCGACGCCAAATGGTCAGGCGGCATTCTTATTCCTGCTGACCTCCGCGCTGGCGCCGTTAATCCGTCTCTCCTATGGCCGTATGGTCTGGATGGCGTTACCGTACACTATCGTACTGACCCTGATAGGGCTATTATGCGTCGAATTCACTCTTGCGCCGGTCACCGAATGGATGACTCAGGCAGGATGGTTAGCAACGCTTTCGTAACGTTTGGCCGGGCAATACACCGCCCGGCTCCGATTTTTGCCTGATAATTATCCAATTACACATTATTTCATTTCCCGCTAGTGGCGCACGAATTGAATTGGTTTACACTGCGGTCTCTACGCATGTTGCAGGGAAATTATTATGTTGCGATTTTTAAACCAGTGCTCACGGGGTCGGGGCGCATGGTTACTGATGGCGTTTACCGCCCTGGCGCTGGAAATGGTGGCGCTGTGGTTCCAGCACGTCATGTTACTTAAACCTTGCGTGCTATGTATTTACGAACGTTGCGCCCTGTTTGGCGTGATGGGCGCGGGTCTGGTCGGCGCTATAGCGCCGAAAACACCGCTGCGATACGTGGCAATGGTTATCTGGATTTACAGCGCCTGGCGGGGTCTACAACTGGCGTATGAACATACGATGATTCAGTTGCATCCCTCGCCGTTCATGACCTGTGACTTTATGGCGCGTTTTCCAGACTGGTTGCCGTTGGGTAAATGGCTGCCGCAGGTGTTTGTGGCATCCGGCGATTGCGCCGAGCGCCAGTGGTCTTTTTTAACGCTGGAGATGCCGCAATGGCTGTTGGGGATCTTTGCCGCTTATCTTGTAGTGGCGATAGCCGTCGTCATAGCCCAGGCATTTAAGCCTAAAAAACGCGACCTGTTCGGTCGTTGATACACACGCTCCTTCGGGAGCGTTTTTTTTTGCCCGAAGCGTTGTTTGCCAGTGATTAAAAGGTGTATATTAAATACATCTTTTAATCACCACATCAGGGAGATGTCTTATGTCCCACTTACGCATCCCGGCAAACTGGAAAGTTAAACGCTCTACCCCCTTTTTCACCAAAGAGAATGTTCCGGCGGCACTGCTCTCTCATCACAACACAGCGGCAGGCGTTTTCGGACAACTCTGCGTGATGGAAGGTACCGTGACCTACTATGGCTTTGCGAATGAAACCGCGACAGAACCAGAAGTGAAAGTGGTGATTAATGCCGGGCAATTCGCCACCAGTCCGCCGCAATACTGGCATCGGGTAGAGCTGAGCGATGATGCGCGGTTCAACATTCATTTTTGGGTAGAGGAAGACCATCAGGGCGAGGAAATGTATCAACAGAAAAAAGCCTGACATCGATAAACCAGTCACCACTGGGCGGCGTCCCGCCCAGTAGCCAGGTGATTAATGGTGCTAATTAAACGCTAGAGTAGTTTAATTTTAACGTGGTATCCCTCAAGCCCTTTCATCGTTTCTCGCGGCGCGAACTCTATTTCGGAAACCTCTTGCCCGGTTTTCTTCCGTAGTTCGGCAACCTTTTTGCTAATGAGTGCCGCGATTTCCTCTTCTGCTTTATGTGTCAACTCTTCGCTGTTCATTGATTTCCTCCTTTGAACTCGCAAACGGCTAAGCGCAATAAGACAGTGTCGTCATGGACGCGCTACTATTTTAACGTACAAAAAATTATAGGCTATCTTTCTGAGAGTTATCAGGATGTTTCACTTTGAAAGATGCAAAAAAACCGCCTGGCACAGGAGCTGCATCAGGCGGTTAGTTAATAGCACAAGACGCTATCTACGAGGATCTTCAACCTCATTCTGGGTATCCGGGTCGAGAGGATCGTCTCCCTCTGGTGTATCCGGAATATTTTCACCAGGAAGCGGCTCATCCTCTGGTAATGGATCGACTAAATCAGGACGTTCAGACATAAAGCCTCCAACGAACCATAGTTATTAAAGATACCCTACAGCACTACTTTTGGTTTTTCTTTGGATTTTTTCCTTCGTCTTCGGGTGTCTTATCAGGCTTCCTGGGCTGATCCTTTGAAACGCGCAACGGTTGGTTATTCATGGGGTAACTCCTCAGGATAGGCAGCGATATACTGCTTTGAAAGTATAGAGTCGCCGCCATACGTGCGCGAGCGCAGCGACAAGGCGCGTCAGGGAAGAATAGAAGGCAGTGATAACGCCAGGTGACGGAATTTGCACGCAATTCCTGGTTTCAGGGGCCGCCCGGCGTAAATTAAAGAATTGTAAACAATCAGCCGTTTTGCCGAAGACTTATTCTGCCCACGACGGTTTATTTAAAATATGATCCTGCCAGTCCCGTACTTCAGATTCTTTAACCGCGATATGACGGACAGAAATTCGCTCGCCATGCATAGCAGCTTTCGATCCAGTCAGCAGCGGATGCCACGTCGGCAAGGGCTTACCTTCCGCCAACAAACGGTAGGCGCAGGTCATCGGCAACCATTCAAAGTCTGGCAAGTTTTCGCGAGTGAGTTTGATACAGTCGGGTTCAAATTCAAAACGGCGCTCATAATGACGGCACTGGCACGTTTTAATATTTAATTGCCTGCACGCCACGTTGGTGAAGTAGATTTCATCTGTATCTTCATCCATCAGCTTATGCAGGCAGCATTGACCGCAGCCATCGCACAGCGACTCCCACTCGGCATCGGTCATTTCATCCAGGGTTTTACGTTGCCAGAAAGGTGTATCGCTCATTAAAGTATCCGCCATTGCACTAAAGCTGCACCTTATAACCAGTCTGGCCTGCAGATGCAAGTTTTACCGCCGCTGAAGGCGGCAAGCAGATTTTACAGAACGCGGGTAGACAACGTTTCGCCATTAAAACGAATGTCCAGCTCATCGCCGCTTAATAATGGCCCCACGCCTGCCGGCGTGCCGGTTAGCACCACGTCCCCGGCTTTGAGCGTAAAATAGCGGCTCATATAGGCGATAAGAGGCACAATAGGATGAATCATATCCGCGGTCGACCCTTGCTGGCGAACCTCGCCATTAACGTTAAGTCCGATAACCGTATTTTGCGGATCGCCGCAGAAGGCCGCGACAGGGATGAAGCCTGAAATCGGACATGCGTTATCAAAACCTTTGGCTTTTTCCCAGGGCTGTCCGGCCTTTTTCATTTTCCCTTGAATATCGCGCAGGGTTAAATCAAGCGCCACGCCATAACCGGCTATCGCTTTACGTACATGATCTTCGGTCGCCTGGCGGAGCGTTGCGCCAATCAGCACGGCAAGCTCAACTTCATGATGAACAGCGCCCATATCCGCCGGAATCGCCAGCGGCTGGCGAATATCACACAATGCGGTTTCCGGCTTGATAAAAAGCACGGGTTCTTCCGGCGTCGCGCTGCCCATCTCCTTGATGTGATTTGCGTAATTACTGCCCACGCAGACCACTTTACTTACCGGGTAATCAAGCAAGGCGCCTTGCCAGTTACGATGTTGATACATATTTTCCCCTAAGATCATGATGGAATTCAGGCGCGGCGCCGAATACCGTTTAACGGTCAGCGGGCGACGTATTTTGTCCTACCGAAGAAAGATGTTGTTTCAGCAAATCTTCCGGCGGCGGCGGCAATTGTAAATAATAGCCCTGCTCGCTTAACGCCTGTTTTACTTTTTCGAGCTCGGCATTGACTAATTTTTTACGTCCATCAAGCGGCAGCATCATCGCTAACTGCGGCTGACCGAATCCTTTCATCAACGCTTCAGGCACTCGCGAAAAATCGTCTTTTTTTTCGACATACAAATAGGTTTGATCGCGCTTGCTACTTCTATAGATCACACAAAACATACTTTTACTCTGAATTAACGGGATGGTGACTTGCCTCAATATAATACTGACTATAACATGCCTTCTGGACTTCGGAATATCACTCCGTATCGGAGATGATAAATAGCAAATTGAGTAAGGCCAGGATGTCAAACACGCCAATTGAGCTTAAAGGCAGTAGCTTCACCTTATCAGTGGTTCATTTGCATGAAGCGGAACCAGAGGTTATTCGTCAGGCGTTAGAAGACAAAATAGCGCAGGCTCCTGCGTTTTTAAAACACGCCCCTGTCGTTATTAACGTTAGCGGTCTTGAAAGCCCGGTAAACTGGCCGGAACTGCATAAGATCGTGACCTCAACCGGCTTACGCATTATCGGCGTGAGCGGCTGTAAAGACGCCAGCCTGAAAGTAGAAATCGATCGGATGGGTCTTCCTTTACTGACTGAAGGTAAAGAGAAAGCGGTTCGGCCTGCGCCCGTTGAGCCGGCAACGCCCAGCGAACCGCCGCAAAACGCTAATCCCATCACAAAAACGCGATTAATTGATGTTCCGGTTCGTTCCGGTCAGCGCATTTATGCTCCACAATGTGATCTGATTGTTACAAGTCACGTCAGCGCTGGCGCAGAGCTTATCGCTGACGGCAATATCCATGTCTATGGCATGATGAGAGGTCGCGCGCTGGCAGGGGCGAGCGGCGATCGGGAAGCGCAAATTTTTTGTACCCATCTGACGGCAGAACTGGTCTCTATCGCAGGTGTTTACTGGCTGAGTGATAAAATCCCGGCAGAATTTTATGGCAAAGCGGCGCGCCTGCGTTTAGCAGACAACGCTTTGACAGTTCAACCGTTGAATTGATCCCTTTTTAACAAGGAATTTTTATGGCACGCATTATTGTTGTTACTTCGGGTAAAGGGGGCGTTGGCAAGACCACCTCCAGCGCGGCCATCGCTACAGGTTTGGCCCAGAAGGGAAAGAAAACTGTCGTCATTGATTTTGATATCGGACTGCGTAACCTCGATCTGATTATGGGGTGCGAACGTCGTGTCGTTTACGATTTTGTAAACGTCATTCAGGGCGATGCGACACTGAATCAGGCGCTGATCAAAGATAAGCGTACTGAAAATCTCTTCATTCTTCCGGCGTCGCAGACCCGGGATAAAGACGCGCTGACGCGTGAAGGCGTCGCTAAGGTACTGGACTCACTGAAAGCGATGGACTTTGAGTTCATTGTTTGCGACTCGCCGGCGGGTATCGAAACCGGGGCGCTGATGGCGCTCTATTTTGCCGATGAAGCGATCATCACGACCAACCCGGAAGTCTCTTCTGTCCGTGACTCGGACCGTATTCTGGGTATTCTGGCATCGAAATCTCGTCGCGCAGAAAATGGCGAAGAACCGATTAAAGAACATCTCCTGTTGACGCGCTACAATCCAGGCCGCGTCAATAAAGGCGACATGCTCAGCATGGAAGATGTACTGGAGATTCTGCGTATTAAACTCGTCGGTGTGATCCCGGAAGATCAATCCGTACTGCGCGCATCGAACCAGGGCGAACCGGTGATTCTTGACGCCACTGCGGATGCGGGTAAAGCCTATGCAGATACCGTAGATCGTCTGTTGGGAGAAGAACGTCCTTTCCGCTTCATTGAAGAAGAGAAGAAAGGTTTCCTCAAACGCCTGTTCGGAGGATAAATTATGGCATTACTGGATTTTTTTCTCTCGCGGAAAAAGAGTACCGCTAATATTGCAAAAGAGCGGTTGCAAATCATTGTCGCGGAACGTCGCCGTAGCGATGCCGAACCGCATTATTTACCGCAGTTACGTAAAGATATTCTTGAGGTCATTTGTAAATACGTACAAATCGATCCGGAAATGGTTACCGTCCAGCTTGAGCAAAAAGATGGTGATATCTCCATCCTTGAACTTAACGTAACGCTGCCGGAAGCCGAAGAGTCAAAATAAGCTCTTTTATGGGAAAATTCCTGGATTAAAAAAGGCAGAAGAATCTGCCTTTTTTATTTTTTTACATTATTCCGAATACGGACATTTATTTCACTGGCCGTTTTCCCGGCAATTACCGTCGTTAAAGCGGATACTCCTGCAACAGAAGAGTTAACTTCTCCGCCATCAGTTCGGCGCGCCAGCCGGAAATCAATTCCGGTTGCCCATTTTGCGGTTTTAATTTCCAGTGCCAGTTAAGCAACTGATTAATCTGCCGACGCGATGCCAGTAGCTCGCCGCTGACGTGATGCGACGCGCTCACCTCCGCCACCAGCGCTTTGATGGCCTTAAACGCTTTGCGATAGCCCGGCATGTCCATCAGATTCAACAGGGGTTCCGGCAATGCCTCTTCCGGTAGCGCCTGTGCTTTCGCCACCAGCGATATCAACGTCTTGCCGTGAAAACGAATCTCGCTGCCGGAAAGCCCCAGGCTATCCAGCTCACCGAGACTGCCCGGCATATAACGCGCGACCGCCCACAGGTTTTCTTCACGCACAACAAAGTTCACCGCCATATCGCGCTCACGCGCCTTACGTAGCCGCCAGTCAGCTAAAAGTTGCAGACAGGCTAACTGGCGAGTACGCAGTTGCCAGGCATTGGTGATATCCCGCCATGCTTCTTCCGGCGCCTGAATCTCCTGACGACGCTGCTGCATCAATCGGCATTCATCAAGCGCGGCAGGCAGCCATCCTGCGGCTTCAGTTTCAATCATCAGCTTTTTGGCGATCGGTAACAGATACCAGACATCCGCCGCCGCGTATTCACACTGACGTTCGCTTAAAGGCCGGGCTAACCAGTCGGTACGAGACTCGCTTTTGTCCAGCGCCACGCCCGTATACTCTTCTACCATCGACGCAAAACCCCACGACAGCGGACGCCCGCAAAACGCCGCCAGAATTTGCGTATCAATCAGAGGTTCCGGCAGTTCGCCAAACGCATTCAGAAATACTTCCAGATCTTCGCTACCCGCGTGCAGAAATTTGGTGATTCCCGTATCGCGCAACACCGCTTTTAACGGCGACCAGTCGCTGATGCCGAGCGGATCGATCAGGGCGACATTTGCCCCGTCAAATAACTGGATCAATCCTAACTGCGGGTAATAGGTGCGGGTACGGACAAATTCCGTATCTAAAGCAATAGCCGGACATGCGCGGACAGCCTCACACAGGCTCGCCAGCGCATCGTCCGTTTCAATCATTTGGTAATTCAAATCGTGTTCTCTTTGGTTCGCGCCAAAAAAAACGCCGGCTTAACCGGCGTCTCTCGTTAGCTGACTTAACGCTCAGGCTTTATTGTCTACTTTGCCACGGGCTTCGTCACGCAGTTCTCGTCGTAAAATTTTCCCAACGTTAGATTTTGGTAATTCCTCGCGAAACTCGACCTGTTTGGGCACCTTATATCCGGTCAGATGGCGACGGCAGAAGGTGATCAACGCATCGTCAGTCAATGCCGGATCTTTCTTAACCACAAAAAGCTTCACCGCTTCGCCGCTACTACCGGAAGGCACGCCAACCGCCGCGACTTCCTGCACGCCAGAATGCTGCATCACCACATCTTCAATTTCGTTTGGATAAACGTTGAAACCAGAAACCAGAATCATATCTTTCTTACGATCGACAATCCGCAGAAAGCCGTCTTCATCCATAACCGCAATATCGCCCGTATGCAGCCAGCCATCTTTAATGATTTCATCCGTCGCGTCAGGACGCTGCCAGTATCCCAGCATAACCTGCGGGCCTTTCACGCAAAGCTCTCCGGCCTCACCCGGCGCGACTTCGTTGTCATCGTCATCCACCAGTTTGGCTTCTGTTGACGGTACTGGCAGGCCGATACTGCCGCTGTGATAATCAATATCATGCGGGTTGACGCTCACCAGCGGGGCGCACTCGGTCAGCCCGTAGCCTTCCAGCAGGTATTGCCCGGTCAGCTTTACCCAACGTTCCGCAACGACGTTTTGCACCGGCATCCCGCCGCCGGCTGACAGATGCAGCGAAGAAAAATCCAGCTGTTGAAACTCTTTATTATTGAGCAGGGCGTTGAATAGCGTATTAACGCCGGTCATCGCCGTAAATGGATATTTCGCCAGCTCCTTGACCAGGCCGGGGATATCACGCGGATTGGTAATCAGCAGGTTTTGCCCACCCAGCTCGATAAAAAGCAGACAGTTCATGGTTAAGGCAAAAATGTGATACAGCGGCAGCGCGGTCACTACCAGCTCTTTCCCCGGGTGCAGCAGCGGCCCATAGGTCGCTTTCACCTGCTCCAGATTCGCCAGCATATTGCGGTGGGTCAACATCGCGCCTTTCGCCACGCCCGTCGTACCGCCGGTATATTGCAGGAAAGCCAGATCTTCAGCGACAACCTCGGGTTTGACATACTGCATACGGTAGCCATGCTGTAGCGCGCTGCGAAACGAGATCGCATCTGGCAAGTGGTATTTTGGCACCAGACGCTTGATGTATTTCACGACAAAGTTAACAACCGTACCTTTGGCGGTAGAAAGCTGGTCGCCCATCCGCGTCAGAATAACGTGCTGTACCGACGTTTTCTCGACCACTTTTTCCAGCGTATGGGCAAAGTTAGAAACAATAATGATTGCCGCCGCGCCGCTATCGTTAAGCTGATGCTCAAGTTCGCGCGGAGTGTACAGCGGGTTAACGTTCACCACAATCATGCCAGCGCGTAAAATACCAAATAGCGCGACAGGATACTGCAACAGGTTTGGCATCATCAGCGCCACACGGTCGCCTTTTTTGAGTCCCAGCCCTTGTTGTAAATAAGCCGCAAATGCCCGACTACGTTCTTCTAATTTGCGGAAGGTCATTACCTCCCCCATATTGACGAACGCAGGCTGATCGGCATAGCGCGCCGCCGCATGTTCAAACAGTTCAACCAGGGATTGATAACGGTCAGGGTTGATCTCCGCCGGAACATCAGCAGGATAACGGTTAAGCCAAACCTTCTTCAATGCATCACCTCTAAAATGAGTGTTCGTCGTCATCACAACCCCAGTTAATAAACAAGTCGTTAACATTATATTAACTCAGCGTACCAGTTTATTAATTACGCAACTGAAAGGTTGCGAAGCGCGTCACTATTTATTTTTATTATGTCTCTATGAATGCAGAAACAGCGGACCAGCCGCTGTTTCTTTTATTGATAAAACAAAGGGTTACTCTGTTACTATCGTCTGAACCTCTGCGGGTCCAGGGTTATACCATCCCCAACCGCCATAGCCATAAGGCCAAGCGCGTCCGCCGTAAAACCACGGATCGATCGGCTGTGGAGGCATGACGACCTGCTGAACAAGATGCCAGCGTTTATAGCCGGTAGCCTGCATCAGCATAAATTTATACGGCGTATTGCCGATTTTACCGTCAACCGTGCCGGTTATCGGGCCAACAACGGTAACTAACTGGCCACGGAAGTCCACCGGGTCCAGAAAACCGTTCACATCGGCAAAAATTCTGCCGCGCGAGGCTTCGCCCAGAACAGGACGCGCGCCGCTGTCGAGCGGTACGGTAGCGATTTCAAGCCGGGTTTTTCCCTGCTGATTTTGTACCGCCACAACTTTGCCGCCGAAACGCGCCTCTTGCCCGATATAGAGCTGTGGCGCATTCATCACCCGCACCAAATCCTGCTGCGGCGTCGGACTCGAACCTTTAATGGCATCCGGGATAGTCACGCAACCACTCAGCATAAGCGCAAAAGCGCACGCCAGCGCCCCTTTTATTAACCTTTTTTGAACCGCCATGATGCGACTCCTTTTTCTCGACCTCTATTCCACCCCACAGCATAAAGTATGGGGGGGTAATAGTAGTGAGAGTCATTCTTTGCCGGGAAGTTTCTTCCACGCCACTTCGTTACGCAAATAAACCGGCTCGGCATGTTCCACGGCAACGGTCTCTCCTGCCGCCAGCTTTTGACTGGCGATGGGCAACATATCTTCCGCTGCCGGGAGCGACACTACCCCATCATGAAGCGTCAGGCCGCACTCCTTCGCCAGATCGGGCCACGCGGACCAACCCGTTCCTACGGTCGCCCACTCGCCGGAAAGCTGTTTCAACCGCTCGCCGACCCGTTCCGGTTTCAGCACCGCTTCCGTCTCTTCGCCCTGCCAGACGCCCTGCGCATCACGCTGGTATTCCGCCCAGTACACTTCGCCCATTCGCGCGTCAATCGCGGCGAGTACGCGGGTCGCGCCGGTTTTACGCCACGCGCCCTGCGCCATCGTGGCAAGCGTCGAAACACCGATCATCGGCAGATTTGCCCCTAACGCCAGCCCTTGCGCAATACCAATGCCGATACGCACGCCGGTAAAGCTGCCCGGACCGCGCCCAAACGCCAGCGCATCTATCTCATTGAGCGAGGCGCCGCTGGCGGCCAGAATTTCCTGCACCATGGGCAGGATACGTTGAGTGTGTTCTCGTGGACAAAGCTCAAAGTGAGCATTGATAGTACCGTTGTTCCACAGGGCGACAGAACAGGCCTCTGTGGCGGTATCGATAGCCAGAATTCGCATGAGGTTTCGTGCTTAGATCAATAAAATAGCGCGCATCTTACCATACTCCGTAACAAATTACTCGGCGGATGGAATCGCAAGAAAGCGAACGGCACGGGCGATATCACGCGTGCGCGGCGCAGGAGGCAGGCTGGCGAGAAACGTGGCGCCATAGGGCCGCATCACCAGCCGGTTATCACAAATCACTAACACCCCGCGATCGTCCGCATCGCGAATCAGCCGCCCTACTCCCTGCTTCAGCGTAATCACCGCGTCGGGCAGTTGAACCTCATCAAACGGATCGCCGCCGCGCAAACGACAGTCTTCCATTCGCGCTTTTAACAGCGGGTCGTCCGGGGAAGTAAACGGCAATTTGTCGATAATCACCAACGATAACGTATCGCCGCGCACGTCCACCCCTTCCCAGAAGCTGCTGGTGGCGACGAGCAGCGCGTTGCCGGCGCTAACAAATTGCTGTAACAGTTGGCCTTTACTGGTTTCCCCTTGCAACAACACTGGCAGCGTCATGATGGCGCGAAACTGCTCCGCCAGCTCGCGCATCATGGCGTGTGAGGTACACAGCATAAAACATCGCCCGTTATTGGCTTCGATAATCGGCCTGAGCATAGCCGCCAACTGTCGCGCCGCGCCGGGCTGGTTGGTTTGCGGTAGGTTACGCGGTACGCAGAGTAACGCCTGGCGCGTATAGTCGAATGGGCTGGGCAGCAGCATGGATTCTGCCTGTTCAATTCCCAGACGGGCGGTAAAGTGGTGAAGATCATCATTTACCGACAACGTGGCCGAGGTAAAAATCCAGCTACCGGGCTTCTGTTCCATCACCTCTTTGAATTTATCCGCCACGGTGAGCGGCGTCAGCGCCAGGGTGAAATGGCGCGAGGTGCACTCATACCAGTAGCTGTATCCCGGCTGATTGATCTCTTTTAAGCGTTTCAGCCGTGAACGGTATAGCGTGGCGCGTTCAAAAGCCGCATCCAGCAGCGCCGAACGGCCCAGCGACAGTTTCGCCACGTCGTAACAAAGCTCCAGCGTATCATCCAGCAGTAAAAATGCCCGTTGGATACGCGAGTCGGCTAACAGTTCACGCAAATTTCCCCGGTAGCCGGGCTCCCCCAGTTGCAGACGAAAATCCTGGGCGCTCTGGGCAAGGCGATCGGCGCATTTTTGCAACTGTTGAGTGTCTTTCAGTTCCGTCCGGTAGGCGATGGTGATGTCTTTTGCTAAATCCAGCAACTGACGGCTGGAGAGCGATTGTCCGAAATACTGGCTGGCGATGTCAGGCAGTTGGTGGGCTTCATCGAAGATCATTACTTCAGCCTGAGGGATAAGTTCGCCAAATCCGCTCTCTTTAACCACCATATCCGCAAGAAAAAGATGGTGGTTTACAATCACCACATCCGCGTCCATCGCCTTTTTACGCGCTTTCACCACAAAGCACTCTTTGTAGAGCGGGCAATCGCTGCCAAGGCAGTTGTCGTTGGTACTGGTGACCAGCGGCCAGGCTTGGGAATCCTCCGCCACGCTGACGCAGGTGCTGATATCGCCATCCCGCGTCTGATTTGACCAGGAGCGCAGCAATATCATGTCGCTTAACGTTTGTACCGGTAAATCGCCGCCCGCCAGCACTTGTTGTTCCAGACGCTCCAGGCAGAGGTAGTTTGAACGTCCTTTCAACAGGGCCGTCTTACCGGTAAACGCCAACGCTTTTGCTACCGTCGGCAGATCGCGGCTGTAGAGTTGATCCTGCAACGCTTTCGACCCGGTCGAAATAATGACTTTTTTCCCGGCGCGCAACGCCGGAGCGAGGTAAGCATAGGTCTTCCCGGTTCCGGTGCCGGCTTCAACAACCAGAGGCTGCGCATTTTCAATCGCTTGTGTTACGGCAACCGCCATTTGTCGCTGTGGTTCGCGCGGCTTAAAACCGGTTATCGCTTTGGCCAGTTGGCCATCTGCTGCAAAATCGTCCGTCACACTGCCCCCTGTTAATTTGCACAGGGGATTATGTCAGGGTAGAAAGGCTTACGCCAGTTACAGAGGTGACGGCGGCGCCACATTGTGGCAGTCTTGAGCCATTCAAATGGAAAGCAAATGAGGAATTAGTAATGTCTATCGTGCGTATTGATGCCGAAGATCGTTGGTCAGACGTGGTGATCTACAATAATACGCTGTGGTATACCGGCGTGCCGGAAAACCTGGACGCCGATGCTTTTGAGCAAACGGCGAATACTCTGGCGCAAATTGATGCGGTGCTGGAAAAACAGGGCTCCAGTAAGTCACGTATTCTGGATGCCACTATTTTCCTGAGCGATAAAGCGGATTTTGCCGCCATGAATAAGGCGTGGGATGCGTGGGTCGTCGCAGGTCATGCGCCGGTACGCTGTACCGTACAGGCCGGGTTGATGAACCCGAAATATAAAGTTGAGATTAAGATTGTCGCGGCGGTATAAGCCGGTTATTCGTCTTCATCCTCAAAACGCGCCACTATGCGTTCGCCGGTATGGTTGGCGCGAAGCTCGCCCGCCACCTGGGCAATCGCTTCTCCGCTGCTCATACCTTGCGACATCAATTCCTGGATACGTTCTACGGCTTTTTGCTGTTGTTCATGACTGAGTGAAGGTAAACCTGCAAACATGATTAACTCCTGCTAAATTGTTAGCGCTAATTATTTCACGCTACCCGGCGGTAAGCCAGTAGTGTTGTAACGAGTCAGGAATGATGAAGACGTTATCTCCCACTGTTATCACCTTACCCTGGCGTCCGGACGCCGCTGAACACTATTTTGCGCCCGTAAACCATTTACCCTGGGCGATGCTGCTGCATTCAGGTGATGCTATTCATCCCTATAACCGTTTTGATATTCTGGTCGCCGATCCTGTCACCACACTGACCACGCGCGCGCAGGAAACCACGGTATGTACTGCGCGCACGACTACCGTCACTCTCGACGATCCGTTACACGTTTTGCAGACTCAACTGGAGGCGCTGCCTTTCCATCCTCAGCCTGACCCTGACTTACCCTTTCAGGGCGGCGCGCTGGGTCTGTTTGGTTACGATTTAGGGCGGCGTTTCGAAATTCTGCCCGATACTGCCGCGCGCGATATCGTTTTACCCGATATGGCGATTGGCCTTTACGACTGGGCGCTGATTGTCGATCACCAAAAACAGGTGGTGTCGCTGATAAGCTATCATGATGCAGACGCCCGATATCGCTGGCTCACCAGCCAGCGCGCGCCAACCCGCACGCCCTTCAGGCTTACCTCAGCCTGGCAATCCAATATGACGCGTTGCGAGTATGGCGAGAAGTTTCGTCAGGTGCAGGCCTGGCTGCACAGCGGGGACTGCTATCAGGTCAATCTTTCCCAGCGTTTTCAGGCGAGCTACGAGGGTGATGAATGGCAGGCTTTCGAACGCCTTAACCGCGCAAATCGCGCCCCGTTCAGCGCCTTTCTTCGTTTACATGACGGCGCCATATTGAGCCTTTCTCCCGAGCGTTTTATCCAACTGGAGAATGGTCATATTCAGACGCGCCCGATCAAAGGTACGCTTCCACGGCTTAACGATCCGCAGGCGGATCGTCAGCAGGCGCAGAAACTGGCCAACTCAATGAAAGATCGCGCTGAAAATTTGATGATCGTCGATTTGATGCGTAACGACATTGGCCGGGTCGCCGTGCCGGGTTCAGTGAAAGTGCCGGAACTGTTCGTCGTCGAACCATTTCCTGCCGTTCACCATCTGGTTAGCACCATTACCGCCCGTTTACCGGACTCGCTTCATGCTACCGACCTGCTGCGCGCGGCTTTCCCCGGCGGCTCCATTACCGGCGCGCCTAAAGTGCGGGCGATGGAAATTATCGACGAACTGGAGCCGCAGCGACGCAACGCCTGGTGCGGTAGCATCGGTTATCTGAGTTTCTGCGGCAAGATGGATACCAGTATTACTATCCGCACCGTCACGGCAACGCAGGGCCAACTCTATTGCTCAGCCGGCGGCGGTATCGTGGCCGATAGCAAGGAAGAAGCGGAATATCAGGAAACTTTTGATAAAGTTAATCGTATCCTGCACCCACTGGAGAACTAATACGTGGATACCAGCCGTCTGACGCTCGATCATTTCTTATCGCGCTTTCAGCTTTTGCGCCCGCAGATAACTCATGAAACGTTAAATCAACGTCAGGCCGCCGTACTGATCCCTGTGGTTCGCCGCCCCCAGCCGGGGCTGCTGTTGACCCAGCGGGCTATTCATTTGCGCAAACACGCCGGACAGGTCGCCTTTCCCGGCGGGGCCGTGGACAGTACCGATGCTTCGCTTATCGCCGCAGCGCTTCGCGAAGCGCAGGAGGAAGTCGCCATCCCGCCGCAAGCCGTGGAAGTGATTGGCGTTTTACCGCCGGTAGACAGCGTGACCGGTTTTCAGGTCACCCCGGTGGTCGGCATTATTCCGCCAAATCTCCCCTGGCGCGCCAGTGAAGACGAAGTGTCTGCGGTGTTTGAAATGCCGCTGGCGCAAGCGTTGCAACTGGGTCGATATCATCCGCTTGATGTTTACCGTCGCGGCAATTCGCACCGCGTATGGCTCTCCTGGTATGAGCATTATTTCGTCTGGGGCATGACCGCAAACATTCTTCGTGAGCTGGCGCTGCAAATCGGCGTAAAGCCCTGACTGTACACAACGCCATTCACGTTGCCTCAAGGCGGTAACAATCGCCTCCCCCAAAGAGGCAGCCTGAAGGGCAACGTGTATATACTTAACTTTACGCGCGCAAGACACGACTTGAGATTACTGTCGCAATATTAGTAAAAACGCGGTTATTCATTAGTTTAATTCATGTGAATAGTTAAGCTGATGCCAGCGTTCCCTCTTACACTATGCGCAGTTATAACATCGTAACCGGAAGCCCCGGTTGCCCTGTCAGGAGTATTATCGTGATTAGCCTATTCGACATGTTTAAGGTAGGGATTGGTCCCTCCTCTTCCCACACTGTTGGCCCGATGAAGGCCGGTAAACAGTTCGTCGATGACCTGGTCGAAAAAGGATTACTGGATAACGTTACCCGCGTCGCTGTCGATGTCTACGGCTCGCTGTCGCTGACGGGGAAAGGTCACCATACCGATATCGCCATTATTATGGGTCTGGCGGGTAATGAACCCGCTACCGTGGATATTGATAGTATCCCCGGTTTTATTCGCGACGTCGAAACGCGCGAGCGTCTGTTACTGGCCCAGGGACGTCACGAAGTCGACTTCCCGAAAGATGACGGAATGCGTTTTCACAACGGCAATTTGCCGCTGCATGAAAACGGGATGCAGATCCACGCCTGGCATGACGACACGGTCATTTATAGCAAGACGTACTATTCCATCGGCGGCGGCTTTATCGTTGATGAAGAGCATTTCGGCCAGGAAGCGACGAATGAGGTTACTGTACCTTATCCGTTTAAATCGGCGAAAGAAATGCTGGAGTATTGCAACAGTACCGGCCTTTCACTCTCCGGCATGGTGATGCAAAACGAACTGGCGCTGCATAGCAAGAAAGAGATTGAAGAGTATTTCGGTCACGTCTGGCAGACCATGCAGGCCTGTATTGATCGTGGTATGAATACCGAAGGCGTGCTGCCGGGGCCGCTGCGCGTACCGCGTCGCGCCTCCGCGCTGCGTCGTATGCTGGTTTCCAGCGATAAGCTTTCCAGCGATCCGATGAACGTCATTGACTGGGTGAACATGTTTGCTCTGGCGGTGAACGAAGAGAACGCCGCAGGCGGCCGCGTCGTGACGGCGCCAACCAACGGCGCGTGCGGCATCGTTCCTGCGGTACTGGCTTACTACGACCATTTTATTGAATCAGTCAGCCCGGATATTTACACCCGCTACTTCCTGGCGGCAGGCGCTATTGGCGCGCTGTATAAGATGAACGCGTCTATTTCCGGCGCGGAAGTCGGCTGTCAGGGAGAAGTCGGGGTCGCCTGTTCGATGGCGGCGGCAGGCCTTGCTGAACTGTTGGGCGCCAGCCCGGAACAGGTTTGCGTTGCCGCTGAAATCGGCATGGAGCATAACCTGGGGCTGACCTGCGACCCGGTTGCCGGTCAGGTGCAGGTGCCGTGTATCGAGCGTAACGCCATTGCTTCGGTTAAAGCGATCAACGCTGCGCGTATGGCCATGCGTCGAACCAGCGCGCCGCGCGTCTCGTTGGATAAAGTCATCGAAACGATGTACGAGACCGGAAAAGACATGAACGCCAAATACCGCGAAACGTCGCGCGGCGGGTTGGCTATTAAAGTCCAGTGTGATTAAACGCCATTTCCCCTCCCTTCGCCCATCTGCTACGGATGGGCGAAATTTTTATCTCTTCCTCGTCGACTCCACGTTTCCCCACTACACTTGCTGTGTCGCGGTTGGCTTTTGTCGCCAACGCTTATTGGGCGGCCCGCATGCAAACAGCACAACGGATCATCAATCATTATCGCCGTAATCGTTTCATTGTTTGCACGATTTGTGCACTGGTCACGCTCATTCTTACGCTGAGCATCCGATTTATTTCGGAGCGGAACTTAAATCACCATCGCACGGTTGCATTCGCGAATCATGCCGTTGATGCGCTGGATAATGTGCTGCATCCTCTCCTGGTCGGACGAAACATACTGCTACCCTTACTTGAGCTTCCGTGCGCGACCGCGCATTTGCCGTTGCGTAAGCAAGCCGCCCGCCTGCAAACCATTCGTTCTATCGGGCTGGTAAAAGAGGGAATTCTCTACTGCTCAAGCATTTTTGGCGCCCGTAATACTCCCATACGCCAGCTTCAGCCCGATCTTCCCGCAGCTGGCGATCTGCTGCTACTTTCCACGGACCAATCGTTACTCAAGGGAAGCCCGATCCTCATTCAGTGGTATCCCGCCTCTGCCGATGGACAGGATGGCGTGATGGAAATTGTGAATATTGACTTGCTGGCGACTATGCTACTTGAGCCGCAGCAGCCGCAAATTACCAGCGCCAGCCTGACGGTCGGCAAACGGCACCTGTTATATGGTCGGGGCGTGGTCGATACTCTTCCGGAATTAAAAAAAGATGAAGAGCGTTACCAGCTTTCATCGCGGCATTTCCCTTTTACTATCAGCGTCAGCGGGCCGTCGGCAGGCGTACTGGCGTTCAAACATCTCCCGACGCAGTTACCGCTGGCCGTATTGCTTAGCCTGTTGATCGGTTATATCGCCTGGCTGGCAACCGCCAGCAGAATGAGCTTTTCCTGGGAAATTAATCTGGCCCTTGCCGAACGGGAGTTTGAGCTATTTTGTCAGCCGTTGCTTAATGCCCGCACGCAGCAGTGTACCGGCGTTGAGATCCTGTTACGCTGGAATAACCCGCGCCAGGGCTGGATCTCACCGGATGTTTTTATTCCTATCGCCGAGGAGCATAACCTGATAGCGCCGCTGACCCGCTATGTGATTGCGGAAACCATTCGGCAGCGGCACTACTTCCCCATCAACCATCAGTTTCATATCGGCATCAATGTGGCGGCAAGCCATTTCCGACACGGCGTGCTTCTCAAGGATCTTAATCAGTACTGGTTTAGTGCGGAACCTGTTCAGCAACTGGTGCTGGAGCTCACGGAACGCGACGCGTTGCTTGACGTTGATTACCGCCTGATGCGCGAGCTGCATCGTAAAGGCGTGAAGTTAGCCATCGATGATTTTGGCACAGGAAACAGCTCGCTCTCCTGGCTGGAAAAACTGCGGCCGGATATTTTGAAAATCGATAAATCCTTCACCGCCGCCATCGGTACCGATGCGGTCAATTCAACGGTGACCGATATTATTATCGCGCTGGGGCAAAGACTGAATATTGAACTGGTGGCGGAAGGGGTCGAAAACCAGACGCAGGCACAGCATTTGCGCCAGCATGGCGTGCAAATGTTACAGGGCTATCTCTATGCGAAGCCGATGCCCATTAGCGAATTTCCACAGTGGCTGGCGGGCAGCGCGCCGCCGCCCGCCCGGCATAACGGACAGATTATGTCCGCGATGCCGCATCTATAGACTTGATTCCTGCGTGTGACGTTATTCCTCTTCGTCGTGGGCAGGCTGTTCTTTAACAATCCGAACCAGATCGACACGATAGTCGTTGGCCTCGACAATGGTGATCCGCAGGGGCGGAACATCAATGACATCGCCTACACGAGGAATATGGCCATTAGCGGCGATCACTAACCCCGCGACCGTCGCAATATCGCCCTCTTCGTTCACCAGATGGTCAACTTCCAGCGCCTGCTGTAGCGCATGGAGATCGGTGCCACCCTTCACTATCCAGCCCTCGGCATCGGCAACGATTTCCGGCGTTTCATCGGCATCCGGGAACTCACCGGCAATCGCTTCCAGCACATCCAGCGGCGTAACCAGCCCCTGCACCACGCCGAACTCGTTAGTGACGATAACGAAACTGCCGCGCGCGCGGCGCAAAACGCCTAACAGATTGATAGGATCAAGCGTTTCCGGCACCACTATCGCCGGGGAAGACGCGGCGATAGCCGCAACGTCCGCGCCCTCTTCCAGCGCCACCAGCAACTCTTTCGCCCGAACGATACCGATAATTTCATCCAGCTCGCCCCGACATACCGGGAACAGGCTATGCGGAGAAGAGAGTAACTGCTGACGGATTTCAGCTACGCTGAGATTCGCATCCACCCAACTAATTTCGCCTCGCGGCGTCATAATGCCGCGCAGGGAGCGCGACGCCAGAGTCAGTACGCCGTTAATCATGTAGCGTTCTTCTTCGGCGAAGGCGCCTTCCGACACCGATATCGCGGCCGGGCTATCCGTCTCATGTTGCATACTCGCCTGACGTTTACCGCCCATCAGACGCAGGATAGCGTCCGCAGTACGCGCGCGCAGCGGCAACGTGGACTGATGACGAATAAAGTTGCGGCGCGCAATCTGGTTAAACACCTCGATAACGATCGAGAAACCAATTGCCGCGTACAGGTAGCCTTTCGGAATATGGAAACCAAACCCTTCCGCCACCAGGCTCAAGCCGATCATCAGCAGGAAACTCAGACAGAGCACCACCACCGTCGGATGCTGGTTGACAAAACGGGTCAGCGGTTTTGACGCCAGTAGCATCACCGCCATCGCAATCACCACCGCCGCCATCATAACCGGCAGATGGTTTACCATACCTACCGCCGTAATCACGGCGTCCAGCGAGAAGACCGCATCCAGGATGACAATCTGCGTGACTACCACCCAGAAGCTCGCATAGCCTTTACCGTGTCCGGTGTCATGCTCGCGGTTTTCCAGACGTTCATGCAGCTCGGTGGTCGCTTTAAACAGCAGGAATATACCGCCCAGCAGCATAATTAAATCGCGGCCGGAGAAGGTAAAATCCCAGACAGTAAAGAGCGGCTTTGTTAAGGTCACCAGCCACGAAATAATGGACAGCAGCGCCAGACGCATAATCAGCGCCAGCGAGAGCCCGATAAGACGCGCTTTGTCACGCTGCTTTGGCGGCAATTTATCGGCGAGGATCGCGATAAAGACCAGGTTATCGATACCCAGGACAATTTCCAGGACGACGAGCGTGAGTAAACCCACCCAAATTGAGGGATCCATTAATAATTCCATGACAAGCTCCTGCTTAAGGAATGACTAAACGGCGCCCACAACATCTCAAAGGATGCAGGCGGTAACGCAATAAACAAAGTAAGGCTATGGCAAGATATGCCAGATTGACAGGCGCAAAACGGCCAAAGAGTGAAATGACGTCGGTGACGATCCATACAACGGGCTGCTGCCCTATACCCCATTCTAATTAAACGGAAGCTAAACATAACAGAGACAACTGGTTTTTGGCAAAGATTTACCTTCCTTTGCAAAGAGATGTAACCAGGATATTTTACACTTCGAAATTTCTCATTATCGAAAACAAAATTACGGATCTCCATCACACAAAATATTTTTTTCGATATCTAAAATAATTCACGAAAATCATGCGTTTTTCGTTGTAACCCTCATCTGAATCGATTCGCTTGCGGACGGCGATTCAAAAAATACATCTGTCAAGTTGATGTGTTGACAATAATAAAGGAGGTAGCAAGTGACCATTGCTATTGTTATAGGCACACATGGTTGGGCTGCAGAGCAGTTACTTAAAACAGCCGAAATGCTGTTAGGCGAGCAGGAAAACGTCGGCTGGATCGATTTCGTTCCAGGCGAAAATGCCGAAACGCTGATCGAAAAGTACAACGCTCAGTTGGCTAAACTCGATACCAGTAAAGGCGTGCTATTTCTCGTTGATACATGGGGAGGCAGTCCGTTTAATGCTGCCAGCCGCATTGTCGTCGATAAAGAGCGCTATGAAGTTATTGCCGGCGTCAACATCCCGATGCTGGTCGAAACGTTTATGGCTCGTGACGACGATCCGAGCTTTGACGAGCTGGTCGCACTGGCGGTAGAAACCGGTCGTGAAGGCGTAAAAGCGCTGAAAGCGAAACCGGTAGAAAAAGCCGCGCCAGCGCCAGTCGCCGCCGCGCCAAAAGCGGCCACGCCGGCAAAACCGATGGGCCCGAATGATTATATGGTTATCGGGCTTGCCCGTATTGATGACCGTCTCATTCACGGTCAGGTCGCTACCCGCTGGACCAAAGAGACCAATGTCAGCCGTATTATTGTTGTGAGCGATGAAGTGGCGGCTGATACCGTACGTAAAACGCTGCTGACGCAAGTTGCGCCGCCGGGCGTTACGGCGCATGTGGTTGACGTCGCGAAGATGATTCGCGTCTACAATAACCCGAAATACGCTGGCGAACGCGTGATGCTTCTGTTTACCAATCCTACCGACGTCGAGCGCATCGTTGAGGGCGGCGTGAAAGTCACCTCCGTGAACATTGGCGGTATGGCCTATCGTCAAGGTAAAACGCAGGTGAACAACGCCGTTTCCGTCGATGAAAAGGATATCGAAGCCTTTAAAAAGCTCAACGAGCGCGGCATCGAGCTTGAGGTGCGTAAAGTTTCCACCGATCCGAAACTGAAAATGATGGATTTAATTGCCAAAGTGGCGAAATAACCGCCGGCATTTAATTAGCTTTCACACTTAAGATAGCAATAGGAGAAGTACAATGGAGATTACCACTCTTCAGATTGTGCTGGTGTTCATCGTCGCATGTATCGCGGGTATGGAGTCGGTACTTGATGAATTTCAGTTCCACCGTCCGCTGATCGCCTGTACCTTAATCGGCGCCGTTCTGGGGGACATGAAAACCGGTATTATCATCGGCGGTACTCTGGAAATGATCGCTCTGGGCTGGATGAACATCGGTGCTGCCGTTGCGCCTGATGCCGCACTGGCGTCCATCATCTCTACCGTTCTGGTCATCGCCGGGCATCAAAGCATTGGCGCCGGTATCGCGCTGGCGATTCCGCTGGCGGCAGCAGGCCAGGTACTGACCATTATCGTTCGTACCATCACCGTGGCATTCCAGCACGCGGCGGACAAGGCGGCTGAAAACGGCAACCTGACGGCGCTCTCCTGGCTGCACGTTTCTTCTCTGTTCCTGCAGGCAATGCGTATCGCTATCCCGGCGGTTATCGTTGCCATCTCCGTAGGCACCAGCGAAGTACAGGGAATGCTGAATGCGATTCCTGAAGTCGTCACAGGCGGTCTGAACATCGCCGGCGGCATGATCGTCGTGGTTGGTTATGCGATGGTTATCAACATGATGCGCGCAGGCTACCTGATGCCGTTCTTCTACCTCGGTTTCGTCACCGCGGCTTTCACAAACTTCAACCTGGTCGCACTGGGTGTCATCGGCGCAGTGATGGCTATTCTTTACATCCAGCTGAGCCCGAAATACAACCGTGTAGCGGGCGCGCCTGCAGCGGCTGCTGGCAATAACGATCTCGACAACGAACTGGACTAACAGGTGAGCGAAATGGTTGATATGACTAAAACTACCACCGAGAAAAAACTCACTCCGAGCGATATTCGCGGCGTATTTCTTCGTTCTAACCTGTTCCAGGGATCATGGAACTTCGAACGTATGCAAGCGCTGGGCTTCTGCTTCTCTATGGTGCCGGCGATTCGTCGCCTGTATCCGGAGAATAATGACGCGCGTAAACAGGCGATTAAACGTCATCTGGAGTTCTTTAACACCCATCCTTACGTTGCGGCGCCGGTACTGGGCGTGACCCTGGCAATGGAAGAAAAGCGTGCGAACGGCGCAGAGATTGACGATGGTGCTATCAACGGTATCAAAGTCGGTCTGATGGGACCGCTGGCAGGCGTCGGCGACCCTATCTTCTGGGGTACCGTCCGTCCGGTATTCGCGGCGCTGGGCGCAGGTATTGCAATGAGCGGCAGCCTGCTTGGTCCGCTGCTGTTTTTCATCCTGTTTAACCTGGTGCGTCTGGCGACCCGTTATTATGGCGTAGCTTATGGCTACCGCAAAGGCGTCGATATCGTTAAAGATATGGGCGGCGGCTTCCTGCAAAAACTGACTGAGGGGGCGTCAATCCTCGGCCTGTTTGTCATGGGGGCATTGGTTAACAAGTGGACGCATGTGAATATCCCGCTGGTGGTCTCCACCATCACCGGTCAGGATGGTCAGACACGCGTTACCACCGTGCAAACCATTCTCGACCAACTGATGCCGGGTCTGGTTCCGCTACTGTTGACCTTTGCCTGTATGTGGTTGCTGCGTAAGAAAGTTAACCCGCTGTGGATTATCGTGGGCTTCTTCGTCATTGGTATCGCCGGCTACTCCGTAGGACTGCTGGGCCAGTAAGGCTGTTGTACACTACCGGGGCCAAACGGCCCCGTTTTTTTATTTCTCTGGAGGATAAATGACTATCACGGACCTGGTGCTGATTCTCTTTATTGCCGCATTATTGGCTTACGCTCTCTACGATCAGTTCATCATGCCCCGTCGCAATGGCCCCACTCTGCTTTCTATAGCCCTGCTCCGCCGTGGTCGCGTAGACAGCGTTATCTTCGTTGGGCTGGTCGCCATCCTTATTTATAACAACGTAACCAGCCACGGAGCGCAGATGACCACATGGTTATTAAGCGCGCTGGCGTTAATGGGGTTTTATATATTCTGGATCCGCACGCCACGGATCATCTTTAAACAACGTGGCTTTTTCTTCGCCAATATCTGGATAGAATATAACCGTATTAAAGAGATGAATTTATCGGAAGACGGCGTACTGGTGATGCAATTAGAACAACGACGCTTGCTTATCCGTGTACGCAATATCGACGATCTGGAAAAAATATATAAACTTCTTATTGAAAATCAATAGCTTAAGATATAGCCTCAACTATGTTTTTCGAATTTTATTTCGAATCATAATATAGCTAAGGCTATATTTTCTATTGACCAATTGTTATTTAATTTAACGTTTTATTGATGAATAAATCTAAATGAAAATCGTTTTCAGTTAGAAGGCAAATAATATTTTATCGCTGTTGTTTTATATTCTAAAAATATGTTAATGTTGCGCCGTCAATTGGGGAGTAGCCGATTTCCAGACTCCGGAAATGTACGCGTCAACATACTCGTTGCAAAACGTGGCGCGTACGGACCAGCCGCCGCTGGTCAGGCGAGACCATAGGCGCATCAACTGCTGTGTATTTCGTCACAGAATGGCGACATGCATGTTTGCTGGGGGCAGTGATGTGTTTAATGGATACCCCGGTCAGGACGTTGTCATGCACTTTACTGCTACTGTTCTTCTCGCTTTCGGTATGTCGATGGATGCTTTCGCGGCATCAATTGGCAAAGGCGCCACCCTACATAAACCCAAATTCTCAGAAGCGTTGCGTACCGGTCTTATCTTTGGCGCGGTTGAAACGCTGACCCCGTTGATCGGCTGGGGGCTGGGGATATTGGCGAGTAAATTCGTTCTGGAATGGAACCACTGGATAGCCTTTGTTCTGCTGATTTTTCTGGGCGGACGCATGATCATCGAAGGTATCCGCGGCGGTAGTGATGAAGATGAAACACCGTTACGTCGTCACAGCTTTTGGCTATTAGTCACGACGGCTATCGCGACCAGCCTCGATGCGATGGCGGTTGGCGTCGGTCTAGCGTTTTTGCAGGTAAACATCATCGCAACCGCATTGGCTATCGGTTGTGCCACGCTTATCATGTCCACCCTCGGAATGATGATCGGTCGCTTTATCGGCCCAATGCTGGGTAAGCGTGCTGAAATTCTCGGCGGGGTCGTACTGATAGGAATTGGCGTCCAGATCCTCTGGACGCATTTTCACGGTTAACGGTCACGCTGCCAGAGATGAAGGTTGAAATCCGTCTGGCAGCTAAGTCCGGCGCTGGCGGCCAGTTGTTCCCACACGTCTGGCCTGGCGCGCCAGGCAAATGGCGTCATTTGCAACAGTGCTACAGCCGCTTCGGCGGTGAGCTGCATATGATAAGCAAGGCGGGTACTCTGCTGCAATGTGAACCCGTCGAGCTGCTCGGTATACGGCGCATGTAAACGCACCTCATCATAAATAAGCCCTTTTAGTTCCATCAGATGATGCGGCCCCGGCGTGGCGGTAACGACCCAACCACCAGGTTTCACCACGCGCGCTAATTCCTGCGCCTTACACGGGGCGTAGATTCTGATCACCGCATCCATTGACGCATCGGCAAAGGGCAGTCGATGGCTTGACGCCACACAAAACTTCACCTGCGAATAGCGCTTCGCTGCCGCTTTGATCGCCGTTTTAGCAACGTCCAGTCCAAACGTGGTGACTCCCGGCAACGCCTCGGCAAAAGCATGAGTGTAATACCCCTCGCCGCAGCCGATATCCAGAATCGCCGTGGCCGACTGATCCAGCCGCTCGCGCAACAGGTTAATCACGGCATCGCGCAGCGGCTGATAATGGCCCGCATCAAGAAACGCTCTCCTCGCCTGCATCATTTCGGCGCTGTCGCCCGGATCGCGCGAACGTTTATGCTGTACCGGCAGCAGATTGATGTAGCCCTCTTTCGCCACATCAAACTGATGGCGCTGTGGACATATAACGCTGTTATTAATCTGCGTAAGCGGCTGATGGCAAAGCGGGCAGGTAAACGACATGACAACTCCGGACTGGGGCGCTAAAGGGCGCAAGTGTAACGCGAATTGCGCCCCGGGAAAATCCTTTACGAGCCCGGAACCGCAACGTGGCTGCCATGCATCACCAGAAGGTGATCTGAATCGGCTGGCATACCGTCTGGCTCAACATTTTCCAGCCGCAGCACATCGCCCATGATCTGGCTGAATACGGGCGCAGATACCGCGCCGCCATAATAAGCCCCGTTTTGCGGATTATTAATCACCACCACCAGCGCAAATCTGGGGTTACTTGCCGGCGCGACGCCTGCGGTATATGCCACATACTTATCGACGTATTTACCATCATCGCCAATTTTTTTCGCCGTCCCGGTTTTGACCGCAATACGGTAGTCTCTTACTGCGGCTTTTGTTCCGCCGCCGCCAGGCAACGCGACGCTCTCCATCATATGTTCCACCTCGTGCACCAGTTCTTCCGGCATTACCCGCGTGCCGATCACGGGCGGATCAACTTTGGTGATCGATAACGGACGGTAGATACCAAAGCTGCCAATCGTGGCATAAACATGCGCCAGTTGCAGCGGCGTCACCATTAATCCATAGCCAAAAGCGAAGGTAGCGCGATCTAAATCACTCCAGTAATGACGTTTCGGTAATAACCCGCTACTCTCTCCGGTGAGACCCAGTCCGGTAGGCACGCCGAAACCAAAGCTTTTATAAGTATCCATTAATTTCTGCACCGGCATCGCCAGAGAAAGGTGAGAAACGCCGGTATCGCTGGATTTTTGCAAAATGCCGGTTAATGTCAGTTCCGGATAGTAACCGACGTCGCGGATACGGTGTCCATCGAGAGTAAAAGGATGGGTATCGATAACGCTGTCCGGCTGCACGATGCCCTGCTGTAACGCAGTCATGATGACCAATGGCTTCACAGTAGAACCGGGTTCGAAAGTATCGCTAATCGCGCGGTTACGAAAATCGTCCAACTGCGCGCCTTCACGGTTGTTCGGGTTGAAATCCGGGTAGCTCGCCATCGAGAGAATTTCACCCGTTGGGATGTTAATCAATACGGCAGCGCCGGATTCCGCTTTGTTCCAGATGACGGCGTTATCCAGCGCATCTTCGGTAACCGTTTGCAGACGTTCATCAATGCTAAGCTGAAGTTCATGAGCAGGAACCGGATTCACTTCCGTAATGTTCTCAATAACGTGACCAAATTTATCTTTACGCACCAGCCGGGAGCCCGGTTTTCCCGTCAGTTGCGCGTTAAAGCTCTTTTCAATACCTTCTATTCCCTGCCCGTCGATATTGGTAAAGCCGATCAAATTGGCCGCTACGTGTCCGGCAGGGTAAAAACGGCGCGACTCTTCCCGCAGGTTAATACCCGGTAGATTCAGTTTATCTATCCATTCGGCTTGCTGGGGTGAAACCTGGCGCGCGAGGTAGATAAAACGGCCTGCCGGATTACTGTTTACCCGTTCCGCAAGCGTACTGAGCGACAGATGCAGGGCACTGGCCAGCGCCTGCCAGCGCTCATTGTAGCCAACGCCGCCTTTGCTTATGATAGTTTTCGGATCGGCCCAGACAGCATTAACCGGAACGCTCACCGCTAAGGGCCGCCCTTCTCTGTCGGTGATCATGCCGCGTGGAGAGGCCGTGGTCACTTCACGAAGCGAGCGCATATCTTCTTGTTTCACCAGTTTCGACGGCGTAACAATTTGCAGCCATGCCACCCGCCCTAACAACAATGCCATACTGAGCAGAATGGCAGTGCAAAGTAGTGCAAAACGTATGGGCGTAAAATTACGGGTATCGCCGTCGCTTTTCTTTTTCACCTGATCTCCAGCCGAATCATTTTTCAGGTGATTGATTTAACGGGAAACGGCCGGAAAAACCAGAAAAAACAATGCTAATAACATCGCGCCTTTGCAACAAATCGCTAACGAGAGCGCATCCAGACACATTTTGAAGGATATTGAATTAAAAAGCCCCGCTTTTAGCGAGGCTTTATATCTGAGGCTGACGCGACAAACGCATCAAATCAGTGGTGTCGATCAGATAGCTGTTACGTTAACAGCAGCCGGACCTTTCTGGCCGTCCTGAATTTCGAACTCAACGTTCTGGCCTTCAGCCAGAGTTTTGAAACCATTGCCCTGGATAGCGGAGAAGTGTACGAACACATCTTTGCTGCCGTCAGCCGGAGTAATGAAGCCAAAACCTTTGGATTCGTTGAACCACTTAACTTGACCTTTAATCTTTGCCATTTGCAAAATTCCTTAGAGTGTTTTCTTTGCCCGTAGGCATAACATAGATAAAACTGAGACATTACTGCTTGAGGCACTAATATAAGGTTCGGCAGAGAAGCGGTATTCAACGTCAACGTGTTTACTCAGGACTTCTTTACTGAAAATGCCACACATAAACAGAACTGTACCTCGTTTAACCCAAAGCCTGTTATCACATACAACGTTAATTATGGCAAGCCATTTTTAAACGTGTCTCGATCCGTCGCACAAATTACGAGAACCTTCACAAATTGACAGCACGTTTATGCAACAAAATTGCGAAAGATATATCCTCACGCGCTGACGGACTCCTGACAACGTCACTGCTGAAAAGCCATTTTTCTACCATAGCTCAATAACTTCGCTTCTTCCAGTGCATCAAATCACATTTAAAAGCTGTATTTTTCATATCACTTTTTATGCTGAGTTATGCATAAATTGTCACAATGATAAAAAACACCTTTTAATCAAAATAATAGAAAAGAAAAGCGATTTTCGACACCGCTTTTTGTGATGTTCTGCGTCTTTACAGAATGCCTTAAAATAATGAACAAACAATGACAATCCATAAAGAGAGAGAAACGTTTCGCTTTTAATAGAGAATGAGCGGTATCACAAAATTGACATATGTCCATTTGTTATACATATCAAACTATGTTGCATATAAAGCCATATATTATGTAAGGTGTTGATGCTGTAGTATCAGTTGCAAACGGCAACGCGGAGAGATCCGACGGGGAAATGGGGCGTATGGCACTGGCGCCATTTGCGCCCCGGTAAGCATTATCGTTCAGCAACCAGACGAATGATGTCCTCATCCTCTTTCGGTTCGCTTGCCGCTGTTGCGGGTTCCGCTTCTTTTTCTGGTTCGTTTGCTTCGCAAAGGCGGCGTAACAACGCGTTTTGCCGCTTCTGTTGATCCAACAACGCTTCGAGCAGTTCTATCTGCTCGTTGGCACGGGAACTTGCCCGGTTGACAAAGAACCAGAGCGCCAGCCCCACCACCAGAACCACCATTGATACTATTAAAGATGCAAGAGAAAACGCACCAGAGTTTAAAACGTCGTTCATTTCACCACCTCGATGTAGAGACGTCATTCTACCACTGCTACACGGGAAGGAAATCTCTGGTGTAAAACGTTTACCAGGGAATAAATTTATTGATGGCGCAAATACCGCTGAAAAATTGTACATCCTGATCGCACATGATATTAAACACCTGCGCCCACAGCAACAGGCATACTACCACCACGATGCCGAGAACGACCCATCGAAATTTTTTCACTCCACTCTCCGATCTTACATCTTATGTCGCTAAATTATCATGAGTTACTTAAACCAGGAGTAACTGTAGCGGCATTATATGTTTTTAGGAATGATTCACTTGTTTCAATCAATGTACACGCTACTCTTATTCTAACTAAAAAAGAAAAGAGGTAGTAATGCGTTTGATCATTCGCGCAATTGTATTGTTTGCCCTGGTGTGGATAGGCCTGCTGATGAGCGGCTATGGCATCCTGGTGGGAAGTAAAGTGAACGCTGCGGGGCTGGGTTTACAGTGCCATTACCTGACCGCACGCGGCACCAGCACGGCGCAATATCTCCATACCAACAGCGGCATTATTGGCTTTTCCGACTGTCCCATTTTCAGAAAAATCGCCACCGTGGTGGATAATGGCTAAGCGGCAATAAATAATTTCACAGTGAAACTATCACCAATAATTCCCCTATATTGGCTGTTGTTCATAAGTACTGTTAAATAATATTTTAATAACCGTTAAATAAGCCGACAGATATTATCTACTTTTACGATTTCATCCCACCCGATGTTATAAAAAAAGCAGCTACATTTTTCGTAGCTGCTTTTTTTTAACGTCATGCTAATAACGTTGCTTAGAAGGGATAATCGTTGTAACCCATTTGTTCAGAAATTTTACGCGCGGCGGCGTGTAACATAGCCACATATTCCTGTAGGCGTTCTTCTGAAAAACGCAGCGTCGGGAACGAAATGCTTAACCCTGCGATGACTACGCCAAAACGGTCAAATACCGGTACGCCGATACAACGTAATCCTTCTTCCTGTTCTTCGTTATCTTCACCGTATCCTTGCGCACGCACTTCATCCAACAGCGGCAGCAACGCTTCAGTGCTGGTAATCGTGCGTCCCGTGCTTTGCTTATACTCTACGCCGTCGAGAATCTGCTTAACCTCATCGCGGTCACGCCAGGCCAGAAGCACTTTACCGATGGCCGTACTGTACAGCGGATTACGACGCCCAATACGTGAGTACATCCGCAGATTGTACATAGAGTCAATTTTATGGATATAGACAATGCTGTCTTCATCCAGCGCGCCAAGATGGATAGTTTCTTTTGTCAGACGAGACAGTTCGCGCATCTGAATGTCCGCACTGCGGATGAGATCAACATTTTGCAAAGCTCGCGCGCCCAGCTCAAACAGCTTTAGCGTCAGAGAGTATTTTTCAGACTCCCCCTCCTGAGCCACGTAGCCCAGCGTTTTCATGGTTTGCAAAAAGCGATAAACGGTGCTTTTCGACATCATGACGCGCTGCGATAGCTCGGTAATCCCTATTTCACGCTCTTCACCCAGCGCCTGCAGAATGCCGAAAACTTTCAGCACAGAAGATACAGAATCAGGCTGCTTATCCAGATCTGCGTTTGCCATTTATCACCTCATTACGAGCGTTTTATAAAATTCAGAACGAGTTTTTATTATAATTTCACGCCAGGTCGCCCGCAATCCATCTTTGCTTACTTCGTTACAAATCTGCGACATAACAACTCAGTATTAATGCTAACATTATTATTCAGCTCATAATTCCCCTTATTACAAAATACTTATGGAAAAAACACGGGCCGATGGCCTGCCCCTCCCGCAGAGATACGGCGCTATCCTGACGATTATTATCGGTATTTCGATGGCGGTTCTGGATGGCGCAATCGCTAATGTCGCGCTGCCAACCATTGCGACTGATTTACATGCCTCCCCTGCCAGCTCTATCTGGATTGTCAATGCATACCAAATCGCCATTGTCGTCTCACTGCTTTCCCTGTCTTTTTTAGGCGACATGTTTGGTTATCGCCGGATCTACAAATGTGGTTTAGTGGTATTTCTGCTTTCATCATTGTTTTGCGCGCTTTCAGACTCGCTGCAGATGCTGACGCTGGCGCGCATCGCGCAGGGATTTGGCGGCGCGGCGCTAATGAGCGTAAACACGGCGCTGATTCGTCTTATCTACCCCCAGCGTCATCTGGGACGAGGCATGGGAATTAACTCTTTTATCGTCGCAGTCTCTTCCGCCGCGGGTCCGACGATCGCCGCAGCGATTTTGTCCATCTCATCATGGAAATGGCTGTTTCTGATTAATGTCCCGTTAGGTATCATCGCGTTAATTCTGGCCATACGCTTTTTACCAGCAAACATCGCCCATGACACTAAGCCGCGCTTTGACTTACCGAGCGCGGTAATGAATGCGCTCACATTTGGCCTGCTGATTACCGCATTGAGCGGATTTGCCCAGGGACAGTCGCTAACGTTGATTGGCGCAGAGCTGCTCGTTCTGGTCGTGGTCGGGTTTTTCTTCGTGCGCCGCCAGCTTTCTTTGCCCGTCCCTTTGTTACCCATCGACTTGTTACGAATTCCGCTTTTTTCACTCTCGATCGGCACGTCAATTTGCTCGTTCTGCGCACAAATGTTAGCCATGGTCTCGCTACCTTTTTATCTGCAAACCGTGCTGGGCCGTAGCGAAGTAGAAACCGGCCTGTTATTGACGCCCTGGCCGCTGGCAACGATGGTAATGGCGCCGCTGGCGGGATACCTGATAGAACGTCTTCATGCCGGTTTGCTGGGGGCGCTGGGAATGGTGATAATGGCAGCCGGGTTGTTTGCGCTGGTCATGTTGCCAGCCTCCCCCTCCGATCTGAATATTATCTGGCCGATGATCCTTTGTGGCGCAGGGTTTGGCCTGTTCCAGTCGCCGAATAATCACACCATTATCACTTCCGCGCCGCGTGAGCGCAGCGGTGGCGCCAGCGGGATGCTGGGCACGGCGCGACTGTTAGGCCAAAGTACTGGCGCCGCGCTGGTAGCGCTGATGTTGAACCAGTTTGGCGATAGCGGTACGCATCTTTCTCTGCTCGCAGCGGCGATCCTGGCGACTCTCGCGGCGGTGGTGAGCGGTTTACGTATTACGCAACCACGCGTTCAGGCGTAAAAAAAGCGCGTCATTCGACGCGCTTTTCATACTTGCCAGTGGGCTTATTATTTCAGGTACTCACCGCTACGCAGCGCTTCAATGCGTTTATCCAGCGGTGGGTGCGTCATAAACAGCTCGCTTAACGATTTCGATTTACCGTTAATACAAAACGCCATCATGCTGGTCGCTTCTTGCGGCTCGTAGCTGGTTTTCAGGCGCTGCAACGCGGCAATCATTTTTTCACGGCCAACCAGCTTCGCCGATCCCGCATCGGCATGAAACTCACGGTAACGGGAGAACCACATGGTGATGATGCTCGCCAGAATACCGAAGACCAGTTCCAGCACCGTCGCAACGGCGAAATAGATTAGCGGATTACCGTTACTTCCTTCGCCTTCATCGCGGTTGCCGCCCAGAAAACCAGCAGCAATTTGCGCGATAATGCGCGAAATAAAGATAACGAAGGTGTTAACCACCCCCTGAATCAACGTCATCGTCACCATATCGCCATTGGCAATATGGCTGATTTCATGCGCAATGACGGCTTCCGCTTCGTCAGGGCTCATGTTTTGCAACAAACCGGTGCTCACAGCGACCAATGAGGCGTCACGGCGTGCGCCCGTCGCAAACGCGTTAATGTCCGGCGCATGGTAGATAGCAACCTGCGGCATGGCGATACCGGCCTGGCGCGCTTGCGTTGCTACGGTGTTCATCAACCAGCGTTCTCTTTCATTGCGAGGCTGTTCAATAACTTCCCCTCCTACGGATTTTAACGCCATCCATTTGGACATCAGCAATGAAATAAAAGAACCGCCAAAACCAAACAGCAGCGCCATGATCAGCAAGCCTTGCACGCTGCTCGACTGTATCCCTGTCAGGCTCAGAACCAGCCCGAAAACGACCATCACGGCCAGGTTCGTCAGCAGGAAGAGCGCGATTCGCATCATAATTTTCTTTTAACCTCAATTTAACAAAGCGCACTATGCGATTACCCACATCGTATGGGTCTTATGGCTATTTTCAAGCATCACCAGGCGGTAAGTCACGAGAAAAACACAACTTTACATTTTGTAGCATTATCCTGACGACTTCTGCGCTTGTTAAAAAAAACAGGCACAATTTTTTGTGCCTGTTTAGCGTTACTTATCGGCTGCCGCCTGCTCCGCTGGTTTTTCTTTTTCAAGATGCGCCAGGTCCAGAGCAATCTTCACCGTTTCATCAAGGTATGGGTCCGGCTCCTGGTAATCCTTTGGCAGATCGTCCAGTTTCTTCAGCAACGGTTTACCCTCACGTTTAAACCGATCGTTAATGCGCGCCAGACGCAGAGCGTCTTCTTCATTGTTCTCTTTCTCACGCTGCGCATAATTCAGAGAGACGATGTTACGCTTATCCTTCATGGCATTGAAACGTGCGATATCCTTCATGATGTACTGAAACTCAGGATCTTTGGCGATACGCGCGTTGTGCTCTTTCAATAATTCCGGGCCAAACGGGGCTAAATCGTCCGATTTCACGTATTTCGCCGCATCAATGCTATCCCACGGCAAGGCGTTATCTTCAAATTTTTCTCCGGTTTCCGTCTCTTCATTGCCGGTCGGCATGATGATATCCGGCGTGACCCCTTTACGCTGCGTACTACCGCCGTTGACACGGTAAAACTTCTGAATGGTGTACTGCACCGAACCCAGCGCAGGCCATTCCGGGCGAAGCATCTGATCGTAAATTCGGTTTAGCGAACGATATTGCTGTACCGTCCCTTTACCGAAGGTCGGCTCACCGACAATCAGCGCGCGACCATAATCCTGCATCGCGGCAGCGAAGATTTCCGATGCCGAGGCACTGAAACGATCGACCAGCACCACCAGCGGGCCTTTGTAGTAGACCACGCCGTCGGTGTCGCTATCCTCACGCACTTTGCCGTTATTGTCGCGCACCTGAACTATCGGACCAGAAGGGATAAACAGACCGGAAAGCGAAACGGCTTCCGTCAGCGCCCCACCGCCGTTTGAACGCAGATCGATAACGATGCTGTTAACATTCTGTTTTTCCAGCTTCTGAAGCTGAACTTTGACATCATCGGTCAAGCCAACATAGAAGCCTGGAATATCCAGTACGCCAACTTTTTCCTTGCCGACGGTTTTCACCGACATTTTAACCGCGCGATCTTCAAGACGAATCCGTTCACGCGTCAGCGTGATGATACGCGTTTTCGTCCCTTTACCAGCCGGCAGTATTTCCAGTCGGACCTTGCTGCCTTTTGGCCCTTTGATCAGCGCCACCACATCGTCAAGACGCCAGCCAATGACGTCGACCATCGGTTTTCCGGCCTGCCCTACGCCGACGATACGATCGCCGACGCTAATCGACTTGCTCTTCGCTGCTGGGCCGCCGGCGACCAATGAGTTAATGACAGTGTAATCGTCATCCATTTGCAGCACCGCGCCGATACCTTCCAGAGACAGGCTCATTTCGGTATTAAACTGCTCGGTATTGCGGGGAGAAAGATAATTCGTATGCGGGTCGATTTCACGCGCAAAAGCGGTCATCGCCAGCGAGAACACATCTTCACTGTTGGTCTGCGCCAGGCGACGAATAGCGAATTTGTAGCGACGCGTCAGCGTTTCGCGAATTTCTTTGTCGCTCTTGCCGGTGAGTTTCAGACTGAGCTCATCGAATTTCACTTTACCATCCCACAGCGCATTTAGCTCAGCCTCATCTTTCGGCCAGGGCGCTTTACTGCGGTCCAGGTTAAACGTATCGTTTCCGGTGAAATCCATTGGCCGTTCCAGCACTTTTAGCGCGTACTGGTAACGTTCAAACCGGCGCTTTTGCGCCAGGTTATAAAGATCGTAAAAAACATCCAGCTTACCCGTGCGCAGCTCATCGCCCAACACGGTTTTCTTTTTCGCAAACTGCTCGACATCGCTCGCCAACAAAACGTTGTGGCTATAGTCGAGAAGATTCAGATAGCGATCAAAAATCTTTGCCGAAAATGCCTCATCCAGATCGAACTGGCGATAGTGGGAGCGGGTAAAACGCGACGTTACGCGCTCGCTCACCGTCGCATGTTGCGTCTCTTCCTTTAGTACGGGAATTTGATCGGCACGCGTAATATCTTCCACGGCGAAGGACTGGCCTGCTAATGCAAGCAGGCCAGCTAACGCGGTAAGCCTAAAAAAAGTGTTCATGCCAGGCCTGGCCTCCGTTTCAGAACACCAGGTGTTCTGCGCGTACAATCAAAGACATACCCGAATTCAGCTGTACACGGACACCATCTTTGGTGATTTCTAATACGGTGGCATCCATCGCATTATTACCCGCTTTCACCTTGAGGGACTGCCCTACGGTCAATACTGAAATATCAGAAACCGGCGTGTGCTTCTCTTCGCGAGGCGCACGCGGCGCTTTCGTCGTCGGTTTATCAGCGCGAGGTTTACGTTCAGCGCCTTCTTTACGACGCGCTACCGGGCGAGGTTTACGCTCGCGTCGCGGCGCGTCTTCTTTTTCGCCAGCCGCCGCGGCAGCTTCGCGTTTTTTCGCTTGCTGCTCTGCGCGCTGCGCCTGAACACGGGCTTTGGCTTCTTCAAGCTGCTTACGCGCATGTTCGACATGCTGTTCTTCCAGCTCGCCGCACGGATTGCCATCAAGGTCGACGCGCGTTGCGCCCGGCTTAACGCCGTACAGGTAACGCCAGCTTGAAGTATAAAGACGTAAAGCGGAACGAAGTTGCGTTTTGCTGAGGTTCATTTCGCCCCCAACTCGCTCTACCAGATCCTGAAAAATACCAATTTTCAGCGGGCGAGCTTCGCCTTCCGCACTAAAACAGTGAGGAAAACGCTCGGCCAGAAACGCGATAACTTCTTTACTGCTATTCAACTTAGGTTGATTTTCCATGAAATTTCCTGATTACAACGGACGTAGCCAACAAGCAGCAGGCATGAACAGGCGTCATTATAATGACGCCATCAGTAATTGCTACGTTATCCGTTGATTATCCTGCGACGCTCGCAAAGAATTTTTTGTAATCCGTCGTTGCAAGCACGGTTTCAAGCTGTGCGACCAGCGTACGCAGGCCGTGTTCATCTTCTTCGGTAAAACGGCCAAACGCCGTGCTATCTATATCCAGCACGCCGATAATCCGTTCGCCAACCGTGACAGGCAGCACAATTTCGGCGTTGCTGGCGGCATCACAGGCAATATGGCCGTCAAACGCATGAACATCATCAATACGTTGAACCTTATTCTGCGCTACCGCTGCGCCGCACACGCCGCGACCAACCGGAATCCGCACACAGGCGATTCGCCCCTGAAACGGCCCCAACACCAGCGTATCGCCTTCGAGGAGATAAAATCCCGCCCAGTTCACCTCGGTAAGGCGTTCGAACAGTAGCGCGCTGGTATTCGCCAGCGTGGCCAGAAAGCTGGTTTCACCTGCCATTAACGACTGAAAATCGCGGTTTAACGCCGCGTATAGTTCTGTTTTGCTCATTATATAATCACTTCGTGGTCTTACTCCTAAACACAGGCTATTAAAATAAGCATTAAATGCGTTCTTGCTCAAGATTATTCCTGTCATGAGTTAAGATTACATTATTCTAACACTTTGATTCACGATACATGGCTCTGAACACCTCACACGTCACGCCAACAAAAAAGCTAACGATCAGGTCAATTAGCGAAGCGCTGCCGCGCAGCCACTACCAGCGCTGCCCTGAATGCGACATGCTGTTCAGCTTGCCGGAGATGAGCGCTCATCAAAGCGCTTATTGTCCTCGTTGCCAGGCCAAAATTCGCGATGGGCGCGACTGGTCGCTGACGCGGCTGACCGCGATGGCAGTAACCATGCTGCTATTGATGCCGTTTGCCTGGAGCGAACCGTTACTCCATATCTACCTGTTGGGCGTACGCATTGATGCCAATGTGATGCACGGCATCTGGCAAATGACGCAGCAGGGCGATCCGTTAACCGCCGCAATGGTGCTCTTTTGCGTGGTGGGCGCGCCGCTTATTTTGGTTTTTTCAATTGCTTACCTGTGGTTTGGCAGCCTTCTCGGCATGAATCTGCGTCCAGTCCTGCTGATGCTGGAAAAACTGAAAGAGTGGGTGATGCTGGACATCTATCTGGTCGGTATTGGCGTTGCCTCTATCAAAGTGCAGGACTATGCCTTTCTGCAGCCGGGCATCGGGCTTTTAGCGTTCGTCTCGTTGGTGGTTCTTAGCATTCTGACTATGATTCATCTGAATGTGGAGCAACTATGGGAACGATTTTATCCACAGCGCCCTGCTCAACGTGCGGACGAAAGATTGCGCGTCTGTCTTGGCTGCCACTTTAGCGGCTATCCGGATGCGAAAGGACGCTGCCCGCGTTGTCATATTCCGCTACGGTTACGTAGAAAACAGAGCATACAGAAGTGTTGGGCGGCCTTGCTGGCGTCTATTGTCTTTTTGCTGCCGGCAAACCTGCTGCCTATCTCAGTAATCTACATTAATGGCGGGCGTCAGGAAGATACTATCCTGTCGGGCATTATGTCGCTTGCCAGCAGCAATATCGCCGTCGCCGCCGTCGTTTTTATCGCCAGTATTTTGGTGCCGTTTACCAAAGTCATCGTGATGTTTACGCTACTGTTGAGTATCCATTTTAAATGCGAACAGGGACTGCGGACGCGAATTCTGTTGCTGCGTCTGGTGACATGGATAGGCCGCTGGTCGATGCTGGATCTTTTCGTTATCTCGTTAACCATGTCTCTGATTAATCGCGATCAGATTCTGGCTTTTACTATGGGACCGGCTGCGTTTTATTTCGGCGCAGCGGTAATTTTGACTATTCTTGCAGTGGAATGGCTGGATAGCCGCTTACTTTGGGATGCACATGAGTCAGGAAACGCCCGCTTCGAAGACTGAAGCGCAAATTAAAACCAAACGCCGTATTTCACCTTTCTGGCTGCTACCGCTTATCGCGCTAATGATCGCAGGGTGGCTAGTATGGGATAGCTACCAGGATCGCGGCAATAGCGTGACTATCGATTTTATGTCGGCGGATGGTATCGTACCAGGCCGGACTCCCGTTCGTTATCAGGGAGTAGAAGTCGGCACCGTGGAAGATGTCAGCCTGAGCAAAGATCTGCGCAAAATTGAAGTTCGCGTCAGTATCAAATCAGATATGGAAGATGCGTTGCGCGAAGAGACGCAATTCTGGCTGGTGACGCCCAAAGCCTCGCTGGCGGGCGTTTCCGGCCTGGATGCGTTGGTCGGCGGGAATTACATCGGTATGATGCCAGGTAAAGGCAAGCCCAGGGATCATTTCGTCGCCCTGGATACACAGCCTAAATACCGGCTTAGCAACGGCGATCTGATGATTCATCTCAATGCGCCGGATCTCGGCTCGCTTAATAGCGGTTCACTGGTCTATTTCCGTAAAATCCCTGTCGGACGGGTGTATGACTATTCGATTAACCCTAACAAACAGGGCGTGACGATTGACGTTCTGATTGAGCGACGGTTTACCGATCTGGTGAAAAAAGGCAGCCGTTTCTGGAATGTCTCCGGCATTGACGCCGATCTAAGCCTGAGCGGCGCGAAGGTGAAACTGGAGAGCCTCGCGGCCCTGGTCAATGGCGCGATTGCGTTTGACTCACCGGACAATTCCAAACCCGCCGCCCAGGATGACACGTTCGGCTTATATAAAGATTTAGCCCACAGCCAACGAGGGGTAATCGTTAAACTTGAGCTGCCCAGCGGAGACGGTCTGAAGGCGGAATCTACGCCGCTCATGTACCAGGGACTGGAGGTGGGTGAGCTTTCTAAACTGACGCTCAACCCTGGCGGTAAAGTCACCGGAGAGATGACCGTCGATCCCAGCGTTGTTCCGCTGATGCGGGAAAATACGCGCATTGAGTTACGCAATCCCAAACTGTCGCTGAGCGACGCGAATATCAGTTCGTTGTTAACCGGAAAAACCTTCGAACTGGTGCCGGGCGACGGCGAACCGCGCAGTGAATTTGTGGTGGTGCCGGGTGAAAAAGCCCTGCTGCATGAGGCGAATGCCTTAACCCTGACGCTGACGGCCCCGGAAAGTTACGGCATCGAACCGGGCCAGCCGTTAATTTTACATGGCGTAAAAATTGGCCAGGTCATTGAGCGCAATTTATCCAGTAAAGGCGTGTCATTCACCGTCGCGATTGAACCGCAGCACCGGGATTTGGTACAGGGCGACAGTAAATTCGTGGTCAACAGCCGGGTGGATGTCAAAGTCGGCCTTGACGGCGTAGAGTTCCTCGGCGCCAGCGCCAGCGAGTGGATTGACGGCGGAATTCGTATTTTACCCGGTACGAGCGGGAAGATGAAATCCACCTACCCGCTCTATGCTAACCTGGAAAAAGCGCTGGAAAATAGCCTCAGTGACTTACCGACTACCACCTTAACGCTGACGGCCGAAACGTTGCCGGATGTCCAGGCAGGTTCCGTCGTGCTGTATCGAAAATTTGAAGTAGGCGAAGTCATCACCGTTCGCCCACGCGCCAATACCTTTGACATCGACCTGCATATTAAGCCGGAGTATCGCCACCTGTTAACCAGCAATAGCGTGTTCTGGGCGGAAGGCGGCGCGAAAGTGCAACTTAACGGCAGCGGCCTAACGGTACAGGCCTCGCCACTCTCCCGCGCGCTGAAAGGGGCCATTAGTTTTGATAACCTGAGCGGCGCCAGCGCCAGTCGGCGCAAAGGCGATAAACGCATTCTTTATGCTTCAGAAACTTCCGCCCGCGCGGTAGGCGGACAAATTACGCTGCACGCGTTCGACGCCGGAAAATTGGCGGAGGGGATGCCAATTCGTTACCTCGGTATTGATATCGGCCAGATCCAGACGCTGGAATTGATCACCGCACGTAATGAAGTGCAGGCAAAAGCCGTCCTTTATCCGGAGTACGTACAGACATTTGCCCGCGCCGGGACACGTTTTTCCGTTATTACGCCACAAATTTCCGCGGCGGGCGTCGAGCATCTGGATACGATTCTCCAGCCCTATATTAACGTTGAGCCAGGACGCGGCGCGGCGCGGCGCGACTTTGAACTGCAGGAAGCCACGATTACCGACTCACGCTATCTGGATGGGTTAAGCATCGTCGTGGAGGCGCCAGAAGCAGGCTCGCTTAATATTGGCACCCCCGTCCTGTTCCGCGGTATCGAAGTGGGAACCGTCACCGGAATGTCCCTGGGGTCGCTCTCCGATCGCGTGATGATCACCTTGCGTATCAGTAAGCGTTACCAATATCTGGTGCGTAATAACTCCGTATTCTGGCTTGCCTCCGGCTATAGTCTCGACTTTGGTCTGACAGGCGGCGTGGTGAAAACGGGGACATTTAATCAGTTCATCCGTGGCGGTATCGCCTTCGCTACTCCACCAGGTACGCCGCTGGCGCCAAAAGCGCAAGCCGGTAAGCATTTCCTGTTACAAGAGAGCGAACCGAAAGAGTGGCGTGAATGGGGCACCGCTCTGCCACGTTAAACACCAGGCTCCGGCGTACTCGCGCCGGAGCGTTTTATGCTACACTGCGCGCCTGTTTTTTTGCCGGCGATACACCTGTGGCTCAACACGCTGTCTATTTTCCTGACGCTTTTCTGACGCAAATGCGTGAAGCAATGCCTTCCACGCTCTCTTTTGATGAATTTATTTCGGCCTGCCAACGCCCGTTGCGCCGCAGTATACGCATCAATACGCTTAAAATCTCCGTGGCTGATTTCCTTGCCCTAATCGCGCCCTACGGCTGGTCGCTCACGCCAATTCCGTGGTGTCATGAAGGATTCTGGATCGAGCGCGATGATGAAGAGGCATTGCCGCTTGGCAGTACCGCTGAGCATTTAAGCGGCCTGTTTTACATTCAGGAGGCCAGTTCTATGCTGCCGGTCGCGGCCCTGTTCGCCGATGATAATCATCCGCAGCGGGTCATGGATATGGCAGCGGCGCCTGGCTCCAAAACCACGCAGATCGCTGCCCGCATGGGGAACCGCGGCGCCATTCTGGCCAACGAATTTTCGGCCAGCCGCGTCAAAGTTCTGCACGCTAATATCAGCCGATGTGGAATCGCCAATACCGCACTGACGCATTTCGATGGCCGCGTATTTGGCGCTGCGTTACCGGAGATGTTTGACGCTATCCTGCTGGATGCGCCCTGCTCTGGCGAAGGCGTAGTACGTAAAGATCCTGATGCGCTAAAAAACTGGTCGCCAGAAAGCAATCTGGATATCGCGGCTACACAGCGGGAACTGCTCGACAGCGCTTTTCATGCTTTACGACCCGGCGGCACGCTGGTCTACTCCACCTGCACGTTAAATCGCCAGGAAAACGAAGCGGTCTGCCTCTGGCTGCAAGAGACCTACGCCGACGCCGTTGAATTTTTGCCGCTGGGTGATCTGTTTCCTGACGCTGACCGCGCCCTCACCCCGGAAGGCTTCCTGCACGTCTTCCCGCAAATTTACGACTGCGAAGGATTCTTCGTCGCACGTCTGCGTAAAATGTCATCCCTTCCAGCCATGCCCGCGCCGGGGTATAAAGTGGGGGCGTTTCCTTTTACCCCCCTCAAAGGCCGCGAAGCATTACACGTTACCCAGGCGGCCAACGCCGTCGGACTGTTATGGGATGAAAATCTCCATCTTTGGCAGCGTGAAAAAGAGGTCTGGCTGTTCCCGGCAGAGATTGAATCACTGATCGGAAAAGTCCGTTTTTCCCGGCTCGGCATTAAGCTGGCCGAAAGTCATAATAAAGGCTATCGCTGGCAACATGAGGCGACGATAGCCCTTGCCTGCCCGACTCATGCTCACGCGTTCGAACTCTCTGCGCAAGAGGCGGAGGAGTGGTATCGCGGTCGGGATATTTATCCGCAAACACCCCCTGCCGCTGATGATGTCCTGGTGACGTTCCAGCGTCAGCCGCTTGGTCTGGCAAAACGTATCGGCTCAAGAATAAAGAACAGTTACCCGCGTGAACTGGTACGTGATGGCAAACTCTTTACTGGTAATAGTTAAAAGGCGCACAAAAAAACCGCACTTTTTGACTGGCGCTTTTGCGTACGTTGACTACGCTGAAAAATGGACGACTAAACTGGTCGTACCACAATTAGCGTATTAACGGAGAGCACGATGATGAAAACCAGTGTGCGCATTGGCGCTTTTGAAATCGACGATGCTGAATTACATGGCGAATCGCCGGGGGAGCGAACGTTAACTATCCCCTGTAAATCCGATCCGGATTTATGTATGCAACTGGACGCCTGGGATGCCGAAACCAGCGTTCCCGCCATTCTCAACGGGGAACATTCCGTTTTGTTCCGTAATCATTACGATCCTAAATCTGATGCCTGGGTCATGCGTCTTGCCTGACTCAAAAAGAACCCGTCGCCAGGCGGGTTATTTATTCTTCCTTTTCTCATTTCCCCCCTGCGCTAACCTCTCCTACACTATCGTGTAAAGTAGTTAACATTGAGGATGTAATGTTCGCGCTGGTACTTTTTGTATGTTACCTGGATGGAGGATGCGAGGATATTGTCGTGGACATCTACGATACCGAGCAGCAATGTCTTTATTCGATGGACGATCAACGGATTCGCCATGGCGGCTGTTTTCCGGTAGAGGATTTTATCGACGGCTTCTGGCGACCTGCGCAGCAATATAGCGATTTTTAACCCTGGTCGCTGATGCCGCTATTGTATCCGCGCTAACGTCAATTGCCCGCCAAATACCGCGCCCGTATCAATATAGTGTACGTTGTCGAAATCCATGCGCCGGCGCAACGGCGTATGGCCAAACCAAAAATGATCGGCTCCGCTAATCCCGCCGCGCTTATTTATGAGCCGTTCGCGGCTCCAGAGAACCTGATGTAAATCGACCTTTCTTTGCCATTGATAGGTTGACGCGGGGTAATCAGCATGAGCGATCACATGCGTGCTATGGCGGCAGCGAACTTCCAGTATCCAGGGCAGCCGCTGACAAAGGATAAAAAGCGCTTCAGCTTGCGCAGCGTGTTCAGCGGTCAGGCGGGTAAACCAGTCGCCACCATTCATCAACCACAGCGTCGACTGCAATGAGGCCCGCGCATCCAGCGCCATTTGTTCATGATTGCCGCGAACCGCCATCATCCAGGACTCACGCAGTAAAGCCAGGCAACCCAGGCTGTCCGGGCCTCTATCAATGAGATCGCCCACAGAAACTAACAAGTCTTGTTGCGGATCAAATCGACACTCACGTAACCTTTTCATTAACATTGAAAAACAGCCGTGAATATCGCCAACCACCCAGACATGCCGCCAATTCTTTGCCTCTATTCGCTGATAAATCTCTTCAGGCCGCATCATGTTTTTCCTGTCGTTCATTATCCAGGACAGATATAAAAAGATAGCGTGTGCAGATTTTTTTGCTTAGTAAGCGTGCGCTGTTGTAAATAGCGAATTTCACCATTAGCGAGTAAATGCTTTGTTATCATCGCAATAAAATATAACTGGCTGCGCCAGGGGAGTGTTATCCCCTGGCGCAGCGAGCTACTCACTATCGCCTGTTCACCTTCAATATTTTCCCTCCTTAAAAACATATCGGAAACATAAACCACATATCGACACCACAGGCTTCAGCACACTCTTTAGCTGAGTGAGTTGCAAGGCAAACCAGCGCCAATGCAGGTGTCGTTACCGTGGCGACCATCGCCCCCACAAACAGGCGCAGCACAATTTTTTTTAAAGGCGGCATAACCTCTCCTGACAGTTAACAGACCATTAATCCTTATCGAGACATCATCCGTGCGCGGGTATCATAGACTTAACAACACGCAGCGTTACAAAAAAAGCTGTCTGGTTATACCGGTATTTAGAGTAATAACAATTATTTTAAGTTTTAAGGGTATCCATTTGATTTTTATATTAAAATAAAGATGACGACGTTTTGTTAAAAGCGTCGCCATAAAAATGAATATATAGTTTCAGAAAATCTGCTATTAATTCATATGGTTAATAGCAGTATTGTGTTTGCTATCTTCAGGAGGCATTCTGAAGATACTTATTCGCGATATTTTCTATAGTTAGCTGAAATTGTTGTGGCGTCGGCATCGTCCCCTTATTAAACAGCGGCGTAACCTCTTTCATAACGATTTTCTCAGCATACGCTTTAAAAGACACCTGCTGATTATGATTTATAAACATATGCGGATATTTAATGCTCGCTGCAGCAATGAGGGGGACGACAAAAGGATTCGCCCCTGCCCCACCTGGAGTAAATACGCCGTTTTTTATCTCCCCAGGTAGCCCCGCATTCTGCGCAGCCTCTCCTATCTCTTTCAGAAAGGGGGTAATACTGACCCCTTTACTGATGAGTAATTTACAACAGTGATCTTTATTATTACTGTACACGGCTGATAACATGGCTTCGCATGTCTGACGAGCATAGGCCGGATCTTTACTCGCATTACCTTTGATATCCAGGCTATTGAGCTTTTGCAGCATAAAATCTTTAACAGTTTTACTGGTTAATACTGCCCTACCCTCAGAGGCGCTCCCACGATGAAAATGGGTAGTCGGTATGTCTGTTTGCAGATGCAGGCTAAAGCGATCTGACAGACTCGTCGACAGACTGATAAAGCTATTTCTAACGGCAGTAATACTTTTTGCAAAAACGTCCTGATCCGTTGTTTTTTCTTTTACTGGTTCAACGTCACTTCTATGGATTCTGTAGTGCTGGGTGGATAGTGTTATGTTAGTCACGGTAGTTCTCCTTTTGGGTACCTATGCATAGCTACACTTTATTTATATTTCTTGCTTTCAAAAAATAGCCACCTTCGCCACAACCATTTTTATTTATTGATCTTTATAAATTTTATTTTCCTGATGAATTTTGCTCTTCTGTCACTTAGCCTGTTTTTTCGGCGTAAGGTGATCGACTTTTATCCAGGAACATTTTTACCGGGACAATCCTGAACAGGCAAAACATCACTTCAATTCAACTGCTGCGTCACACAAAACATTCATGAATATTATTATTTATGCTGATGTTGTTACGATTTTGCCCCCATTCACAGGCTGACTGTCAATTATCCTGCCTGCGGGTTAGCCGCTTTTTCAAAACCTATAAAGTCGCCACGCCAAACCTCTCCGCCACTGTAATCATTGTCAAGACATCAATTAATTAACTGATTTTCATATATTATGACATTTCATGGCGTTCAGAAGAACTACAAATGAAATGGATTGACTCATCTATTAGGGGTCAAAAAAAACGCGCTACAAGAAATAATCAGTAACAATTGCAACACTATTCCAATCATAACGTAAACTATATGATACCAGACGATTATTATTGCTTTTAGGTAACATCTTTGTATGGCTGCTTTTAAGCAACAATACTCTAACACAACATATAACATTATAACTTACAATAGGTTAACAAATGGAATTACAGCTTATGCTTAACCACTTTTTCGAGCGCGTCAGAAAGGATGCAAATTTCAACGCATTTCTAATCGATCTGGAATATAATAATATCGCTTATTACATTTATTTTGTTGCTACCGGTAATGTGAAAATTATCACTCATGCAGGCCACTTCATTTCTATTAAAAGCAATAGAAAGCTGATTAAAGTCAATTCAACACCGAATACGCAATTAATAAAATTGACTTCAGCTAAACACTTTTCGGGGGAGCATTCCTATGAAAAATACTGTACCGATCTGGCAACGGCAGGCGTTTTTAAATGGATTGTTGAATTAAACCAAAAAACTCGACAATACTGGTCGAAAGACAACCAATTATTATATATAGAAAATGTGGTCATGCCGCTTTAACAAGCCAGGGTAATAATAGCGTCAGTCGTGACATCCGGCGTGTTACGACTGCGGGTTATCCATTTAGAGACCATAATGAGAGTCTGGCTGCGAGAGTTACCCTGTGCAGTTCGACCGATGCAACAACGTTTGACACGATGCTCGACAACAGCATCTCCTGGTGCAGGAGAAATGATTTTCAAAGCGATATCGACTAAAAGCTCAAAATATTTGCCTGCTATTTATATTCTATCTAATTAATACCCTCCAGGAAGTGTGGCATAATTGCAGAATCTGTCAGGATTCCGGGAGCATACCGGAGCGTAATCGAAAAAACATCTGGAAATGTATGAGCAAGGATGAAATCAGTTATCAAATTCTTTACCGGTACTCTCTGGAAAAGCTATACAGTACTCTTACCAGAAGAGTAGATAACGTGCTGTCATTCGCCCTCGTTTTTCTCGGGGTCGGCGTCACCATAAACGTCGGGAGTCCCTTTATTCTGGGGCCAGGCATTGTGGGTATCGCCATACTAAAAAGAGTACTCCGCTTCGGCACGCGATCAGCACAGGCCGACCGGCAGTCCAGCGCCTGGCTGAAACTTTTTAATACTCGGCACCGCTTTCCTTCAGATAAAACACTGTTCCTTGCCTTCACATCGCTTGAGCAAGACGCGAGCGAAGTATGGTCCATGCTTATTGGTCCTGCCAACGTCATGACTGAGACCGCCCTCGGAAAAACGCCCATTGAGCCATTGACGGCGGGTGAAAAAATCTGCGCATTTTTGAGTGGCGCGACGAAATCCCAGCCAGCAGATCGCAATTGAACTGTCTTCTAAACGCCTGTGCCATACCACAGAGATTTAGTACAAAATTAATTAATGGAGTACTAACGCTGTCAGCAGGTTTCTCTGAGTGAAAGATTTGTATTATACGCACAGCCCAGTTTACAGTTTATATAACAGCGCAATATGTTTTTGTATCCGTACCATGCCGCCTACAAGCGGCTGTCTGAGTACCTCTAGCCATGCCAGGAGGTATTAGCTCAAATGTGAGCTGACATATCTATGGCACAGCGCCAAACCTAATCTGACTGTCCGCCCTGTGCCAGAAGCGGACGCTGATCATGGTGTGTACAGGCCAACGGTACGATATATTTTAAAGCTACCTGATTACAGCTTTCATAAAGCTATGTGTATTCAAATGCAGCAAAGCTATAAACCGGGCTTAATTAAATAATGCCTTTGCGAACCTACTTTAGGAAAGTCCGGTAGCGACATTTGAAGTATATACCCCTGTTTTTCATAAAAAGGGAGAGCCTGGAAGCTAAAAGTATCTACAAGTCCATGAACACAGCCTTTCCGCAAACCTTCTTTTTCGGCCATCGCCATAAGTTTGCTCCCCAGACCGCAGTTCCTTGCAGATTCACTTACCCAAAGATAGTCGATGCAGAGCCACGGACCTTTTCTGTCAGCAATTAATCCGCCTACCATTTCGCCGCTTTCGTTTCTGCAGTAGACCCCAAGCTGCCCATTTTTACTAAAATCGACGAACTGAGCATTGTAGCTTCTTAATCCGGTTAATAGTTCTTCTTTATCAAATTCAGTAACTTGATGTGTGATTTGAATGTCCATACATGCCCAATTGAACAAGTTTGTATTTGGAATATAACGTTATAAATAAGTTAATAAAATGTATCAATAGAAAGTTTGTTTTTACTCCTGGGGGCAGGCCACGTCCGCTACTCGCTTAAAGCAGACTGTCAGCTGGAGTCTGAGCCGGTACAATTAATGTGCCACTGGTTAGAAATCAGTAATACGATTTTATCAGGCTGGTGCTCTGGCCTGTCAGGATTTGAGGTATCCACCCGGTTTACCAGCCCCCTGTATTTGGCACCAGTGGAACCCACTTCCCGATCCAGGATATCCAGTACCTACCACCGAACCTCTTTCCCCAAAAGACATGAGCAACCTCAAGCGCCTTGTCTGGATGATAACCACGGTATGAAGTTTGATAACACGTGGAATCAGGGCGTTTGGTACGCTCTCCGTTCAGCAACTGGACGCCCTTCTCCCCAGCCTTTCAGCGTTGAAGATTTGCCAGCGCTGGGTGAAGAGTGTAGGCGAATTATGAAAATCACTTCTGCCGTTTATACTTCGAAAAAGACGTTATCAGAAAGGTGGTTCGCAAGCGCGGAGTTATTAAACCTTTACTTAACGAAATACGGTTTAAGTTGCTTGAATTGCAGCAGAAAGAAAACGACGGCTTGATGATGCTGGACAAATTAAGCGAGCATGGCATCAATGGACTGATACGCCGTCAATAAAAGGAAGGGTGCATGGACGATCCCGTCACATCACCAATCACAGCAGAAGAGCACAAAACAACATTTCACAGCGTAAAGGATAAAACACGATGCCATTTTCAATCAAAAACATATGTTCAGGTCCACAAGGACACTACCCAGAAATCTCCGGACCTATACAGAACAAGCCAGTACCGAGGAATTGCACACTGATCTCAACAACATGCAAAATACAGGAGTATACAGTATTCAGCAGATGTTCCTGCAGTTTTGAAATGCGACCACCCGGTACAGAAGAAAGAACCCCACGACTAAAACTCTCAGCAACAGAGCTCTTATGGCTATCTAAAACAATAGAAACAGAGATGCGCAACACAAAAGAATGAGCCTGTCAGTAATTCTGTGTAACTGCCCAGTTATTAAAGGTGATCGCTCAGGCGGTCACCGAACTTGATAATAAAACGGCTCATCGCCATCAGAGCCGCCTCTTCGGTCGGGGTCTGATAGACCATCTTCAGGCTGCTGGTCACGGCTTTGTAGTCTTTCCAGGCTACGTATTTCAGGCTGTTACGCACCATATGGATAATGCATAGCTGGATATGGGGTTGCGGGAAGACGCTGTTTATCGCATCCGGGAAGCCCTTCAGACCGTCCACACAGGCAATCAGGATGTCCTGAAGGCCCCAGTTTTTCAGCTCCGTCAGCACGCTTAGCCAGAACTTTTCGCCTTCATTTTCGGCCAGCCACATACCCAGCGGCGTCGTACATCTCTTTGAAGGTGGCGACGATTTCGCGGGTAGTCATGCCTTTGGCGTAGGGGGATAAAATTTGGCTGTCCATCTGCGTAATGCGCGTCTGGTGCTTCTTAAGCAGCTGTGGTTCGAAGGTGTTTTCACGGTCACGCGGCGTGTTCAGTTCGATCTCGCCGTCATCGCATAACACCGTTTTTGATGAGTAGCCATTGCGGGTGTTTGAGCCTGTTTTGGGGGCGTTTTTCTCATACCCGGGGTGGTCAGTCAGCTACGCATTGAGCGCCGTTTCGACGGTTAATTTCGCAGCATACGGGAAAACGGATTGAGGTCGGCTTCGGTTTTAAGGCCTTTAGCCAGTTCAGCCGCAAGGAATTTGAGTTTCTTTTCGTCCATAATTGCCTGTCTCCGTTACTGGAGTGAACATATCAAAAACAGGCAATTACACAATTTTAATTACAGTCTCAGTTCAGTCACATTATTGATGAGCGACTGTACGTTAAGCCAATCAAGACCGATATGAAAATCGCTCTGCCACTTTCGCGCCCCCCTCCTTCCATGGGTTTACGCCTCAGTACGGTGATTGATCGTTGCCGCCTGGTAAGCCGTAGCGAATACCTTATCAGCGCTGGCATACGCAAAAACCGCCCGAACGGGAGTATTCATCCTGACAGCCTGACTAAAAAATTTGTTGCGGCACGAAAATTTACCGGAATAAATTTAGTGATAACCCACCGACATTTCACGAGATCCGCAGCTTATCCGGACGACTATATAAAGATGCTTACGGGGAAGGGTTTGCTCAGAAACTCCTGGGACATACTTCCGAGAACACCACGAAACTCTATATCGATAAACGCGATAATAAAGCTTACGTGATGCTCTGATTTTGTTGTAAAAGAAATGTTAAACTGGATTTGGATCTGATATAACGAAAAAGCCCGGAATACAGAAGTTCTAGAAAATTTCGGAAATTTCGGATTATTGATCATAAGCAACTGATTTATAAGAAAAAAAGAGACCGAATACGATTTCTGTTTACGGCAACAATTAATCCTTCTCTTTAAATTCATAATGTTACATATTAATTAAGTGATTTTAACGATTAGAATACGTTATTTTTGATTCTAATAGATTCAATTAGTTATCACTTTTTACGTTTTAATTCGGACATATTTCGAACCATTTTGCGTATAAATCCCCCGACCAATCAAACTCACTGCCCAATATATCACTCGACCTCTTCCACTGGTGGCCTCCCGATGCCAAATGCCCATGTAGACGAAGGCTTAATAGTGATGCCAACAAAAGCGATCGCGAAAAGTTGAACAGATGCCTGGTTTCAGATTAAACACATTGGTTAGTCATCCTGAACAAGTAAAATCCGCCGCAACTGGCAACCATTCAATACTCGCACTATCGAACGATCGCCAGCTTGCCGCAGCCCGTTCTTGCATACGATGTGGCTGCGGTTCCATCACATCAGGAATGTGAAAATCTGGATAAACCTGCCACTTAACCTGAAGCAGGTCTTCATAGCGGGTGGTATACCGAGGCGAAAGCATTTCTCTTAAGGTCGCCATATAAAAACATTCTATTACAACGAGTTATCTCCTCCTGCCTCCGCCCCGGCGCAAAGCTATAGTTTTTTCTATCTCCTTGTGAAACAAACAATTATTCTTGCTATGGCGCTGATTAACAATCGTTCGCGGGCAACGTACATTCAGCGAGTTTCAGAGCTTCCTGACGGAATTCCGCCGGTGCTGTTTCCGGGGCTTCTTACTGGTTGATACAGATCCTGCCTCTTACTTGAGAATTTACTCATTTAGCCGTATGTCCATTATGGGTGGATAAGATCATTTATCATCGTAATGGTTGAAAGCGATAAGTTAAACTTGTCCTGGCTCAACAAGGGAACCCGACTAATGATGAGCTCTTCATCTTCAAGGCGTTTTATGCCTTCCAGCAAGAATAGATATTAAATCGACAACTGCTGCCAGGTCTTGCAGGCGCAGTGGACAATCGTGTGGTAACAGCCTGAGTCATTTCTTATTTTTCTCATTCAGCATAACTGCGTCTTCTGATAGAGAAATTTTTATCTAAACATATAAAAAACACAGTGAAGAAAACGCTACTTTTTTCTAGCTAAAAAGCTAAATTAATTTTTTTATGGAGAGGATCTTATGCGCAAGGTGTCGATATCTATATTATTCATGCTAGTTTCACTGACCTGGGGGACTACATGGTTGGCTATGCGAATTGCCGTTGAAACTATCCCTCCAGTGTTTGCAACCGGAATGAGGTTTATGTTTGCAGCACCTTTTTTAATCATCATTGCATGGTTAAGAAAAAAAAACCTGTTGTTTCCTCCCGGACAACGATTATTCCAGTTTGTGATTTGCATCTTTTATTTTTCTATTCCTTTCTCACTAATGATTTATGGTGAAACCTATGTCAACTCTGGGCTTGCCGCCATTATCTTTGCGAATATGCCTGTGGCCGTTTTGATAGCATCGGTTTTGTTTCTAAATGAAAAAGCGAAACTAATGCAGATCGCGGGCTTAACTATCGCAATCACTGCATTGACGGGGATACTTCTTGAAGAAACGAATACAAGTACAGAGAGTCACTGGCAGGGTATCACTGCGCTTATTTCTGCTGTGTTAATCCATGCCATAATATATACACAATGTAAGAAAAGAAGTTGTACTGTCTCTGTTATCACATTTAATGCGCTCCCGTGCCTTTTAGCTGGGTTGATACTTTCTGCGACAGGATGGTTTTTTGAAAGACCACAAGTATCAACCTTCTCAGTACACTCAATATTAGCTACCCTGTATCTCGGGGCTTTTGCCGGAGTTTTTGGTATCCTGTGCTACTTTGCGCTTCAGCAAAAGGCTAACGCCTTCCAGGCTTCGCTTGTATTTCTTATCTTTCCGCTGATTGCGGTAAGTCTGGAAGACTATATTTATGGATATGCTATTTCAACACACTCAATGCTGCTTATTATACCATTAGCTATCGGGATATTTCTTACTCTTGTCGCCAGAAATATCCCTGTAACCAGCAGATGTCGGGATAATTCATCACAGAAATAATCGATTTATAATAACGCAAATAATTCCTGATGCCTTACTGAACTCCAGCTAATGCGGGGTGGATAAGCTGGAATACAGACCCGGTAATACACAGCGATTATATTAACAAGCAATGTAATAAAGGAGTTTTTTATGTTCATGTTTCTGCCATTCTTGCTTGCACTGAGCGTGGCAATGGGAGCCATAAACAGAAAGGATAAAGTCAGCTACATTCTATGGGCCGTTTTACTCATCGTCACTATTTTATCATTCATCCATCATATGACCAATTCGCTAACTTTGTCATTTTAAGGAGCGTGTATGAAAACGCATCATCATCCAACAACATTTGTTCATCTGATTAATCAGATGGGACTCCTTGTGATATGCGTTGCTCTGGTTGTAGCCTTTTATTATCAACTCGTTAGGCATGAGCTGCCTTGTCCAATTTGCTTATTACAGCGGGCTGGCCTCATCATCGCCGGTTTTGGCTTTTTATTTAACCTCTGCTTTGGTCTACGAGGCATACATTACGGGATGGTAATTATTGGCAGTATCCTGACCGGAGTTATGGCATCCCGGCAAATATGTTTGCATATCATGCCCGGTGACACAGGATATGGTTCTGCATTTTTTGGATTACACTTTTATACCTGGACTCTGATTACGTCAATTCTCATTATTATTGCTGTTGCGGTAGTTCTGGCAATCAGTAGCATGAATGCTGCATTTCGTTCATTGAATATTAATCCGAACCTGTTCAGTATTGTCGGTTGGGTATTTCTATTACTGATTACTGCCAACCTTATTTCAACTGTACTGGAATGTGGCGGAGGGGAATGTGCTGCTAACCCGGTCACATATAAGCTACTGTCGAAGCAGGATATTGCCTTTCTGAAAACAGGCCTCCTGACGAGGACAGTTCTCCGGTTATGACGCACTTTTAAAATGACTGATTGGTAAATATATAGCAAGCACCTGTCTTGTAGAAACTGGAATGGTTATGGGCTAACACGGAAGTTTCAGTAACGTTGAAATGGTGCAATAATAGGAATCAAACTTATAACCTTCGCATTACGAATTAGTAGAATCACATTTAACTAACTAAAAGCATGTTGACCAGACTCGCAGACCATTGAATCACGCAACAACCAGTTACTGTCATCTGATGAAAAAGGCTGTGCATAACAGAATCAGGACTGACTGGCATCAGGGTCATGTGCTTCAGCAGCAAATACATAAAATGAAGCAAGATATAAAGAATGAAGGAAAAATCGAGTATGAAAAACGTACAGAATTGTCTGAAGTAACTTCCCTGCAGCATTGACGCCGCAGGGAATCTATTTATGGTGTAACTATATTGAACCAGAACTCAAACTTGTCCATATAGCCCAGCATCTCATCCAGTTTCGCAGCATTACCGGTAACGTTGACTTCTCCTTTATCTTGAGCCTGCTTCAGAGTTTCTTCCTTCAGGATAATTTTATTCAGCGTGTCACGGTTCAGAGTAATCGTGGCATCAGCGTCTTTCGCTTCAGCATTAGCCGTGTGGTTCAGCACGCCATTTTCCAGCTCAAGCTTGTACTTTCCGCCGTCGCTGCCAAGGTCAATATTAAACACCGCCCGGGCATTACCCGCTTTTTCACCGTTGATATGTACAGCCAGGAAATCGAAGAACATTTCAGGGGTCATTGCCCGAACGGTATCCGGACTTGCTGTATTTGGCGTCGGACCTTTAACCACACCGTTACGCAGCTCCTGCGCACCGGTCAGGTAGAAGTTACGCCATGGACCAGATTCAGCCTGATACCCCAATTGTTCCAACGCATCGGCTTCAAGGTTACGTGCATTCTGGTTATTTGGATCGGCAAACACGACCTTACTCACCACCTGAGCAACCCAACGGTAGTTCCCCTGGTCAAAGTCTGCTTTGGCTTTCTGAAGAATCGCATCGGCACCGCCCATATATTCAACAAATTTCTTAGCCGCTTCTTCGGGTGGCAGCTCATCAAGGGTTGCCGGATTGCCATCGAACCAACCGAGATACAGCACATACGTTGCTTTTACGTCATGGCTGATGGAGCCGTAATAGCCGCGGTTGGCCCAGGTTTTTGCCGGGCTATCCGGTAGTTTGAAGTTGGCCGCTATTTCGTCGCGAGTCAGACCTTCATTGGCCATACGCAGAGTCTGGTCATTGATATAACGATACAGGTCTCGCTGGCTTTTCAGCAGACCAACAACATTCTCGTTACCCCAGGTCGGCCAGTGGTGCTGGGCCATAATAATTTCAGCTTTGTCACCCCAACGCACTATAGCTTCGTTGATATATTTCGACCACGGCAACGGCTCACGAATTTTTGCGCCGCGTAGCGAGTAAGTGTTATGCAGGGTGTGAGTGACGTCCTCTGCGGCTTCGATGAGTTTCTTCTCTTCGATGAACCACAGCATTTCCGAAGGGGCTTCCGAACCAGGGGCCAGCATAAAGTCGTAAGTCAGGCCATCAATCACTTCTTTCTGGCCGTCTTTATCAATGATATTAGTGGGCGCAATCAGTGTCACCGTCCCCGCAGAGGTGGTCGTCCCCAGTCCGGCGCCAACCTGGCCGGAGGCATCTGGTTTCAGGAGGTTGCCATACATATAGCTGGCACGGCGGCTCATCACGTTGCCGGCCATAATATTCTCGGCTACTGCTGCCTCCATAAAGCCAGCAGGCGCATACACTTTCACCTTGCCGGATTTCACGTCCGCTTCATCGACAACGCCACGCACCCCGCCATAGTGGTCAACATGGCTATGAGTGTAAATGATGGCGACAACAGGCTTATTGCCCCGGTTTTTGAAATACAAATCCATACCAGCTTTGGCTGTTTCCGCAGAAACCAGCGGATCGACAACCGTAATCCCCTCTTTACCTTCGATAATCGTCATGTTGGATAAATCAAGGTTACGAATCTGGTAGACGCCGTCTGTGACTTCAAACAAGCCACTGATATTGATTAGTTGGGACTGACGCCACAGACTAGGGTTAACAGTGTCAGGAGATTTTTCCCCTTCTTTTATGAAAGCGTACTGCTGTGGATTCCAGATGACATTCCCTTGCTCTCCCTTAATCACGTCTTCAGGTAAAGCGGCGATAAAGCCTTTATGGGCATTCGTGAAATCGGTGTTATCAGAGAAAGGAAGTTGGTTATAAAGCGCATCGTTAGCTTGCCTGGTTGAAGCAGTGGCACCTTTTGGGGCTTCCTGTGCAAATAAAGGTGTCAGCGCAGAGGAAGAGAGTAGCCCCGCCAGTGCAAGACTTTTTACGATCGACTTAAGTCTCATTTGTATCCCTCATGTAAAAATATTCTGTATCACTCAGTCTGGTCGATTAATTATCTTTTAATTCAAACAATTAAAGTTATTGCTGACCATTTTTGCTCTTTTAAATATAACAAAAAAGTTACATTTAGCTATTTATGGATACAAATAAGTCGTGTTTTACGTATGCCAGTTACATCCTCTTTTAGTAAGTGGGGTAAGCTCGCTTCCAGTTTCCGGGAGACACTATAATTCTCCCCCCTACTACAGGAATTGTGACTATAAGTTCGTCACTGTGGAGCAAAAATCATCTCATCAGCCAAAAATGCAGCCTGGCCTGATAGCTTTTCCATTTTTCACCGTGAAGTATCTCCGCACTACACTGGATAGTAATTATTCATTATATGAGGCGATTAAGGATAGGGGCAGGATTCGGACGACAGGCGCCGTACCTCCAGTGCTGGAAGGGTATGGCAGGATCATAAAGATATGGTCAGGCAAGCGCTACGTGTAAGTATTCCGTGGTTCACATTTGTGAATATCAGCTTTGCGCTTATCATTTTATTTCGCCACATACTCATCAGTGACTTTGACAAGTCGATCAGTGCACAGACTGGAATACTGCCTTTAATAGACGATATTATGGGCAGTATTATTGTTTTTTCGTTCCTGATACTCCTTTTCATTTACCGCCTTCCGGCCAGATTTACTTCTCTTTGTCTGGTGATGCTGCTGATTCTCAGTTTGATGTGGAGCTATTGTAGCTACTGTTTTATTGTCTGGTGGCAACTGCCTTTTGCCTGGCCTCTCAGTGTCATCCTTATGCTTACCGCGCTGGCTGCGCTTTATTATCATCTGCCAGCGTTGCTACTTTTCATCGTCCCGTTATGGCTGACCGCCCTACTGGCCAGTGTGCAGCTTAACCAGTATGTGAATATCCGGTTTTTATTAGTCTGGCTTACTCTTACCGCCATACTCATTTATGGTCGCTTTATCCTGCAGCGCTGGTTTGATGAAGCCTGGTTGCGTTACCAGGAAAACCGGATGCTTATTGCGCGTCTCGACGTTATGGCTCACCAGGATGCACTGACCGGGACCGCTAATCGACGTTCAATGGAAAGTTTTCTTGGGGGTGCTCTCCGCCAGACGGAGCCGTTTGCACTGATCATGCTCGATGTGGACTATTTCAAAAACTATAACGACCATTATGGTCACCAGGCTGGCGATGCCTGTCTGGCAAAGGTGGCCTGTGTAGTGAAGAGGTCGATTCGTACTCCGGCAGACCTGGTGGCACGTTACGGGGGCGAGGAGTTTGTCGTTGTGCTGCCTTCTTCGTCGCTGAATGAAGCAGCACTGGTTGCTCAACGTATTCAGACAAACCTGCGTGAAACCGCACTGCCGCATGCAGCATCTGCGGTTAGCGAAACGGTCACCGTCAGCATGGGCATCACCCTTTCCACAGCCGGTGACACTGTTACCGGCATTATTGCCAGAGCGGACGAGGCCCTTTATCGGGCTAAACAACAGGGACGTAATCGTTGGGTAAAGTAAAACCAGTTGCCCGGTGTTTGATACAGATGATCACCTTGCCATACTCAGATAATTAAAACTGAATATTTGGAAGCAAAAAAGACAGTCGGACTCACGGAACCTTTGCGCTGGTACAGCCTGAATATCAGATAAAATTATGTCCAGCCGCAGACAACCAGTTGACAGTGGAATATTCCTGGTGTTGTGAACAAGGCGACATTCACAACACGACTGTGCTCACGGAATTCAAATGCCGAACGGGTGATTACGATATTCACTACCTCTGCAAAGTTATATTATTCGATTTTCATGCAGATTCCGCCTCCCGGTAATGTCCCGGATAAAATGCCAGTCCCCTTTGCATCGTCACGCTGTTCCGGCACTCCGTACAGATAACGTTTCTGGTCCGGTCGTAGGAACTCACGACACCTTCCGGCGTTTTCAGAAAGCGGGTAATCCTGGCATCTTCACGTTTCTGCTTCCAAAGCAGGAAAGCCTGTTCCGAAGGAAAAATACCGCTTCTCCCGGCCTGATACAGATCCCCACAACTTTCCGCCTTTTCCAGGTAGTGGCGGGCTGTAAAAATGGTTAACCCTGCTATCTTCCGCAGCTATCCAAACGTCATCCGACCGTGTGTTCGTATCAGTTCCGTCAGGCGCTTCTGTATTTCAGCTTTCTGCGCCGGTGTGTAATTTCTGCTCATAAGTCCCCCCCCTGTTAAAGCCTTCCCGCCGCCTTACGCCGTCTGAATTCTTCCATCATCAGTTGTGCCGGGGTTGGCCCTGCCGGATGGCGCGGCGCTGCAAGTTGACGGCGTACCGGCGGTAGCCACAACGGAAATCCGAAAAGTTCCGGCGCTGGGTGACTGTGACACCATGAGTTTTGTCAGCGCCATCGTTCAGTATTCCCAGCTTGGGCTGGAACCCGGCGGCGCGCTCGGTCATGCCTATCTGCTGCCGTTCGGAAACAAAAACGAAAAGTCAGGCAAAAAAACGTTCAGTTAATTATTGGCTACCGGGGAATGATCGACCTTGCCCGCTGTTCCGGACAGATTGCCAGCCTTTCCGCGCGCGTTGTCCGTGAAGGTGACGATTTCAGCTTCGAGTTTGGTCTGGAAGAGAAGCTGGTACACCGTCCGGGTGAGAACGAAGATGCACAGGTTACTCATGTCTATGCCGTTGCCCGCCTTAATCGATCGCTGCCGACTGGTAAGCCGAACTGATTTCATGATCAGTGCAGGAATCAGGAAAAATAGCCCGACCGGGAATATTCATCCGGATGGATTGACAAAGACATTTGTAAAAGCAAGAAAAGCCTCCGGCGTTAACTTCAGCAATAATCCACCGACATTTCACGAGATCCGAAGTCTGGCCGGGCGGTTGTACAAAAACGAGCACGGCGAGGTGTTCGCCCAAAAACTCCTGGGCCACACCTCAGAGAACACCACGAAACTCTATCTCGATGAACGCGATAATAAAGCTTACGTGATGCTCTGATTTTGCTGTAAAAGAAATGTTAAACTGGATTTGGATGTGATATAACCAAAAAGACCGGAATACAGAAATTCGGAAAATTTCGGATCGTTAATTGTAAATAGCTTATTTATAAGAAAAATAAAAAGAAACCGAATACGATTCCTGTTTACGGCAACAATTGATCTTTCTCTTTAAATTCAGAATGTTACATATTAATTAAGTGATTTTAACGATTAGAATACGTTATTTTTGATTCTAATAGATTCAATTAGTTATCACTTTTTACGTTTTAATTCGGACATATTTCGAACCATTTTGCGTATAAATCCCCCGACCAATCAAACTCACTGCCCAATATATCACTCGACCTCTTCCACTGGTGGCCTCCCGATGCCAAATGCCCATGTAGACGAAGGCTTAATAGTGATGCCAACAAAAGCGATCACGAAAAGTTGAACAGATGCCTGGTTTCAGATTAAACACATTGATTAGCCATTCTTAACCAGTAGAATCCGCCGCGACTGGCAACCATTCAATATTCGCACTATCGAACGATCGCCAGTTTGCCGCAGTCCGTTCCTGCATACGACGTGGCTGCGGCACCGATCATACCGGGCAGTCGTCAAACCTCCAGGATCGCGCATCGTCAACGATGCAGGTGATCGTGAACAAGATATAGTTTTCCACAGTTCGTACAGGATAGGCCTCCTTATTGCTGCCTTCGCAGTGACAGTAACTGTCCCTGTGTTTTCACATCCTAACCTACCATGTCCCCGATAAGTTAAGTATATGAGCGTAGAGGAGCTTTTCGACCATGGGCACAACCTCTAAATCTGAAGGGAGTTCATCAATAGATACAATAATGAACGTTTCTTTAAAGATCTTTGTAGTCAGTCCCTGTTAGGTTGTCGTGACATAAGAATATCGCTTAATTTTGAATACAGGGAAATGTAATTGATTATAAATGTTGGACATGTAGCTACAGAAAAATTCGACACAACTGGAGTGAGCGCCTGTAACAACCAACAGAGTACTTCAGTTGATTTATCCTCCTGTATTATTAATGCTGCTTCAGAATGTACCGTTTTTGTCAGAACAATAATAAAGAAATCGGACAGTTATGATGCAATGCAAATTGACAGGCTTAAAATTGATACGCAGGAAAAATACGACGCTCTTAATTTACAAAGAGAACATCACAAGAAATTTCTGCAAACTATAAAAGCAAACTCTTTTGACAGAGCTATGGCTGAAAGACCAGAAAACCCAATATCTCTGAGTCTAATATATTCTTCCATTGATTCAATAAAATATAACACAGGGAACTGTGCTGATATGTCGCTAATTTTAGGTGCGATTATTGCAAAATATATACCACAAAGACTAACCGGAATAGGATTTTCGAAAAATAATGTATTTGATGCCAGAATAAGTACATCCCTTATGTATAATAGCGCGTCAGGAGGGAATCATGTGGTTGTTTTTTTGACTTTTACTGATTCAAAAGGAATATCGGAATATATACTTGACCCTTGGCTGGATGCGCGCATTTTCAAAAAGGAAGAGTCATATGAAATTTATAAAAACAATAGCAGTGAATATATTAATGAAAATCATTACTTCGAAGCATACGATAAATACACTGCTATAATGAATAGCGCAGAATATATAGACGCCATAACAAAGACAATAAATCTTTTATATAGAGTTAATCTTGATGAAATTCAATTAACCAATCCATTTAAGTTTATATAATTAACTCTTATGGCTGATTAAAGGAGTGTTATTTTCCCATGAATGGCATCAAAGGCATGTTACTCGCCGGAAATTTTCTGTACAACGTCGAAACGCCAACATCATAAATAATCGCTACCTGCTGTCACGGTACTCCGGCCCTAATGAGGCGCCCGGCTGCGCCCATTGTTCCTGTGATTATTATTTAATAACGATTACGAAAACAAAAACTCAACTAACTGAATTAAATAGAATTAAACAAAATTGACATATAAAAATGTACTTAATTATGTACTTTTGAAATCGTCAGCATACGATCTGCTGATCAACATACGACGTTACATCACAATAGTGAACTGTACGACCTATAAACACGATTACAGTCAGTTCTGACTAAACAGCAGTCAGCCTACCAAGGCACGCTCTTGCAAACAACGTGACTGCGGTAATCCATCACACCAGAAATGTGAAAAATCAGGGTGAAAATTTAATTGAAGCTGTCACTTAACCCGAAGCAGGTCTTCATAGCGGATAGTATATCGTGGCGAGAGGATCTCCCGTTTAATATACCACTATTATTGGATTCCCTGCCCAGTAAAGGTTACCGGTGCAATGGAGAGAAGACAATCTCATCTGTGTCTACTGATCAAACATTAGGGTAAGAGTAATGAAAAAAGTATATTTTATGTTTGTTATCTTGTTGTCACTTTCAGGTATTCATTCCGCGATGGCAAAACCCTGGCAGGAGATTAAAGAAAGCAAAGAGTTACGTGTGGGGGTGCCTGGTGACTATGCTCCCCTCGCATTTCACAACAAACAAAATAAATTAATCGGTTTTGATATTGATATGGCATATTCACTGGGCAAAGCTCTGCACCTGAATATCCTGTTTGTACCTAGCAGTTGGCCTACACTGTCAACTGACCTGGCAGCAGACAAATTTGATATTGCAATGGGAGGGATTACAGAAACTCCCGGCAGAAGAAAACAGTTCGCACTTTCTTCTCCGGTACTTAAAAATGGGAAAATAGCGCTGACGCAATGTAACAGGATTAATGACTTCAAATCTCTTGAAGATATTGACCGTAAGGGCGTGCGGATTGTTGTTAATCCAGGTGGTACAAATCTGGACTATGTTGACAAGCATATCAGGTATGCAGATGTTATTCGCGAAAAAGATAATGATGCCACTCTGCAGAGGATTCGTGAACGCAGCGCTGATGTCATGTTTACCGACTTGCTCGAAGGTACTTATTACCAGAACAAAGAGCCAGGCGTCTTCTGCGTATCAACCAGGAGTATCCTCCCCGACACTGCCGGTAATAAAGTCTATATGATGGCGAAGGATAATCAGTATCTTCTTGATGCTGTAAATAGCTGGTTATCTGATGAAAACAGAATCATACTTGCCAGAAAGTGGCAGATAAATCCAGAGTAGCCGCCACAAAATTTTGACAAGCACCATTGCCGACTGACGAACAGAACTGGCGCGGGGTGAAAGATGTGACGACGATAAAGCCAGCCAGGCTAAATGGATGGCTTATATCAGGAAGCTTAAAACGCTGGATTTAACAGGCGTTTCAGATGAGGCCACCTTCACAGTAATCAGATGGTCTGCATGACCACAGTAATACTACTAACTTGCAGTTTTTTAGGCGTTAATTTGGTTCTGGTATCTACACGAGTTCATTCAGATACAAGTAAATTTTCTGTAGAGAATAAAATTACTACACTTATTATTCCATTTCAAAGTAAATACTTGCTTAACAATCAGTAGACAGACAAGAAAAATTTTCGCCTCTGCTTTATCCTGGTAAAGGATTGCGGTAAAAGTTAAGAAGGCAGCATAACTCTCAACTATGTGGATAATATTATGAATAAATTTAACAGTGTATTGTTAGCGCTGGTTTTTGCTATATCAGCCATAACATTTTCTTCATCTGCAATGGCCACTGAAAGCGATAATAAAGGATTCCCGGGCATTTCCTTTCCGTGGTGTAAAATCTGGCCGGCAGGTATATCAATCCCAGAACTACCAGAGGGTAAAATATGCTGGTAAACGAAACAACCTTTTATTAACCTGGGTGATTAATTACCGTGTAAACAAGTAATTTGTGATACATGGATAATTAAAGTACCACAGTAACGACTACAGACTGGCTGGTTTATCCGGCCAGGAGAGGCAGATGTATCCACCCTGTTTACCATTACGCTGTAGAGTTCCCATGCTTCCAGCCGTTTAATCTCGTCATCTGTGGCAAATCATTCACAGTATTTACGTTCTTTCCCATACATTCCCCTGCCAAATCACCTGACCGCCAGATACATCTCAATCCGTTTCCACTTCGGCGCGCCAAGCACGGTCATTCCGTCCAGGAATATCAAATTGGCTTCTTTTTTCGTGCGCAGCGCATTGTCGTAAAGGTAGTCGTGGATTATTGCCGCTTTAGCGTATTTGCCGTCTGGCGGCATGACTGACCAGAAGATGCATGGCACGGTGGCGAGATCAGTTACAAATCCGGCTGGTACGCTGATTACGTCGCTGTTGTCGTCGCTGAGGTAAAATTCAAAAGATTCATGTACACGCCAAAGGTAGTGGCCAGGCATTTCAAGAATGGCCGGGGTTGTGAAGCAGCTCATAATACATTCCTTAACGGTTTTCCGGCCAGCCAACACGTAACCCAGTACAGCCCGTGCGTTGGTGAGACTGTTCACTTCGTCCTTCATCTGCCGCTGGCGTTCGTGGATTTTAAAACCCACCAGTACCATGTTTCGTTGCATAGCGGCTTCGAGTTTAATCAGTTCGTCTGCGCTCATTGGCACATCGATGTTATCTGCATCCGTCCAGAAGAATCCTGGTGGTAGCGTTCCCTGTTTTGCCACCGCCGTTACTGGCGACAGTCGGTCCTGCGACGCTTTACCGCAGTCCCAGTGGTGATCATTCAGTGTGAACGGATAGTTACCGTTTTCCTGTGCATTAGGCCACACATTAATCTCAGCGTATTTCTGACCGAGTGCGGTCGCAAGGTCAGCCACCCACTGACCGTTTTCAAATTTATCTATTGGTGATGTGGGGGCCTGTGTGGTGGTGTTCTCCGGTAACGGGCCGGGTTTTGAAATATAAATCGGGTTGCTGGTTTGCGTGTCGTACACTGTTTCGCCGTGATGGTCTTCGTTTAGACTCCACGTTTCGGTTTCAGGGTCAAATACAGCAATATGACTGGCCGGAATATCAGGAGGGGCAATATCGGTACAGTTTGACGGTAATCCGGTATGTGGCGCTACCGTCGGCAATATCCAGTCCGGCAGTGCCTGTCACCATTACTGAAACATTACTGCCTTCACCGGCACTCCAGATCTGCGCGACGATACGGTAATGCTCCTGGATATTTTGTGTCTGCGGTAACAGTGAACAGTCCAGATACAACGAACTCAGTTCCGGATCATCTCCGGTACCGGTGATAATCCCTGTGGTCTGGTCGTTAACACTGGCTGTGATGGCCTTCTCCCTGAAATACCGCTCCACAGCATTTAGCAACTCATCCGGTTTACGGTTACCGATGAATGAGGTTGATATCTGTTCGCTCATCCCTGGCTGCTGCCCGGTCTGGCTATCCCCGGCGCAGCTTCTGCTGTTAAATCAGATGAAACAGAACGCACCCCTGCCGGAGAAAACGGGATAGACCGCTATGACGTGTTACTAAAACGACGGGATTTAGCGACCAACACATACAAAATTCGCGGCAACCAGTTAACGACCGTGAGCGAAAAAATGGGGGAAATGATACTGGCAGAGGTGACCACGCGGCATATTGCTGAGTTTCTGGAGTCATGGATCGCGGAAGGTAAAAACACGATGGCGGGGGCGATGAGGTCTGTACTATCTGACATGTTTCGTGAGGCAATTGTGGAAGGAAGAATAACAACGAATCCGGTTGAGCCAACCCGAGCACCTGAAATTAAGGTTGCCAGGGAACGCCTGCAACTGGAAACATATAACGCCACGCGGACGGCGGCAGAACATCTGCCTGTGTGGTTTCCTCTTGCGATGGATCTCGCGCTGGTTACTGGTTAACGTAGGGAGGATATCGTAAATATGAAATTTAGTGATGTTTTTGACAACCGCTTATACGTAACTCAGATTAAAACCGGAATGAAAATAGCCATTCCCCTCTCCCTGACACTTCAGGCGCCAGGGTTACGTCCGGGAACGGTTATCGATCGCTGCCGGCTGGTAAGCAGAACCGATCTCATGATCAGTGCCGGAATCAGGAAAAATAGCCCGACCGGGAATATTCACCCGGATGGGCTGACAAAGAAATTTGTAAAAGCCAGAAAAATTTCAGGCGTTAACTTTAGTGATAACCCACCGACATTTCACGAGATCCGTAGCCTGGCTGGTCGGCTGTACAAAGACGAACTCGGCGAGGAATTCGCTCAAAAACTACTGGACCACACCTCAGAGAACACCACGAAACTCTATCTCGATGAACGCGATAATAAAGCTTACGTGATGCTCTGATTTTGTTGTAAAAGAAATGTTAAAATGGATTTGGATGTGATATAACCAAAAAGACCGGAATACAGAAATTCGGACAAATTTCGGACATTTTCGGACAAGCGTTTTTAATTTTTTGATTTGTAAGGAAAATAAAAAGAGACCGAATACGATTCCTGTATTCGGTCCAGGGAAATGGCTCTTGGGAGAGAGCCGTGCGCTAAAAGTTGGCATTAATGCAGGCTAAATCGCCTTGCCCTTTAAGAATAGATGACGACGCCAGGTTTTCCAGTTTGTGACGAAGGTGATTGAAAAAACCTGGCGTTTTGTCTGTTATCAGAGATAAAAAAACCGTAAGCCTTTTCGTGAAGGTTTACGGTTTTTTATTAAAAATCAGTCAGCTATTGGATGGATCACAAAGCTTTTGCGCACGTTCGATAAACGGCGCCAGACTCATTTTCTCACCGGGCTTCGCCGGGTTATCGATTTGAATGACGGCAATAGGCTGAGCGCGCGTTTTACCCTCCGCTACTTGCTGTTCGGCAATAGCATTCAAAGGATACTGCACCAGCGTACTGGGGTTGATCACATAGAGCGCCTGGCCAGGCCGACAGGTCAACATGACCTCTTCCCGATTAAACGCCCACTTGTCTTTTCCTACTTCAAAACGACTTACGGTAATCACCTGCGGCGCCGCCAACGCTACGCCCGAAGTGGCCAGCAGAAGCGCCGGAAGGAGTATTTTTTTCATTCGTTATGCCAGTCCATCAGAAAGGTTCGAGGGTTGCAAACAGGCTGACGATCGCCAGAACTATGCCTCCAACTCCCCATTCAATTTGCGTCATCCTGACAAACCATAGGTCAGTCCGGGGATTTTCCTGTCGCATACGTGGTACGAGAACATACCGATTCGTCAGCGCAATTGCTACCATAAGCACGACCAGCGCACATTTTAACAAAAGCAACTGTCCATAGGTGGTCTGCCAGATAGCGGTAAATCCCGTGATAAATAGCGTGTTGCCAATGCCTGTGAGCAATACGCCCGCCACAAAAAAGTGACCATAACGAGAAAAACGCATCATGGCGCTAATAGCATGTTGACGCCAGCGTCCCTGAGCCATGCGCATACAATAAACCACTGGCAACAGCCCACCAAACCAGGCTGCGGCACAGAGTAAATGCAGAGCATGGTTAATCTGCTGTAATGTTCCCACTACACCGTCGCGCATCGTCGCATGTCCAACGCCTGCCAGCAGGATAAACTGAGCAACGGTGAGAATAAGAAGCCGTCGTTGCATTTTTACCGGCGCAATGACTACCACCGCCAGCGTGACCAGCGCGAGGATAATTTGCCATATCCAGACCGCGCCAAAGCGGGTTTGCAGTACCGCGCTCCACACCGAGACGGAAAAAACATCGGGCCAGCCGCCGCCCATCAGTCCACCCTGAATCGCCAGCATAAAAGCCGCGCTGATAACGCTCCAGGCGGCGGCATGTCGTTGCAGATGTAAAAATCGACGCGTCATTAAACGACGAATTGATGCGGGTGCCAGCCAGGCACCGTAAAGCGCGCAGCCGTAGACCAGCATCAAACTAGCAAAATGAATAAATCGGAGAGTTATCCAGACGAATGTCAGCATCATTTATTTCACGCTGAAGGTGTATTTCTCTTTTGTTTTATGTCCATCCACCGACACAACGTGCCAGTCTACCGTGTAAGCGCCAGATTTTAACGGCTGCTCAAGCGGGATAATCAACTGCGTTTTATCCTGTTCATTTCGCTTTGCCGGGCGCGTTTTGATGAGCTCTTGCTGAGGGCCAGTAATGGTTGCGCCGCTGAACCCTGGCTCAATCCCTTCAGAAAAGTTCAGGGTCAGCGCCTGTGGCGAGGCCGTAACGGCAGCATTCGCCGCTGGATACTGATGCGTCAGGTGCGCATGTGCCCAGGCCGCTGGCGTCGCAAATGTCGATGCCAGCAGCAGTAAAGCTAAACGTCGCGATGGTGCAGAAGAAGCCATATTCACTATTCCTTTTTGTTATACCTACGTTACAAAGAATAACCTTCAACAATCAATGAGTCGAGGATCATCATTTCCATCTTGCCATTACCGCGGACTCTTAGTACCTTCTGGCGGCAACAAAAAAGGAGACACGTATGAAAACAAATCTGGCTCAGCTTGAACAAGCGGAAATGGATAAAGTCAATATGGACCTGGCGGCAGCCGGGGTGGCATTTAAAGAGCGCTACAATATGCCAGTTGTCGCGGAGGCGGTCGAACGTGAGCAGCCAGAGCATCTACGCGCCTGGTTTCGCGAGCGGCTGATTGCCCATCGTCTGGCTTCCGTATCACTATCCCGACTCCCTTACGAACCCAAAGTTAAATAAAAATTATATAACGTTACACTTCCTTACATGCAGACGACTACATTATAAGGCGATTCTTAATCTATGCTTTTTAGAATGGCTGTAGAGACTATGAAAAGGAAGTCATTATGTCCTCCTGGAAAATTGCTGCTGCGCAGTATGCGCCCCTGAACGCCTCGCCGGTGGAGCATGTTGCCCACCATCTGGAATATATTGAGCTTGCGGCTCGTCAACAGTGCGAACTGCTGGTCTTTCCGTCACTGTCGCTATTAGGCTGCGACGAAAAAAATAAATCATTGCCCGCCCCGCCTGACGAGGCGCTTTTACAGCCGCTCACTCATGCGGCCGATACCCACCATATGACTATCATTGTGGGTATGCCTGTTGAGCATAACTGCCGCTTCGTAAAAGGCATCGCTATTTTTGCCCCATGGCTAACGTCGCCGCTCATGTTTCACAAAAGTCATGGCGCCTGTATTGCCAGGCAGCGAAGCGCTATCAACGTGGTGGATGAGCAGCCAGAAGGTGGTGATATAGACCCCTCATTTACGTTATTCACAACCAGTCAATGTCTTAACGAGCCTGAACTCCATGCTTCTACCTCACGCTTACAACGTTTTTCGCATAAATATGCGCTGGCCGTACTGATGGCCAATGCCTGTGGCAGTAGCGCGCTGTGGGATGAAAGCGGGCAACTTATTGTTCGTGCCGATTGCGGTTCGCTATTACTGACGGGTCTGCGCACAACCGAGGGTTGGCAAGGCGATATCATTCCATTACGCTAAGATCTTTGGGTGAGGAATGAATCATGTTGCGGATTATAGACACGGAAACCTGCGGGCTGCAGGGCGGGATCGTAGAGATAGCCTCTGTAGATGTCATTGATGGCAACATTGTCAATCCCATGAGTCACCTGATACGCCCCGATCGCCCTATTACGCCGCAGGCGATGGCGATACATCGTATTACCGAAGCCATGGTCGCCGATAAGCCGTGGATTGAAGATGTCATACCGCTTTATTACGGTAGTGAGTGGTATGTCGCTCACAATGCCAGTTTCGACAGACGCGTATTACCTGAATTGCCGGGTGAGTGGATCTGTACCATGAAGTTGTCGCGACGCCTGTGGCCGGGAATAAAATACAGCAATATGGCGCTCTATAAATCGCGCAAACTAAGCGTACAAACGCCGCCGGGGCTGCATCATCACCGGGCGCTTTATGATTGCTATATCACCGCCGCCTTGCTGATTGATATTATGCGAACCACCGGCTGGACCGCGGAAGAAATGGTCAATATCACGGGCCGTCCTGCGCTGTTAACCACTTTCTCGTTCGGTAAATACCGCGGTAAGGCGGTATCTGAAGTCGCAAAACGCGATCCGGGCTATTTACGCTGGCTTTTTAATAACCTTGATAATATGAGCCCGGAGCTTCGCCTGACGCTTAAACACTACCTGGAAGATGTTCAGGCTGGCGAGCAACGCAGCAATGGAACACCACAATAATCCGCGACGCTCACAAGCCGTTGCGGGCGCGCGCGTCTATGCGCTATGTAAGGTTCCCTGCGCCAGGCCGATTAAAAAGGCGAACTCCAGCGCGACGCCTTCGTAGGATTTAAACCGCCCCGACTTACCACCGTGCCCGGAGTCCATATCCGTACATAGCAGCAGCAGACGTTGGTCCGTTTTTAGCTCGCGTAATTTTGCCACCCACTTCGCCGGTTCCCAGTATTGCACCTGGGAATCGTGCAATCCTGTCGTCACCAGCAGGTGCGGATAGTCCTGCGCTTTGACATTGTCATAAGGACTATAGCTTTTCATATAGTCATAATACTCAATATCCTGCGGGTTCCCCCACTCTTCAAACTCTCCTGTCGTTAGTGGGATCGACTCATCCAGCATCGTGGTTAATACATCAACAAAGGGTACCTGGGCAATAACGCCGTGAAAAAGCTCGGGACGTTCGTTGATAGCGACGCCCATTAGCATTCCGCCCGCGCTCCCGCCCATCCCATAACACAGCGACGGCGAACCGTAACCCAGTTTTAATAAGGCATCGCAGGCATCAAGATAGTCATTAAAAGTATTCCGCTTTTTGAGGAATTTGCCATCTTCATACCACTGCTGCCCCAGCTCACCGCCGCCGCGAACGTGTACGATTGCGTAAACAAAGCCACGATCCAGCAAGCTCAGTCGGCTGCTGCTGAAATCGGCGTCAATACTGGAACCGTAAGATCCGTAGCCGTAAACCAGAAGCGGATTTTGCCCTTTACGAAAATACTTCTGATGATAAACCAACGATACCGGCACTTCGACGCCGTCGCGTGCGGTGATCCACAGGTGTTCGCTCTGATAACAGCCAGAATCAAACCCAGGCACTTCCGTCTGTTTAAGTACCCGTCGTTCTCCGGTATCCATATCCAGTTCAAACAAGGTATCTGGCGTCGTCATTGAAGAATAGCCGTAACGCAGCCGGGAGGTCTCAGGTTCGGGATTATAGGCAAGCCACGTCACGTAAGCCGGATCGTCAAAGGCAATGCCTATCACTTCACGGGTTTTACGGTTAATTTGCCGCAGGCTGGTAAGCCCCCGTTGACGCTCTTCGACCACTAACCAGTCGGTAAACAGGGTAAACCCTTCCAGCATAATATGCTCGCGCGGAGGGATCAGCTCTTCCCAGGCGTTTTCATTGCGCACGCGGGTACGGTACAACCCAAAGTTTTTACCGTTCCGGTTAGAGCGCAGGTAAAACTTATGTTGATAGTGATCGAGACTATATTCGTGGTCTTTGCGGCGCGGTAAGAATGAAAACGGCTCGGCATCGGCCAGTTCCGCGTCAAGTAATAGCACTTCGCTAGTGGTGGCGCTGGCAAGATGAATTACCACATAATGCTGCGAAGTGGTTTTATGCAGGCTGACATAAAAGGTGTCGTCTTTCTCTTCATATACCAGTTCATCTTGCGATGACGGAGTGCCAATCGTGTGCCGCCAAACCTGATAGGGCAGCAGCGTCTTCTTATGCTTACGCACATAGTAAAGGGTCAGGGAATCATTGGCCCAGACAAATTCAGGCGCAACGTTATCCAGCAGTTCCGGATACCAGTTACCGCTTTCGAGGTTACGAAAACGCAACCCATACTGACGACGGGATAAATAATCTTCTGCCAGCGCCATGATGGTATTATCCGGCGTAATGGCAAGTCCGCCGAGCGTATAAAATTCGCTGTGCGCGGCCCGCTGGTTCGCATCGAGCAAGGTTTCCCACACATCCCACTCTTCGCTTAACGCCGATTGTCGTTGATAGATGGCATATTCGCAGCCGGGTTCATAGATATAACGGTAGCGATAGCCATTTTTCACATACGGAGCGGAAACTTCTCTGGGCGGGATGCGATCGATAATTTCTTTTAGAATGCGGTCCTGTAACGCCTGCTGAGAGGACATGGCCTTCCGGCCATACTCATTTTCCTGATGCAGGTAATCAAGGACTTCCGGCTGCGAGCGAGTGTCATCTCGCAGCCAGTAATAATTATCAATGCGCGTATCGCCATGTACGGTCATGGCATAGGGAATTCGATTGGCTTTTGGCAACATGTCGTTTTTTCTTTTGCGTTAATATTTGTTATATATCACGCGGCAAACACAGCGGCTTAGCATGGTAGTCCCGGTCCGCTCACCTCGGTAAGCGCCTGAGATGTCACTGCTTCGCCGCTATCTTGCAACATGAATGACGTAAACTATCCATCCTATAAGGGTGGCAAAAGACACGCATGATGCAAGCGAAACATGTTACTTAATGGCAGGTTATCAGCCTGGTAGCGCTTGTTTTTGCTGCTGCAAGTCCTGCTCGATACCGTCCCGAACCTCCTGAGGAATTTTTAGCGCGTCTCCTAACGCATTCAGATAGCTACGTTCCATAAAGTGGTCAATATCAATGGCGGCACAGCTCAGGAAGTAGAGTTCCAGGGCTTCTTCTTCATTACGAACGCCCTGTGCCAGACGTTGTGGATCAAGCGGCTGCTCAATAGCTTTCTCGATAAACACACGCCCTTGCTCTTCCACACCTGATTCTCGCAGTTGGTGCTCAATCGCCGCGCGTTCTTTGGCATCAATATGCCCATCGCTTTTTGCAGCAAAAACCAGCGCCAGGATCAGTCGCTCAGTGCGAACATCCAGCGGCGTACTTTGGCTGCCGAATTGCGGCTCCCCCTGATGCGCGGCGCGTACTTTATCTTTGTACTTATTCCACAATACGGAACCCGCCACCGCGCCGCCGCCCACCAGCAAAGCGCCAGTACCGTATTTGGTTAATAATTTGCGCGAAGACTTATTGGCGACCAACAGTCCAGCCAGACCGCCCAGCGCGCCGGGAACCAGCAGTTTATTTAACCCCTGTTCACCGGAAGGCGATGCGGAAGCGCCTTTTTGCCCAAGAAGTGATTGTAATTGGTTCAACCAGTTAGCCATAGTACCCCTCAAATACAGACCAATAATGGTCAAGCGTACCTGAGGGGATGTCAGGAATTGTCTGTTCCGGCAAAAGAAGCGCAAATTACGCTGCTAGCGGGGCTTATATTCCGCCTTGCCGGCTTTGCAATCAACGATGACCTGATAATGAATATCGGCGCTTTTACCGCGAACGGTTAGCGGAACTGTCCATTTATCATTTTGACCCACAACGTCCTGCACATTAACCCACGCGACCGGGTCAGCCTGCCCGACCTTTTTTTGGTCGTCTGCCCACCGCACGATACGATTTTGCTGGTAGTCGCGCTTCACGCTTGCCGCAATCCCCGCGGCATCCAGCCCTTCGCACTGCGGAAACTTAACCGATTTACTCTCGGTGGATGCCGCAAATGCCGATACGCTGGCGGATAACAACAGCAGGCTCAACAACGCTCCTCTTTTATTCATACTTTTCTCCTTAGCACAATGATTCAGGAAAAGCATGGTACAAAACGCCGGGAGCGCAAGTACGGGTTCAGGCGGCTTGCTTTTTCGTTTTACTCGCGGCGTCCTTTTCAACCGCCTGCGGAGAAGGCAACTTACCGGTTTTGAGGATAGTGCTTAACACCTCTTTATGTTCCGCCAGCCACAGCGACAACGCTTCGCGCTGCCCATCTTCCAGCACGACTGGCGACTGCCCAAGCCAGGTATCAAGAAGATCGGCAGTATCGAGCATTTTGTCCCAGGCGTCGGCTTCCTTTTTACTGGTAAATGACATCTTCTCCTCACCCTCGCGAATGACTACGTATTTAACTTCAACCGCCATTTTGCAGCCCCTTATTTACCTGTGTTTATATACAGTATATTGCAAGGCAGCAAGAAAAGCAATCTATTCGAAAAGACATACGCAAACGTTTTCGTATATACTGCGCGCAGGTAAATAAGGGGACAGAAATATGACGCTATTAGGCACTGCGCTGCGTCCGGCAGCAACGCGGGTGATGTTATTAGGGGCAGGTGAATTGGGAAAAGAGGTGGCGATTGAATGCCAACGCCTGGGGATCGAGGTTATCGCCGTCGATCGCTATCCTGATGCGCCCGCCATGCATGTGGCTCACCGTTCACACGTCATTAATATGCTGGACGGCGAGGCGCTACGTCATGTGATTACAGAGGAAAAACCGCATTATATCGTGCCGGAAATAGAAGCGATCGCCACCGATACGCTGCGCGAGCTGGAGGGCGAAGGGCTGAATGTCGTGCCTTGCGCTCGTGCAACGCAGCTCACGATGAACCGCGAAGGGATCCGTCGCCTGGCCGCAGAAGAATTAGGTCTGCCGACATCGACGTATCGCTTTGCCGACAGTGAGGCCAGTTTTCATGATGCGGTAGCCGCAGTGGGTTTTCCTTGCATCGTCAAACCGGTCATGAGCTCTTCCGGCAAAGGCCAGAGCTTTATCCGCTCGGCCGAACAGCTCGCGCAGGCATGGGAGTATGCTCAACAAGGCGGACGCGCTGGCGCGGGTCGCGTGATTGTGGAAGGCGTGGTTAAATTTGATTTTGAAATTACGCTGCTCACCGTTAGCGCCGTCGATGGCGTGCATTTCTGCGCGCCGGTCGGTCATCGTCAGCAAGATGGCGACTATCGCGAATCCTGGCAGCCACAGCAAATGAGCGAACTGGCGCTGAAGCGGGCGCAAGAGATTGCCCGCCATGTGGTACTGGCGTTAGGCGGTCATGGACTGTTCGGCGTTGAACTCTTCGTCTGTGGCGATGAAGTCATTTTCAGCGAAGTCTCCCCTCGCCCGCACGATACCGGAATGGTCACGTTGATTTCTCAGGATCTTTCTGAGTTTGCGCTGCATGTGCGCGCCTTTCTGGGAATGCCCGTAGGCGCTATTCGCCAGTATGGTCCCGCTGCCTCGGCCGTGATTCTGCCGCAGCTTACCAGTCAAAATGTGACGTTTGATAATGTACACGCGGCGGTAGGAGCCGGAGTGCAGGTACGGCTGTTTGGTAAGCCTGAGATCGACGGCACCCGTCGTCTTGGTGTAGCGTTAGCGACAGGTGAAAACGTTGAAGAAGCGGTGATAAGAGCGAAAAAGGCCGTCAGCCGCGTGACGGTAAAAGGCTAATGCGCCATCGCCTGATGGCGACGTTAGCGCATTTTTATCAGACCTGCCTGATCGCCACTCGTAAGCCCGATAAGCAAGCGCCATCGGGCATTTAACGGCTTACTGCTTCGCGCCTTCTACCGCTTCGCGCGCCAGTTTGGTGATGCGATCGTAATCACCCGCTTCCAGCGCGTCGGCCGGCACCAGCCAGGAACCGCCGATGCACAACACGCTTTTCAGCGCCAGATAGTCACGATAGTTTGCCGGAGAGATGCCGCCGGTTGGGCAGAAACGTACCTGAGAGAACGGGCCGGCAATCGCCTGCAACGCTTTAGTGCCGCCATTCGCTTCCGCCGGGAAGAATTTGAACTCTTTCAGACCATAGTCCATGCCCAACATCAGTTCAGAAACGGTGCTAATACCGGGAATCAATGGGATAGTGCCTGCCGTCGCGGCTTTCAGCAGTGGCTCAGTCAGTCCCGGGCTAATCGCAAACTGCGCGCCCGCTTCCGTCACCTCCGCCAACTGCTGCGGATTGAGAACGGTTCCGGCGCCGACAATCGCTTCCGGCACTTCTTTAGCGATAGCGCGAATAGCATCCATCGCGCAGGCCGTACGTAAAGTCACCTCCAGAACGCGAACACCCCCGGCCACCAGCGCTTTAGCCATCGGCACCGCGTGCTCCAGTTTATTGACTACAATGACCGGGACAACCGGGCCGGTGGTCAGGATTGCTTCTGCACTTGTTTTCCAGTTTTTCATCGGAATTCTTCTCTCGCCTGATTACTAGTGTGTCATCTTAAAAAGTGATACAGGTTGCGCCCTGCTCCGCACCCGACAGCTTTTCGCGCAGCGCGCCAAACAACTCACGCCCCGTTCCGACGCGCGACGCGCTCAGGTCCGGAATATGAGGCTGACGAGCGGCAAGTTCCGCCTCGTCGACCAGCAGAGTTAACTCACCTGTCTGCCCATTCACGCGAATGATGTCGCCATCGCGCACTTTTGCCAGTAAGCCGCCATCGTAGGCTTCCGGCGTTACGTGGATAGCTGAAGGCACTTTACCCGAAGCGCCTGAAAGTCGTCCATCAGTAACTAACGCGATTTTGAAACGGCGGTCCAATAATACACCAAGTGGCGGCATGAGTTTATGTAATTCTGGCATTCCATTCGCTTTTGGTCCCTGATGACGCACGACAACGACACAATCCCGATCAAGCAGACCCGCGTCAAACGCAGGCAGCACATCATGCTGACTTTCAAATACCATGGCAGGCGCTTCAATGATCTGGTTTTCAACCGGTACCGCAGACGTCTTCATTACTGCGCGCCCCAGATTACCGCTTAGCACCTTGGTACCGCCGTGAGGAGAGAACGGCTTATCAAAAGAGGCAATGACATCGTTATCCAGTGACCTTTCCGCGCCTTCACGCCAGTCCAGCTCGCCGTTGTTGAGCCAGGGCTCCAGTGTATAGCGTTTCAGGCCGAAGCCTGCGACAGTATTAACGTCTTCGTGCAGCAATCCGGCATTGAGCAGCTCACGCATCAATACCGGTACGCCGCCCGCCGCCTGGAAGTGGTTAATGTCCGCCGGACCGTTCGGGTACAGGCGCGCCATCAACGGAACCACTTCCGACAAATCCGAGAAGTCATCCCAGTTGATCAGAATTCCCGCCGCGCGCGCCATTGCAACCAGATGCATGGTGTGGTTGGTGGAGCCGCCGGTAGCCAGCAGCGCGACAATGCCGTTCACCACGACTTTTTCGTCGATCATTTTACCGAGCGGCATCCACGTATTGCCGTTGCCGGTAAGACGTGTTACCTGACGTGCGGCAGCGGCAGTCAATGCCTCGCGCAGCGGCGCATCCGGATGCACAAACGAAGAACCCGGCAACTGCATTCCCATAAACTCCACCACCATCTGGTTGGTGTTGGCGGTGCCGTAAAATGTACAGGTGCCCGGCGCATGGTAAGAGGCGGCTTCCGACTCCAGCAGCGCCATTCTGTCTACTTTTCCTTCCGCATATAGCTGACGAATACGGACTTTTTCTTTATTCGGCAGGCCGCTCGCCATCGGGCCTGACGGAACAAAAATCGCGGGTAAATGACCAAAAGAGAGCGCGGCCATCGCCAGCCCCGGAACGATTTTGTCGCATACGCCGAGGAATAACGCGCCGTCAAACATATTGTGAGAGAGGCCTACTGCTGCCGACATCGCTATCACTTCGCGGCTGAGTAATGACAACTCCATGCCATCCTGCCCTTGTGTAACGCCATCGCACATTGCCGGTACGCCGCCTGCGACCTGACCTACCGCATTCACGGAATGCAGGGCCTGACGAATAATCTGCGGATAATGTTCATACGGTTGATGCGCAGAGAGCATGTCATTGTAGGAGGTAATGATGGCGATATTATTGCGCAACATACTTTTCAGCGAGGCTTTGTCCTCTGGCTGACAGGCGGCGAAGCCATGCGCCAGGTTGCCGCAGGCCAGTTGAGATCGGTGGACCGTGGCGGTTTTTGCCTGCTCAATGCGGGCAAGATAGGCTTCTCGGGTCTGCTGCGAGCGTTCGACAATACGCTGTGTTACGCGTAACAAATTAGGATTCATAGAGGCTCCTGAAATTTATCTGTCCGGCTACCGGGTTTACCATGCGTTTCATCAATGTGGAAAGACAGTGAAATACATGATGTCCGGTGATAATGGGGCAAAATCGTTTCAGGCAGTGTAATAAAAAAAGCCTCGCAGGTGAATCCACACGAGGCTTAAAAGTGCAAAAATGATTCTACAATCTGTGTTAGATCATGTTACCGGTAAAATACCACCTAAGAGTGAGTGGTAAATTTACTCAAACTCATTCCACGAACGACCGTCACGGGTAATCATCGCCACGGACGCTACCGGTCCCCAGGTGCCCGCCTGATACGGCTTCGGCGCGTCGTTGTCCATCGCCCATGCTTCGGTAATGGAGTCCACCCACTTCCAGGCTTCTTCCACTTCGTCACGGCGGACAAACAGCGCCTGAATGCCACGCATCGTTTCCAGCAGCAGGCGCTCATATGCATCCGCCAGGTGCGTCTGATTAAAGGTCTCGGAGTAGCTCAGATCAAGCTTCGTGATTTGCAGATTATGCTTATGATCCAGCCCCGGTACTTTGTTAAGTACCTGAATATCTACGCCTTCATCCGGCTGCAGGCGAATCGTCAATTTGTTCTGCGGCAGGTCTTGCCAGGACTCTTTAAAGAGATTCAGTTCAGGCGTCTTGAAATAAACCACGACTTCAGAGCACTTAGTTGGCAGACGCTTGCCGGTGCGCAGATAGAATGGCACGCCCGCCCAACGCCAGTTATCGATGTCGACGCGGATCGCGACGAAAGTTTCGGTGTTGCTGCTTTTATTCGCGCCCTCTTCTTCCAGATAGCCCGGCACCTTTTGACCCTGCGCAAAGCCCGCGGTGTATTGACCACGAACCGTTTTTTCACGCACGTTGGAGCGATCAATACGGCGCAACGATTTCAACACTTTGACTTTTTCATCGCGAATACTGTCGGCGCTCAGGTCAGACGGCGGTGACATGGCAATCATGCAGAGAATTTGCAGCAAGTGGTTCTGGATCATATCGCGCATCTGACCGGCCTGGTCAAAGTATCCCCAGCGCCCTTCAATCCCCACCTCTTCCGCTACGGTAATCTCAACGTGATCGATAGTGCGGTTATCCCAGTTATTAACGAATAACGAGTTGGCAAAACGCAGCGCCAGCAGGTTGAGAACCGTTTCTTTGCCCAGATAGTGGTCGATACGATATACCTGGCACTCTTCAAAGTATTCGCCGACCCGATCGTTAATCTCACGCGAGGTCGCCAGCGAAGTACCCAACGGTTTCTCCATCACGACACGCGCCGGTTTGGCGTTGAGTTTAGCCTCCCCTAACCCTTTGCAAATAGCGCCAAACGTGCTGGGCGGCATCGCAAAATAGTTAATGGTGGTGCGGTTTTTTTGATCCAGCATATCGCCCAGGCGACTAAACGCAGGCGTATCGTTAACGTCAAGATTACAAAAATCCAGACGGCCGCTCAGCGTATCCCACAAGCCTTCATCAATTTTTTCCTTCATGAAGGTTTCCAGCGCCTCACGCACGACGTGGGTATAAGCTTCTTTATCCCAGTCCGCGCGCCCCACCCCAATGATCCGGGTATCCGGATGGATCTGGCCGGCTTTCTCAAGCTGATACAGGGAAGGCAGCAGTTTCCGGCGCGCCAGGTCGCCTTTCGCGCCGAAAATGACCAGGTCACATGCCTGGGCTGTTTGCGTTACCGCCATGTCATTCTCCTCAGTTAATCTCCTGGTACTTTAGCCAGGATATCGTTGTAATTTTATTACACAGCACTGTACTGCTTTTACGAGATTACGGAAACCGTAAACGCCTTTTCATAGGTGAACCGGCGTTTGATTGGCAATATAATCGGCAAAACGCCTAATAAAATTGTCGCTTTTCCACACAAGCTGGAACTTAAAATCCGACGTCGGTCATGTAATGAAAAAAAACGACACCTTTTTTAGCCATTTTGCCCCCTTTGACAGCCGCCAGGAGTAATATCTAACAAAACGCGCTCGGTTTCGCGCATCATTGAAATCGCTAATACCCATGAGCCTTGCTAATCATGAATATGCTGGAAAAAGTCCAGTCTCAACTGGAACATTTAAGCAAATCTGAACGAAAAGTCGCCGATGTTATTCTGGCCGCCCCCGGCAGATCGATTCACTTAAGCATTGCCATGCTGGCCCAGGAAGCTAACGTTAGCGAGCCAACGGTGAACCGTTTCTGTCGCAGCATGAATACCCGCGGCTTTCCTGATTTTAAACTGCATCTGGCGCAAAGTCTGGCAAATGGCACCCCCTATGTTAATCGCAATGTGGATGAAGATGACAGCGTTGAGGCCTATACAGGAAAAATCTTCGAGTCCGCCATGGCCAGTCTCGACCATGTTCGTCAGTCGCTGGATAAATCGGCCGTCAACCGCGCCGTCGATTTACTGACCCAGGCAAAAAAAATCGCCTTTTTTGGTCTTGGTTCCTCCGCCGCGGTCGCGCATGACGCCATGAATAAGTTTTTTCGCTTCAATGTGCCGGTGATTTACTCCGACGATATCGTGCTGCAACGGATGAGCTGTATGAATTGTAACGATGATGACGTCGTCGTGCTCATTTCGCATACTGGCAGAACCAAGAGTCTGGTGGAACTGGCGCAGTTGGCGCGGGAAAACGATGCGATGGTGATCGCCCTGACCTCCGCTGGAACGCCGCTGGCGCGCGAAGCCACGCTAGCCATTACCCTCGACGTACCGGAAGATACAGACATTTATATGCCCATGGTCTCTCGACTTGCTCAGCTGACCGTGATAGATGTGCTGGCAACGGGATTTACTTTGCGTCGCGGGGCAAAATTCAGAGATAACTTGAAGCGTGTCAAGGAAGCGCTCAAGGAATCGCGTTTTGATAAAGAATTACTCATCAAGAGTGATGACCGCTAAAAGCAATAACAATGTTCTACCCTTTTCGTCATCCGGGGACGTTCATTTTATACCGTTAAGGTTTCAGAACGACCGGATCAATGTTCACGCAACACCAAGTTGTTTTAGTCAACGGAGTATTACATGTCCAGAAGGCTTCGCAGAACCAAAATCGTTACCACGTTAGGCCCGGCAACTGACCGCGATAACAACCTTGAGAAGGTTATCGCCGCGGGCGCAAACGTCGTACGTATGAACTTCTCTCACGGCTCGCCGGAAGATCATAAAATGCGCGCTGATAAAGTCCGTGAGATTGCCGCCAAACTGGGGCGTCATGTGGCTATTTTAGGCGACCTGCAAGGGCCAAAAATTCGCGTTTCCACTTTTAAAGAAGGCAAAGTGTTCCTCAACATCGGGGACAAATTTCTGTTAGACGCTAACCTGGGTAAAGGCGAAGGCGACAAAGAAAAAGTCGGCATTGATTACAAAGGGTTGCCGGCAGACGTCGTTCCTGGCGATATCCTGCTGCTTGACGATGGTCGAGTGCAGTTGAAAGTGCTTGAGGTCCAGGGCATGAAAGTCTTTACCGAGGTCACCGTCGGCGGCCCGCTGTCTAACAATAAAGGCATTAACAAGCTCGGCGGCGGGCTTTCTGCTGAAGCGCTGACCGAAAAAGACAAAGCCGATATTCAAACCGCTGCGCTGATAGGCGTTGACTATCTGGCCGTCTCCTTCCCGCGCTGCGGCGAAGATCTGAACTATGCACGCCGCCTGGCGCGCGACGCCGGCTGCGACGCGAAAATTGTGGCTAAGGTCGAACGCGCCGAAGCGGTATGCGATCAAAACGCTATGGACGATATCATTCTGGCCTCTGACGTTGTGATGGTCGCACGTGGCGACCTGGGCGTTGAAATCGGCGATCCGGAGCTGGTTGGTATCCAGAAGGCGCTGATTCGCCGTGCGCGTCAGCTAAACCGCGCAGTCATCACCGCAACGCAGATGATGGAGTCGATGATCACCAACCCGATGCCGACCCGTGCGGAAGTGATGGACGTGGCGAACGCCGTCCTGGATGGCACGGATGCGGTTATGCTGTCTGCCGAAACCGCAGCCGGTCAGTATCCTTCTGAAACCGTTGCCGCAATGGCGCGCGTCTGTCTGGGCGCAGAAAAAATCCCCAGCATCAATGTGTCTAAACACCGTCTCGACGTGCAGTTCGACAATGTTGAAGAAGCCATTGCCATGTCTGCGATGTATGCGGCAAACCATCTGAAAGGCGTTACCGCGATCATCACCATGACGGAATCCGGTCGTACCGCGCTAATGACTTCCCGTATCAGCTCTGGCCTGCCGATTTTCGCCATGTCGCGCCATGAACGCACGCTGAACCTGACCGCGCTCTACCGCGGAGTAACGCCGGTGCATTTTGATAGCGCGGCTGATGGCGTTGTCGCGGCGCATGAAGCTGTTAATCTGCTGCGCGATAAAGGGTATCTGGTTTCCGGTGACCTGGTTATCGTGACCCAGGGCGATGTCATGAGCACCGTCGGTTCAACCAATACCACGCGTATTTTGACCGTTGAGTAAAACTCCCCCACGCCTGTTCATCAGGTAGTACAGGGTTTGTCAGCATAAAGCCTCTCTTACGAGAGGCTTTATTTATTTGATGGGATAAAGATCTTTACGCTTATACGGCTGAATCTCGCCTGGCTTGCGGGTTTTGAGCAACTTCAGAATCCAGGTGTACTGTTCCGGATGCGGGCCGACAAAAATTTCGACCTCTTCGTTCATCCGTCTGGCGATAGTGTGGTCGTCAGCCGTGAGCAGATCGTCCATTGGCGGGCGAATCTGGATAGTCAGGCGATGCGTTTTACCATTATACACCGGGAAAAGCGGTATCACGCGTGCGCGGCACACTTTCATCAGCCGACCAATCGCGGGCAGCGTCGCTTTGTATGTCGCAAAGAAATCAACGAATTCACTATGCTCCGGGCCGTGATCCTGGTCCGGCAGGTAGTAACCCCAGTAGCCCTGACGAACAGACTGAATAAAGGGTTTAATCCCGTCATTGCGCGCATGCAAACGTCCGCCAAAACGCCGACGCACGGTATTCCAGATATAGTCAAAAACCGGATTACCCTGATTATGAAACATCGCCGCCATTTTTTGCCCCTGAGAGGCCATCAGCATAGCTGGAATGTCGACGCCCCAGCCATGCGGTACGAGAAAAATGACTTTTTCGTCGTTACGACGCATCTCCTCGATAATCTCCAGACCTTCCCAGTCAACACGCTGTTGAATTTTTTTCGGACCGCGCATCGCCAACTCAGCCATCATCGCCATTGCCTGCGGCGCGGTGGCGAACATCTCATCGACAATCGCTTCGCGTTCAGCTTCGCTACGCTGCGGAAAGCACAACGACAGATTAATTAGCGCCCGGCGACGAGAACTCTTCCCCAGCCGTCCGGCAAAACGCCCCAGCGTCGCCAGCAAAGGGTCGCGGAATGATGCCGGCGTTAATGCGATCCCCGCCATTGCCGCAGCGCCCAACCAGGCGCCCCAATACTGCGGATAGCGAAAGGATTTTTCGAATTCAGGGATATACTCACTATTATTTTTTTTGGTTTCCATGCTTTTCCAGGGTCTGCTGACACGAAAAGGAATTGTGAATAGTGTAGCGACGTCTGCGCCGCACACAAAACAAAAAAGCCGGCACACATCGCGTACCGGCTCTGTCAGCGCATTTGTTAATCGAAGCGCAGTTGCGGCAGAACCTCTTTCACCTGTGCCAGGTATTCACGACGATCTGACCCCGTCAGACCTTCCGTGCGCGGCAATTTTGCTGTTAGAGGGTTAACGGCTTGCTGGTTTATCCATACCTCATAATGCAGATGCGGCCCTGTGGAACGCCCGGTGTTACCAGAAAGCGCAATACGATCGCCACGTTTCACTTTTTGCCCCGGTTTCACCAGCAGCTTACGCAAGTGCATGTAACGTGTGGTGTAGGTGCGTCCATGACGAATCGCAATGTAGTAACCGGCAGCGCCGCTACGTTTAGCGACCACGACCTCGCCATCCCCCACCGACAGCACCGGCGTACCCTGCGGCATCGCAAAGTCAACGCCACGATGCGGCGCAACGCGTCCGGTAACCGGGTTCAGACGACGCGGATTGAAGTTGGAGGAGATGCGGAACTGTTTGGCGGTCGGGAAGCGTAAAAAGCCTTTCGCCAGACCAACCCCATTACGGTCATAGAATTTACCGTCAGCGGCGCGAATGGCGTAGTAATCTTTACCATCGGAACGCATCCGCACGCCCAACAACTGACTCTGTTCACGCTTGCCATCCAGCATCTCGCGCGACATCAGCACCGAAAATTCATCGCCCTTTTTCAGCTTGCGAAAATCCATCTGCCACTGCATGGCTTTTATCACTGCGCTGATTTCGCTGCTGGTTAAACCGGCCTCTTTCGCGCTGGCGACAAAGCTACCCCCTACCGTACCTTTCAGCAGACTGTTGACCCAGTCCCCCTGCTGCATTTCACTGCTCATTTTAAAACCGTTGGCAGTGCGATCGTAGGTACGCGTTTCACGGCGGGAGACTTCCCATGTCAGACGCTGTAAATCGCCATCGGCGGTCAGTGTCCAGGAAAGCTGTTGGCCAATTTTCAGATTGCGCAGCTCCTTATCAGAAGCGGCAAGTCGGCTAATATCGCTCATATCGATGCCGTACTGATTCAGAATGCTGCTTAACGTATCGCCTGTGGAGACGACGTATTCATGGACGCCGACTTCGCCTGCGGTTTTATCGTCCAGCTCATCCTGAGGAATAGCTTCATCTTCCTGCGCGGCCTGATCGATGGGTTCGCTGGCCTCCGGTAAGAGGGAACGAATCTCGCTTTTCTCCAGTTCAATAGTTTTAACGATTGGTGCGGATTCTGGGTGGTAAACATAGGGCCGCCATACGGCGACGGCCAGTGTCAGAACGGTAAGTGACCCCAGCATAACGCGGTGGGGTCGGGGCAGATTATTAAATGCCAGGGCGACAGAGCGGGCTATCTGTTGCACGTATTCACTTCCTCGTTAATCTCCTTTCAGGCAGCTCGCATACTGGTTGGCTAATTGGCTTAAAAACGCTGAATAGCTTGTTTTACCCAGTTTAATGTTCGTCCCGAGGGGGTCCAGTGTTCCCATTCGAACGGATGTCCCTCTCGCCACGGCTTCCACGACCGCTGGCCTGAATTGTGGCTCAGCAAAAACGCAGGTTGCTTTTTGCTCAACCAACTGTGTTCTTATTTCATGTAAACGCTGCGCGCCAGGTTGTATCTCAGGGTTCACGGTAAAGTGACCGAGCGGGGTGAGTCCGTAGTGTTTTTCGTAGTAACCGTAGGCGTCATGAAAAACGAAATACCCTTTCCCCTTGAGCGGCGCGAGCTCGTTACCGACCTGTTTATCGGTTGCGGCTAATTGTGCCTCAAAATCCTTCAGGTTGGCGTCGAGTTTGGCTCGACTTTGCGGCATAAGTTCCACTAATTTTTCATGGATTGCAACCGCTGTAGCCCGCGCTATCTCTGGGGAGAGCCAAAGATGCATGTTATATTCGCCGTGATGGTGATGTACGTCACCTTTTTCCTCATCGGCGCCCGTATGCGCATGTTCATCCTCATCATCATCCGCGCCCTTCATGAGTAACGGTTTTACATCGGCAAGTTGCGCAATGGTAACCTGCTTATTATCAGGGATATTCCTGACCGACTTCTCCATAAAGGCTTCCATTTCCGGGCCAACCCAGACGACTAAGTCCGCGCCCTGTAAGCGTTTTACGTCTGATGGACGCAATGAATAATCATGCTCGGATGCCCCATCCGGAAGTAATACTTGCGTATCCGTAACGCCATCAGCAATGGCGGAAGCGATAAACCCAAGCGGTTTAAGCGAAGCGACAACGGCGGCGTCGGCAGCCTGGGTTGCACTCCCCCAAAGCGCGGCGGATAATGCTGCGAAAAGAAGCGTATTTTTCTGTAACATAATGCGACTAATCATCGTAATGAATGTGTGAAATGTGATATTATAACATTCTATCACTTCTGCAAGCCTAAAATTAACATGACAAGTTTAGTTTCACTGGAAAACGTCTCGGTCTCATTTGGTCAACGCCGCGTCCTCTCTGACGTGTCGCTTGAATTGAGCCCCGGAAAAATTTTAACGCTTCTCGGCCCTAACGGCGCGGGGAAGTCAACGCTTGTACGCGTGGTTTTAGGACTGGTAGCCCCTGATGAAGGGGTGATCAAGCGCAACGGGCAACTCCGTATCGGCTATGTCCCGCAAAAGCTCTATCTCGATACCACGCTTCCGCTGACGGTAAACCGATTTTTACGTTTACGTCCCGGCACGCAAAAAACGGATATTCTCCCGGCGCTTAAACGCGTTCAGGCCGGACATTTGATTGACGCGCCCATGCAAAAACTCTCCGGCGGTGAGACACAGCGGGTACTGCTGGCGCGTGCTCTGCTTAACAGGCCGCAGTTGCTGGTACTTGATGAGCCGACGCAAGGCGTGGATGTCAACGGCCAGGTCGCGTTATACGACCTGATCGATCAGCTGCGCCGTGAACTCGATTGCGCCGTGCTGATGGTGTCGCATGACCTACATCTGGTCATGGCAAAGACGGATGAAGTGTTATGTCTGAACCATCATATTTGCTGTTCCGGCGCGCCGGAAGTGGTGTCTATGCATCCGGAATTTATCTCTATGTTTGGCCCGCGAGGCGCGGAGCAATTAGGGATTTATCGCCATCATCATAATCATCGCCACGATTTACAGGGTCGTATTGTACTGCGCCGGGGAAATGGTCACTCATGATTGAATTATTACTGCCCGGCTGGCTGGCCGGGATGATGCTGGCGTGCGCCGCTGGTCCTTTGGGCTCATTTGTGGTCTGGCGTCGGATGTCCTATTTTGGCGATACGCTGGCTCACGCGTCGCTTCTGGGCGTGGCGTTTGGCCTGTTGCTGGACGTTAACCCCTTTTATGCGGTAATCGCCGTTACGCTGCTGCTGGCCGCCGGTCTGGTATGGCTGGAGAAACGCCCTCACCTCGCGATTGATACCTTACTGGGCATTATGGCGCACAGCGCCTTGTCTTTAGGGCTGGTCGTGGTCAGCCTGATGTCCAATGTCCGTGTTGATTTAATGGCTTATCTGTTTGGCGATTTGCTGGCCGTCACGCCGGAAGATCTTATCTCGATCGCTATTGGGGTCGTTATTGTGCTGGCCATTCTCTTCTGGCAGTGGCGCAACTTGCTGTCAATGACTATCAGTCCGGATCTTGCCTTTGTCGATGGCGTGAAGTTACAGCGCGTGAAGCTGCTATTGATGCTGGTAACGGCGTTAACCATTGGCGTAGCGATGAAGTTTGTCGGAGCGCTGATCATTACGTCGCTGCTGATTATCCCCGCCGCAACCGCGCGTCGCTTTGCCCGTACGCCGGAGCAGATGGCGGGCGTCGCCGTTGGTGTAGGTATGATAGCGGTTACAGGTGGACTGACCTTCTCAGCCTTTTATGATACCCCGGCAGGGCCATCCGTAGTGCTGTGTGCCGCGCTGCTGTTTATCTTCAGTATGATGAAAAAGCAGGCAAGCTAAGCGTGTGTTGCCCGGTGGCGCTGCGCTTACCGGGCCTACAAAATCGCCCAGGTCTGATGAGCGCAGCGACTTCAGGCGCTAAGGCATCTCTGGCGGCGTGATCCCGAAATGGTTCCAGGCGCGCACCGTTGCCATACGCCCACGCGGCGTGCGCTGCAAAAAGCCTTGCTGAATCAGATACGGCTCCAGCACATCCTCAATGGTTTCACGCTCTTCGCCAATCGCCGCCGCCAGGTTATCCAGTCCCACCGGACCACCGAAGAATTTATCAATAACCGCCAGCAGCAGCTTGCGATCCATATAGTCAAACCCTTCCGCATCGACGTTCAGCATATCCAGCGCCTGCGCGGCAATTTCCGCTGAAATAGCCCCGTCATGCTTCACCTCGGCGAAATCACGCACACGTCTGAGCAGGCGGTTGGCTATACGCGGCGTACCGCGCGCCCGACGCGCCACTTCCAGCGCGCCGTCATCGCTCATCTCAAGCCCCATGTGCCTTGCGCTGCGCCCGACGATGTGCTGCAGATCGGGCACCTGGTAGAACTCCAGGCGCTGCACAATACCAAAACGGTCGCGTAGCGGGGACGTTAACGACCCGGCGCGCGTCGTCGCGCCAATGAGCGTAAACGGCGGCAGATCGATCTTAATTGAACGTGCAGCAGGCCCTTCGCCAATCATAATATCCAACTGGTAATCTTCCATCGCCGGATAGAGTACCTCTTCCACCACCGGTGAAAGCCGGTGAATCTCATCAATAAACAGCACATCATGCGGTTCAAGATTGGTGAGCATAGCCGCCAGATCGCCTGCTTTTTCCAGCACCGGGCCGGACGTGGTTCGGAGATTGACGCCCATTTCATTGGCAACGATATTCGCCAGAGTCGTTTTACCTAACCCTGGCGGGCCGAAAATCAGCAAGTGATCTAGTGCGTCGCCACGCAGTTTTGCCGCCTGAATAAAGATCTCCATCTGGGAGCGCACCTGCGGTTGGCCGACATATTCCGCCAATAACTTCGGGCGAATGGCGCGATCGGCGACGTCTTCTGCGATCGTGGCGCCTGCTGAAATCAGGCGATCTGCTTCTATCATCCTTTACCTCATAACGCGGCGCGTAACGCGTCGCGAATCAGTGTTTCACTGCTTGCATCCGGACGGGCGATCTTGCTTACCATCCGACTGGCTTCTTGCGGTTTATAACCCAGCGCCACCAGCGCAGCAACTGCTTCTTGTTCTGCATCTTCCGAGGTTGGGCTGGCCGGCGACGTCAATACCAGATCGACCGCTGGCGTAAAGAGATCGCCATGTAGCCCTTTAAAGCGGTCTTTCATTTCGACAATCAGCCTTTCGGCGGTTTTCTTGCCGATACCCGGCAGCTTCACCAGCGCACCCAGCTCTTCGCGCTCAACCGCATTCACAAACTGCTGCGCCGACATGCCGGAGAGGATCGCCAGCGCCAGCTTAGGCCCGACGCCATTCGTTTTAATTAGCTCTTTAAACAGCGTGCGCTCTTGCTTATTGTTGAACCCGTACAGCAACTGCGCATCTTCACGCACCACAAAGTGGGTGAAGACGATTGCCTCCTGCCCGGCCTCCGGCAGCTCGTAAAAGCAGGTCATAGGCATATGTACTTCATAGCCTACGCCCCCTGTCTCCAGCAGCACGATCGGGGGTTGTTTTTCGAGAATAATGCCTCTGAGTCTGCCTATCACATGACGCTCCTGCGTAAAGGGCTGAAAAGATAATGCACTATCATAAAAAAAGACTGGATGTTTATCCAGATGAAAAACACTTATCCCGATATTTCTGTACTCCGACAACCCGCGATAGTTAACGACGGGCACGCTCCCCGCTGCGTACAAAATAAGTCGTACACTCATTGACAACTTTTTGCGTCCCACGCGAATAACTTTTTGCCAACATGCCGTGGCGCACGTTCGGTAGTCTTCAATAATGAGTATCCTGATAACACTAATACTGTATCCAGTACGAATGCCAACAGCGGAACATCGGTCCCCCCCAAAAAACAGACCCGAGAATAGATTTAATAAAATTAACCACTAGCGCTGAATTTAATCGCATGTTGTTTTATCGTCGCGCACAACATATTTTAATTCACCATGACACAATAAATATTGTGCAAACTCATTTTTCATGCCATCGAAATTCACGGCTGGTATCCCTTCTGAATAACTATAATAAATATTCACATACTCTTCACTACTAAAAAGTGCCTGTCGTTTTGCTGCTAACCCACGGCCTTTTGCTGCAATATACTGGAAGCAGTGGCCGCTGGCGCCACAGCTCCGCCCATCATCAACAATATATATATCGGCAGCGTTAAACAACTGTTCCAGCCAGCACTGGCGAATCGTTCCGGCCGCACAAACCAAAAATAATGATGCGCTAATCATCCACCCGGATTTTTTTACCGATGTCATAGCCAGGAAAGCCATAAAGCACGCTGCCTGCAGGCACAAAACCAGTTCTTTATTCCCGGCAACCAAATGCCACTGGTTAAATACTAAGGTTATGAAAACTGAACTCAATGTTGCCAACAGTCTGGTTCTGAACCGCCTGGCAGGGAGAAGTAAAAATAATAATGAAATCGTCCCTAGCTTTAATAAAAAACAACGGTATTAGCCTCTGCCATATCAATACTCAAACAATAACAAAAACTAATAAACAGATGAAAGATAATAGCAACAAAAATATAATGAAAATAAAACACTCAACCTATTTTCATTGGTTTATCATCAACCACGTCGTACTCCCTGTCAATATAAGAGAGCAGATAATAAGAAATTTACCACCTTAATTCCTCCCCAGTTATATTTGCGACATTAATTCCAACAAATGAAATATTCACCATACATATTTCGATGACACTAAGGCTTGTCATTTATCTGGTATAATGCTAACTACCCTGTAGAATAAATAAAAGGAATTTATTTCAAATAATGGAATGCAGAGATGAAAAAACATTATCCTGTCCAATATGAAACCGGGGATATCGTCTTTACCTGTATAGGTGCCGCGCTTTTCGGCCAGATATCCACCGCTTCACAGTGCTGGAGCAACCATGTTGGGATTATTATTGGTCATAATGGTGATGACTATCTGGTGGCGGAAAGTCGCGTCCCCCTCTCAACCGTCACCACGCTGTCACTGTTTATACAACGTTCAGCCGGACAACGTTACGCCGTTCGCCGTCTGCGCGGCGGCCTGACGGTCGAGCAGAAACTCGCCATCATGGAGCAGGTTCCCGCCCGGCTGAATAAGTTTTATCACACGGGGTTTAAATACGAGTCATCGCGCCAGTTCTGCTCGAAATTTGTGTTTGATATCTATAAAGAAGCATTGTGTATTCCGGTAGGCGATATTGAGACATTCGAAGAATTACTTCACAGCAATCCTGATGCGAAACTCACCTTCTGGAAATTCTGGTTTTTAGGTTCAATCCCGTGGGATCGTAAGACGGTGACGCCCGCCAGCCTGTGGCATCATCCCAATTTAGAATTAATTAGCGCCTGTGGAATTGAAACCCCTCAACGCGAGGCTGAGGGAGAATGATTTAGCGCAACCTTCCCCGCGCCAGATTGAGTCGGCTCTCGCTCATTTGCATCGCGTTCTGGCTAACATGGCAATGCGTAATGGCGATAGCCAGCGCATCCGCGGCATCGGCCTGCGGGTTAGCGGGGAGCTTTAGCAACGTACGAACCATATGCTGTACCTGGCTTTTTTCCGCGCTACCAATACCGACGACGGTTTGCTTCACCTGACGCGCCGCGTATTCAAACACGGGCAGTTCCTGATTGACCGCGGCGACAATCGCGACGCCGCGCGCCTGTCCCAGCTTGAGGGCTGAATCGGCGTTCTTCGCCATAAACACTTGTTCGATAGCAAAATAGTCCGGCTGGAACTGCGTGATGATTTCCGTCACGCCTGCGTATATGAGCTTCAAACGAGACGGCAAATCATCGACTTTGGTGCGAATACATCCGCTGCCCAGATAGGTCAGTTGTCTGCCTACCTGGCGGATAACGCCATAACCGGTAATGCGCGAGCCGGGGTCAATACCGAGAATAATCGACACGCTATCCCCCCTGCCCGCCGGCGTTTAACAGCACCATTACAGGGTCGCCGCCACCTCATCAGAGATCTCACCGTTATGGTAGACTTCCTGAACATCGTCACAGTCTTCCAGCATATCGATCAGACGTAGCAGTTTCGGCGCGGTTTCCGCATCCATATCCGCTTTGGTTGACGGGATCATGGACACTTCGGCGCTGTCCGCTTTCAGACCCGCCGCTTCCAGCGCGTCACGCACTTTACCCATCTCTTCCCAGGCAGTGTAAACATCAATCGCGCCATCATCATAGGTCACAACATCTTCCGCACCGGCTTCCAGAGCGGCTTCCATGATGGTGTCTTCATCGCCTTTCTCAAAGGAGATGACCCCTTTCTTACTGAACAGGTACGCCACTGAGCCATCGGTACCCAGATTACCGCCGCACTTGCTGAAAGCATGACGCACTTCCGCTACGGTACGGTTACGGTTGTCACTCAAACACTCAATCATAATGGCCGTGCCGCCAGGACCATAACCTTCATAGATGATGGTTTCCATGTTCGAGTCTTCATCACCACCCACACCGCGAGCGATGGCACGGTTCAGAGTGTCGCGGGTCATGTTGTTGGCCAGCGCTTTATCTACAGCCGCGCGCAGACGCGGGTTGGCATCCGGATCGCCGCCGCCCAATTTAGCTGCCGTTACCAGTTCACGAATAATTTTAGTGAAGATTTTACCGCGCTTGGCATCTTGCGCAGCTTTACGATGTCTGGTGTTGGCCCATTTACTATGACCTGCCATAAATATTTCCTCAAAAAAAGCGCGCCTTTTCAGGCGACGTTAATGACAAACTCTTCAATCGCTTGCCGGTTACTCCAGGACTTGGTAAGCACCGCCGCGTCAGGCGCATCAAGCCACTGGTACGTCAGATGTTCAGTGAATATCACCTGCCGCTCATGCGGTAACGCAAGGCAGAACCAGAATTCTGTATTGTGCATGACGCCCGGCGCATAGCGATGACGTAAATGTGAAAAAATTTCAAACTCCACCGTACGTTGGCAGTCGACTAAGGTCAGTTGCTCTGCCGCAACATCAATCGTGACCTCCTCTTTGACTTCACGCACGGCGGCCTGCAACGCGGTCTCCCCTTCTTCTATGCTGCCAGTCACTGACTGCCAAAAATCCGGGTCGTCGCGTCGCTGCAACATTAGCACCCGTTTCGTATCCTGCGCGAAAATAACCACCAGGACCGAAACGGGGCGCTTGTACACTTTATCCTTCACGCGACCTCGTTGTTGGCTGTTGGGTGACGCCGCGCATTGATGAGACTCCCCCTTGCGGGCCGCCGCGATATCACGCGAATGATGTCGTGTACATTGTTCATATCAGTTATTCTCGGCTTTCTTCACAACCTGAATCCCCAACTCCGTCAACGCTGCCTGGTTGGCGAAACTCGGCGCTTCAGTCATCAGACACGCGGCGGCGGTCGTTTTCGGGAAGGCGATAACATCACGAATATTGTCGGTGCCGGTCAACAGCATGGTCAGACGGTCCAGACCAAACGCCAGGCCCGCGTGCGGCGGCGTACCGTATTTCAACGCATCCAACAGGAAGCCGAACTTCTCGCGCTGCTCCTGCTCATTGATACCGAGAATACCAAATACGGTTTGCTGCATTTCACCGTTGTGAATACGCACCGAACCGCCACCCACTTCATAGCCGTTAATCACCATATCGTAAGCGTTAGCGACGGCTTCTTCCGGGGCAGTTTTCAGTTCAGACGCCGTCATATCACGCGGGGCGGTGAACGGATGGTGCATCGCGGTCAGACCGCCTTCGCCGTCGTCTTCGAACATCGGGAAGTCAATCACCCACAACGGCGCCCATTTGTCTTCGTCGGTCAGGCTCAGGTCTTTGCCCAGTTTCAGACGCAGCGCGCCCAGCGCATCGGCAACCACTTTTTTGTTATCTGCGCCGAAGAAGATCATGTCGCCGTCCTGCGCGCCGGTACGTTCAAGGATAGCCTCGACGATGTCGGCGGTCAGGAACTTGGCCACCGGACTGTTAATCCCATCCGGACCTTTCGCGCGCTCGTTAACTTTGATATACGCCAGGCCTTTCGCGCCGTAGATCTTAACAAAGTTACCGTAATCGTCGATCTGCTTACGGCTAAGCTGTGCGCCGCCCGGCACACGCAGCGCTGCCACGCGGCCTTTCGGATCGTTAGCCGGGCCCGCGAAGACCGCGAACTCTACCGATTTCAGCAGGTCAGCGACATCTACCAGTTCCATCGGGTTACGCAGGTCTGGTTTGTCGGAACCGTAACGACGTTCCGCTTCGGCAAACGTCATGACCGGGAAATCCCCCAGATCCACGCCTTTCACTTCCAGCCACAAATGGCGCACCAGCGCTTCCATCACTTCGCGCACCTGTGGCGCGGTCATGAAGGAGGTCTCGACGTCGATCTGAGTAAACTCCGGCTGACGGTCAGCACGTAAGTCTTCATCACGGAAGCATTTGACTATCTGATAGTAACGATCGAAACCGGACATCATCAGGAGCTGTTTGAACAGCTGCGGCGACTGCGGCAACGCGTAGAATTTACCTTTGTGCACGCGCGAAGGCACCAGATAGTCGCGCGCGCCTTCCGGCGTGGCTTTGGTCAGCATCGGCGTTTCAATATCAAGGAAACCGTGATCGTCCATAAAACGACGCACCAGGCTGGTAATTTTGGCGCGGGTTTTCAGGCGCTGCGCCATTTCCGGACGACGCAAATCCAGATAGCGGTACTTGAGACGCGCCTCTTCGGTATTAACGTGGTTAGCGTCAAGCGGCAGTGAGTCTGCGCGGTTGATGATAGTGAGAGAGGACGCCAGCACTTCAATTTCGCCGGTCGCCATATCCGCATTGACGTTTTTCGCGTCACGCGCACGCACGGTGCCCGTAACCTGAATGCAGAACTCATTACGCAGTTCAGAGGCCAGCTTTAACGCGTCCGCACGATCCGGATCGAAGAACACCTGCACAATACCTTCGCGGTCGCGCATATCGATAAAGATCAGGCTGCCAAGATCACGACGACGGTTGACCCAACCACACAGAGTCACCTGCTGCCCCACGTGGGACAGACGTAGCTGTCCGCAATATTCTGTACGCATGAGATATCCCTTAACTTAGCCGCAGGCGGATTGTTGCCTGCCATGCAGGCGACGAAGTCGCAGCTTTAGCTGTATGTCACAACTGGATGAAAAAAGGCGGCTATTATACTGGAAATTCTGCCGCACGATAAGAGTCAATCCAGCATGGGAGCGATAACTTGCCCGTTTCATGCGGTATCGACGCCTGGTTCATACTGACTGTACCCGGGTTTTTCACGCGGGTATTGCGTATGCTCACAAAAATTAACAATATTTGTCACCGCTTTCCTCTTTAATCGCGCTTAAGGTGTAGTGAAATCCGCTATTTTTAGGAGAGTGATTATCATGCTGAAACTCAACGCGACCACAACCGCCCTGGTGGTTATTGATTTACAGGAAGGAATTCTTCCGTTTGCCGGCGGCCCGTATACGGCAAATGAGGTGGTCGCCCGCGCCGCGCGGCTGGCGGAAAAGTGTCGTGCCAACGGCTCGCCCGTGGTTATGGTACGCGTCGGATGGTCTGATGATTATGCCGAAGCGTTAAAACAGCCGGTGGATGCCGCAACGCCTGCGCACGCGTTGCCGGAAAACTGGTGGACCTGGCCTACGGCATTGGGTAAAAAGGACAGCGATCTGGAAGTGACTAAACGCCAGTGGGGCGCGTTTTACGGCACCGACCTGGAATTACAGCTTCGCCGCCGGGGTATCGACACCATCATATTGTGCGGAATCTCAACCAATATCGGCGTCGAATCCACAGCGCGTAACGCCTGGGAGTTAGGATTTAACCTTATTATTGCCGAAGATGCCTGTAGCGCCGCCAGCAGTGAGCAGCATCAGAGCAGTATGACGCATATTTTCCCGCGCATTGGCCGGGTACGCAGCGTAGAGGATATTTTAAACGCCTTATGATCTACATTGGCCTGCCGCAATGGTCGCACCCGAAATGGGCGCGGCTCGGCATCACCAGTCTGGAAGAGTATGCCCGCCACTTTAATTGCGTAGAGGGCAACACCACGCTTTACGCGCTGCCGAAAGCGGAAATTGTCGATCGCTGGTATGCGCAAACTACGGACGATTTCCGTTTTTGCTTTAAATTTCCCGCCACCATTTCTCACCAGGCCGCGCTGCGCCATTGCGACGATCTGGTACAGGCGTTTTTTACCCGCCTGGCGCCGCTGGAAACGCGTATTGGCCAATACTGGCTGCAGTTGCCCGCCGCCTTTGGACCGCGCGAGCTCCCCGCCTTATGGCAGTTTCTTGATGCGCTCCCCGCCACGTTTACCTATGGCGTAGAAGTTCGTCATCCGTGTTTTTTTGACAAAGGAGAGGATGAACAGCGGCTCAATCGCGGGTTACACGCGCGCGGCGTAAACCGCGTGATCCTGGATAGTCGTCCGGTACATGCCGCCCATCCCCACAGCGAGGCCGTCCGCGACGCGCAGCGAAAAAAACCCAAAGTCCCGGTACATGCGGTCGTGACGGCCAGCCATCCGATGGTGCGTTTTATCGGTAGCGACAATATGGCGCAAAACCGTGAATTTTTCGCCGCCTGGTTGCAGAAACTCCCGCAGTGGCGGCAGACCACCACGCCTTTTCTGTTTTTACATACTCCGGATATCGCGCAGGCGCCGGAACTGGTGAATACGCTTTGGCATGATTTACGCAGCGTCTTACCGGAAATCGGCACTGCTCCGTCCATTCCACAGCAATCTTCTCTTTTCTGAAAATGCCCCCTATCATAGACAGTGCCATCAGCCATTTTAAAAGGGAGTTTGTATGGTAAGCGCGCTGTATGCCGTTTTGGGTGCGTTATTATTAATGAAGTTCTCTTTTAATGTCGTTCGCTTGCGAATGCAGTACCGTGTCGCCTATGGCGACGGCGGTTTTAGCGAATTACAAAGCGCCATCCGTATTCATGGCAACGCGGTGGAATATATTCCTGTCGCGCTGGTGCTTCTGCTGTTTATGGAAATGAACGGCGCCGAAACGTGGATGGTGCATATCTGCGGCATCATTTTAATCGCCGGTCGGCTGATGCATTATTACGGTTTTCACCACCGCCTGTTCCGCTGGCGGCGGGCGGGGATGAGCGCGACCTGGTGCGCATTGTTGCTGATGGTGCTGGCAAACCTGTGGTATATGCCCTGGGAGTTGGTTTTCTCCCTGTATTAGCGCACAATATGCGCCTTTATTTTTCCCGGATGTATACGTTATGTCTCACCGCGACACGCTTTTTTCTGCGCCTATCGCCCGTCTCGGCGACTGGACTTTTGATGAACGAGTAGCCGAAGTTTTCCCCGACATGATTCAGCGTTCGGTACCAGGCTACTCCAACATCATCTCCATGATCGGCATGTTAGCTGAACGCTTTGTGCAGCCGAACACGCAGGTCTACGATCTGGGCTGCTCGCTGGGCGCCGCGACGCTGTCTGTTCGGCGTAATATCCGCCATGAGCATTGTCGCATTATCGCCGTCGATAACTCCCCGGCCATGATTGAACGCTGCCGCCGTCATATTGATGCGTATAAAGCGCCTACGCCGGTTGAAGTCGTTGAAGGCGATATCCGCGATATCACTATTGAAAACGCCTCGATGGTGGTGCTGAATTTTACCCTGCAATTCCTTGAACCTGCCGAACGCCAGGCATTGCTGGATAAGATTTACCAGGGGTTGAATCCCGGCGGCGCGCTGGTACTGTCGGAAAAATTTAGCTTTGAAGACGCGAAAGTGGGCGAGCTGTTATTCAACATGCACCACGATTTTAAACGCGCTAATGGGTACAGCGAACTGGAGATCAGCCAGAAGCGCAGTATGCTGGAAAACGTGATGCTCACCGACTCGGTGGAAACACATAAAGCGCGCCTGCGTCAGGCGGGTTTCGAACACAGTGAACTGTGGTTCCAGTGCTTTAATTTCGGGTCGCTTGTCGCGTTAAAAGCCGGAGTTGCCGCATGATCGAGTTTGGTAACTTTTATCAGCTCATTGCTAAAAATCATCTCTCCCACTGGCTGGAAACATTGCCCGCGCAGATTGCCGCCTGGCAACGCGAGCAGCAGCATGGCTTGTTTAAACAGTGGTCGAACGCGGTAGAATTTTTACCGGAAATGACGCCCTGGCGGCTGGATTTACTGCACAGCGTCACGGCGGAAAGCGAAACGCCGCTCAGCGAAGGTCAGCTAAAGCGTATTGATACATTGCTGCGTAATCTGATGCCGTGGCGTAAAGGCCCGTTCTCGCTTTATGGCGTAGATATTGATACCGAATGGCGCTCCGACTGGAAGTGGGATCGCGTACTGCCGCATCTGTCAGATTTAACCGGCCGGACGATCCTTGATGTCGGCTGCGGCAGCGGCTATCACCTGTGGCGGATGATTGGCGCGGGCGCACATCTGGCGGTCGGCATCGATCCTACACAGCTTTTCCTCTGCCAGTTTGAGGCGGTGCGTAAACTGTTGGGTAACGATCAGCGCGCGCATCTGCTGCCGTTGGGCATTGAACAACTCCCGGCGCTGAAAGCATTTGATACCGTCTTCTCGATGGGGGTGCTTTATCACCGTCGCTCGCCGCTGGAGCATCTGTGGCAGTTAAAAGATCAGTTGGTCAACGAGGGTGAGCTGGTACTGGAAACGCTGGTCGTCGACGGCGACGAAAATACCGTACTGGTGCCGGGTGACCGCTACGCGCAGATGCGTAACGTCTATTTTATTCCTTCCGCGCCGGCATTAAAAAAATGGCTGGAAAAATGCGGCTTTATTGACGTGCGTATCGCCGATGTCTGCGTCACTACCACCGAAGAGCAGCGCCGTACCGAATGGATGGTTACCGAGTCGCTGGCCGATTTCCTCGACCCGAACGATCGCAGCAAGACGGTGGAAGGCTATCCCGCCCCGCAGCGCGCGGTGCTGATTGCGCGTAAACCGTGATGGATTGTCGAATGATCGTTACGTATAGCACCGTTTCTCCAAAATAGTTCAAGTTGCAGCAAGGCGGCAACGCAGCAAATCCCCGGGAACGTAGGTAGCTACGTGACCGGGGTGCTCGACGCGGCCAACGCTGCTGCGGCTTGAAATATGAAGGAGAAAAAAAGGCCCCTGTTGAATTGGCAGGGGCCTGGTACGAGCAAGCATCATATTGGGCGACATGATGCAACGGTAAAAATCATTTGGCCTGATGGCGAACAATGATTCCTTTCATTTCAGCGACCGCCGCACCCTCTACTCTATAGCGAGAATACTCGTCCGCCTGAATATCGGCAGACATCGATAACCCCTGATTGCGATAGCGCATCGGCGAAGGCAGTAAGACTCCGGCGGAACTGTGTACTTCCCGTACTCCGGCATCGAGGAAATTCTGCAGGTTATTTGCACGAACCCCCGCACCAGCCATAATGATTGGAGCATCCCCCTGGGCAATAAGTTCCATAATTATTGATAAACCTTGCGCCGCATCGGCTTTTTGCCCGGAAGTCAGTACTCTTGCTACGCCTGCGTCAGCCAGATTCTTTAGCGCATTGAAGGGATTAGCGCACATATCGAAGGCGCGGTGGAATGTCACCGCCAGCGGCCCGGCCGCCGCCATTATTTTTTCCATTCGCGACATATCGACATCCCCATCAACGGTCAACACGCCAGTAACCAGCCCGGGAAACCCCAACTCTCTGACGAGACGGATATCTTCCAGCATGGCGGCAAATTCGCCGTCAGTGTAGTAAAAATCTCCGCCGCGAGGACGAATAATCGGATGTACGGGAATCGTAATATGCTCGCGTACGCTGCGTAAGATGCCGAAAGAAGGCGTAAGCCCCCCTTCTTTCGGCGCGGCGCACAGTTCGATACGATCCGCGCCGTTTCGCTGCGCGGTGAGCGCGCATTCCATGCTGTAACAACAGATCTCAAGTAACGCCATATTCACTCCGCTCGGCAGGTTAATGGGCCGCCTGTTCGCTGGCGACAATCGCTTCAATCGACCATGGATGAAATTTTACCGTGACGCGGCCATCGGTCACAGCCAGCGTAGGGTTTGGCAAACGTTCATGCTCGCCCTGTGGCGAACTGGTTTTAACCACGATCCCCGGCTGACTAAGCCCCTCATCCGACAACAACGCCAGAGCCCTCGCGTTCAAGGTCTCCGGCTCGCCGGGCAGCACGATTTCAATATGCTCCCACCCTTCGTGTGGATAGCGTTTTTCTCCCGGCCACGGTAATTCAATAACAGAAAACCGCCAGTGTTCCACACATACCGGTTCATGCAGTTTAAACAGACAAATCGGCCTGCCGTTGATGATATTTTCCGACAGTAGCTCACCGCATTGTTCAAAACCGCGACGCCAACGCTCCGCCGTCGTATTCTGGTGACAGCGCAATGAAATGTGATCGGCCTCAAGGGCACTAATCTGCAGACCAAGGCGAGTGGAAAGTTCTCTGAACGCCAGAGTGAATCGCGGTAAATCTGCGGAAATATCATGCAGTTCATCAATATGTTGCCAGTTCGCCATATCAGGACGCTCTTCTTGCTGTGAAAACCGCTAATTTACGCTGTTGCGCCCCGGCAACCAACCTTTGATTTGATTGGGCGTTTATTGAATGCTTATGCAGATTATTGTTGCGTATATTTCAGGCGACGCGCCGCGCGCGCAATGCTGACGCCAACGGGCATTTGCAGTATACTCCCGCCCTAATTCTTAAACTGGCGCGGGCAATACAGTCCGCTTCATAAACGTAAGGTATTCCGGTGAATATTCAGGCTCTTCTCTCAGAAAAAGTTAGTCAGGCCATGATTGCTGCAGGCGCACCTGCAGATTGCGAGCCCCAGGTTCGTCAGTCAGCCAAAGTTCAGTTCGGCGACTATCAGGCCAACGGCATGATGGCAGTTGCGAAAAAACTGGGTATGGCCCCCCGACAACTTGCAGAGCAGGTGCTGACTCATCTGGATCTCAGCGGCATCGCCAGCAAGGTTGAAATCGCCGGCCCTGGCTTTATCAATATTTTCCTCGAACCGGCTTTTCTCGCTGAACAGGTGCAACAGGCGCTGACCTCCGATCGTCTGGGCGTTTCTCAGCCGACTCGTCAGACGATTGTCGTCGACTACTCCGCGCCCAATGTCGCGAAAGAGATGCACGTCGGTCATCTACGCTCCACGATTATCGGCGATGCGGCAGTGCGCACGCTGGAGTTTCTGGGCCATCATGTTATTCGCGCTAACCACGTCGGCGACTGGGGCACCCAGTTCGGTATGCTTATCGCCTGGCTGGAAAAACAGCAGCAGGAAAACGCGGGCGACATGGCGCTGGCGGATCTCGAAGGATTTTACCGCGATGCGAAAAAGCATTATGACGAAGATGAAGCGTTTGCCGAGCGCGCGCGTAACTACGTCGTCAAATTGCAGAGCGGTGATACCTATTTCCGTGAGATGTGGCGTAAGCTGGTTGATATCACCATGACGCAAAACCAGATCACCTATGATCGCCTGAACGTCACTCTGACGCGTGACGATGTGATGGGCGAAAGTCTGTATAATCCGATGCTGCCGGGCATTGTCGCCGATCTGAAAGCCAAAGGCCTGGCTGTTGAAAGCGAAGGCGCAACGGTGGTTTTCCTTGATGAGTTTAAAAACAAGGAAGGCGACCCGATGGGCGTCATTATTCAGAAGAAAGATGGCGGTTATCTGTATACCACTACCGATATCGCCTGCGCCAAATACCGTTACGAAACGCTGCACGCCGACCGCGTGCTCTACTACATTGACTCCCGTCAGCACCAGCACCTGATGCAAGCCTGGACCATTGTGCGCAAAGCCGGTTATGTACCGGATTCCGTTCCGCTGGAACACCACATGTTCGGCATGATGTTGGGTAAAGATGGTAAACCGTTTAAAACTCGCGCGGGCGGTACGGTGAAACTGGCGGACCTGCTGGATGAGGCGCTGGAGCGCGCGCGTCGTCTGGTGGCGGAGAAGAACCCGGATATGCCGGCTGACGAGCTGGAAAAACTGGCTAACGCCGTCGGTATTGGCGCGGTGAAATACGCCGATCTGTCAAAAAACCGCACCACTGACTATATCTTCGACTGGGATAATATGTTGGCTTTCGAAGGCAATACCGCACCTTATATGCAGTATGCCTATACGCGTGTGCTGTCTGTTTTCCGTAAAGCGGACATCGACGAGCAGGCGCTGGCGAGCGCGCCGGTCATCATTAGCGAAGATCGCGAAGCGCAGCTCGCTGCCCGTTTGCTGCAGTTTGAAGAAACCCTGACGGTGGTCGCGCGTGAAGGTACGCCGCACGTCATGTGCGCGTATCTGTATGACGTCGCCGGGCTGTTCTCCGGCTTCTACGAGCACTGCCCTATTCTCAGCGCCGAGAATGACGCGGTTCGCAATAGCCGCCTAAAACTGGCGCAACTGACGGCGAAGACGCTGAAACTGGGTCTGGATACGTTGGGTATCGAAACCGTAGAACGCATGTAAACGCGCCGTCGTTAACATCATCAGGCCTGACTCCGGGTAACGGACTCAGGCCTTTTTATTGCCACAGCGGTATATCTGTAACAAATCACAAGGAATGACACATTTCTATAGAGAGATGGAACATCTTTTACCTGTGCTGGCGCTGACCGCCCCGTATCATTAGGCGGCGGATTGTTCAGGTACAGGTAATGACTTTTAAAGACTTTGATGCGGAAGAGAAACTCTTCCTGAGACGTGTGATTGTGGCGTTTGGTGTAGTGGTTGTCTGCTTTGGTATCCTGATCTTCAACCTCTATAACTTGCAAATCCGTCAGCACCACTACTACACCACCCGTTCGAATGAGAACGATATCAAGATGCTACCCGTCGCGCCCACGCGCGGCATCATTTACGATCGCAACGGCATTCCGCTGGTGCGTAACGTAACCTGGTATGATATCGCGGTTACGCCCTATAAAATTGCCGATATGGATGCGCTGCTAAAACAGCTCACCCCTATTGTTGATCTCTCCCCCGATGATATCGCCGACTTTCGCCATGCGCTAAAATCCAGTAGCCGCTATCGTCCGGTGGTGCTCAAAAACGCGCTAACGGATGTTGAAATCGCACGCTTTGCGGTCAATCAGTTTCATTTCAACGGCGTCACGATCAATAGCTATCAGGATCGGCAGTATCCTTACGGCGCGGAGCTGGCGCATGTTCTCGGTTACGTGTCAAAGATAAACGATAACGACCTTAAAGCGCTGGATAAAAAAGGGCTGGCAGAGAATTACGCGGCGGACCATAACATCGGTAAACAGGGGATTGAGCGTTACTACGAAAACGATCTTCATGGCAAAACCGGTTATCAGGAGGTCGAGGTGGATAATCACGGGCGTATTGTCCGCCTGCTGAAAGACGTTCCTCCCATCGCGGGTAAGAACATTCACCTGACGCTGGATCTCCATTTACAAGAGTACATTGAAAGTTTGCTGGCCGGGCAGCGTGCTGCCGTACTGGTTGAAGATCCGCACGATGGTTCAGTGCTGGCGATGGTATCTATGCCCAGCTACGACCCGAACCCCTTTGTAAAAGGCATTAGCTATCAGGATTACGGCAAACTGCTGCACGATAAAAATCTGCCGCTGATCAACCGCGTGACGCAAGGGCTTTATCCCCCGGCGTCAACGGTTAAACCCTATATGGCGATGTCCGCGCTGTTATGCGGGATTATTACGCCGCAAACCACCTTCTTTGGCGCGCCAACCTGGACGCTTCCCGGCACGCAGCGTCATTACCGGGACTGGAAAAAAACCGGACACGGTATGCTGGATGTCACTAAAGCGATTGAGGAATCTGCGGATACCTTTTTCTATCAGGTCGCTTATATGATGGGTATTGACCGTATCGACACGATGTTGTCTCAGTTCGGCTATGGCAAACCGACGGGCATCGACCTTAATGAAGAGTATGACGGGCTGCTTCCCAGCCGCGCATGGAAACAGCGGGTCCATAAAAAAGCCTGGTATCAGGGCGATACCATCTCTGTCGGCATCGGCCAGGGCTACTGGATTGCCACCCCCATCCAGATGGTAAAAGCGATGGTGGCGCTCATCAACAACGGTAAGGTGATTGCCCCTCACCTGTTACTCAATGAAGAGAGCGGCAAAACGGTGGTTCCGTATCGTCCTTCAGGAACACCGGCACAGATAGCCGATCCGGCGTCGCCATACTGGGGACTGGTGCGTCAGGCGATGTACGGCATGGCGAATGCGCCCAACGGAACGGGCTATAAGTTCTTTCACACCGCGCCCTACGGCATTGCGGCCAAAAGCGGCACGTCGCAGGTGTTTAGCCTGAAAGAAAATCAGACCTACAATGCGAAAATGATCCCCATTCGCCTGCGCGATCATGTGTTTTATACCGCTTTTGCACCGTATAAAAACCCTAAGGTCGCTATTGCCTTGATTCTGGAAAACGGAGGAAGCGACGGCGTTACCGCCGCACCCATCATGCGAAAAATCCTTGACCACCTGTTTGATCCACAGGCTGATACCACACAGCCGGATCAGGTGCCATAGTCAAATAAGCAAAGCGCCATCAGACAAGGATACGACCGGAATATCCGCATACATCAGAAATAGTTACGCAGATATTCCGTCAAACACAGCATTGCCATCGCCTGCCCGTAAGGCATAGAGGTCAACGGAATATGACGGTAAAAATCGAGATCGTGGCCCATGCCAGTGCCAAATGACGTTTGCAGCAGTTCGCCTTCCGGCGAGATATGTTTCACTATCCCCCGAATAGCTTTTTCCGCCACCTGCGCATAGTGCCGTTCGACATAGCGTTTGCGCACCGCTTTAAGAATACCGTAGGCAAAACCCGCCGTCGCCGACGCCTCAAGATAAGAGTGCGGATCGTCAAGCAGCGTATGCCACAAACCGCTTTCATCCTGACATTTCGCCAGCGCGGCGATCTGCGCATTCAGTACCTGGACCAGATAACGGCGCACGGCATTATTTTCCGGCAAGTCCAGCAGTTCAAGAAAATCCGGGATCACAATGGTCAGCCAGCTGTTGCCGCGCGCCCAGCGAGCGTTAGCGAAGTTATGATGACCGTCATAGCTCCAGCCGTGGAACCACAGCCCCGTCTCTTTATCCATCAAATTCTGCACGTGCAGCAGGAACTGATAGGTTGCCTCTTCCACATATTCCGGCCGGTTCAACAGCTTACCGATTTTCGCCAGCGGCAGCACCGTCATCATTAGCGTGTCGTCCCACATCTGCTGATGATTTTCCTCCGCCAGCGTGATGTGCTGCATTCCGCCGTGATCGGTACGGGGCATTTCATTCATCGCCCATTCGGCCCACGTTTCCAGCCACGGTAAATACGCTGGATTACGCGTCTCTTCATAGCGATACGCCAGCGTTAAAAATGGCGCCATCGTATTAACGTTTTTCGTCGTCGCGCCTTCCGCAAAACGATCGGCAAACCAGTCATCAATGATCTTACGCATCGTCTGGTCGCCGGTCTGTTGATAATAGTGATACATTCCGTACAGGCCCACGCCGTGCGTCCACTCCCATCCGGCCCAGCCTTTAGTATCGATCACGCGTCCGTCGTCCAGTCGCAATAAAAATTCGCCCGTCTCATCTTTAATATTGACCAGGTTATGCGTCACCTTTTGCACCAGGGCTTTTAGTTCATCTCTGGCGATAAAATGCTCAGGCTGACGCAATAGCGGACTGTGTTTGACTGGATAAACCATCATTTGCTTAACCTCTGTGTAATGTCGAATTCAGTGCTGCGTGCAGTTTTACCGCGGACGCAGTCGATTCGCTACAGTAAAAGCTAAGCTGGGCGGAAACCTTTTTGTTTCTGCCATTGCCAGAGCGTAAATGGCAAAAACGCAAAGAGTCCGGCAACCTACCTCACCATTTTATAAAACGGTGTTTCTATTTATTCAAAAAGAGAGTCAGGTCTGCTACCTGGCAAAGAAAGGAACGGTTAGCGGTAGTTCACAATCACCTGATTGCTCCGCACTTTTAACGCCGGGATAAGTCTGCCGCCGCCGGGGACTTCCCAGACAAAGCGGAGCGGCTCGACTGCGGGAACATGGGCAAAACCGTGGGTCGTGCCACTCTGACCATCGAGTTCTACGCAACGGGACTGGGAACATAACCGTACCCGTAATCCCGCGGGAGTCGGGCCATTCAGTTCATAACGCCAGGCGACCAGCGTCATCACACCGGAAACTGGCTGACGCGCCGACAATGGCGAAGACGATGCGGAAACGCCCCGGTAATTTAAGGTTACGCCCATACCGCTATCCTGCCACGCGCCTTCGCCTGCGGCCTGAACCGTCAGGGGAAAGAGCAACACCGCCAGCCACTTACGCATTATTTTCCTCCAATGGTCGCCGTCATGCGGATATGACGGTTATCGGAAAGCTCAAGGTTCGACAACACCACCAGCTGCGGTAAACTGCGCCGCAAAAAGCGGGACAATAATGGACGTAGCGCATGGTTAACCAGCAATACCGGCGGCGCGCCAAGCATCTCCTGGCGAGAAAGCGCCTCTTGCGTCTGCGCCAGCAGGCGATCCGCCAACCCCGGCTCAAGTCCACCGCCGCCCTGCAATGCCTGAAGTAGCAAACGCTCCAGCGCGGTATCCAGGCCAATCACCTGCACTTCTTCATTACCGGGGAACCACTGTTGCGTAATCGCTCGTCCTAATGCCACGCGTACCACGGCGGTTAATTCATGCGGATCGCTTTGTAACGGCGCATGTTCCGCCAGCGTTTCCAGAATGGTGCGCATATCGCGAATCGGAACTTTTTCCGCCAGTAAGTTTTGCAGGACTTTATGTAAAGTCGTGAGGGTCACGACGCCGGGGACCAGATCTTCCGTGAGTTTAGGCATCTCCTGAGAGACACGATCCAACAGTTGCTGCGCTTCCTGGCGGCCAAACAGTTCAGCGGAGAATTGGCCAATCAAGTGGTTAAGATGCGTCGCCACAACGGTACTGGCTTCAACGACGGTAAAGCCCTGAATTTGCGCCTGCTCTTTCAGGGCGCTTTCAATCCAGATGGCATCAAGGCCAAAAGCTGGATCGACGGTTTTCTCGCCCGGTAGCGTTCCCGCCGCCGTGCCGGGGTTAATAGCCAGCCAGCGTCCCGGATAGGCGTCCCCGCTGCCGATCTCTACCCCTTTCATCAAAATACGGTAGCGCGCAGGCTGTAAATCCATATTGTCGCGAATATGGACCACCGGCGGCAGGAACCCCATATCCTGCGCGAATTTTTTACGAATGCTGCGAATACGTCCGAGCAATTCGCCATCCTGTTGAAAATCCACCATCGGGATCAGGCGGTAACCCACTTCCATTCCCAGTGAATCCTCAAGCTGTACGTCATTCCAGGTGGCTTCGACCACCGAGTTATTTTCCGGCATTTTTACCGGCTGCGGCTCCTCTGGCGCTTTTTCTTCACGCCCGCGCAGCCACCATGCCAGGCCGAGCAAAGCGGCGGTAAAAAGTAAAAATACCAGATTAGGCATTCCTGGCACCATGCCAAGCAGCCCCAGCACCGCCGCCGCCAGCAGCATCACCCTTGGATTACTGAACAGTTGGCCAACCATCTGCTCGCCTACATCCTGATCGGTACTGACGCGGGTCACAATGACGCCCGCCGCCGTGGAGATAACCAGCGCCGGGATCTGGGCGACCAGGCCGTCGCCAATGGTCAGCAGGGTGTAGCTTTCCGCCGCGCTGCCCATGCTCATTCCGTGCTGTAATACGCCGACCAGCAGCCCGCCGACCACGTTAATGACCATGATGAGAATACCGGCGATGGCGTCGCCGCGCACAAATTTACTTGCCCCGTCCATCGAGCCGTAGAAGTCGGCTTCCTGCGTGACTTCCGAACGCCGTTTTTTGGCCTCGTCTTCACCAATCAGACCGGCATTAAGATCGGCGTCAATCGCCATTTGCTTGCCGGGCATACCGTCCAGCACAAAGCGCGCGCCGACTTCGGCAATACGTCCGGCGCCTTTGGTGATGACCATGAAGTTGATAATGACGAGGATGATAAAAACCACAATCCCGATCGCGAAGTTACCGCCGACCAGGAAATGACCGAACGCCTCCACCACCTTTCCCGCCGCCGCCGCGCCGGTATGCCCTTCCATCAAAATAATGCGCGTTGAGGCAACGTTAAGCGCCAGACGCAGTAGCGTGGTAAACAGCAGGATGGTCGGAAACGCGGCAAAATCCAGAGTACGCTGGGTAAACATCGCCACCAGCAGCACCATGATCGATAGCGCAATATTAAAGGTAAACAATAAGTCGAGGATAAAAGCAGGCAGCGGCAGCACCATCATCGACAAAATCAGCAGAATGAGGATCGGCCCGGCAAGAATTTGCCATTGCGTCGATTTCAGGTTGCTGGGCAGGCGCAGCATCGCGACCAGATTAGCCATCAGTATTCTTCTCGTTCATAAAATCCAGCGCTTCTGGCACCGGAAGGTTCTCAGGTTGTGGAGGACGTTGCCCGCCCGCAAGCCGCCAGCGTTTAAGCTGCCAGACCCAGGCCAACACTTCCGCAACGGCAGCATATAACTGCCCGGGAATTTGCTGACCGATTTCGGCGTGGCGATATAATGCCCGCGCCAGCGGCGGCGCTTCTAAAGTGGGAACCCGATGTTCAGCGCCGATCTCGCGAATGCGCAGCGCTATTAATCCAGCCCCCTTCGCGACCACTTTCGGCGCGCTCATTTTGTTTTCGTCATACTGCAGCGCCACGGAATAGTGCGTCGGGTTAGTGACAATGACGTCCGCTTTCGGCACATCTTCCATCATGCGACGCTGCGCGGCGGCGCGTTGCATCTGGCGAATTTTGCCCTTAACATGCGGATCGCCTTCGCTCTCTTTAAATTCGTCGCGGATGTCCTGCCGCGACATGCGTAATTTTTTCAGGTGGCTAAAGATCTGGAAAAACACGTCAAATCCCACCATCGGGATCACGCCCAGTACCACCAGTAACGCGCAGAGTCCAACCAGATCCAGCGCATTCCCCATTGCGACGATCGGCGACTCCGCCATCAGGCGCATCATTTGTGGCCAGTGATGCCAGAGATAAAAGCCGGTAACGCAGCCGACCAGCGTGGATTTCAACACCGCTTTTAGCAGTTCCGCGCCGGTCTGCGCCGAAAACATGCGCTTAATTCCCGGCAGCGGGTTTAATTTAGAAAATTTTGGCTGTAGCGACTTACCGCTAAAAATCAGGCCGCCAAGCATAACCGGCGAGATAAGCGCCACCAGCACCACGCCCGCGATGAGCGGTAGCAGTGCCATCATCGCCGCTTTAATCAGCAAAATTATCTGCCCCAGGATCAGGTTAGGATCGTTCACCATACGGTGATCGAAGTGCAGGCCTGCTGAGAGCATTCCCGCCAGCTGCCGCGCTAACGACTCGCCGCCGAACCAAATAATACAAACGCCCACCAGCAATATCAGCAGTGAGGTCAGTTCTCTGGAACGGGGGATCTGCCCTTCTTCCCGCGCTTTTTCAAGTCGGTGGGGTGTGGGGGCTTCTGTTTTGTCGTCGTCGCTCTCTTCTGCCACGCAGCAAACCCTGGATAGATTGATAAGCGAGAATGATGCCAGAACCGCTTTACGCCAATGGGCAGAGTAAGCGGTAAAAAAGGCGGGGTTTATGGCGTTAATAGAGATAGCCGGATACGATAAGAAAGTCTCGTATCCGGCCTGGTTGACGGATTCGGACCCGATAAGCGCCGCGCCATCAGGTCAAAAAAGCTTAAAAGCCAAGACTGTCCAGCAGGTCGTCCACCTGATCCTGACTGGCGACGACGCCAGCTTTCGAGGTATCCACCTGCGGGCCGTTGAGCAAGCTTTCGTTCTCGCGTTTTGGTCGCGCGCTCTGTTCCGGGATGTTTTCCAGCAGCACCATTAACAACTGGCGCTCAATCTCCTGAATCACGTCCATCATGCGTTTGATCACCTGACCCGTCAGATCCTGGAAATCCTGCGCCATCATGATGTCCAGCAGTTGCGCGTTAGTAAAACTAGTATGGCCCGGGACATCCCTGAGAAACTGGCGCGTATCCGTCACCAGTTCACGGGCGTCGGAAAGCTCGATCGGATTGTCAAACCACTCGTCCCAACGTTGGGTTAGCGCTTTCGCCTCTTTTTCCATCGCATCCTGATGCGGCTGCGAGGCTTCGACACTGTTTAGCGCGCGTTCCGCCGCCTGCGCCGTCATCTGGACGACATAATCCAGACGGTCGCGCGCATCAGGGATCGCTTCCGCCGCTTCGGCAATCGCCTGGTCCAGCCCCAGTTCACGCAGGCTGTCGCGCAGCATTCGGGTCAGACTACCGATGCGCGCAATGATGTCTCCTGCTGAGCCTTCATCAGCAGGCTTGATAGATGGTTGCATCATCATCGCATCCTCACATGCCCAGTTTCTCAAAGATTTTGTTGAGCTTCTCTTCCAGAGTCGCTGCGGTGAACGGTTTTACGACATAACCGCTGGCGCCAGCCTGTGCGGCGGCGATAATATTCTCTTTCTTGGCTTCCGCCGTGACCATCAACACGGGTAACGCCGACATGGCGCTATCGGCGCGAATGGTTTTCAGCAGCTCCAGGCCATCCATGTTCGGCATGTTCCAGTCAGAGATAATAAAACCAAAGCCGCCTGCCTGGAGCTTGTTCAGCGCATCGACGCCGTCTTCGGCCTCTTCCACATTGTTAAATCCAAGCTCTTTTAAGAGGTTGCGCACGATACGACGCATGGTCGAAAAGTCATCCACAACCAAAAATTTAAGCTCTTTATCCGCCATAAAATACTACTCCTGGTTCAAATACGTATCGCCTGTCCGGCACTGATTTTCGCCAGCATCTGCTGGCTTACCTGGCTAAGATCGACCACTTCGCTTACGCCACCCATATTGATGGCCTCGCGCGGCATGCCGAACACCACACAACTTGCTTCGTTTTGCGCAATGGTCCAGGCGCCAGCCTGGTACATCGCTAACATTCCAGCGGCGCCATCGTTGCCCATCCCCGTAAGAATGACGCCTACGGCGTTGCGCCCCGCGTGTTTCGCCACCGAATGAAACAGCACATCCACGGAAGGCCGATGCCGGTTTACCGGCGGGCCATCATGAATTTTGATTTGATAATTCGCCCCGCTACGCGCCAGCTCCATATGCTTGTCGCCGGGCGCAATGTAGGCATGACCTGGCAATACGCGTTCGCCGTCCTCGGCCTCCTTCACGCTGATTTGACAGAGTTTATTCAGACGCTCGGCAAACGAGCGGGTAAAGCCAGGCGGCATATGCTGCGTAATAATCACTGCCGGACTGGAAAGCGGCAGCGGTTGCAGCACATGTCGGATAGCTTCAGTACCGCCCGTTGAAGCGCCGATAGCAATCAGTTTTTCCGAACTGAGCAGCGGACCGGCTTTTAAGGTTGCCGGGGCCGCCATCGGTTTATGTGCGGCGATGCGGGCCCGCGCGGCGGTACGCACTTTTTCGGCGATCATCTCGCTATACGCCAGCATACCTTCACGAATGCCAAGCTGCGGTTTGGTGACAAAATCGATGGCCCCCAACTCCAGCGCCCGTAGCGTCACTTCGGAACCTTTCCCGGTCAGCGAAGAGACCATCACCACCGGCATCGGTCGCAGGCGCATCAGTTTTTCCAGAAAATCGAGGCCGTCCATACGCGGCATCTCAACGTCCAGGGTCAATACGTCCGGATTAAATTTTTTGATGAGATCCCTGGCGACCAACGGGTCCGGCGCAGTCGCTACCATCTCCATATCGCTATGGCTATTAATAATTTCAGTCATGATTTGGCGCATTAGCGCGGAATCATCAACTGACAATACCCTGATTTTACTCATGCTTTATCCTTACTTAGCGCATACACCGTCTGTCCGCGCAGGCTAAACTCGCGCACGAGGTTGCTAAAGTTTTCTGAGTGACCGGCAAACAACAGTCCGTCAGGTTTAAGGAGTGGAACAAAACGGCGCAGAATGTCCTCCTGAGTCGTTTTATCAAAATAGATCATGACGTTACGGCAAAAAATCGCGTCAAAGGGACCGGGTACGTTGTACTGCTTTTCCAACAAATTAACGGAGGAAAATTCAACATAATTGGCCAGTTCCTGACGCACGCGCACCAGTCCTTCATGCGGCCCCGTACCGCGCATGAAGTAACGTTGTAGCTGCTGCGGCGATAACGTTTTCAGTTCGCTGAGGCGATAAATACCGCTTCTCGCTTTTTCCAGCACTTCAGTATCAATATCGCTGGCGAATACTTTCCAGCGACCGGGGGCCATCCCCAACGCATCCGCCAGCGTAATGGCGATACTGTAAGGTTCTTCTCCTGTCGATGCCGCCGCACTCCAGACGCGGTACTCGCCGTGGCGGCGACGCGCATGTTCCGCAAGGATGGGAAAATGGTGCGCCTCGCGAAAAAAGGCGGTCAGGTTGGTAGTCAGAGCGTTGATAAAAGCCTGCCACTCAGCGCTGTTTTGATTAGCCTCCAGCATACTGAGATAACGGCCAAAATCATCCAGTCCCAGGGCACGCAGCCGACGGACCAGGCGGTTATAAACCATATCCCGCTTATGGTCGGCCAGCACGATCCCTGCGCGCTGGTAGATTAATTGACATATCCGACGAAAATGCGCGTCGGACAGCGCGAGGCGCTGTGTCATCTGTAACAATACTGACGTTTGCCCGGAGGGCAGAGATGATGTCATAGCGCCTTCTTAATCACATTCAAAGTACAACGGGCGCGCCCTGCGGCAGCGCCATGCTTCCCGTATTACACATTTTTTGCTTTTATCTATGCGAACCAGACGAAAGGGATCGGCGGGTTCGCAAATTAATCGAGAACCGACAGCGCACGTCGATCAGAAGGTTTCCCAGTTCGCATCATCCCCGGCGGCTAAGGGCCGCGGCGTATTGCCGGACTGAGCGTCCACTGAAAAACGCATCTCAGGTTTATTTACCGCCAGCGGTCGCGATGCCAGGCGGAAAGCCGATACCGCCTGGGTCAGACGGCTGGCCTGCTCTTCCAGCGCGGCGGCGGCCGCTGCGGATTCCTGAACCAGCGAGGCATTCTGTTGCGTTACGCGATCCATTTCGGAAACGGCCAAAGCGACCTGATCGATACCCCGGCTTTGCTCATCCGAGGCGGAGGCGATTTCGCCCATGATATCCGTGACGCGCGTAACGGCATTGACGATGTCAGTCATGGTTTCCCCGGCGCTTTCCACCAGCACTGAACCGGTATCGACACGCGAGACGGAATCTTCAATCAACGCTTTTATTTCTTTCGCCGCCTGGGCACTGCGGCTGGCCAGATTACGCACCTCGCCTGCCACGACCGCAAAACCGCGCCCCTGCTCTCCCGCGCGCGCCGCTTCTACCGCCGCGTTCAGCGCCAGAATGTTAGTCTGGAAGGCAATACCGTCGATAACGCTGATAATGTCAGCGATTTTTTTCGAACTGTCGGCAATTTCGTGCATGGTGTTTACTACGCCGTCGACCACTTTGCCGCCATGGCGTGCGGTCTCGGAGGCGCTTTGCGCCAGTTGCGAAGCCTGACGGGCGTTATCGGCGTTTTGCTTCACGGTGGCCGTCAGTTGTTCCATGCTGGCAGCCGTCTCCTCCAGAGCGGAGGCCTGCTGTTCGGTACGGGAAGAGAGGTCGGTATTACCGGCGGCAATTTCACTGGTGCCGGAATAAATCGCATCCGAACCTTCACGAACCTGCGTTACGGTGTCAATCAGCGAGCGTTGCATATGTTCAACCGTTCCCGCCAGTTCGCCAATTTCATTACGTCCTGAGACGGTGAGCGTTTTCGTCAGATCGCCGCTGGCAATTTCACGGATATGAGTAATCACTCGCGCCAATGGGTTAAGCAGGGCATGACGAATGCCGAACCAAACCACCATCAAAATCAGCACCAGCACGACCGCAAGAACCCCCAGTTGCCATTGCGCAAAACGGTAGTCATGAGCGCTTTGATCAAATGTCTGGCGGTACAGGTTTTCGCTCACCCGGGCGTAATTGCCCAGCGCCTCGCCCAACGCGTTTTGCATTCCCTGGGTTGGCTGGGCGAAGTAGGCATCCATATTGCCATTGTCCAGAAACTGAATAAGTTCGGCTAATGCGGCCTGATAGCGCTGATATTTTTCATCGACGTTCGCGCTGGCCTCCGCCATCGCTGGCAATGGCGTCATATTTTTGAAATTGGCGTAGTGCGCCGCCGCCTGTGCGAGAGTCGTTTTTGCATTCTGGAGTAAATCCGTTTTGGCGCTGCTCTGCTGGTTAGAAGCGTCCATCATCATGCGTGCGGCGGAGCGGCTCAGGTTAATGCGCGTTTGCAGCATTAAGTCCCATGTCGACGTGAGTTCGCTTTGTTGCTGGCGTAATTCGTTAGAAATAACAAAACCTTGCTGGTTATGCTGTAATGAAGAAAACAGCAAACCACCGGAAACAAGCTGTAGCAGTGCGAAAACCCCCAGCACCATCATCAGCATTGTGACAACGCGGATACGGTTAAACATAAGGCACCTTCCTGATAACGAGTTATCAACGTTATCGGCACCTGCGGTGATAACTTTACTTTTGCAAAAAGGAAATACGCTGTTCCGGAAGACGATATTGACAATAACAGTGTCGCAGCGGCGATGCCGGCACAAAATGCAGGGGCTGGGCGCGGGCGATGAAGAGGAACTCTCACCGCTGGCGGAAGCATAACGGTGAATATTGCCGGATGGCGCGACGCCATCCGGCAACGTTATTACGCGACGTGTGATGCTGCGATATCCAGCAGCGCCATCTCTTCGCTGTTAAGCAGTTTTTCGATATTCACCAGAATCAGCATACGCTCGCCGAGCGCGCCCAATCCCGTCAAATATTCTGTTGACAAGGTCACGGCAAATTCTGGCGCCGGACGGATCTGTTCCGCCGTTAACGACAGTACGTCAGACACGCCGTCTACCACTATCCCGACGACGCGTTGCCCCAGATTCAGTACGATCACTACCGTATTGTCATCATACTCAACGTCGCCTTCGCAGAATTTCACGCGCAGATCGACAATGGGGACAATCACGCCGCGCAGGTTAGTCACCCCTTTTATAAAGGCCGGTGTATTGGCGATGCGCGTCACCTGGTCATAGCCACGGATCTCCTGCACTTTCAGGATATCGATGCCGTACTCTTCATTTCCCAGTGTAAACACCAGGAATTCCTGACCTGACGGCTCGCCGGCCAGTTTGCTTACATTACTCATACCGGTCATATTATTCCCTTCTCACTCAATCAGGCGGCTGTGATCGCCATACGTTGTTCGCGGTTTAAACCCTGCAATGCGGAAACATCAACAATCAGCGCGACGCTGCCGTCGCCCAGGATCGTCGCGGCGGAAATCCCCGGTACCTTGCGATAATTGCTTTCCAGATTTTTGACCACCACCTGGTGCTGACCGATGAGCTGATCGACCAGCAGCGCGTAACGGCGTCCCGCGCTTTGCAGGATCACAACAATGCCCTGCGTGGCTTCGGTTTTCGCCCCGTCCACGTCAAACACTTTCCACAATTCGACCAGCGGCAAATACTCGCCGCGAACTTCCAGAACCCGTTCGCCGCCCGCCAGCGGATGAAGATCCTCTTCACGCGGTTGCAGCGACTCCATCACCGCATTTAACGGCAGGATAAAAACTTCCCCCGCCACGCGAACCGACATCCCATCGAGGATGGCCAGCGTCAGCGGCAGCAGAATACGAATCGTGGTGCCGGAGCCTTGTTTTGACTGGATCTCAACGTGACCGCCCATCTCCTGAATGTTACGTTTCACCACATCCATGCCAACGCCGCGACCGGAGACATCCGTGACCTGTTCCGCAGTTGAGAATCCCGGCGCGAAGATCAACATGCCTACTTCATCGTCGGTCATGTTTTCATTCACCGCCATCCCCTGCGACATGGCCTTCGCCAGGATACGCTCACGGTTAAGCCCCGCGCCGTCATCGGTCACTTCAATACAAATATTCCCGCCCTGATGTTCTGCGGAAAGAATCAGATTGCCGACAACATTTTTCCCCGCCTCAAGGCGTTTTTCCGGCATTTCAATCCCGTGGTCGAGACTGTTGCGCACCAGGTGTGTCAGCGGGTCGATAATGCGTTCGATCAGGCTTTTATCAAGTTCAGTGGAGCTCCCCACCAGCGTCAGCTCTACCTGCTTGCCCAGTTTGCCCGCTAAATCGCGTACCAGACGCGGGAAACGGCTGAAGACGTACTCCATAGGCATCATACGAATCGACATCACCGACTCTTGTAAGTCGCGGGCGTTACGTTGTAACTGCCCCATACTGGTAATGAGATCGCCGTGGTTTACCGGGTCCAGCTCGTTAGAACGCTGGGCCAACATTGACTGGGTAATCACTAACTCGCCGACCAGGTTTATGAGCTGATCCACTTTCTCTACCGCCACGCGAATGCTGGTGGACTCGCGTTCACGCGCAGGTTTTTCACGCCCCGCATGATGTTCATGGGCCGCGCTTTTGGCGGCTGGCGCAACGACTGCCGGAGACGCTACCGGTGCTACCTCGGTTTTCTCTTGCGCTTTTTCAACCGGCGCGGTGACCACTTTTTCAAAAGCGATCTGATCGGCCTCGATGACAAAACAGAGCACCGCGACAATGTCATCTTCCGCGACGCTGCCATCCAGAGTTGCCGACAGTGAATCCGCCCCCTTAACGACATCCGTCAGAGTAGCCAGATTGCCCAACTCTTCTTCAAGCAGATCGACCTCATTGGCTTTCAACCGTGAAAGTACAATGCGCAGTTTACTCTCGTCACGAGGCGATTCGGTTTCGGCTACGCTCTCTTCCTGGATCGCCGCGCTTAGTGCCGCGGTTTCTACGACCGCCGGCGTGGTTTCGCCTTTCGCCTCCAGCGCCAACTGGCGTAGCGCATTGCAGATATATTCGAAGCTTGCGGCATCCGGCTCTTCGGAGTTTTTATAGGCGTCGAGCTGTTCCTGCATAATATCTTTCGTTTCCAAAAACAGGTTGATAATGTCGGTATTGAGCTGCATTTCACCGCGTCGGGCTTCATCCAGCAGGTTTTCCATTAAATGTGTGGTTTCCTGCAGAATAGTGAAGCCGAATGTGCCCGCGCCGCCTTTAATGGAGTGCGCCGCGCGAAAAATGGCGTTCAGTTGTTCAGCGTCCGGGGATTCCGGCACCAAATCCAGCAGATGCTGCTCCATATCAGCCAACAGCTCGTCAGCTTCATCAAAAAATGTCTGATAAAAATCGCTAATATCCATGCTCACGCTATCACCTCGGTTCCGCTTTTGGCGATGTGGGTACGCTTGCCGGCGGGGCTGCCGCAGGCTGTTGTAATACACTTACCGGCTCATTCTGGCTTTCAGCGTTTTCATGCAAAATGGCCTGTTCCGCCTGTTTGTTTAACACCAGCAGGCTTATACGACGGTTGATGGCATCATCAGGACCGCGATCGCTCAGCCGCATCGTGGCAGCCATGCCAACCACCCGTAATACTTTTCCGTTATCCAGCCCGCCGGCGACCAGTTCGCGACGCGAGGCATTGGCGCGATCGGCGGATAACTCCCAGTTGCTATAGCCTTTTTCGCCGTTCGCGTAGGGAAAGTCATCGGTATGGCCGGCCAGGCTAATGCGATTAGGTATACCGTTTAACACTGGCGCAATCGCACGCAGGATATCGCGCATATACGGCTCAACTTCGGCGCTGCCGGTTTTAAACATCGGGCGGTTCTGGCTGTCGATAATCTGGATGCGCAACCCCTCCTGAACTAAATCAATTTTCAGATGCGGACGTAACGCGCGCAGTTTGGGATCGGATTCGATCAGTTGATCCAGATCGCCGCGCAGTTTGTTTAAGCGACTCTGCTCCATCCGTTTTTTCAGCTCGTCGATATTCGGCTGCTTTTCCACTTCACCCTGCTGTTGGGTGTAATCATCGCCGCCGCCTGGTATCGGGCTCTCGCTATTGGCAATCCGATTCCCCCCCGTTACCGCGGTGGCCAACGGCGTACGAAAATATTCGGCAATCTGAATTAATTCTTTAGGGCTGGAGATGGAAATCAGCCACATCACCAGAAAAAAAGCCATCATCGCCGTCATAAAATCGGCGTAGGCAATTTTCCAGGAACCGTGCGCCCCGCCGCCGTGCGGTTTGTGCCTGCGGCGTTTTACGACGACAATGGGATGAGCCTGATTTTTCATGCTTCCTCAGTCGTCTGCTGCTGGTTTGGGTTTCTTACTGCACGAACGTGTTCTTCCAACTCAATAAACGATGGACGCTCACTGGAATAAAGCGTTTTACGACCAAATTCCACGGCAATCGGCGGCGCATAGCCGTTCAGATTAGACAGCAGTGTAATTTTTACGCACTGCATCATCTTGGTGGTTTCGGCGCTCTTCTGGCGCAAAACGGTCGCTAACGGTGAAATGAATCCATAAGCCAGTAAAATACCGAGGAACGTACCTACCATGGCATGGGCAATCAGCGCCCCCAACTCCGCTGCCGGACGATCGGCTGAAGCCAGAGCGTGAACCACCCCCATTACCGCCGCGACAATACCAAAGGCAGGCAGCGAATCCCCCACCATCGCCAGACTGTTGGCCGGGACTTCCGCCTCGCTTTCATGGGTTTCAATCTCTTCATCCATCAACGCTTCAATTTCGAACGTATTCATGTTGCCGCTGATGATCAGGCGCAGATAATCGACAATAAAATCAAGCATTACCGCATCGGCCAGAATACGCGGATAACTGGCGAAGATTTCACTCTCTTTCGGATTTTCAATATCGCGTTCAAGGGAGAACATCCCCTGCTGGCGTGATTTGGCCATCAGGCGATAGAGCAACGCCAGCAAATCCATGTACATAGATTTTGTGTATTTCGAACGACGAAATAACAACGGGATCGCTTTCATCGTGCCTTTGATGGCCTTCCCGTTGTTGCCGACAATGAACGCCCCTATCCCCGCGCCGCCAATGATGACCAGTTCAGCAGGTTGATAGAGTGCCCCAAGGTGTCCGCCGGTCATGACATAACCGCCGAAAACTGTACCGATAACCACCAGGTAACCTAATAAGATAAGCACGACATCATCCTTCCGCTGTTGACTATGACAGGATGCGCAGTCGGGCGATTAACGCGAAGGCAAGGCAAAAAAAAGCAGCGGTAATGACTTACCGCTGCTGGAGTGTTTGTCCACACCGTTTCGGTTAAACAGCCTGTTCGATCTGTTCATCCAGCAGTTGTGGAATAATATCGGCAGCATCTCGGGAAAGTTTACGTCTTTTTACTGCGCGGGATGGCGGCTGGCATAAACTACACGCAAAGCTGCCTACGGGCTGATGCGCATGGGTAATAAAGTTCCCACCGCAGCAGTTACAGCTCGACAATTCAAGCAACCCACTTTCAACAAAACGCACCAGCGTCCATGCGCGAGTCAGCGCCAACAACGGCCCTTCAGGCGGTTGCGGACACTGCTCAAGGTAAAGCCGATAAGCTTTAATCACCGCATCCACACCGCTGCATAAACCGGTCTTCAGTAAAAATTGCCAGGCGTTGCAGAACATGGAGGCATGAATATTTTGCTCCCAGGTCATAAACCAGTCTGTCGAAAATGGCAGCATCCCTTTAGGCGGCGGGCTACCGCGTAATTCTTTGTACAGCCTGATGAGGCGACCACGGCTGAGCTGTGTTTCGCTTTCCAGCATTTGTAGACGAGCGCCAAGATTAATCAACTCCATCGCCAACTGGATATCGCGAGCTTCCTGAACAATGCTTTTTTCACTCATTATCATGCCCTTTTCTTACGCGCCGTATCGTCCACTTCATTGAGCAAACGCGTTGAAAGCATGATACCTGTGTGAATCTGCTGTAAATCATCGACGCGCGAATCCTGAGTCAAACGGGTGATCGTCTGATGATCGTCAAACCGGAAATGACAAACTAACTGGTTCGTCTCCGCCAGTTTGACCATCTGCGGCAGGGTCAACGCGCCCAGTGTGTTTGCCATCTCTTCGTTGATACCGAGGCGGAACATCGCAGATGCTTTGTCCTGGACGATCAAACGCTGTGCAAGGAGTAAATATGACAAATTGATGTCATAAATGTGTTTTAGCAACTCGGATGTATGCATTGTTCCCATCCAGAATAACCAACTTTATTTTTGTGCGACGTAGCCGCACCCCGTGATGTCGCCGGGAAGGCCCGGTAAAAGAAGCAAAAAGGTCAAATGCATAGCAGCGCTCAGACATTATGGACATTGTGACGTATAACGCAGCCTCCCACTGAGATTCGCCTTACACGTTTACATCAATTTTTACAAATGCCTAAGATTTTTCCTAATTCGACGCAACTCTACTCGTCAGCTTCGTGACATACAACGGAGCGGGACGGCGATTTTAGAAAATATGTGATGTAGATCACATAATTTAACGGAATACTTACGATAAAACCATCAGCATGGCTTTTACTTTGTTTAATTAATAACCTAATGTTCACTTTTTCTATTCCACACTGCTGAATAGGGGTACGTCAACACCAAATTCTTTTTTGTTTCTCTCTGTTAAAATAACGCTAGGATAATAGATAACAGGCTATTATTTCTATTTTAGAAACGCTTTTATTTTACCTTTAGTAAACAGTAGCTTAAATATTAAACGTTATTAATTAATCTCGTCACAGCATACGCCCTCCGCTGTTAAAAATAAGCTCATTTGATTTAACTTTTAGCTTTCATTGTTCACCCATTTAAATGAAGCATCCTGGTGGTGTGTAAAAAGTGTCTTATGCCACGATTCTTTACATAAGAATAATTAATGATTAATTATGATGTCCTTCACATTAATGTGGCATTAGCGCATTGCAGAAATGCGATAAACAGAGTAAAGCTAAAGCACGATCTCATATTCTTGCAATCAAGGAGCGAGTTATGAGCTACACCCATATTCTTGTCGCCGTTGCCGTCACCCCGGAAAGTCACCAGCTACTGGCTAAAGCTGTCTCTATCGCCCGCCCTGTCCAGGCGAAAGTAAGCCTGATTACTCTCGCTTCCGATCCTGAACTGTATAACCAGTTCGCCGCGCCCATGATGGAGGATTTACGCGCGGTTATGCATGAGGAGACCGAGAATTTTCTTAAGATGCTGGGGGAAAAGGCGGATTATCCGATTGAACAAACTTTCATCGCATCAGGTGAGTTAAGCCAGCATATTTTGGCTGTGTGCCGCAAACACCATGTTGATCTGGTCATTTGCGGCAACCATAACCATAGTTTCTTTTCGCGCGCGTCCTGCTCGGCAAAAAGTGTCGTCAGCGCCAGCCAGGTAGATGTGTTGCTGGTACCGTTAGCGGGCGACTAGTCGCCGCTCGCGATATTTCAGGCCAGCTTAGGAAACGTCGCCACGTTGTTCTGCTGCTGACGCTCAGGGCTACGCGGCGTGACCTCCTTTAGGTCATGAATAAAACGTTCCTGCCAGCGGTTAATGTCATTTTTAACGATCACGTCCAGCATTTCCGCATGGCGCGAAATACGCTCGGCAAGGGGCATCGTTAACGCACGATTGAGCGCCGCCGCCACGTCATCCCGATCGTAAGGATTGACGATTAACGCCGACGTCAGTTCATTCGCCGCGCCGGCAAACTGTGACAGTACCAGTACGCCAGGATTAGCGGGGTCCTGCGCGGCGACAAACTCTTTCGCCACCAGGTTCATCCCGTCACGCAACGGGGTGACGAGCCCGACGTCTGAATAACGGAATATCTTCATTAACAGTTTACGGTCGAAATGCTGATTCAGATAATAGAGCGGCGTCCAGCCCAATTGTCCATATTTCCCATTAATCCGGCCTGCTTCCGTCTCAAGCTGGTGGCGAATATCCTGATATGCCTGTACTTCGCCGCGTGACGTAGGCGCAATTTGGGTATAACGAATTTTTCCCCGATGCTGCGGGTAGTTTTCCAGTAGCGCTTCATACGCCAGAAAACGTTCCGGCAGCCCTTTCGAATAATCCAGCCGCTCAACGGAAAAAATATTCTTCACATTTTTCAGTTCCGCCTTGAGCTGCGCCAGTTTAGGCGGCAACGGCCCGGCAGCCTGCAGAGCAATCTCATCGGGCTCAATACCGATAGGATACACTTCTGTCTGGAAGTCTTTACCCCACGCGATATGCTGCTTGCCGCTGCGAGTCGTGACTCGCGTTTGACTCGAAAGGCTATCCAGAAAAGCCAGGCGATCATTTTCGGTCTGGAACCCGAGCAGATCAAAGTCACACAACTGCTCCAGCAGTTCATCATGCGGCGGTAAAGCGTTAAAAATCTCCGGGGTCGGGAATGGAATATGCAGGAAAAAACCAATTCGGTTGTTCACGCCGCGTTTACGCAGCTCGCTGGCAAACGGTAACAGGTGGTAGTCATGCACCCAAATGATGTCGTTCTCTTTAATGAGGGGCAATAACTTATCCGCTAATAACGCATTCACCCGCATATAGCCTTCCCATGCAGGACGCTGAAACTGTACCAGGTCCAGACGATAGTGGAACGCTGGCCAGAGAACCGCATTGGAAAATTGACAGTAATAATCTTCGTAATCTTGTTCACTCAGGTTAAACGATGCCCAGGTAATATTACCTTTTGTCACCTTTTTTAATGGCTCATCCTCGTTACCTGTCTCGCCACTCCAGCCGAACCACAACCCGCCAGCCGCTTTTAGCGCGCCAAGCACGCCAACGGCGAGGCCGCCGGCGCCGCCTTTATTATCCGGGGGGGCAATTCGATTAGATACTACGACTAAACGACTCATAGCCATCTCTCCTGTTATTCATTACTTGTTGTTCTTGTTGTGGATAATTGATTTGTTCCAGCCAGCGCCAGACATCGGGTACGCTTTCCAGCCGCCATGCCGCCTGAGTTGCCCCGACGCCCACTTTTACGGAAATTCCGCCAGCGTGATTCACCACGCCAAAGCCAGCCTCATCGGTCAAATCGTCGCCCACAAAAACGGGAATCCGTCCCGCAAAGGGCGCCTCCTGCATAAAGGCGGCAATGGCTTCGCCTTTATTGGTTCCCTTAGGTTTGATTTCCATAACACATTTACCAGGCTGCAACGCCAGTTGCGGCCAGTGCTGCGTAACGTGTTGCGCAAGCGCCAACAGCGCCGCTTCATGTTCCGGAGCCTGACGGTAGTGCAACGCAAACGCCATCCCCTTCGTCTCCAGCTCCGTTCCGGGCAGCGCTACAAGCGTCGAACGTAATAACGCCTCCACCTCACGGACTACCGCTTCAGGAAGGCGCACGATATGGGTTTTACCATTGATGTCACGACGCTCTGCCCCATGAACGCCAGCGAGCGGAAAGCGAAAAGGCTTCGCCAAAGCATCCAGCTCAGTCATTGAACGCCCTGAAATCAATGCCAGTGCCCCTGCGTTGTGCGCCGCGAGACGGTCTAACAACTGAAGGATTTTATGCGGTACCACTACCTGATCGGGATGAGGCTTTATCTCTGCCAATGTGCCATCAAGGTCAAAAAAATACGCATAGTTCGCAGTGAGTTCGGGGGATACGGTTAACGGTTCTGCCACCCTGGTCTCCTCCTTATCATCATATTGAGACTCACAAACGGTCTCATTAGTCATGTAAGTATAGACAGTGTGACGCTGCTCGCCATTTAGAAAGACCATCGCCAGCCGGGGTAGCGGCTGGCGATGACGTGAAGCTATACTGTTTAGTTGAGTGTTAATTCATCAAATCATACGCTTCGCTTTTTGCTTATAATGGTCGAAGATAACTGCTGCCAGAAGGATTCAGCCGCGAACCACGTACTGTGCAAAAGGTGAAATGTTGAGCAGGTTCATCGCGTTCTCCACCGTTCCTGATATCAGTACGCTCGCCACCACATATGAGACTTTTCCGAGGCCGCCTTTCAGGAATCCCCCCCTAAGACACACGCAGAAATAACGATTAACTCATAACCCAGGGAAGTAATTGACCTGCTTTAGCGTTTTTTATGTAGGGTAAAATCAAACGATTCTTGTTAGAGAAGACGTAAAACGGTGCACTGTCTTTCATTCATTAGATAAATGCTGATGGCAGGAATAGTTTTAGCGGAAAATGACATAACCCAGAGCGAATTCATCAGCCAAAAGGCAGGAAAGCCAGCACATTAATCCATAACATCAGCCAGCTAATCCTTACGGCCCTGGGTGAATAACGATTACCAGGGATAATAGATATGTTCAGCCTGTTCGCGAACCGGCGCATCGTCTCCCAGCAGTCTGGCGGAAAGGGTTAGCGCGAAATCAAAGACATGACCCAACCCTTTGCCGCTAATTAAATTACCATCTTCAACCACGGGCGCATCCACATAGACACCTTCCGGAACCGCTTTCCACAGATCGCCGGAACAGACATAACGACGCCCCTTCAGCAATCCGTGAGCACCCAGCACCCTTGCCGCCGCGGAACAGATAGGACAAATTAATTTGCCTGCCGCATCATGACGCGCAACGAAAGCGATCACCGCCGGATTAGCCGCCAGATTAGCGCTCCCCTGCGGACCGCCCGGTAGCACTACCGCATCGAAAAGCGCCTGCTGGCGTTCACTCAGCGTGCTGTCCGCAACCATAGGAATATCATGGTAACTCACCACCGCCCGTGATTCAGCACACGCCAGCGTTTCGACGTCGATATGCAAACGTCGCAGAATATCAAGAGTAACAATGGCCTCTGCTTCTTCAAATCCTGGTGCCAACAGCACCGCGACCTTTTTCATTGACTGCTCCTTGTTAACGAGTCACCCATCAAAACTGCGCTCAACCGAATAACGTGCTCGTATGATTAATGACATTAAAAATGATCTACCGCAAAATCGGCTAGTTTATAAAAACAGGAATATTTGCTCTCAACCGTTTATGCGTGTGATATCCAGACTGGCTAATGTTTATTTTATTGAAATTACCATACTTGAAAGGCTTAACCCATGATCTGAAACAACGTTTCATAAATTACAAATCTATATAATATCATTTAACTTTCAAATGGTTGTAACTGCTCCGCACCAAAAATCATTACACCTGAAAAAATCACACCGCTAAAAATGTAAAAAAAGATAAACAATTGCATTTAAGGATTTTCTTATTTTTATTGACGCGCTATTCTCATTACCGATCGATAAACAGGAAATGAGATCGCATAAGGGACTGGCGGAACGGAGTTCTTCTGCTAAGAGTATTTATTGTGCATAGAGGTAAGAATGTGACAACGGCCCGTTGCATTCTCGTCTGTCATGCACATCAACACTTTCTGGAAATAAGGATATTGTTATGGCAGCTGTAGGAATGGTTCAAAAGCTCAACACGCCAATGAACCTTGAGTTTTACGCATCAAATCTTTACCTCCATCTAAGCGAATGGTGTTCTGAACACAGTTTAACAGGCACCGCCACCTTTCTTCGTACCCAGGCGCAAGGCAACGTGACGCAAATGATGCGCATGTTTAATTTTATGAAAAACGCCGGCGCCACCCCTATCGTTAAAGCCATTGACGTTCCGGGTGAAGAGCTCTGCTCTCTGGAAGAATTGTTCCAGAAAACCCTGGAGGATTATCAGCAACGCGCCAGCACGCTGTCGCGTCTGGCAGATGAAGCGAAAGCGCTGAATGATGCCTCAACGCTTGATTTTCTCCATACCCTGGAAAAAGAGCAGCAGCAGGATGGCGTACTTTTACAAACTATTCTCGAAGAAGTTCGCAGCGCTAAACGAGCAGGGTTATGCCTGGCGCAAACCGATCAGCATCTCCTTAACGTCGTGACCTATCAGCATCACTGATAGCGGCACCCCGAGCGACAATATTGAGACGTTATTAGCCGGATAGCAACGCGAAGCAGCTTATCCGGCCTACACCGTTTCTGGTCTGTTTGCCAGAGGTGGCGCCTGTCGCTACTGGCGTATTATCGGCACATCATGCCAGCCGACAGGCGCGAAACGTCTCTGTCTTGTCCGGGCATTACCCCAGTATCTCACGTACAAACGCTTCTATTTCTTTATTCTGGCCGTTTTCAAACAAACATTGCTGGAAACGCGGCCCTGAAACCGCCGTTTTAACCAGTTCAGGATCGATAGCCCGCAGTGTATCCAGATAATTCTCTTTGACGACCGCGGCCTTAACCTGATTCAAAATGCCCGCATTGCGTACCTGCGGCGCTTTGCGCTCAGGCGGATACCCCTCGCCTTTACGCCCGGTAAACGCTTTTTCAAAGATGAAACGCACGTTCAGCTCAGCGCCCCAGCCAAAGCCTTTCGCAAATGGCAGGGACAACGCATTGCCGTTGTTGATCTGCGCAAACAGAAAAGCATCTGCCGGATCGATGCAATAGCCACAAATGACACCTGGATGAATATTTAACGACATCAGCGCGCCCTGCCCGGTGCCACAGCCAGTAACCACAAAATCAACCGCGTTTGCATTAAGCAAAATACTCGCCATGATGCCTAAATGAATGTACGTCAGGTGATGGTCATTTTCGTCGCACATGCCGACATTAAAAATGGGAAATCCCTTTTCATTGGCGACGGCGCTAAGTTCGTTATAAATGATGGCATTTTTGCTGGCCTGGCTATTTTCCATCATCAGTGCAATTTTCATCGTGTTCCTCCTGAATACAGACGGCCACGCCTGCGTAAATCATGACGTTTTGCCCACACTACACACTTAAGAACACGCATTCAAATTTAATGAAACTAAATTTCATTAAATGAAGAGACGCTCACACATTTTCTGTTCCCGCTGTAAACCTCCTGCCGTTACCTTTAATCAAGGCGAATCCGTAAGTTATTCCAGCCATTGACGGTGCAAGACACGAGGTAGCATGGTCTGATACCGAATTGTCGGAGCGATTTTATGAAGCCTCTTATTTTTACTCTTTCACTGCTAGCCCTGACGGGATGCACCATTACTCGACAAGCGCAGGTCAGCGAAGCCAGCCCGATAAGCGGCATCGTGCGCCTGACGTATAACCAGCCGCTATTTTTTACTTCACGGACAGATGACTATGTATCTCACGGGACCGCAACACGCGAATGCCAGCAGATGGGCTATGCCAATGCCGTTTCGTTTGGTCAGCCGGTAGGAACCTGTAGCATTTATGCGGGCTCGTTGTGTCTGAACACCCGATTTACCCTCTCCTGGCAGTGCCGGGGCGTTGCCGTCCCGCAAATCATGCCGCTTTATTATTAAGGCGGCTGGCTTAACGCCGACACCATGTACAATGGAGGAGAGTGCAGGGTCGCTATTGCCAGCATGAAGATGCTGGCTTTCCTTTATTTTTATACCCTATACACTGGCGTTAATGCGTTTTATTCCCATTCGTATTTTTAATAATTAAATTTAATATTTTACCTTTTGCAAATAATAAAATAACAAATTATAGTGGCGCCACATTACTGTATATCTTTTGCTATTTGTGGAGCGGAACCATGCTGAAAACAGAAATGATCGACAAACTGAATGAGCAAATGAATCTGGAGTTGTACTCCTCCCTGCTCTATCAACAAATGAGCGCGTGGTGCAGCTATCACAGTTTTGAAGGCGCGGCCGCATTTCTTCGTCGCCATGCGCAAGAAGAGATGACGCATATGCAGCGCCTGTTTGACTACCTTACCGATACCGGAAGCCTGCCGCGCATTCATACCGTTTCTTCGCCCTTCGCTGAGTACACCTCGCTGGATGAACTGTTCCGCGCGACCTATGAGCATGAGCAGCTTATTACGCAAAAAATTAATGAACTGGCTCATGCCGCAATGACCAGCCAGGATTATCCGACATTTAATTTCTTGCAGTGGTATGTGGCAGAACAGCATGAAGAAGAAAAATTATTCAAATCTATTATTGATAAATTAACGCTGGCGGGAAAAAGCGGCGAAGGGCTTTATTTCATTGATAAAGAACTCTCCACCCTGGATACGCAAAATTAATCCAACACGTCCTTACACGGTGAGACGAGCTCTCACCGTGGCGTATTAATGGCGGCAGATTTTACTCTCATGCGTTGAAAAACCGTCCTCCACGGCAATAAACTTTCCTTTCGCCGCCAGAAACGCGACCAGTTCCGCCGCCGTCATATCTGACGCTGAACAGGTGTGAAATCGTGCCCGCTCGCCAAAGCGCGCTTTTATTGCCGCCTCCAGCGAGGTATGCGTGTACTGCTCGCCAGACTCAATCATCATGTTGAGTACTTCGTGACCGTGAATAGAATCCATAACCCCTCCTGAATAAAACTCGTAGCCTAATGTGTCCTTGTGCGAGCGACTTTGCGCTAGCGCAGGTTTGCGGCGGTTGTCCGCGTCTCCTCCCATTTTCGTTTTTATGCCCGGAACTGTAAATTTTACAGTACACCCATTGTAACGACCATTTGACGAAAATAGCGTAATGCCTTACCCTGCGCCGCGGATATCACCGTTCTTTGTTACCGGGGTAGTAGAAAGCGTGAAAAACAGAACTCTGGGCAGTATTTTTATCGTGGCAGGCACCACTATCGGCGCCGGGATGCTGGCAATGCCGCTGGCAGCGGCTGGCGTTGGTTTCAGCGTCACGCTGGGATTGTTGATTGGTCTGTGGGCGCTGATGTGTTATACCGCGCTACTATTACTGGAGGTATATCAACACGTTCCGGCGGATACCGGGCTGGGCTCGTTGGCAAAACGCTATCTTGGACGTTACGGACAGTGGCTTACGGGATTCAGTATGATGTTCTTAATGTATGCGCTCACCGCCGCCTACATTTCCGGAGCCGGAGAATTACTGGCATCCAGTATTAATAACTGGCTTGGCGCCACGCTCTCGCCCGCTGCCGGAGTACTGCTGTTCACCTTTGTTGCCGGTGGGGTGGTATGTGTGGGCACCTCGCTGGTCGACCTTTTTAACCGCTTCCTGTTTAGCGCGAAGATCATTTTTCTGGTCATCATGCTTGCGTTGCTCACGCCACATATTCATAAAGTAAATCTTCTTACGCTTCCTTTACAGCAGGGGCTGGCGTTATCCGCCATACCGGTCATTTTCACCTCGTTTGGTTTTCACGGAAGCGTGCCGAGTATTGTGAGTTATATGAACGGCAATATTCGCCGGCTGCGTTGGGTCTTTATGACGGGTAGCGCCATTCCGTTAGTGGCCTATATTTTTTGGCAGCTCGCCACGCTGGGAAGTATCGACTCGCCGACATTCAGAGGGCTACTAGCCAGCCATGCCGGGTTAAATGGCCTGCTGCAGGCGCTCAGAGAAGTGGTCGCTTCGCCACATGTCGAACTGGCGGTCCACCTGTTCGCCGATCTGGCGTTGGCGACCTCTTTTCTGGGCGTAGCGCTAGGATTATTTGATTACCTGGCCGATCTATTCCAGCGCCGCAGTACGGTGTCCGGACGTCTGCAAACCGGGCTGATTACCTTTCTGCCGCCGCTGGCGTTTGCGCTTTTCTACCCACGTGGATTTGTGATGGCATTAGGCTATGCCGGCGTAGCGCTGGCAGTGCTGGCACTGCTCATCCCTGCTATGCTGGTCTGGCAGTGCCGTAAACAGAGCCCTCAGGCGGGATATCGTGTGGCAGGCGGCACCCCAGCGCTGGCGCTGGTGTTTATCTGCGGCATTGTCGTGATTGGCGTCCAGTTTTCGATCGCACTGGGGTTTCTGCCCGATCCAGGTTAATGCCAGGCAAAGATTACCGGGCCCGGACGCCGTCCAGGCTCGATAATCATCACGCTATGGCCGTTTACGAGCCATTAATGCAGGCAGCACTGCTTAAATTTTTTGCCGCTCCCGCATGGACAAGGATCGTTACGCCCCACTTTCACCTCTGCTTTTATCGGCATCTGTAGCGGCGTCGTGTGCGGATGCGCCATCCACCAGGCATGCAGCTCAAGCGCCGCGATACGGATAGCGTCAACGCTTTTATCGAACGCTTCCGGGCTCATTTTATCCAACAGCGCAAAGTTTTCTTCCGTGCCGTGTAAGGCAATCGCTTCCAGCGCCGGTTTTAGCGTATCCGGCAAGTCAGACCAGTCGGACAGCGACACTCCGCGCATGTAACCAAAGCACCATTCTTCAACAATCGTTAATTCATGGCCATCAACTTCTCGCAGGCCAAACAGCGGCTCGAACTGTTCTGGATAGTCTTCAAGCCGGGCGGCTGTGTCCGCCATGTGCTGGAACACCAGATCCATAAATCGCGTCATTTCTTTTTCAGATGTCCAGCGCGGTACGTACGCGGGTCCCCCCCATATCGCGACCAGCCACTGTTCCGGCTCGATGGGACGTGGAGAACTTAGTACCGCAGTAATCAGACCGTCCAGCTCCGCGACATCCAAAATGGCCTGATCGGTATTGTATTTCGTCAGCACATCATCCAGCCATTCCAGCTCGTTCTCGTTTAATGGTTCCATTTTCATAACGCTTTTCCTCAGTGATGACTTCCGCCTGTAGGCCTCTTACATTGCAGCGGATAAAAATAATTTTTTTGCAGGCAGTTTGGATGGCAACCATCAGGGGCTAGATTAACACGAAATGAGGAGGATTCCGGAAGTTAACGCACAAAAGGAGGATCAGGGCGCAGATTTTCCGCCAGGAAGCGCTCGCCCCACACAAAAGCGAGAGATGGGTTTCTCGCTATATTATACTCATGCTAACTTATACCACCGCCGCGGACAGATAAAACCGCCCTCTCAAATAGAGTTTATTTTCAGTAAAAAAGTGTTTAATGAGTTCGTCTACCGCTTCTCTGTCAGCAGAAAAGGTTATTTCCATAAACAGCGTATCGTACCCTATTTTGATATTTTTTTTCTTACAGTAAACACGGATCTCATCCTGCACACTCAGCAACGGCAGGCTAAATGTGTATAGCGGTTGCGGTTCTTTTTTCGCCGCTTTCTCAAAAACTTTAGTGACCAGATCCCCAAGATCGCGCTCCGACCGGGCACCGTTATTAAAATGCAATAAATTACGTCTTTTTACCACCCAGCCTCCAGCCAGATACCGCCAACAATAACTCTCACTTCAATGTGTGAGGCACATAATCACATCCAGAATCAGCTCCAGATAGTATTTCAAATAAACAGCCCGCACTATAGCGCATACTTTTTTCAGACACAGTTTACAGGGATACTCTCTTTATATCCACGAGCACGGTTGCCTTAATCATATCTTCCGCGATAACACAGTTTGTCAACCTATTCTATATAACCAAGCTTAAACAGAACCTTACCAGCCAGCGATATCAGCTCAGGATTTTCAGGATAAAAACGCAGTAACGGCAAAAATACTGCCTCACCGATAATGCTCCGGCTATTAGCATGGTTTGGGCGCAATCCCCAGATATTCTGATAAGTCATCGGCACAACCTGCCCATTCATGGTTGTGTTACCGATATACAGCATAATATGCCCTGGAATATAGACCAGCGTAGTAAACGGCTTTCCGTATCTGGTGAGATAATCGATCCGCATTTGGGGACTTTTATGACTAAGATCGACCACCCGTCCAGCAGACTCTACCTGCGCGGATGAATGTCTGGGCAGGAATATGCCAAACGGCATTAACAGGCTGCGGACTTCGGCTGAACAATCATTATAAAAGTTAAAATTTCCCCAACCGTAGGGGGCGCCGTGCATTGCTTTCATTAGCACGGCGATATTTTCCGGCGTCATTTTCCACGGCATAGCCGTAAACTCGTTACCGCTTAGCCAGACCCAATGGATAAACGCGCGACCGTTGCTGCCGCGAACTGGCGCCGCAATCAGGAACTGGCCCGCCCGTTGATGTCGGAACGGTAAAATAGTGCCCGGTCGCCCGGTGAAATAATAGACGCCTGCGGCATGGACAGAAACCGGCGCGTTGATAAATGCCCCCAGTTGCTTGTGAGCGAGCAAAACCCACTGTGTTATAAATTTCTGATCCGTACTGGCAATATCTTCACTATGAACCCAGCCAGTTACCGCTGGTGAAACGACATATTGCCAGCGTTGGTCTTTACTCTTCGTCAGCGTATAGACCGGCGTACCGGGACGCAGCGAAGACATTTGTAAATTATCAAACGGGTACCCCTCGCCCGCCTGACGGGGATCGTTAAAGAGCGGGTCGTCCGTTGGCAGCGCTCTGACTAAACTTTCCCTGACCATAATGCCTCGCCGGGAGGCATGATAGATATTGTCAATCTGCGTATCCGTATTCCCTCTAACCTCCTCTTTCCAGCGAGAGGTATAAAGTCTGAAGTTTTCCCCCCAATAAGTACTGCCGTCGCTAAGAAACTGCTTAATACTGGCATCCCGGGCCTGTGCTGCGTTTTTTTTCAGCAATGCGGTAATATAAAAATCATTCCACGGCGAGTGCGCTTCACTGTCCATTCCGAAATAATGAGATTTTAGTGCGTTAAAGTAGCGTTGTTGGGTAGCACTATCAATAACCGGAATAGTGTAATCAGCCGAGTCCGGAGGTATCCATTTATCAACCGACTGTGAATAATCCGCTAACGGAAAGCGTGTTTTTGTCGGGTCAATATAGCTCCCTGTGAGAATTTCATCTTTGGCTGTTGATCGGTTGGTCGTCTGGTGGCAAGCGGTGAGGCACAATGGTATCAATAAAACGGCCCAGGTTTTCTTTTGCATCATCATCTCCGTAAAGCGGGGAAAGCATAATATAGAGACTGACCAAAACCGCCATTCACGAAAACCCGAAATTATCTGTAGTTGACCTGTTATTAAGACAATATTGCAAAACGTGATTAAAGCATGATGCGGATCACATTACCTTATGATGAATATTAGTTCGCTATCTACCTTTAATTAAATTGTGCAGAAAATACCCCTGAACAGTTATATACTCGTTTAATTTGCATAAATACTCCACTGACCCGCCCCTGTTTTTTTCAGACAATACATACTGTAGCGCGTCAGTTCTACTTTTTTTATATACTCTGCAAAGTCATTTGCATCGACGTAGCCAATAAAATTATGTGCATCACATGTCGAAGAGGAAAGCTCACCTGGAAGAGAGTAGGTTACGATTGCACTCTCAGGCTCATACAAAATAAAAAAAAGTAGCAAAGCGCAACCTACAATCCCAATATTAATGAAGCTAATAAATAATTTTGCATTATCGGTATATTTCACTGGCAGACCTACTCTCTTTAATAAAGCAGGCATAAAACATATCAGCATTTTTTATAGAGATTAATGGATTTTATCGGCTGATTTACCCGACGTTTAGTATTTACCAGCCATAAGTTCTTGCGGGTCGGTAGCACATAACTGCTGTACTGGCAGAAATGCCGCTACCGATGTTTTTACTGTGTATCGCGCTGGAAAGTTCACGCTCGCGGTTGGCCATACAAACTGAAGGCACAAAAAAACCACCCGTAGGTGGTTTCACGACACTGCTTATTGCTTTGATTATTCTTGTCTTTCCCATGGTACCCGGAGCGGGACTTGAACCCGCACAGCGCGAACGCCGAGGGATTTTAAATCCCTTGTGTCTACCGATTCCACCATCCGGGCTCGGGAAAAATTGGAGGCGCGTTCCGGAGTCGAACCGGACTAGACGGATTTGCAATCCGCTACATAACCGCTTTGTTAACGCGCCAAATTTTTTTTGCTTTTCAGCCAGCATCCGCTTTACGCCAATGCTTTTAAACTGGAGCGGGAAACGAGACTCGAACTCGCGACCCCGACCTTGGCAAGGTCGTGCTCTACCAACTGAGCTATTCCCGCAGTATCAAGCAACTTTGTTAATCACTTGATTTTGTTATCGTCTGGCAATCAGTGCTGCCGTTCGATGCGTTGCATTCTACTTACCTGACGCACTGAGTCAACGATATTTTTCGTCACTCACGATCGTTTGCTGAAATTTGCGGCGAAACGATCACTGATCAAGCAAATCTCCACGTGCAGCGCTCAAATATTGCAACATGGACCACAATGTTAGCACCGCTGCGACAAAGAAAAGCGCGATCCCGGCATACTCTACCCAGATATTCGGACGCCACAAGAGCCACGCCAGCGCCACCATCTGCGCGGTAGTTTTGACTTTACCGATCCAGGAGACCGCTACACTACTGCGTTTGCCCAGCTCCGCCATCCATTCACGCAGAGCAGAGATAATAATTTCGCGGGCTATCATCGTCGCCGCAGGTAACGTCACCCACCAGCTATGATAATGCTCGGTGACCAGCACCATGGCGATCGCCACCAGCACCTTGTCGGCGACGGGGTCGAGGAAAGCGCCGAAACGCGTACTCTGGTTCCAGCGTCGCGCCAGAAAGCCGTCAAACCAGTCGGTAATCGCGGCAATACAGAAAATCAGCGCGCTGACCATCGGCGCCCAGGCGAACGGCAAATAAAACACCACGACAAAGAATGGAATCAGGATGACGCGAAACAGCGTGAGCAACGTAGGGATATTAAATTGCATAGTGACGGGTAACTATCTGTTGTCAGTGAAATTACCCCTATGTTGCTACAGTGGCCTCAATGTTTCAACGACCAGAAGATCTTTTCTGCCAGACCTTGCGAAATACCCGGCACTTTTGCAATTTCTTCTACGCTGGCGTTACGTAGTCCTTGCAAACCGCCCATATATTTCAGCAGCATCTGGCGACGTTTAGGCCCAACGCCTTCAATAGTTTCCAGCGTACTGGTATTTTTAACCTTCGCGCGTTTTTTACGGTGCCCGCCGATCGCGTGATCGTGCGACTCATCGCGAATATGCTGAATAACATGCAGCGCCGGCGAGTCCGGCGGCAGGCTAAACCCCTCGCCTTCCGGTTCAAAAAAGAGTGTTTCCAGACCGGCCTTTCTGTCCGCGCCTTTGGCGACGCCAAGCAGCAAAGGACGATGCTTATCCCAGGGGACATCCAGCTCAGCGAAAACGGCTTTCGCCTGGGCGAGCTGCCCTTTTCCGCCGTCGATCAGAATAACATCCGGAATTTTACTTTCTTCTATGGCCTTGCCATAACGCCGACGTAGCACCTGATTCATCGCCGCGTAGTCATCACCCGGCGTGATGCCCGCGATATTATAACGACGATACTCGGCGCGTAACGGCCCGTTAGCGTCAAATACCACACAGGATGCGACCGTTTGCTCCCCCATGGTATGGCTGATGTCAAAACATTCCATCCGCTTGATCGCAGGAAGTTTTAATACCGCCGCCAGCGCGGTCAAACGCTGCGTGATGGTGGACTGCTGCGAGAGTTTAGTGATTAAGGCCGTTGCCGCGTTGGTCCGCGCCAGCTTGAGATAACGGGCGCGATCGCCGCGCGGTTTTGTCTGGACATGAATACGCCGTCCGGCAAGTTCCGACAACGAATCGGCCAGCAGCGTTTTATCACTCAGATTAAAATCGAGCAGTATCTCGCCCGGTAGCGTGCGCATCTGGCTACCCTGCAGGTAAAACTGCCCGACAAAGGTTTCCACCACTTCGCCCAGTTCCGTACCGCCAGGTACTTTTGGAAAATAGCTGCGGCTGCCCAGCACCTTACCCTGGCGAATAAACAGCACATGCACACAGGCCATACCCGCATCAAAAGCCACGCCGATAACGTCGAGATCGTCGCCCGCATTGGAGACAAACTGTTTTTCCGTGACCCGGCGTACCGCCTGGATCTGATCGCGAATACGCGCCGCCTCTTCAAATGCCAGATCCTGGCTGGCCTTTTCCATCCGGGCAATCAGCTGTGTTAAGACCTGGTCGTCCTTACCGGACAAAAACAACCGGACATACTCCACCTGTTGCGCATACTCCTCCTCGCTGACCAGTCCTGCAACGCAGGGGCCTAAACAGCGGCCAATCTGATATTGCAGGCAAGGACGCGAGCGGTTGCGATATACGCTGTTTTCGCACTGGCGGATAGGGAAAATTTTCTGTAACAGCGCCAGCGTTTCCCGCACGGCATAGCCATTAGGAAATGGGCCGAAGTACTCGCCTTTCGCATGTTTGGCGCCACGGTGCATCGCCAGACGCGGATGGGTATCGCCGCTCAGAAAAATAAAAGGATAGGATTTATCATCACGCAACAACACGTTGTAACGCGGTTGATACAACTTGATGTAATTATGCTCAAGCAGCAGCGCTTCCGTTTCGGTATGTGTTACCGTGACATCAATGTGTTGAATTTGCGCAACTAGCGCTTCGGTTTTACGCGAAGCCAGGTTGCTGCGAAAGTAGCTGGAAAGACGCTTTTTCAGGTCTTTTGCTTTACCGACATAGATAACCGTACCGCCGGCGTCATACATACGATAGACACCGGGTTGGCTGGTAACAGTTTTCAAAAACGCCTTTGCGTCAAATATTTCACTCACTGGCTTGTTAACGTCTCCGCATTACACAGGCCATGGCGGATTGCCAGGTGAGTCAGCTCAACATCACCATGAATGTTTAATTTACTGAACATACGATAGCGATAGCTGTTCACCGTTTTAGGACTGAGATTCAGCTGTTCTGAAATCTCATTGACCTTCTGACCCTTGGTGATCATCAGCATAATCTGCAACTCGCGTTCAGACAAACTGGCGAACGGCGTTTCCGTTTTTGCAGGCTCAATCTGACTGAGCGCCATCTGCTGAGCGATATCGGAGGCGATATAACGTTGTCCGGAATACACCGAACGAATAGCGCTCACCACCTCCTGAGGCGCAGCGCCTTTGCTGAGATAGCCAGCTGCGCCAGCCTGCATCACTTTGGCGGGCAACGGGTTCTCCGTATGGACGGTCAGCATGATCACTTTGATATCCGCTGTCGATCGGGCAATTTTACGCGTCGCCTCAAGGCCGCCAATACCGGGCATGTTCATATCCATCAGCACGACGTCAACGGCGTTAGTACGGCACCATTTTACCGCATCCTCTCCGCAGCACGCTTCACCGACAACTTTAATGCCCTTTATATCTTCAAGAATGCGTCGTATCCCTGCGCGCACCAGTTCGTGGTCATCAACAAGAAGAACGTTGATCAAAGGAATATCTCCAGAATAGGGATAACGCTACTGATAGTTAATCGCCCTTATATTAGCTGGTTTTATCTCAACTTTGAAACGTAAAAAAACACCGGGTATTCGATTTTGCTCTCGTTTTTGGAAATTATGTTGTACGTCATGTGGCAACTGCCAACGTTGTAGCCCCTTCTGACGGCGCTGTCCCGGGCTGCTATTTCATAATGGTGACAAAAATTTCACGTTCCGCTGTCTAAACACTAATTAGGGAATCAACTTTGTAACAATAATTAACGAGTAAAATACGCGTAATAAACAAAGAATGAAGAAAATATATGCATCACGCGGCAACGTTTATTTTGTGGGTAACCCCTCCGCTTTTTGATCAAAAAACAACCACTGCTATTTTTAGCGTAGCTTATGGTATACTCCGCCGCCTTAACATCTGCTATCGCACATTTTCACTGAAACATAACGAGGAAAATAAATGAGTACGCCTGATTTTTCCACCGCTGAGAATAATCAAGAACTGGCTACTGAAGTCAACTGCCTGAAAGCCATGTTAACGCTGATGCTGCAGGCGATGGGCCAGGCCGATGCAGGGCGCGTGATTCTTAAAATGGAAAAACAGATCGCGCAAATGGATGATGAAGCACAAGCGGCGGTATTTTCCAGTACGGTTAAGCAAATTAAACAGGCTTACCGCCAGTAGTAAAAAACCGGCTGTTAGCATCGCTTTCAGCCGGTTTCGCGTCTGGCGCGAAGCATCGTCAGCACGTCATATCAGACCTGTCGCCGCAGCGTAGCAGGCAATCTTTGTTTTATTTGGCGCATTGAATTTCTTCTGCATGTTTTTCTGATGGAAGTTAACGGTATTTTCAGAAATCGACAGAATAATGGCGATCTCCGATGAGGTCTTCCCTTCCGCCGTCCACTTCAGAATCTCTTTCTCACGTTTACTGAAACGCATCTCAGGCGCCATCACCATGTCGTCTTCAAATCTTGTCAGCGCCGAAAGACTCTCCCGCGCCAGCAGTTGCAACCTCAGCTCCACTTCATCGTAGGTAAACGAGGAGCAGCGTAAACTGCTACGAGAGAAAGATAAAAAGCCCAGCGCCCGGTTCGGCAACATCACACACTGGGTTACGCCTCTGCGTAATCCGAAACGCTGGGCGGCATCCCACATCGCCTGCGCTTCATGAAATAGCACGTCATCCCAATGTAAATGACCCTGTCTGAAATTTTCCGGCTTTAATACCGGATCGATCGCGAAATAGTTTTCGGACTGATAATGCGTTACCCACGCCGGAGGATAAGTGGTACGAAGCGATATTTTAGGCCGGGTAAAGGGAACGGGATGACGAACACACAGGGCATAATACTCAAATTCCAGCCGCTGTGTCTGATATTGCAATTCAGTATAAACATCCTCTGCTGCCGCCATCTCCTGAAAGCGTAACAACATTGCGCGTCGCCAGGTGAAGAAATCATTTTCCTGCATATTTTATGGTCACGCCTTTGATATTGATAATCATTATTATGAATGACTTAAATTAACACATAAATAGTGTTTATATATAAGAAATATCGGACGAAACGTAGAATACTTGAGCGGCATTACAGTTTTTTGGTTTCCGCCTGAGAGCGAGGTTAATAATCTGGCAGAATGACTTCATAATTATTCATTGCGCTCGCCCGAGGCACGGCTAATTCGGGCGAGCGTTGAAAAGGTATTATTTCACTAAAAATTTCTCAAGGAACTGGCGGGTACGCGGATGCTGAGGATCGGCGAACAAGGTTTTCGCCGGCCCTTGCTCAACGATTTGCCCCTGATCCATAAATATTGCCCGGTCAGCCACGTCACGCGCAAAGCCCATTTCGTGAGTAACGATCACCATCGTGCGCTTTTCCTGCGCCAGCTGGCGAATCGTATTAAGCACCTCGCCGACTAATTCAGGATCAAGCGCCGACGTGGGCTCATCAAACAGAATCACTTCCGGGCGCATCGCCAGCGCGCGTGCAATCGCCACGCGCTGCTGTTGCCCGCCCGACAGGCGGCGCGGATAACGGGTCTCTTTACCGGCCAACCCGACTTTGGCTAACAGTTCCCGCGCCAGCGCCGTCGCCTCGGCTTTCGGCTCTCCCTTTACAATCACCGGACCTTCAATGATATTTTCCAGCACCGTACGATGCGGGAACAGGTTAAAACTCTGAAAGACAAAGCCGACATGCTGACGTAACTGGCGAATCAACCCTTTTTGCTGGCTGAATGGGCGGGCGGTATCGATGATAATATCGCCCACTTTAATGGTACCCGCTTCCGGTTGTTCCAGCAGGTTAATGCAGCGTAATAACGTTGTCTTCCCTGAGCCGCTCGGGCCGATAATGGCGACGACTTCTCCGGGCTTTACCTCAAGGTCGATACCGTGCAGCACTGTTTGACCATGAAATTTTTTGACCAGGTTGGTGACTTCGATCGCACTCATTTTGGCTCTCTCTCCTGGCGGTTAAGCTGGTTTTCAAAATAGTTTTGCAGTGCCGATAAGACGGTCGCCATTACCCAGTAGATTAACGACGCGGCCAGATACATGGTAAACACCTCCAGCGTTCGCGAGGTAATTAACTGCGCCTGGCGGAACAACTCCGGCACCTGAATCGTCGCGGCGAGCGACGTATCTTTCACCAGGCTGATAAAGCTGTTGCTCAACGGCGGAAGCGCGACGCGAGCCGCCTGCGGCAAAATAGCGCGACGTAGCGTTTGCCACGGCGTCATGCCAATGCTCGCCGCCGCTTCCCATTGTCCCTTGTCGATAGCCGAGATCGCCGCGCGCAGCGTCTCGGACGTGTAAGCCGCGGTATTGAGCGATAAACCAATCATCGCCGCCGGGATAGGGTCCAGCTCAATCCCAAATTGCGGCAGGCCGTAATAGATCATAAATAACTGAGCGATAAGCGGCGTACCGCGAAAAATCGAGATATAAAAGCGCGCCAGCCAGCGAACCGGCCATAACGGAGACATCCGCATCAGCGCCAGCACAAATCCCAGCAGCAGACCAAAAAACATACCGCCAATACTCAGTTGCAGGGTAAAGACGGCGCCTTTAAGCAAATACGGCAGCGATTCAATAACCAGTTGGATACTTTCTTGCATTCGCGTTGATTACCTGGAGGTTATACATGAGGATGGTAGGCAAACAGCGCAGGCGCCCCACCGGTGTGAATAAAGAGAATCGGCCCGTCATCGTTAAAGCGTTTCTGGCTGATGCCGTCTATCAGACCCGCCATCGCTTTACCGGTATATACCGGATCCAGCAGCACCCCCTCCAGGCTCGCCAGCAGTTTCACCGCCTCCATCCCCGCGTCATTTGGCACGCCGTAACCCGGGGCAAAATAGTCATCCCATAAATGGATATCCGCCGTCGCCGTCAGCGCCAGCTGACCGGCAATAGCCTGCTGCAAGGCAATCACTTTGGGTTTCTGCTCGGCGACAGAACGTGAAACGGTCACGCCAATCAGTTCGACATCCGTCATCAGATGTTCCAGCCCGACAGCTAACCCGGCGTGCGTTCCGGCGCTGCCGGAGGCCACCACCACCGAAGAGAGCCCGACGACCTCTTCACACTGCTGGGCGATTTCCAGGGCGCTCTCTACGTATCCCATTGCGCCCAGCGCGCTGGAGCCGCCGACCGGGATCACATAGGGCCTGAACCCTTGCGCTTCAATGCGCGTCGCCAGCGTTTGCAGCTGCGCATCCGGATCGGTCAGCGCATCGCACATCTCAATTTGTGTATTAAATAAATCCAGTAACAGGCGATTACCATTCGTCAGGTAATTTTCCGCAGTGGTACCGATTGGATTTTCCAGCAAGGCGACGCAATGCAGCCCCAATTTGGCCGCGACTGCCGCCGTCTGACGGACATGGTTCGACTGAATCGCCCCTGCGGTTATCAGCGTATCCGCCCCTTCTCGCAGCGCGTCGGCCACCAAAAACTCCAGCTTGCGCAGTTTATTGCCGCCCATTGCAATGGGCGTAACGTCATCGCGCTTAATGTAAATCTCACGGCCAAGATAATCAGACAATCGCGGCAGGTATTCGAGCGGGGTCGGCGCGCCAATAAGCTCCAGGCGAGGAAAGCGCGTTAAGTGATGTAGTGGCATTGAGCCTCCGGTAACGTTGTGGTGTGTTCTTTTTATTATGCACGTTGATCCAACGGAAATAAAAAAGGCGCCGATTCACGCGCCTCCGTTTGCTGACATAGTATGAGGTTGATATTGCCCGGCGGCGCTCTGCCTGCCGGGCAACGTAGAGCATTATTGGGTCACGTCAGCGCCAAACCATTTCTCAGAGAGCGCTTTTAAGGTGCCATCTTTTTGCATTTCCGCAATAGCGTTATCTACCGCCTTCAGCAAGTCTTCGTTGCCTTTACGTAACGCAACGCCGGACTCCTGACGCGAAAACGCATCACCGGTGACAGCCAGCGTACCTTTGGTTTTTTTCACCAGATCCAGCGCCGCCAGACGATCGACTAAAATCGCGTCAATACGGCCTACGCGCAGATCCTGGTATTTTGTAGGATCATCGTCATAAGTACGGATATCCACGCCCTGCACATGTTGACGTAGCCACTCTTCATAGTTAGTCCCCAGCCCAACGCCGACTTTTTTGCCCTGCAGATCGGCCGCCGTTTTGATCGTGCCTTCATTGCCTTTTTTCACCAGCGCCTGAACGCCGGAGACAGTATAAGGCGTAGAGAAATCATATTTTTTCTTGCGGACGTCTGAAATCGTGACCTGGTTTATCACCACATCAATGCGTTTAGCGTCCAGCGACGCCAGTATTCCGTCCCATTTGGTCGGCTTCAACGACGCTTTAACGCCCAGATGTTTTGCCAACGCCTCGGCGAAATCGACTTCAAAACCGGTTAATTTGCCGTCTTCGCCCTGAAAGCTAAACGGCGGATAGGTACCTTCCAGCCCTACCAGCAGCGTGCCGCGTTCTTTAACTTTGTTCAGCAAACCCTCATCGGCAAAGCTCTTCGCGCTCATTCCCGCCACCAGCGCTACAGCCATTACTCCCATCAGTGCCTGACGTCCCAGCAGTGCTAATTTCATAGTAACCCCGAATATTGCCGTTAATGACCATAGACTGTGTCCCGCCATGGCGCATCGTCACGTCTCGCGAACCTTTGGGGGACTCAGCCTAATGTAGAAGGTTTGCCACGTTTCACCAACACGACTCTGCTACATCTTATGCTTTTTTAATATATATCAGAACTGGCGGTAAAGGGGGATTTCTGTCTGGGCGCAATCTGCTGATGCGCTTTATATTGCTGGTATTTACGTAGTGCGATACGGTAATTATTGGTGCTGGTTTCCGGCAACCATGGCGCCAGGCTTTCATCGAGAAAACCGTCCTGCAGCAGATCGTGGGAAATGTTTTGCTCGCTGAGGTAATTGCCAAGACGCCGTAAACGCACGACATATTCCCGCACCGTGCCATGGCTCATCTCGGTTTGTTCAAACAAATACTGTTTGAAACCGATAATATCGAAAAAATCACTCTGCTTTTTGCAGTGCAAATCGCCGCAAAAGCGACACAGCGCCACCCACTCCTTCTGCTCCCGCTGCCAGGCAGCGTCGTCAAGTAGCATATCCAGCTGTGAAATAGCGATTTTATTAACGATCTTGCCACGGCGAACCAGCGTAATGCGGTCGAGCAGTTTGTGACAATGCGCGCAATGCGTCTGGCTGTGTTTAAAGTCTTTAAGATAGCGGCTCAAGGGCCGCCTTTTAGGTTGCTGCACCGTCATGAGAACTCCTGGTAGTCTATACGTTGTGCGGCACTTTTCGGGTGCGATCATGCGCTACCTATAACTTACCCAGTTTGGTGCGTAATCGTTTGATGGCCTGACTATGCAACTGGCTGACCCGCGATTCGCCAACTTCCAGTACCGCGCCAATCTCTTTGAGATTGAGCTCTTCCTGGTAATACAGCGTTAACACCAGTTGCTCGCGTTCCGGCAGCGATTCAATCGCATCCATTACCCGCTGTCGCAGGTCGCCCTCCAGCAGTTGATGTAACGGGTTTTCCTGTTGATGTTCTTCAGTCACCAGTTCGATGCTATCGCCATGCTCTTCCCGCCACTCATCGTAAGAGAAAAGTTGGCTGTTGTTGGTATCGAGCAACATCTGACGATACTCCGCAACAGGGATGCCAAGACGTTCCGCCACTTCGGTTTCCGTCGCATTACGCCCCAGCTCCTGCTCCAGTTGTCCCATCGCCTGCGCCACTTCGCGGGCATTACGCCGGACGCTACGCGGCACCCAATCGCGGCTGCGTAATTCATCCAGCATCGCCCCACGAATACGCTGCACTGCGTAAGTGGTAAATGCCGTTCCTTGCAAAGCGTCATATCGGTCGACCGCATTTAATAACCCGATGCCGCCCGCTTGTAGCAGATCGTCCAGTTCCACGCTCGCCGGCAATCGCACCTGCAGGCGCAATGCTTCGTGACGCACCAGCGGTACATAACGCTGCCACAGCGAGTGTTTATCCATTACACCTTCAGCGGTATACAGTGAATTCACGATAAACAGCCCTGCGTTAAATGAGTTATCGGCATGATTATCCGTTTCTACAGAGGGTTCTATCGAAGGAATAAGGCTATAAAAGAAGGGTTATTTCACTTATGTAACCTGTAGCGCCTTTTTAGCGGTTCAAAGAGCAGAATAAAATCAGCCAGATAGGATAAACGGGATGCGCAAAAGCCCACCCCGAACAAAACTATGTCAGAAGATGAATCATCGACAGATCGTCGCCAGTACGCACCGTTTCTATATGGCGATGAAAATTCGCCGCCACCTCGCTGTTATGCTGGCTGCGGGAGTGAAAGCTATACACAATATTGGTAACGTCATCCCACTCAAGCCGCCCGCGCTCATGCACGCTGGCTGCCGTTAATAGCTTAATAAAGGCATATTCCGCCACGATAATATACAGCGCGCGTAACGGGTCGACATTCGGCTGGTTGGGGAAATTATTTTCCCAAATTTTATAGAGAATTAAATTTCTGAAGGCCCAGTTCTTCTGCTGCTCATCCGCCTGTAAACAGCGCGCTAATGAGGACTCAATATCGCTAACCTTCTGCTCCATTGAAACGCCCTCTTCCGCCGTCAGCACCCGCAGAAGACACTGGATATAGTGATCGAGGATAACACTGCCACGACTAAGCGGGAGCGAGCGGAAATAGTCCTGCATCTGCAATACCAGCGAGGTTTTTACCTTGCTGTCCGGCGCGATATTCATCAATTCCTGCGCCAGCACGCCGGTCTGCAACTGTTCAAGTAACGCGGCATACACCTGTTCCAGTTCGCCCAGCGCAGCATCATCAATTTTGGCAAATTTCTGCGTATACATGACAAATTTAATCAACGCATAGAGCGCGGCTTCCGTACTGCTGTTGGCATGGTTGATCAGACTCAGGCAAAACAGATTGAGTAACTTTTGCTGCGCTGGGAATAACGGCGCAGTATTGAATGTCTGCTGAATGATTGTTTTTTCGCCGAGCGCCATTGCGTCAGGATCGTTTAAAATGCGGGACGTCACCTCCGGGCAGGCAAGACTCAGGGAGTTACGTACCTCATTTTTGTAGGTATGATGCGCCCGCGGGAAAGAGGAACAGGTATGACTTAATGCCTTTGCGCCTAACGTTTTTTGTACTCGGCACAGACGTTCCTCATCCAGATAAGGGCAATTCCCCAGCGCCGAAGGCAGCTTAATTTCGCCCCAGTGGCTGTTGTTCTTTTTCAGCAGGATAATATGGTCTTGCGCGATGGTACGAATCGTCGCGTCTTTACTGGCGAGATACTTTTTGACCGTCGTCTTATCCAGCGTGATTTTCCAGCCCTTACAACAGTGATCGCGGCAGGCCGAGCCAGAACAGGAAAAGTGGGTGACAAAGGCAGGTTCAGTGACGGTGATTTCTTTCATTACACAGGCTCCGGAATTAAAAAAGGCAGCTTTCGCTGCCTTGATTGTGTACCACGTGTCGGTGAATCAATCGCCGGATTAACGCAGTAAAGAGAGGACGTTTTGCGGAACCTGGTTAGCCTGCGCCAGAACGGAGGTACCGGCCTGCTGCAGAATCTGCGCGCGAGACATGTTGGAGACTTCGGTCGCGTAGTCGGAATCTTCGATACGGCTACGGGCAGAAGACAGGTTATTTACGGTATTGCCCAGGTTGGTGATAGCGGAGTTGAAACGGTTCTGAACCGCACCCAAGTCAGAACGCAGCGCATCAACCTGCGCCAGCGCGGCATCAATTTTAGCCAGCGGGTTTTCGGTGGTTTTAGCGGCTGCTTCCGCCAGATCAGGCTGTGCTTTAAAGTTGTGACCTTCAGCTTTGCTGGCATTATAGGTTTTACCATCGATAGTAACAACTTCGGTTTTGCCGTCTACGCCACCCAGTTGGTTAGCCGCTGTTTTGGTAGTGCCGTCAGCAGCAGTATAACTTGTGGTTTTAGCTTTAATTGCTCCTGTCGCTTCATCGTAATCTGCGGCGTAATACTTATCGCCAGCTTTAAGCGCATAACCGCCTTCAATTGTTTTACCATTCTTATCAGTGTAAGACATTTTGACTAATTGCGCGGTATCTGCAACTGCATCATCTACCCCACCAGCTTTTAGAGCATCTTTAACGCTGGCATCAACAACAACTGGTTGATCTTTTTTCTGCACGTGAGTAATAACTTCAGCACCAGCAGGCATTGCGGTGCCAATTTTTTTGGTCCCAGTCTCCAAAGATATTGTGCCATCATCAGCAACTTTGGCTTCATAAATGCCGTTTTTGGCTGCATCAGGAGCTGAATATCCTTCAATTTCAACGTAATACTTCCCAGTGCTCTTATCAAATTGAACTTCATTACCTTTAACTGCCGGAGTTCCCGCACCAGTGCCAATAGCCGTTTTAATCTCAGCCGCAGTAGGCATCGTAGTGCTTAACGCTGCACCATCAACATAATTAGGGTTCGTGACAGCCGTGTTATCAACATCATATTTTTTCTGCACATTCAGCGTATCCAGACCCAGGGTCTGAGAGTTGATCTGTTTCAGATCGATATCGATGGTTTCACCGTCGTTGGCACCAACCTGGATGGTCAGGGTGTTGTCCTGCGCCAGGACTTTCACGCCGTTGAACTGAGTCTGACCGGATACACGGTCGATTTCGTTCAGGCGCTGGGTGATTTCAGCCTGGATGGAGTCGAGGTCAGACTGGGAGTTGGTGCTGTTAGCAGACTGAACCGCCAGTTCACGCACACGCTGCAGGTTGTTGTTGATTTCGTTCAGCGCGCCTTCAGTGGTCTGCGCAATGGAGATACCGTCGTTAGCGTTACGGGAAGCCTGAGTCAGGCCTTTGATGTTCGCGGTGAAACGGTTAGCAATTGCCTGACCTGCCGCATCGTCTTTCGCGCTGTTGATACGCAGACCAGAAGACAGACGCTCGATAGCGGTGCCCAGAGCGGACTGGGATTTGTTCAGGTTATTCTGGGTCAACAGCGACAGGCTGTTTGTATTAATGACTTGTGCCATGATCTTTTCCTTATCAATTACAACTTGATGTTATTGGGCTGTTGCCCACGGTTTCTCACCGTAACCCTTGTATCGGCACCTGAATTTCGAACTTTAGAAAATTTTTCACTTCCCCCGATCTTTTTCTTAGGCGGCGAAATAGCCGCTTTATGCATCATTATTCCGCGCATTATTTTTGCAAAATTATCATTAAACTTTGCCTCCAGATTGCCGATAACGCGCTTAACTACTGTTTGCAATCAAAAAGGAAGAAGGCATGGCTTCAATTTCATCATTAGGTGTGGGATCAAACTTACCGTTAGACCAGTTGTTGACAGACCTGACAAAGAACGAAAAAGGACGCTTAACGCCAATTACCAAACAGCAGAGCGCGAATTCGGCAAAGCTAACCGCCTATGGCACATTGAAAAGCGCATTAGAAAAATTCCAGACGGCAAATACCGCGTTAAATAAAGCGGATTTATTTAAGTCTACCGTGGCGTCCAGCACGACAGAGGACCTCAAAGTCAGTACTACCGCAGGCGCTGCCGCAGGGACTTATAAGATTAGCGTAACCCAGCTTGCCGCCGCGCAGTCGCTGGCGACAAAAACCACCTTCGCAACCACCAAAGAGCAGTTGGGCGATACGTCGGTCACGTCCCGGACAATTAAAATTGAACAGCCGGGACGTAAAGAGCCGCTGGAAATTAAGCTGGATAAAGGCGACACCTCCATGGAGGCGATCCGTGACGCCATCAATGACGCCGACAGCGGTATCGCCGCCAGCATCGTTAAGGTCAAAGAGAACGAATTCCAGTTGGTGCTTACCGCCAATAGCGGTACCGACAATACGATGAAGATCACGGTGGAAGGCGATACAAAACTTAACGATCTACTCGCTTATGACAGCACCACCAATACCGGCAATATGCAAGAGCTGGTGAAAGCAGAAAACGCGAAGCTGAACGTAAACGGCATCGACATTGAGCGTCAGAGCAATACCGTAACCGACGCCCCTCAGGGAATTACACTCACCCTGACCAAGAAAGTGACCGACGCGACTGTGACGGTAACGAAAGATGATACCAAGGCGAAAGAGGCGATTAAATCCTGGGTGGATGCCTATAACTCGCTGGTGGATACTTTTAGCTCATTAACTAAATATACCGCCGTTGAGCCGGGCGAAGAAGCCAGCGATAAAAACGGCGCGCTGTTAGGCGATAGTGTGGTTCGTACTATCCAGACCGGGATTCGGGCACAATTTGCCAATAGCGGCAGTAATTCTGCGTTCAAAACAATGGCGGAAATTGGCATCACCCAGGATGGGACTTCCGGCAAACTGAAGATTGACGATGATAAGCTGACCAAGGTACTGAAAGATAACACGGCCGCAGCGCGTGAGCTGCTGGTAGGCGATGGTAAAGAAACGGGTATCACCACCAAAATTGCCACCGAAGTGAAAAGTTATCTGGCGGATGACGGCATTATTGATAATGCGCAGGACAACGTTAACGCCACGCTGAAAAGCCTGACAAAACAGTACCTGTCCGTTAGCAACAGCATCGATGAAACCGTTGCCCGTTACAAGGCCCAGTTTACCCAACTGGATACCATGATGAGTAAGCTGAATAACACCAGTAGTTATTTGACCCAGCAATTTACAGCTATGAACAAGTCCTGATAACAGAGGTCACCATGTACACCGCGAGCGGTATCAAAGCTTATGCGCAAGTCAGCGTGGAAAGCGCCGTGATGAGCGCCAGCCCGCATCAGTTGATTGAAATGTTGTTTGATGGCGCGAATAGCGCTCTGGTGCGCGCTCGCCTGTTTTTAGAACAAGGCGATGTTGTCGCGAAAGGTGAAGCGTTAAGCAAAGCCATCAATATTATCGATAACGGGCTGAAAGCCGGCCTCGATCAGGAAAAAGGCGGTGAGATTGCGACGAATCTTTCCGAGCTATACGACTATATGATTCGCCGTTTACTGCAGGCTAATTTGCGTAACGACGCTCAGGCCATCGAAGAAGTGGAAGGGTTACTCAGCAATATTGCAGAAGCCTGGAAACAGATTTCACCGAAAGCATCTTTCCAGGAGTCTCGTTAATGACCTCAACCGTGGAGTTTATCAACCGTTGGCAGCGTATTGCGCTGCTCAGTCAATCGCTGCTTGAACTTGCGCAGCGAGGTGAATGGGATCTCTTACTGCAACAAGAGGTCTCCTATCTGCAAAGTATTGAAACGGTGATGGAAAAGCAAACTCCACCGGGCATTACGCGAAGTATTCAGGATATGGTCGCCGGATACATCAAACAAACGCTGGATAATGAGCAGCTCCTGAAAGGGCTGCTGCAACAGCGACTGGATGAACTGAGTAGTTTGATCGGACAATCCACCCGCCAAAAATCACTCAACAACGCTTATGGCCGTCTTTCCGGTATGTTACTCGTGCCAGACGCGCCTGGCGCCTCATAATATTTTCCCGTCTCGTATGAAAATTCTTCCATACTCCAGAGGTCGGCTAAACGACTTCTGGAGCACGGAAGATGAAAAACCCCACGTTATTGCAGTACTTCCACTGGTATTATCCCGACGGCGGTAAACTCTGGTCTGAGCTGGCGGAACGTGCTGATGGGCTGAATGATATCGGTATCAATATGGTCTGGCTACCGCCCGCCTGTAAAGGCGCCTCCGGCGGCTATTCCGTAGGCTATGATAGCTACGACCTGTTTGACCTCGGCGAATTTGACCAAAAAGGAACTATCGCGACAAAGTACGGCGATAAACGCCAGTTACTGACGGCGATAGACGCGCTCAAAAAAAATAATATTGCGGTGCTGCTCGACGTCGTCGTGAACCACAAAATGGGCGCAGACGAAAAAGAACGTATCCGCGTTCAGCGCGTGAATCAGGATGACCGCACGCAAATCGATGACAACATCATTGAATGCGAAGGCTGGACGCGCTACACCTTCCCTGCCCGCGCGGGCCAGTATTCCAACTTTATTTGGGACTATCACTGTTTCAGCGGCATTGATCACATCGAGAATCCCGACGAAGACGGCATTTTTAAGATCGTCAATGACTATACCGGCGATGGCTGGAACGATCAGGTTGATGATGAGCTGGGTAATTTCGACTATCTGATGGGGGAAAATATCGATTTTCGCAATCACGCGGTTACGGAAGAGATTAAATATTGGGCTCGTTGGGTCATGGAACAAACCCACTGTGACGGCTTTCGCCTGGACGCGGTAAAACATATACCCGCCTGGTTTTATAAAGAATGGATTGAGCATGTACAGGCGGTTGCGCCAAAACCGCTGTTTATTGTCGCAGAATACTGGTCGCATGAAGTGGATAAACTGCAAACGTACATCGATCAGGTCGACGGGAAAACCATGCTGTTCGACGCGCCGTTGCAGATGAAATTTCATGAAGCCTCGCGCCAGGGCGCGGAGTATGACATGCGCCACATTTTCACCGGCACGCTGGTAGAAGCCGACCCTTTTCATGCGGTGACGCTGGTCGCTAACCACGATACACAACCGTTACAGGCGCTGGAAGCGCCAGTAGAACCCTGGTTCAAACCATTGGCCTATGCGCTGATCCTGCTTCGTGAAAACGGCGTACCGTCAGTGTTTTATCCCGATTTATACGGCGCCAGCTATGAAGATAGCGGCGAAAATGGCGAGACCTGTCGGGTCGACATGCCGGTGATTAACCAACTGGATCGGCTGATCCTCGCTCGTCAGCGTTTTGCGCACGGTATACAAACACTCTTTTTCGATCATCCTAACTGTATCGCCTTTAGTCGCAGCGGTACTGAAGAGAATCCAGGCTGTGTGGTTGTACTTTCCAATGGCGACGACGGTGAAAAAACCCTCCTGCTCGGCGACAATTACGCTAACAAGACCTGGCGTGATTTTCTGGGAAACCGCAGTGAGCATGTTGTAACTAATGATCAAGGCGAAGCGACGTTCTTCTGCAACGCAGGCAGCGTCAGCGTGTGGGTCATTGAGGACGTGTGATGAGCGTTCCCGGCGGCAGAGCGCTGCCGGGAAGCGAAATTACGGCAGCGGCGTCGGCAGCGGCGTTTTTTCTAACGCGGCGGCGCACTCCGGCGTCGGACGAGCGACCCGTTGCAGCGTCATGCCATCATATTCCAGGGTATTCCCGTCGCGCTCAATCTCATAGAGCTCACGCTTAACCGTAACATTGGTTAAGTCATCGGAGAGCATGGTCAGCTTGCCCGGCAGAGCAATAACGCGCTGCCACTGGCGGCAGTCCAGCGTATCGCCTTCTTTAGTCACCACCAGGCTGGCGATAGCTTCAGGGCTCACCAGCTTACGTTGCGGGCCTTTTGACTGCCAGTACCCTTCCAGACCGGCCGGCGCGGGCGTTTTCACCACATCATTATAGTTTTCCACCTCGGCGCATCCGGCCAGAACCAGCAATGCGCCAACGATCGCTACTTTTTTCATCATTCATCCTGCATCAGAAGAAAGAGGAATTGTGGCATTAAAGCCCTGACGCCGCCAGCCTTTCCAGGCGCTGGCCGCAATTTGATCCAGTCGGTATTACCGCTTATTAGGTGTAGGCAAATTCTGTGATCGGTGTAGTATGCGCACTTCTTGTTTCACACCTTCTGAGTTCAGAGGCTAAACACATGTCATGGCAACACTTCAAGCAAACCTGGTTAATTAAATTCTGGGCGCCGGCCCCTGCGGTGATCGCAGCCGGTATTCTCTCTACCTATTATTTTGGCATCACCGGCACGTTCTGGGCCGTGACGGGCGAATTTACCCGCTGGGGCGGGCAAATTTTGCAGCTTTTTGGCGTTCATGCCGAACAGTGGGGCTACTACAAGCTGATTCATCTGGAAGGTACGCCGCTGACGCGTATCGACGGCATGATGATCCTCGGCATGTTCGGCGGCTGTTTCGCCGCGGCGCTGTGGGCCAACAACGTAAAACTGCGTATGCCGCGCAGCCGAATCCGTATCGTACAGGCGGTGGTCGGAGGCATGATCGCTGGCTTCGGCGCGCGTCTGGCGATGGGGTGTAACCTGGCCGCCTTTTTTACCGGAATCCCGCAGTTCTCCCTACACGCGTGGTTCTTTGCGCTGGCGACCGCTATCGGCTCCTGGTTCGGCGCCCGCTTTACGTTGCTGCCGATATTTCGTATACCGGTGAAAATGCAAAAGGTCTCCGCGGCTTCGCCACTGACGCAGAAACCGGATCAGGCAAGACGGCGTTTCAGGCTCGGTATGCTGGTCTTTATCGGCATGATTGGCTGGGCGTTATTAACGGCAATGCATCAGCCGAAACTGGGGCTGGCGATGCTGTTCGGCGTCGGGTTTGGGCTGCTGATCGAGCGCGCGCAAATCTGCTTTACCTCGGCCTTTCGCGATCTGTGGATCTCCGGACGCGCCCATATGGCGAAAGCGATTATTTTCGGCATGGCGGTCAGCGCCATTGGTATTTTCAGCTACGTGCAGTTGGGCGTTGCACCTAAAATTATGTGGGCTGGCCCGAATGCGGTCATTGGCGGACTGCTGTTCGGTTTTGGCATCGTGCTGGCGGGCGGCTGCGAAACCGGCTGGATGTACCGCGCCGTAGAAGGCCAGGTGCATTACTGGTGGGTGGGCCTCGGCAATGTCATCGGTTCGACCATCCTGGCTTACTACTGGGATGATTTCGCGCCCGCTCTGGCGACCAGTTGGGATAAAGTTAACCTGCTGAATACCTTTGGTCCGCTGGGCGGTCTGCTGGTCACCTACCTGTTGTTATTTACCGCGCTGATGTTAATTATCGGCTGGGAAAAACGTTTTTTCCGCCGTGCGGGGCTGACGCCTGCTAAGGAATCTGTATGAAAAATATCGTCCCTGATTACCGTCTGGATATGGTTGGCGAACCTTGCCCGTACCCGGCGGTCGCCACTCTGGAAGCGATGCCGCAGCTAAAAAAAGGTGAGATCCTGGAAGTGGTGAGCGACTGTCCGCAGTCCATTAATAATATTCCACTGGATGCGCGCAATCATGGCTATACGGTGCTGGATATCCAACAGGATGGCCCGACAATTCGTTATCTGATTCAAAAATAAGCGCATACTCCCGCTGTACGTTACGGCGGGAGACCTTTTACGGCATAACCGGCAAAAATCTACAACGCATAAAAGAAATCAGACAAGGTCGTCTTGTGCGCCGTGGCATAAATCTATTATATAACGTATACCGTTTTAATTTTGTCTGAGTCGATGAAAAACCCATGACTATTTTAAGCAAAACATAAAATAATCATTATTTTCCCTCTACGTCATAAAAGACTATCAGGTATTTATATTTTTACTCACTGACATTATCAGGTGATCATTTATTTATGCACAGCAGAAGCCCAAAAAATGATAAAAATTATTTTCATCTCCATTATTGGAGTCGTCTGTCTTGCCGCTGCCCGTTACTCACCCGTTACAGTGGTCAATGCACATCCGAGCGCCATTGCCCGCTGTCTCGCTGATAATCTGTCCCCGTATGGGTATATACTGGATCTCCATGAAACAGATATTCCAGGCATTAATAAAGAATTTACCGTGTATTATCGCAACGGCGCATATATTGCAGGAACATTCTGGATTGCAAACTCAATGACAATAGCCTCAGAACGAATAGTAGGAATGAATGGCGTCAGTAAACAGGCGTACCCTATTTTTAATAAGTCCCTGCAACAATGTGCAACCCGCTTATCAATAAAATGAGCGCGCCTCGCAAAAAACAAGCCCACATAATCACGCACTGGTTGCATGGGCGTCGCGTCCCCGTCGCTGACTTAGGTAAGCGCCCGGGAGTTCGCTGCGGATGTGTTGTCAGCCCTGGCTTAAACCTGCATGGACATGACTTCCTGATACGCGGCGACCAGCTTATTGCGCACCTGAATCCCCATTTGCATAGAGACGGACGCTTTTTGCATATCAGCCATCACGTCATTAAGCGCAATGCCCGGCTCACCCAGAGTGAATTTTTCCGCCTGAACGCGCGCCGCCGTTTGTCTGTCGCTAATACGATCCAGCGCAGCATGTAGCTGGCCGGCAAAACTCACCGTCGACTGCGAGTGTGTTTCTTGCCCGCTTGCGGCCATCGCCGTCGCCTGTAACTGGCTAATAACCCCTTCAATCCCCTGTATTGCTGCCATGTTATTCCCCTGGATGATTTTTTACGCAGCAGAGATTACCAGTTTGTCAATAAGATAAAGGCGTTAAATAACGATAAAAAACCTCGGTTTTTAGCGCATAGAAAAATTCGAAACCACAAATAATGAGACCGTCAATTTTTCGAGTTTGCTGACCCGGGAGTGAGTCTTGTTCCACTTTGCAAAAAACGCCGTCCACGATCAGTCACGAGGTGCGAGATGAGTGCGACTGCATCGACTGCAACCCAACCTAAACCTCTCGAGTGGCTTAATCGCCTACGCGCGAATCCCCGAATTCCGTTAATTGTGGCGGGTTCCGCTGCCGTGGCGATCGTCGTTGCGATGGTGCTGTGGGCCAAAACGCCCGATTACCGCACGCTATTTAGCAACCTTTCCGATCAGGACGGCGGCGCGATCGTCGCGCAGTTGACCCAGATGAATATCCCCTATCGCTTTGCCAATGGCAGCGGCGCGATTGAAGTGCCCGCCGACAAAGTGCATGAACTGCGTCTGCGTCTGGCGCAGCAGGGGCTGCCTAAAGGCGGCGCGGTAGGCTTTGAACTGCTTGATCAGGAAAAATTCGGTATCAGCCAGTTCAGCGAGCAGGTGAATTATCAGCGCGCGCTGGAAGGTGAACTGGCCCGGACGATCGAGACGCTGGGGCCGGTAAAAAGCGCCCGCGTTCACCTGGCGATGCCAAAGCCGTCGCTATTTGTGCGGGAACAAAAATCCCCTTCCGCCTCCGTCACCGTCACACTGGAACCGGGACGGGCGCTGGATGAAGGACAAATTAGCGCCGTGGTACATCTGGTTTCCAGCGCTGTCGCCGGTTTGCCGCCAGGAAACGTCACTCTGGTCGATCAATCCGGTCATCTGCTCACGCAATCCAATACCAGCGGTCGCGACCTTAATGACGCGCAATTAAAATTTGCTAATGATGTGGAAAGCCGCATCCAACGCCGTATCGAAGCCATTCTGTCGCCTATCGTCGGGAACGGTAATGTTCACGCTCAGGTAACCGCCCAGTTGGATTTTGCCAATAAAGAACAGACGGAAGAGCACTACAGCCCGAACGGCGATGCGTCGAAGGCCACCCTGCGTTCACGTCAGTTGAATATTAGCGAACAAGTAGGCGCGGGCTATCCCGGCGGCGTGCCTGGCGCGCTGTCGAATCAACCAGCGCCGCCTAACGAGGCGCCGATCGCCACACCGCCGACCAATCAACAAAACGCGCAGAATACGCCACAAACCAGCACCAGCACCAACAGTAACAACGCTGGCCCGCGCAATACGCAGCGTAATGAAACCAGTAACTACGAAGTGGACCGCACCATTCGTCACACCAAAATGAATGTAGGCGATATTGAGCGTCTCTCCGTAGCTGTCGTGGTGAATTACAAAACGCTGGCGGATGGCAAACCGCTGCCATTGACCGCCGATCAGATGAAACAGATCGAGGATTTAACCCGTGAAGCGATGGGTTTTTCTGATAAACGCGGCGATACGCTAAACGTGGTGAATTCACCGTTTAGCGCAGTGGATAACACCGGCGGCGAACTGCCCTTCTGGCAACAGCAGTCCTTTATCGATCAGTTGCTCGCGGCAGGTCGCTGGTTACTGGTGCTGGTGGTGGCCTGGATTCTGTGGCGCAAAGCGGTACGTCCGCAGTTGACGCGCCGCGTTGAAGAAGCGAAAGCGGCGCAGGAACAGGCGCAGGTTCGCCAGGAAACCGAAGAAGCCGTGGAAGTACGCCTTAGCAAAGACGAGCAGCTCCAGCAACGCCGGGCTAATCAGCGTCTGGGCGCCGAGGTGATGAGCCAGCGTATTCGCGAAATGTCAGACAACGATCCGCGCGTGGTGGCGCTGGTCATTCGCCAGTGGATGAGTAACGATCATGAGTAATCTTAGCGGTACCGATAAAAGCGTCATTTTGTTGATGACCATTGGCGAAGACCGGGCGGCAGAGGTGTTTAAACACCTCTCCACCCGCGAAGTACAGGCGTTAAGTACGGCGATGGCTAACGTGCGTCAGATCTCCAACAAACAACTGACGGACGTACTATCAGAGTTTGAGCAAGAAGCGGAGCAGTTCGCCGCGCTGAATATCAACGCCAACGAATACCTGCGCTCCGTACTGGTTAAAGCGCTGGGCGAAGAACGCGCCTCCAGCCTGCTGGAAGATATTCTGGAAACGCGCGATACCACCAGCGGTATCGAAACGCTCAACTTTATGGAACCGCAGAGCGCCGCCGACCTGATTCGCGACGAGCACCCGCAGATTATCGCCACCATTCTGGTCCACCTCAAACGCAGTCAGGCCGCCGATATTCTGGCGCTGTTTGACGAACGACTGCGTCATGATGTGATGCTGCGTATCGCGACATTTGGCGGCGTACAGCCGGCGGCGCTGGCGGAGTTGACCGAAGTGCTGAATGGCCTGCTCGACGGTCAGAACCTGAAACGCAGCAAAATGGGCGGCGTAAGAACCGCGGCGGAAATTATCAACCTGATGAAAACGCAGCAGGAAGAAGCGGTTATTACCGCTGTGCGCGAATTCGACGGCGAACTGGCGCAGAAAATCATCGACGAGATGTTCCTGTTCGAAAATCTGGTGGATGTGGACGATCGCAGTATCCAGCGTCTGTTGCAGGAAGTGGATTCCGAATCGCTGCTGATCGCTCTGAAAGGCGCCGAACCGCCATTACGCGAGAAGTTCCTGCGCAATATGTCCCAGCGCGCCGCCGATATCCTGCGCGACGACCTTGCCAACCGTGGCCCGGTTCGTCTGTCTCAGGTGGAAAACGAGCAGAAAGCGATTCTGCTTATTGTGCGTCGTCTGGCGGAAACCGGCGAAATGGTGATTGGCAGCGGCGAGGATACCTATGTCTAATGAATTGCCGTGGCAAGTCTGGACCCCCGACGATCTCGCCCCGCCGCCGGAGACGTTTGTGCCGGTTGAGGCTGATAACGTGACCTTGACAGACGATACGCCGGAGCCCGAACTCACTGCCGAACAGCAGCTGGAGCAGGAGCTGGCGCAGCTAAAAATACAGGCCCATGAACAAGGTTATAACGCCGGGCTGGCGGAGGGACGGCAAAAAGGACACGCGCAGGGATATCAGGAAGGGTTAGCGCAGGGGCTGGAGCAAGGACAAGCCCAGGCGCAGACGCAGCAGGCGCCGATTCATGCCCGTATGCAGCAGTTAGTGAGCGAGTTTCAGAACACGCTTGACGCGCTCGATAGCGTTATCGCCTCACGGCTGATGCAAATGGCCCTGGAGGCTGCGCGTCAGGTCATCGGCCAAACGCCGGCGGTGGACAATTCAGCGCTGATTAAACAGATCCAACAACTGTTGCAGCAAGAGCCGCTCTTTAGCGGCAAGCCGCAGTTGCGCGTGCATCCGGACGACTTACAGCGGGTGGAAGAGATGCTGGGCGCCACGCTCAGTCTTCACGGATGGCGGTTGCGCGGTGACCCAACGTTGCATCACGGCGGGTGTAAAGTCTCTGCCGATGAGGGCGATCTGGACGCCAGCGTCGCTACTCGCTGGCAAGAGTTGTGTCGCCTGGCGGCGCCGGGAGTGCTCTGATGACCACGCGCCTGACCCGCTGGCTTACCGCGCTCGACAACTTTGAAGCCAAAATGGCGTTATTGCCGGCGGTGCGTCGTTATGGACGTTTAACCCGCGCCACGGGCCTGGTACTGGAGGCCACCGGTCTCCAGCTTCCGCTGGGCGCCACCTGCATTATTGAGCGCCAGGACGGCCCTGAAACCAAAGAGGTGGAATCGGAAGTCGTCGGTTTTAACGGCCAGCGTCTGTTTTTAATGCCGCTGGAAGAGGTCGAAGGCATTCTGCCCGGTGCCCGCGTTTACGCCCGTAACGGACATGGCGACGGTCTGCAAAGCGGCAAACAGCTACCGCTCGGCCCGGCCCTGCTTGGTCGGGTGCTGGATGGCGGCGGTAAACCGCTCGACGGACTGCCTGCGCCGGATACGCTGGAAACCGGCGCGTTAATCACGCCGCCGTTTAACCCGCTACAGCGAACGCCAATCGAACATGTGCTGGATACCGGCGTACGCGCTATCAACGCGTTGTTAACCGTAGGGCGCGGTCAGCGTATGGGACTCTTTGCCGGTTCCGGCGTTGGTAAGTCGGTTCTGCTTGGCATGATGGCGCGCTACACGCGGGCGGACGTGATTGTCGTGGGACTTATCGGCGAACGTGGCCGCGAAGTTAAAGATTTTATCGAAAATATTCTCGGCCCCGACGGTCGCGCGCGTTCGGTGGTGATTGCCGCCCCGGCGGATGTTTCGCCGCTGCTGCGAATGCAGGGCGCCGCCTATGCCACCCGCATCGCCGAAGACTTTCGCGATCGCGGACAGCATGTGTTGCTGATTATGGATTCGCTGACGCGCTATGCGATGGCGCAGCGTGAAATTGCGCTGGCAATCGGCGAACCGCCAGCCACCAAAGGTTATCCGCCCTCGGTGTTCGCAAAGCTGCCGGCGCTGGTCGAGCGTGCCGGTAATGGCATCCATGGCGGCGGCTCTATCACCGCGTTTTATACCGTGTTGACCGAGGGGGACGACCAACAAGATCCCATTGCCGACTCGGCACGCGCAATCCTCGACGGACACATTGTCTTGTCCCGCCGTCTGGCGGAGGCCGGGCACTATCCGGCCATTGATATCGAGGCGTCAATCAGCCGGGCGATGACCGCGCTCATTACCGAGCAGCACTATGCGCGGGTACGGCTATTTAAACAGTTGCTTTCCAGTTTCCAGCGTAACCGCGATCTGGTCAGCGTCGGCGCTTATGCCAAAGGTAGCGATCCAATGCTTGATAAAGCCATTACCTTATGGCCGCAACTGGAAGCGTTTTTACAGCAAGGCATTTTTGAACGGGCCGACTGGGAGGACTCTCTGCAGGCGCTCGATTTAATTTTCCCGACGGTGTGATAAAGCAGGAGGGCGACGATCATGGCACAACATGGCGCTCTGGAAACACTCAAAGATCTGGCCGAAAAAGAGGTAGATGATGCGGCGCGTTTACTGGGCGAAATGCGTCGCGGCTGCCAACAGGCGGAAGAACAGCTCAAAATGCTGATCGATTATCAGAATGAGTATCGCAGTAATTTGAACACCGATATGGGCAACGGCATCGCCAGTAATCGCTGGATCAACTATCAGCAGTTTATTCAGACACTGGAAAAGGCGATAGAGCAGCATCGCCTCCAGCTTACGCAGTGGACGCAAAAAGTCGACCTGGCGCTGAAGAGCTGGCGTGAGAAAAAGCAGCGACTTCAGGCCTGGCAAACCTTACAGGACCGACAAACCGCGGCAGCGCTGTTAGCTGAAAACCGCATGGATCAGAAAAAGATGGATGAATTTGCTCAGCGTGCAGCAATGAGGAAACCCGAATGATCACCCTGCCCCAACTGATCACCACCGATACCGACATGACCGCGGGTCTGACGTCAGGAAAAACCACCGGTTCAGCCGAGGACTTTCTGGCGCTCCTGGCGGGCGCGTTAGGCGCAGACGGCGCACAGGGCAAAGACGCCCGCATCACGCTGGCCGATTTACAGGCGGCAGGCGGCAAGTTATCGAAAGAGCTACTGACCCAACATGGCGAGCCGGGCCAGGCGGTGAAGCTTGCCGACCTGCTGGCGCAAAAAGCGAATGCGACGGATGAAACGCTTACCGATCTGACACAAGCGCAGCATCTACTGTCTACGCTAACGCCATCGTTGAAAACCAGCGCTCTGGCCGCATTGAGTAAAACGGCGCAGCATGATGAGAAAACGCCCGCGCTGAGCGATGAGGATCTTGCCAGTCTGAGCGCCTTATTCGCCATGCTGCCCGGACAACCTGTCGCGACGCCTGTCGCCGGAGAGACGCCGGCTGAAAATCACATCGCCTTGCCGTCACTGTTACGCGGCGACATGCCATCGGCGCCGCCGGAAGAGACACATACGCTCTCTTTTAGCGAGCATGAAAAAGGGAAAACCGAGGCGTCGCTTGCGCGCGCCAGCGACGATCGCGCCATGGGGCCATCACTGACGCCGCTGGTGGTCGCTGCCGCCGCGACCAGCGCGAAAGTGGAGGTGGATAGCCCGTCCGCGCCAGTAACGCATGGCGCGGCAATGCCGACGCTCAGCAGCGCCACGGCGCAACTGCAACCGCTACCTGTCGCCTCAGCCCCGGTACTCAGCGCGCCGTTAGGCAGCCATGAATGGCAACAAACGTTCAGTCAGCAGGTCATGTTATTTACGCGTCAGGGACAGCAAAGCGCGCAGCTTCGATTGCATCCGGAAGAGTTAGGTCAGGTGCATATTTCGCTCAAGCTGGATGACAATCAGGCGCAACTCCAGATGGTATCGCCGCATAGCCATGTCCGCGCCGCGCTGGAAGCCGCTCTACCCATGTTGCGCACTCAGTTGGCGGAAAGCGGCATTCAGTTGGGACAAAGCAGCATCAGTAGCGAAAGCTTTGCCGGACAGCAGCAGTCTTCATCGCAACAACAGTCTGCCCGCGCCCAACACACGGACGCGTTTGGCGCTGAAGATGACATAGCGTTAGCGGCGCCGGCCTCGCTTCAGGCCGCCGCGCGCGGCAATGGCGCAGTGGATATCTTCGCCTAACGCCAGAGGTAGCATGATTATCCGCGTCTTTTCCACGCTTTGTCGTGGACAGGACACGGGATAATCAGCCAATAAGCAGTACCGAAACAGGAAGCCCGTATCAGATGACTGACTCCGCGATTAACAAAAAGAGCAAACGCTCGATTTGGATACCTTTGCTGGTGTTGATTACCCTCGCCGCCTGCGCGACCGCCGGTTATAGCTACTGGCGTATGCAGCAGCAACCGACCACGAACGCTAAAGCGGAACCGGCTCCGCCGCCCGCGCCGGTATTTTTTGCGCTGGATACGTTTACCGTCAATCTGGGCGATGCGGATCGCGTGTTGTATATCGGCGTGACCCTGCGTCTGAAAGACGAAGCGACGCGCGCGCGATTAAATGAATATCTGCCGGAAGTGCGCAGCCGTCTGCTGTTGTTGTTTTCCCGTCAGAATGCCGCCGAGCTCTCAACAGAAGCTGGCAAACAAAAACTGATTGCCGCCATTAAAGAGACACTGGCCGCGCCGCTCGTTGCCGGACAACCAAAACAGGTCGTCACTGACGTGCTTTATACAGCTTTTATTCTGCGGTAACGATATGGGCGATAGTATTCTTTCTCAGGCTGAAATCGATGCGCTGTTGAACGGCGACAGCGACACCAAAGACGAACCCACTCCCGGTATCACAAGCGATAGCGATATTCGCCCTTACGATCCCAATACCCAGCGTCGCGTCGTGCGTGAACGCTTGCAGGCGCTGGAGATTATTAACGAGCGTTTCGCACGCCAGTTCCGGATGGGATTATTTAACCTGCTGCGCCGCAGCCCGGATATTACCGTGGGCGCCATACGTATTCAGCCGTATCACGAATTTGCGCGTAACCTGCCGGTACCGACCAACCTGAACCTGATCCACCTGAAGCCGCTACGCGGCACCGGGCTGGTGGTGTTCTCGCCGAGTCTGGTGTTTATTGCCGTCGATAACCTGTTCGGCGGCGACGGTCGTTTTCCGACCAAAGTCGAGGGCCGCGAGTTTACCCATACGGAACAGCGGGTCATCAACCGTATGCTGAAACTGGCGCTGGAAGGCTATAGCGACGCATGGAAAGCCATTAATCCGCTGGAAGTGGAGTATGTGCGTTCCGAAATGCAGGTGAAATTTACCAATATCACCACCTCGCCGAACGATATCGTCGTCAATACGCCGTTTCATGTGGAGATCGGCAATCTGACCGGTGAATTTAACATCTGTCTGCCATTTAGCATGATCGAGCCGCTGCGTGAGCTGCTGGTGAATCCGCCGCTGGAAAACTCGCGCCATGAAGATCAGAACTGGCGTGATAACCTGGTGCGCCAGGTTCAGCACTCTGAACTGGAGCTGGTGGCCAATTTTGCCGATATTCCGCTGCGTCTTTCCCAGATTTTGAAGCTGAAACCCGGCGATGTACTGCCGATTGAAAAACCCGACCGCATTATTGCTCATGTGGACGGCGTTCCGGTACTCACCAGCCAATATGGCACCGTAAACGGACAGTATGCGCTACGCGTAGAACATTTGATCAACCCAATTTTGAATTCGCTGAATGAGGAACAGCCCAAATGAGTGACATGAATAATCCGTCCGATGAGAATACTGGCGCATTGGATGATCTGTGGGCTGACGCGTTAAACGAGCAAAAAGCGACCACCAATAAAAGCGCCGCCGACGCGGTTTTCCAACAGCTTGGCGGCGGCGATGTCAGCGGTGCTATGCAGGATATCGATCTGATTATGGATATCCCGGTCAAACTGACCGTAGAGCTGGGCCGCACGCGAATGACCATTAAAGAACTGCTGCGTCTGACGCAGGGGTCGGTCGTCGCGCTGGACGGGCTGGCGGGCGAGCCGCTGGACATCCTGATTAATGGCTACCTGATTGCCCAGGGTGAAGTGGTCGTCGTGGCGGATAAATACGGCGTACGTATCACCGATATTATTACGCCATCCGAGCGTATGCGTCGTTTGAGTCGTTAATGATGAAGACAGAGGCCACGGTTTCTCAGCCCACCGCGCCAGCCGGATCGCCGCTCATGCAGGTGAGCGGCGCATTAATTGGCATTATTGCGCTCATTCTGGCGGCGGCCTGGGTGATTAAGCGTATGGGATTCGCGCCAAAAGGAAATAGCGTCCGGGGACTGAAGGTGTCAGCCAGCGCCTCGCTTGGCCCGCGCGAACGCGTGGTGATTGTCGAGGTCGAAAATGCGCGTCTGGTACTGGGCGTGACCGCCTCGCAGATCAACCTGCTGCACACCCTGCCGCCCGCGGAGAATGACACGGAAGCACCCGTTGCCCCACCGGCGGATTTCCAGAACATGATGAAGAGCTTACTCAAGCGTTCCGGGAGATCCTGATGCGCCGTTTGTTATTCCTTTCTCTGGCGGGTCTGTGGCTTTTTAGTCCCGCCGCCGCTGCGCAACTGCCGGGGCTTATCAGCCAACCATTAGCGGGCGGAGGCCAAAGCTGGTCATTATCCGTCCAGACGCTGGTTTTCATCACCTCGCTGACGTTTCTGCCGGCGATTTTACTGATGATGACGAGCTTCACGCGTATCATCATTGTTTTTGGCCTGTTGCGTAACGCGCTGGGCACGCCCTCGGCACCGCCAAATCAGGTGTTACTCGGGCTGGCGTTGTTTTTGACCTTTTTTATTATGTCGCCCGTCATTGACAAGATTTACGTGGATGCTTACCAGCCGTTTAGCGAGCAGAAAATTTCTATGCAGGAAGCGCTGGATAAAGGCGCGCAACCGTTACGCGCGTTCATGCTGCGCCAAACCCGCGAAGCCGATCTGGCGCTGTTTGCCCGTCTGGCCAATAGCGGTCCGTTACAGGGACCGGAAGCAGTACCGATGCGTATCCTCCTGCCCGCTTATGTCACCAGCGAATTAAAGACGGCGTTTCAGATCGGTTTTACGATTTTCATCCCTTTTTTGATTATCGACCTGGTGATCGCCAGCGTATTGATGGCGTTAGGGATGATGATGGTGCCGCCAGCGACAATCGCCCTGCCGTTTAAGCTGATGCTGTTTGTGCTGGTCGATGGTTGGCAATTGCTTGTGGGGTCGCTGGCCCAAAGCTTTTACAGTTAGAGGCGCAAAATGACTCCTGAATCCGTCATGATGATGGGCACCGAGGCGATGAAAGTCGCTCTCGCCCTGGCTGCGCCGCTGTTACTCGTCGCGCTGATTACCGGCCTCATTATCAGTATCTTGCAGGCCGCGACTCAGATTAATGAAATGACGCTGTCGTTTATCCCTAAAATCGTCGCGGTATTCATCGCAATTATCGTTGCCGGCCCGTGGATGCTCAACCTGCTGCTGGACTACGTACGCACTCTGTTCAGCAATTTACCTTATATCATCGGATAAACAGAACGATGATACAGGTTACAAGCGAGCAATGGCTATACTGGCTACATCTCTATTTCTGGCCTTTGCTGCGCGTACTGGCGCTGATTTCAACGGCGCCCATTCTCAGTGAGCGCGCTATTCCCAAGCGGGTAAAACTGGGGTTGGGAATAATGATTACCCTTGTTATCGCGCCGTCGCTACCGGCAAACGATACGCCGCTTTTTTCTATTGCCGCCTTATGGCTGGCGATGCAACAAATTCTGATCGGTATTGCGCTGGGATTTACCATGCAATTCGCCTTTGCGGCGGTGCGTACCGCAGGCGAGTTTATCGGTCTGCAAATGGGGCTTTCCTTTGCCACCTTCGTCGACCCGGGCAGCCACCTGAATATGCCGGTTCTGGCGCGTATTATGGATATGCTCGCCATGCTACTGTTTCTCACCTTTAATGGCCATTTGTGGCTTATTTCGCTGCTGGTCGATACCTTCCATACTCTGCCCATCGGTAGTAACCCGGTGAACAGTAATGCATTTATGGCGCTCGCCAGGGCCGGTGGGCTCATTTTCTTAAACGGACTGATGCTGGCATTGCCGGTCATTACCCTCCTGCTTACGCTCAACCTGGCGCTGGGGCTATTAAACCGCATGGCGCCGCAGCTCTCGATATTTGTTATCGGTTTCCCGCTTACCCTCACCGTCGGCATTATGCTGATGGCCGCGCTAATGCCATTAATTGCGCCGTTTTGCGAACATTTATTCAGCGAAATTTTCAATTTGCTTGCTGATATTGTTAGCGAGATGCCGATAAATAATAACCCATAATTTTTATCCTGTTTTACTAAGGTTTATCCGAAAATAAATTTTAAAAAACATTTACCAGGATATATCCGCTGCCCCTTATTTGTTTTTACTTCACTCACATAACGCAACATTCACTTTACTTTAAGATGATTCCTGGCAAATTATATGTAACTTTACGGGATAGTAAGTTCGCCTGAAAAACCGCGTAAGCGTTGTCTAAGGTGACTATTCGTGTTCCGTCTGATTATGGTGAGTTATTCAGGTAAGGGGAATTATCGTTACGCATTGAGTGAGGGTATGCCATGTCAACGATTATTATGGATTTATGCAGTTACACCCGGCTAGGGTTAAGCGGGTATCTGGTCAGCAGAGGGGTGAAAAAAAGGGAAATCAACGACATCGAAACCGTTGACGAACTCGCTATCGCTTGTGGCGCGCATCAGCCTTCGGTGGTGTTTATTAATGAGGACTGTTTCATTCATACGCCTTCAGACAGTCAACAAATAAAGCAAATCATTAATCAACATCCTGACACGTTATTTATTGTTTTTATGGCAATTGCTAATGTGCATTTTGATGAATATTTATTAGTAAGAAAAAACTTATTGATTAGCTCTAAATCGATTAAACCTGACTCGCTGGATACCATTCTTGGCGATATTCTGAAAAAAGAGTCGGGTATTTCAGGAACCATAAATTTACCAACATTGTCGTTAAGTCGAACTGAATCCAGCATGTTGCGAATGTGGATGGAAGGTCAGGGAACCATTCAGATTTCTGACAGAATGAATATTAAAGCAAAAACAGTATCCTCCCATAAGGGGAATATAAAAAGAAAGATAAAAACGCATAATAAACAAGTGATCTATCACGTAGTGCGGCTGACAGATAACGTCACTAACGGCATTTTTGTTAACATGCGCTGAGACATCCGGACTGGCAATGTACCTCCAGTCCGGCTCAATTAGTCCTGCTCCGCCTTCTCGACAAAAATACCATCCTGGTGACCTGACTCATTGAAGAACCAGATGCCGAGCGGGTAATCCTCCAGCGAAACCAGGTACATTGTGCCTTCACTAAATTCTTCCACTGCCAGTACCACGCCCGGTCGGCGGGGACCGCCGTCCGTTTTAACGGTTACCCGATCATTCACCTTCATCGTTTTCCTCCTGTCGCTTTGTGCCAGTGTAGAACAATTTTCTGCGTCTGACAGCGCCTTGCCGGCGTGTTTGCTGGTTTTCTCAACGGTCTATACTTAGGCTGTCAGGAACCCGTGAGGTAGTGAAGATGAAAACGGCAAAAGAGTACAGTGATACGGCCAAGCGCGAAGTGAGCGTCGATGTAGATGCGCTACTGGCGGCCATCAATGAAATCAGCGAAAGCGAGGTTCACCGTAGCCAGGAAGATCCTGAGCGGGTGAGCGTAGACGGACGGGAATATCATACATGGCATGAATTAGCTGAAGCATTCGAGCTGGATATTCATGATTTTAGTGTAACAGAAGTAAACCGTTAAAAATGGCCGAAAAAAATCCCGGCCCTACGGGTCGGGATCAAACTTGCTTATGCAAGAAGCACTTGAAAATTCGTTACACCAGGAAATCTGATGTGAGATTTACCTTATCTGCAATTTTTTTGCATGACAAGTAAATATTTTTTACATGAATGATTAAGCGCGCTAATAGTTCGGTAGCAAAAGTGTGACAACGCATGTGCTGCCTGGAAGCGACGGGATCGGTTCCAGTTAGCGTTCGACTTCTTTCGGATGTGCTTTAGGATTTTTCCTGGAAATAAGCCCGCCGTTGCAACGGAAAATGAGGAAAAAATGCTCTCAATCCATGACCCCTTGCTGATTTTTACCGATCTGGACGGCACACTGCTGAACAGCCACACTTTTGAGTGGCAGCCCGCGGCCCCCTGGCTTACTCGCCTGCATGAAAGCGGCGTGCCCGTGATCCTCTGTAGCAGTAAAACCGCGGCTGAAATGCTCCAGCTCCAGACGACGTTAAATCTACAGGGACTGCCGCTGATTGCGGAAAACGGCGCGGTGATCCAACTGGACGTTCATTGGGAAGACCATCCCAACTATCCCCGTCTGATAGCCGGTATTTCTCACAACGAAATCCGCCTCGTCCTGCATAAGTTGCGTGAAAAGGAACAGTTTAAGTTCACCACGTTTGATGACGTTGACGATCAGGTGATAAGCGAATGGACGGGCCTAAACCGGGCACAGTCTGCCCTAACCCGTCTGCATGAAGCGTCGGTGTCGCTGATCTGGCGCGATAGCGATGAACGCATGGCGCAGTTTGTCGCCCGTTTAAATGACCTGGGACTGCAATTTGTCCATGGCGCCCGTTTCTGGCATGTGCTGGACGCCTCCGCCGGTAAAGATCAGGCTGCCAACTGGCTGATTGAAGCATATCGTCGGCAGTGGCGCGCGCGTCCTCTGACGTTGGGGCTAGGAGACGGCCCCAATGATGCGCCTTTACTGGATGTGATGGATTATGCGGTTGTCGTTAAAGGGCTAAACCGGGAGGGCGTACATTTGCGTAACGACGATCCTCAGCGCGTCTACCGTAGCCAGAACGAAGGGCCGGATGGCTGGCGCGAAGGAATGGACTATTTCTTTTCCCGCTCCTGAGTCGCGTCGCTGGCGCAAATACGGTTACGTCCGGACTGTTTGGCGTAATAAAGCCGTTTGTCGGCCAGCGACTGCAACTGCTCAAAATCATAGTCGCCGTATTCCTCCGCGCTACTGATCCCCATTGACGCGCTGATACGAAGCGTCGTGCTTTTCGTCACCAGAATCTCTTTGTCATTAATGCGCTGGCGTATGCGTTCGGCAATCTGCAGCGCCTGCGCTTTCGTCGCGCCGGGCAGCACGATACAAAACTCTTCGCCCCCTACCCGTCCGGCGATGTCGTGCGATCGAATGGTGCTGCCAATGAGCCCAGCGGCATGGGACAACACGCGATCGCCTGCCTGATGGCCAAAGCGATCGTTAACGCTTTTAAAATAATCTAAATCCAGCTGTATCACAGAAAATGGCTGGCGGGCTTCCCGATAGCGCTTTGCCAGCCTGGACGCTTTTTCAAACAGCGCGCCACGGTTATATAGCCGGGTCAGCGGATCGTGCCATGCCTGCCATTGCAGCGAATTTTGCAGAACAAACATATTTTTGACCATATGTCGAATAACGCCCCAGGAGATCAACAGCATCGCCGTAAAAAGCACCCATAACAGCGTCAGCGCGATACTAATACTGCCAAAATTCCCTTGTATGCCTTCACGTAATGTATGCACGCGCAGCAGGACGCCATCAAAATGATCCAGCCGCTCCCAGCTTACATAATGCGTTCCTAAACGCAGCCCGCCCAGGGTATCTTTTTCTATTTCACGCGCCAGTAAGGCGCGCTCACGGTCATTTAACGTATTCGCGGTTTGTTGTTCCGGCGCGGAGTCCGTCAACAAACGGAGATGGTTATCGTATAGCTGATATTCCCCTTCAATATCCTTTTCGGCCGCATCGCGCAGGAACCGCTGTAATGACGCGACGGGAATATCCATTGCCAGTACGCCATACCAGTAATTATCGTGATCCAGCGGTAGACTGGCTGTCACTTTTTTCTGCTCGTCAGCAACATAGGGCTGTGCGGAGGTAAACCACCGCACGCCGCGCTGTGGGTTACGCCGTTGGCTTTGCTCGATAAACCAGGGCTGGGTCACGTACTGATAGTAACGGGAGACAATATCGCTACCGTACGCCGTAGGGAGAGTTGAGAGGTAAAACCCTGAGCGAGAAACATACATCGTCTCCAGCGTCAGCATGGCGGATGAGCGCGCCAGACGCGCCAGATACCCTAACTCCAGCGTGGCGGTTAATTCATTTGCCAGGTCACGACTCTCCCGCGAAAGAAGCGTCGTCCGGGCGACAAATTGATCGGAAACGCCATATAACGGCAATGTCCGCCGCTTATCCAACTCCAGTTGCCAGAAATGTCTGACGCGTCGTTGCTCAAACTGCGTCACCGCGCTTTGCAATGCGGAAAAAGCCAGCGGCGCCACCAGCGCTTCATGCATACCGTTGCGTAAAAAGATCAACCTGTCCATGTTGAATTGCAGTTGGCGGTCAAGGACATTCGCGACGCTCCCCAGATGATTGCGCTGACTGGCGACATACGCGTCTTTCAGTATCATCACTTCCCGCCAGGTAAGTAGCGTCGAGAACAGCATCACGATCAGAAAACAGGTGTTGACGACATGACCGGGACCAAAACGCCGCGCCAGCTTTTTAAACCAGCCTTGATTGTCTAACAGTGTTTCGTGCGGCACCCTGGTAACTCCTGGTTATTGATACAACGCCCCCTGATGGCTTACGGTAGCCAGACCTCATCAAGGGATACCACTCAATCCTGGCATAACCAGGTAGCAGCATGTCGCAGCGCGACGACTCTTTTTCTCCACAGCAAAACGCCCGGCATTAACCGGGCGTTTTGTCATCGGGCTTCGTCCCGCACGCGCCTTTCCTTGCCTGGCACGAGCTCATTCTCATGGAATGCCTCCCGCTTTACGCCAAAACCATCATACCAGCGACACTCTACCATTCCGCTGGAATAACCGGTGACGATCATCCGGGGCCCACCCTCTTTCACGGTAACTTCCTCACTGACAGAAAAGACCATACCTGCCTCCTGTATCAGATGAAACGTTTTCACCTTAGACGAGGATGGACAATTTTGCATAATTCATTGTAGAAAATCAGTGCGAAACACCGCGAATTTTCGCCACACCTTTCACCAGCGCCACCACAATGGCGCCGATAATAAAGCCGAGCACCAGATTCAGCCCCGCAGGGATCGTATGCGCCATGAAAGCCCCCTGCTGCTGCGCAAAATGTTCAATGGCATGGTGTAGCGGCGCAATACCGTGTACGACAATTCCGCCGCCAACCAGAAACATCGCCAGCGTACCGACAATGGATAATGCTTTCATTAACCAGGGCGCGATAATCAGTAATCCTTTACCTACGCCCTGCGCCAGCACGCTACGCTTTTCCGCCAGCCAGTACCCCATATCATCCAGTTTGACAATAATACCCACCAGGCCATACACGCCAATGGTCACAACCAACGCAATCCCCGCCAGCACCAACACCTGATTAAGCAGCGGCGCCTGCGCGACAATCCCCAGGGTAATGGCCACAATTTCAGCGGACAGAATGAAATCGGTACGGACCGCCCCTTTTACTTTATCTTTTTCAAAGGCCAAAGGGTCTTGCGCAGCCAGCGCCTCAAGACGTTTTTGCCGCTCCGCCGGGTCTTCTTTGTGTTTTCGCGCCTCAAAGGTATGCAGGACTTTTTCTACCCCTTCAAAGCAGAGAAACGCGCCGCCTAACATTAATAAAGGCGTAATGGCCCACGGGATAAATGCGCTTATCAACAGCGCCAACGGCACCAGAATAACCTTGTTGATTAATGATCCTTTCGCCACGCTCCATACCACTGGCAGCTCGCGATTAGCGCGAACGCCGGTCACCTGCTGCGCATTGAGCGACAGGTCATCCCCCAGTACGCCCGCGGTTTTTTTCGCGGCCAATTTGCCCATTACCGAAATATCGTCCAGCAGCGTGGCGATATCGTCGAGTAATGTCAGTAAGCTACTTCCTGCCAAAATGATTTCCTCGGTCTTTTCTTCTAAGACGTTAAGTATGTAGCAAAATGCGCAATGCCGAAACCGGCGGCGCGGGTCAACGCCTTTTTATTCCAAAAGGACAATTATAATGCTCGCCAGCATAATAATTTTGACGTTTACTATATTCACCCTTTTTATTTCACCGTGAGTGATTATGCGTTTCCGGCAGTTATTACCTCTTTTTGGCGCGCTTTTTGCCTTGTACATCATTTGGGGGTCTACCTATTTTGTTATCCGCATAGGCGTTGAAAGCTGGCCGCCGCTAATGATGGCAGGCGTACGTTTTCTCTCGGCGGGGATGTTGCTCATGGCGTTTTTGCTGTTGCGCGGCGAAAAACTTCCGCCGCTGCGCCAGACCATCAACGCCGCGCTGATTGGTCTACTGCTGCTGGCGGTGGGTAACGGCCTGGTGACGGTGGCGGAGCATCAAAACGTGCCATCGGGCATTGCTGCCGTCGTGGTCGCCACTGTCCCGCTATTTACGCTGTGCTTTAGCTACTTTTTTGGTATTAAAACGCGCAAATTAGAATGGGTGGGGATTGCCATTGGACTTGCCGGGATTATTCTGCTGAACAGCGGCGGTAATTTAAGCGGCAATCCGTGGGGCGCGATTTTGATCCTGATAGGTTCGATGAGCTGGGCATTTGGTTCCGTTTACGGCTCGCGCATCGCCCTGCCTGTGGGCATGATGGCGGGCGCGATTGAAATGCTGGCGGCGGGCGTGGTATTGCTTTGCGCGGCGTTTCTTTCCGGCGAAAAGCTCGCCACGCTGCCTGGTTTATCGGGGTTTATGGCCGTCGGCTACCTGGCGTTGTTCGGTTCTATTATCGCCATTAATGCCTATATGTACCTGATTCGCAACGTCAGTCCGGCGCTGGCGACCAGCTACGCCTATGTGAATCCGGTTGTCGCCGTGTTGCTTGGCACCGGCCTGGGCGGCGAGAGGTTATCGCCCGTTGAATGGGCCGCGCTGGGTGTGATTGTGTTTGCCGTAGTGCTGGTGACTCTGGGTAAGTACCTGTTTCCTGTCAAGGCGGTGGTCACGCCGTGTAAAACGGAAGATTCACGCCAGTAGATGAATCCCCTGGGTGTCGATCTGCGCGCTGGCGCCGCCGCCGCAGATCCACTCTTCCAGGCGCTCCGCCAACGCCGCGTCGCTCAATTTCGCTCGCCCGCGCAAGGCGCACTCCCAGACGATCAGTACCCGCCAGCCAAGCGCCTGTAAACGCTGAATATCGCGCTCATCGCGCTCAACGTTCTTACCGATTTTTTCCAGCCAGAAAGCCGTTCGCGTGGCCGGTACTTTGAACAGATAACAGTGGTGATGATGCCAAAAGCAGCCGTGAGTAAAAATCACACAATCATAGTCATTCACCACAAAGTCCGGCTTGCCCGGTAATGTCGCCTCCTGAGTATGAAACGTAATCCCCTGCGCGCTTAACAGGCCAGCAAGACGTTTTTCAATCGCCGTATCGCGGGTCGCTATCGCGCGCATATTTTTACTGCGCGTGGCTTTATCGTGAACGTCCGCCATCTACCGTCTCTCTCTGACGCAGCGTCACCGCCTGGTGAATTTTGGGTTCCAGCAGCTTTGCTACCGCAGCAAATACCGGCACCACCACGGAGTTGCCAAACTGGCGATAGGCCTGCGTATCCGAGACAGGTATCCTGAACTGGTACGTGTGCGGCGCCTCAAATCCCATTAAACGCGCGCACTCTCTCGGCGTGAGTCGGCGGGGACGATGTTGTTGGTTGCCAGCATCGTCGAAATTCACTTCGCCTTTCGCCATATCCCAACCACGATCGATCAGAATTTCGGCGCCATCTTTGTAGTAGCGAGCAGATAACGTGCGCGCCACACTTTCCGGATTGTCAGGATAAACCATGCCATAGCCAAAACCGTTTCCCCGCGCCTGGTGCTTTTTCGCGTAGCGATATAAATATTTCCACAGCACCGGCGTCAGGATATATTTGGCTTCGACGACGGGCTCCAGCAGTTCTGCCAGCGTCGGACGGCGCGGTGGATAACAACGGGCGATATTGCGTAACGTAAAATCGGTTTTCAGGTTTAAATCGCGACGGAATCCCACCAACACAATACGTTCCCGATGCTGAGGAAGAAAGTGCTGCCCGTCGATAATTTTCGGATCGTCCGGGCCATTGTCAGCGGCATCCGCCACGTCATATCCCAGTTCATCGAGCGTTTGCATAATAATGCGGAAGGTGTTGCCCTGGTCGTGACTTTTAAGGTTTTTCACGTTTTCCAGCACAAACAGCGCGGGGCGGCGGGCATCGATAATTCTTACGACATCAAAAAATAACGTCCCCTGAGTCTCGCAGGCAAAGCCGTGGGCGCGGCCCAGCGCATTTTTCTTGGAAACGCCCGCCAGAGAAAATGGCTGACAGGGAAAGCCCGCCAACAGGACATCATGTTGCGGAATATGCTGGCGAATGTGTTCCGCCGCCTCATCATCGCTGACCCCTTCCCGGTGGCTCAACGTGATATCGCGGATATCTTCATTAAAGCGATGTTGCAGCGGATCGCAAAAATAGTTCGCTTTATATGTCCGTACCGCGTGCTTATTCCATTCGCTGGTAAACACGCACTGTCCGCCTATCGCTTCAAATCCGCGGCGAATACCGCCGATGCCCGCGAAAAGATCGATAAAACGAAAGGCGTAATGCGGATGATGCGCTGGCGGCGTCGGCAACCCTGTTTTAAGAAAGGTGAGTTCATTGTCGCTCAAACGATGCCATGCCGCGTTCATCATTACGCGCTTTAAGATGGCCGGGCTCCAGTGCTGCTCGCCCAGGCCGTTAAGGTGCGCCACCAGCGTTTTAACATCGTAGATTTCCAGCAATTGACTCAGCATCGCCTGGATCTCGCTTCCGGCGTCGTCGGCGATGAGGTTCCGGGCGTGTGTTACTGAAATATTTTCCTGCATACATTTAACCGGCCAAAAATAATTGCCGACAGACTAACATAAAATGACGCGGTTTACGTTTCAGCGGCAGGGGTTACTGATGCGTAGCAAACATCTGGATGACCGCCTCATCCCGTGTTTCATAGTCGCCTTTCAGCTCAGCGCTCAGTTTCGCCATGTACGACACCAGAAAATCCGCATTACGCTGCGCCAGGTACTTGCCCCGTTCGGTCTGCATCGTCAGCGGCAGTTTCAGCAGTTTGGTTTGAAAATGGTCGAGCGCGAATTGCTTATCGTTAAGAGGCCGTCTGTCGGCAAAGGGATCGTCGGCATCAAACAGCGCGACGCCCAGCGCGCCGGAGACCGCGAAGACCCGCGCCAGACCAATGGCGCCCAACGCCTCCAGCCTGTCTGCATCCTGCACGATTTTTGCCTCTGGCGTGGTAGGCGCAATTTTTGCGCTGAAGCTATGCGCTTCGATAGCATGACAAATGCCCGCCAGTTTTTCTGCCGGAAAGTCAGGAAAATCCCGCAGAAAAATACGCCGGGTTTCTGCCGCCGCCAGAATGGAAGAACGATGCCGCTGCGGATGATTTTTCGCCAGGCTGACGATGTCATGGAAATAACATGCCGATAGCACCACCAGCCAGTCGACAGGACTGTTTTCCCCCAGCGTTTGCGCGGTTGCCCAAACACGACGAAAATGGAAGATGTCATGGGCGGCATCCTGTTCCTGGTGGTGATGACGTAGCCAGTCTTCAAACTGCGATTGCCAGTATCCTGAGTCCATACGCCCTCTCTTTATAGCAGACCATTTTTATTACATGCCTGAGCACAGGGTTCGCTATCCTGACATATCCGCCACCACTTTACATCCCTGCGTGCTTGCGCGTTTCTGGCTTGGTGTCGGCGGGATAAGCCCTGTTTTTGCGAGGCCGGGTGTACCAGGCAATACACCCCAGAATAAGCCAGACGACGCCCAGCGAAAGCGCGTTAAGCCATTTTTCCGTTGCGCTGCCAGGAGTGCTGATTGGGCCGAGAACCGGCTCGGTTTGTATGGCGGACATCAGCCACACGCAACGCGCCATCGCCCAGATGAAGTAGCCGCAAAAGGTATAAAAAACCCATAACGCTAATTTACCGCCCATGCTACGGGTGGCGTTGTCCTCCCTGGTACTCAAACTTTACTCCGCTTTTGTGATGTAAGTCATATGACATTAATTACATTATAATGTGATATTAGTCACATTTCGACCATGAAATACCTTATCCACCTGTTCTGATTATTCATTCCACAAATAGTTTATTCTCAGTTAATGTTGCGTCTGGCGCTGAACCTGCTGTTAAATAAGGGAATGGTGATTGAATCGCACTCTGATGCAGAATAACCTATAACCAGAACAACTTATTTTTACGCACCGCGATAGCGTTTTATTTTATTAGCATTAAGTGTCAGAATGATTCGGTTATTAGCCTTTTATCATTTATTTTATCATTACCCACATTACCGGCATTTATGCCGGTTTTTTTTATGCCTTTTCCTAATCAAAGCATCAAACACATATAAAAAACAAATTATATTCACTTCAATAACCATCAAGTTAAAACATATAACTCATTGATAAAAAATGATAATTATAGAATATATATTCTTAGTAACTTATATAGCTCGTATTATAAAAAACCAAATAGAAACAAATTGAAATATTTTAAATATCTTTGTTACATGTTATTTTTTAAATTCCATGAACTTCATAGAATAGTATCAATTTGTAGTTTTGTTGAAGTGGCTACATATTCATATAAATTATTATCATAAGGGAATACATAATGAACAGAAAAGTTCTGGCACTGCTTGTCCCGGCGTTATTAGTGGCAGGCGCAGCAAATGCGGCTGAAATTTATAATAAAAATGGCAACAAACTCGACCTGTACGGCAAAGTTGATGGTCTGCGTTACTTCTCTGACAATGCAGGCGACGATGGCGACCAGTCCTACGCCCGTATTGGCTTTAAAGGCGAAACGCAGATCAACGATATGCTGACCGGCTATGGTCAGTGGGAATACAACATTAAGGTGAACACCACCGAAGGCGAAGGTGCAAACTCCTGGACTCGTCTGGGCTTTGCCGGTCTGAAATTCGGCGAGTACGGCTCTTTCGATTATGGCCGTAACTATGGTGTTATCTACGACATTGAAGCCTGGACCGATGCGCTGCCGGAATTCGGCGGTGATACTTATACCCAGACCGATGTCTATATGCTGGGCAGAACCAACGGCGTTGCCACCTACCGTAATACCGACTTCTTCGGTCTGGTGGAAGGCCTGAACTTCGCGTTGCAGTACCAGGGTAATAATGAAAATGGCGGTGCTGGTGAAGGTACAGGTAACGGCGGCAGCCGCAAACTGGCCCGTGAAAACGGCGACGGTTTCGGTATGTCTGCCTCCTACGACTTTGACTTCGGGTTAAGCCTGGGTGCGGCCTACTCTTCCTCTGACCGTACGGACAATCAGGTTGCTCGTGGTTATGGCGACGGCATGAATGAGCGCAACAACTATGCTGGTGGTGAAACCGCTGAAGCCTGGACCGTAGGTGCCAAATATGACGCCTACAATGTTTACCTGGCGGCGATGTACGCTGAAACCCGCAACATGACCTATTATGGCGGCGGCAATGGCGAAGATAATGGCGGTATTGCTAACAAAACCCAGAACTTTGAAGTGGTTGCGCAGTATCAGTTCGATTTCGGTCTGCGTCCGTCCATCGCCTACTTGCAGTCTAAGGGCAAAGATTTAGGCGGTCAGGAAGTCCATCGTGGCAACTGGCGTTACACCAACAAAGATCTGGTTAAATATGTTGACGTCGGTATGACTTACTACTTCAACAAAAATATGTCCACCTACGTTGATTATAAAATCAACCTGCTGGACGAAGATGATGACTTCTACGCAAGCAACGGTATTGCAACCGATGATATCGTAGGTGTTGGTCTGGTCTACCAGTTCTAAGACGCTTTATGTTATTCAAGCCCGTGCTTAGCGCGGGCTTGTTATTATAGGGCAAGAATAAAATAACGGATAACGGCGCAAAGACAGGTGACCTGGCTTCATCGGATAGATGAGGACAACGTCGCTTTTTTCAGGCGCTGTCTGCAAGAGAAATAACACCTTTGGGGAAAGGTAAATGCCACTATAGATGATGGATGTCAGCGTCTATAGATGATAATCATCCGGGCATAAAAAAAGCTCCTGTACGGAGCTAATATGAATTATTTTCTAAAATCTAGCGGAACCTGTCCTGAGCGAATGTATAATCCAACATTATCAAAAGTGATCATGGTTGACTTACAAAAAATACATTTCGCGCCAAACGGGTTTTGCTCAGTAACATCGAATGTCGATGTTCTGTATTGTGAACCATGGCAACATGGACACCGGAAGTGAATTTTATTAGTAATATCAGTTGCCTTAAAGCGCCACAACGTTGACCGCTGATGGACCTTTTGGTCCCTGCTCTACTGAAAACTCCACTTCCTGATTTTCATTCAGAGTGCGGAATTCATTATTTTGAATGGCGGAAAAATGCACAAACACATCTTTGCTGCCATCTTTAGGCGTAATGAAACCAAAGCCCTTTTCAGGGTTAAACCATTTTACTAAACCAGTGATTTTCGTCGTCATAATATTGTTACCTTTTGAATGAGCCCTTGGGCGAAATGGCCTGAAGAAAATTATCAGAGAGAAAAAAACCTAAAGGAGATCTCAAGAGGAACAAATGATGAGAAATATTACAATCACTACTTCAGATAAGTTTGTATCAAACCGCACAACCATTAACGCATGGTTAACTGAACATAGCAAGCTTTAGTTTTGTTAAAAAAATATTAATTGTTTTTTAGCATTATCACGCTGATTGCCATACTCTTTTTATCCATGCCCGGCGCTACGGCTGAAACCAGGCGTAAATAAGTGACGTCTCACAACGCCTACCTGGCAATAAACGCGCCACATTTTTTGATGTCGTAAACCAGGATACATGCGCCTCATCGCGAGAGGTTCCTGTGATCTTGTGCGACCAGTTTATAAGGGTGGTCAAGCAGAGAATTAGTGTGTTCATTATGTTTACAGGCAAGCCATGATAACCGCGACAGCGGCGTTGAAATCTGTGTTGATGGCTTAGTCTGAGAGGAATAAAACCGGCTGATGAATGACTCAAGATGCTACATTTTTACAACGAAACAGGTGTAAGTATCCCGCATAATCGTGCCATTCACATTTAGAGATCCTCCGGCATAATCAATCTGCCAACAAACGCGATCGCTATGCGTAAAGCCCGTTTTACTGAGCATCAGATCATTGCCGTAATTAAATCGGTTGAAGCCGGACGAACCGTTAAAGATGTCTGCCGGGAGGCCGGTATATCTGAAGCCACCTGATACAACTGGAAGTCCAGATACGGCGGCATGGAGGCTTCTGATATTAAAAAGATCAAGGATCTTGAGGACGAGAATCGGCGTCTCAAACAGATGTTTGCCGACCTGAGCCTTGAGAACCGGGCGCTGAAAGACGTTATCGAAAAAAGTTTTAAAACCAGCCTTTAAGCGTGAGCTGGTCACTCATCTGATAACGACATTTGGACTCAGTATCCGTCAGGCCTGCCGGAGTCTGAACCTGAGCAGAACGGTTTACCATTATCGTCCGGATACCACGCGTGACGAACCCGTTATTGTCGCGTTGCAGGCAGTGGCAGAGCGATACCCACGGTACGGTTTTCCAAAACTTTTCCAGGTTCTGCGGCGGCAGGGATACCCGTGGAATCACAAAAGGATCCATCGTATTTATTGTCTGCTGAAGCTGAATTTTCGCCGTAAAGGCAAACAACGATTGCCGGTGCGTAATCCCTCGCCACTGGCCACACCGGAAGCGCTGAACCAGAGCTGGTCTGTCGATTTTATGCATGATGCTCTGGTCTGTGGCCGTCGTTTTCGCACGTTCAATGTCGTTGATGGCTTTAACCGTGAGGCATTGTCGATTGAAATCGATCTGAATCTGCCAGCTTTGCGCGTGGTCCGTGTACTCGACAGGATCGCGGCAAATCGCGGCTATCCGGTCATGCTACGCATGGATAATGGTCCGGAATTTATCTCACTTGCACTGGCTGAATGGGCAGAGCAACATGCAGTAAAACTGGAATTTATTCAGCCGGGTAAGCCGACGCAGAACGCTTTTATTGAGCGCTTTAACTGAACATACCGTACAGAAATACTCGATTTTTATCTGTTCAGAACGCTGAATGAAGTGCGGGAAATCACGGAAAGATGGGTGTCAGAATATAACTGTGAACGCCCTCATGAATCACTGAACAATATGACGCCGGAAGAATATCGGCAACACAATCATTTGGCCGGGATCTCAAAAAATGCCTGGAACTAAAACGGGTCTATTTACAAAAGGACTTAGAAGTCAGGGGGAAATATTATGCGAGATCAAGACATTAGTTACTTCATTGAGAAATTTGGAGAAGCTACATCTTATAGCGCTGTTCCAGAGAAAAGTATGACAAAATGGAAAGGTATTCTTCCGGATAAACTTCTTTCTTACTGGAAAACAGAGGAATGGGGAACGTATAAAAATGGATTGTTTAGTCTTGTCAATCCTGATAAGGATGAAGTTGTACTGGATATATGGCTAGAAGATACTCCATTTAAAGAAATGGACGCATACCATGCATAGCCAAGGTGCCTTTGGCGAATTATATGTTTTTGGTGAGTCTACCGGAAGAAATATTACGATTCAGCCTTTATTTAATCAAATAATTTTTGTCGAAAATGGTTTCATGGTAAAAACAAAAGATGAATTAAATAGTGAAATTGAATCTTTTCTTGCATTTTCAAATGTTGAAGAGTTTGATTTATTTGATTGTAATGATAATTACATTTTTGACCGGGCAGTTAAACAACCAGGCGTATTAGCTGATAATGAAATGTTTGGTTTGGAACCTGCATACATTTTGGGCGGACAAATAAAAATTGAAAACTTGAGTAAAGTGGACTGTCAAATACATTTGATGATTCTTAGAGAGTTACCTCCCTCTAATATTATAGGCTTCTAAAGGAGGGAGTTATCAATTCTGGAAATGGCTTGAAATATGTGATGGACGCCCTTCCTAAAGTAATCAGTGCCATACTTTTACTGACTGCATTACGCTTTGTTGAATAAATCGAATTTCAGTGGATTTTGGGTTGCCTGATACCCTATATCCTCTTGTAACTATTAGGTGGAGGCATAGAAATTCAGTTTGATCCTTTTGTGTCCCCTTCGGTGGGTGGCACTGGAGCTGTCATTACAGGTTTTTCAACGGTGATTATCGGAAACTAAAATGAGTCAATATAACAAAACAGTTAGGATGTTATTTGGAGTGATAGCTTTCCTGTTATTTTCAAAAGTTAGTATTATGCTTGGAACTACTGGTTGAAAAGATGTGTGTTTTCTTTTTGGCTGTTATTTGTTTTTGTATTTTTTTATTTTCTCCCTTATCGATTCAGCTGTCGGAAACATATCATCATTCCATCAAGAATATAATAAAGAAAATATCAAAAAACCATTTCTTAAAAATTTTATTGGAAACACAAACTTAGTATCCAGAGGATATAAATTAATATTCAATTTGGGATTTTTACTTATCTTATTTCTCAGATTGAAGAAGGAATTATTATCATGAATAAATATAATAATAAGCCATCTTTACAGGGTCAGTGACATATAGTTTTGAATACCAGAAAGAACATTTTGGCGATGCCGTTATACATCCTCAAAGGGAAAACATATCATCATTCCAAAATGGTAATTATTTCCATCACCACGAAACAAACTCCTCTCACAGCATCAAACGAGGATGTAGAAGGGTATGATGTTAAAGCTATTATCACCATCAAAGTAAGAAATGAGGAAAAAAATCTTGATATGTCCGGATACTGTGGCGTTTAGGTAATGGGAATGACGTTAGACAATGAGTAAAATATTACGGGTGTGGTGAAATAAAGCACCGGGTATTGGAATTGACCTAGAGGAAGATATACAAACAGGCCCCTTTACTGCCCCCCCCTGGCCAGTACTACCATAGTTGGCAGGTTCAACATCGGGTACTATATTGACTGGAAAAAAAATGCTAACATTGGTGGATAATGGTATCTTATGAAACTGTCAGGCAAGATTATCAAGATGTATCATAATCATTTTTTTAGATTTTTTTTGGCATCGTAATGTCATCGCTAATTTGTTTTTTATTGATCAGAAATATAAATAATATACATAGCATTATATTTATTAAACTTCTTGCAGCACTATCTGGATATATATTCTTTTATTATAGTCCATTTTCATTAGTAGACATTGGGATTGAGGGAATACACCACTTCCACATTAAATACAATAATAAAAATATTAATAAACAGCCAATACTCTCATTTATGAAACATAAACATACGATAAGTTTCTCTCTAAAGATTTTTATTACTATATTTTATTTCTACATGGCCATTAAATTTATAATATTCGAATATTAGAAAAACTTTTAATATAAAATATTTAAGTTTTCTAGTTGTGATGTATTTTATGTTAAAAAATGAAATGTAGATAATCCAGAGAGAGTTATCATAATGAAAGGTAGCAATAATAAGCCATCCTTCCCAAGGGCAGTGATATGTAGTTTTGAATACCAGAAAGAACATTTTTAGCGATGCCGTTATACATCCTCAGAAGTAACAAAATTATATTACAAAATATTACTCCCACCAGATGTAAAACCGGGCAGTATTAAACCTGAGCTAATCGCAGGAACCAATAATCTCTATGCTACTGATTGCTATAAGACCATTTCAGAAGCAAAATACCCCTTTACAGAACTTGATGTAATCTATGAGCATATAAATAACGACCCATGCGCGTGAGCGTCCGGCGATCCGCAGATACAATCTGTCAACACCACTTACAGCATAGCGACCTTCCGCTTTAAGCCTGGAAACGGCTAAGGCGGACAGTCCTCTGGCTTTCTTTGGCATAATCCCACTCTTCTGCCATGCATCCTGTACTGCATAAAATGACGATTTTACGAAAAGATAGCAATACGCCAGCGAACAAAGAATAATGGCAACATATTGTATATAAAGAAATAATTATGATTAACGCGAATGATAATGAACGTAAATATGGCAGCCCCCTTACCGGCATCTTCAAAAAAGAGCCTGTACGAAAGTATCAGACGACTGACAAACCTTGATGCCGAAATGCGCTTCGCTTTTCCAACTGACAAAACCATCGTTCCCGGAGGTTGGGTGGAACAGCGCGTAACCCAACATTCATACCCACTACCGCAATGTTGGGTTTCGGTTTCGCCTCACTCAACTTTGCCACGTCGGATAATGTGTAACCGCACAACAGGTTTGTCATCAAGCTCGGCTTTTTTCGCATATTGCAATTCAGCCAACCTCGCATAAAGCTCATCAAGATTACTGGCGGCGTCTCCTGGCGCATAGAAGAACGGCCCACTAATGAAGATCGTTTCCATAATTCCAGACACTAAAATTTTTCGCGTCTCTGCATAGTGTACTAACGTAATATCCCCTTTATATTTATGGACAATCAAATGAGTGTGCTTTGTGTGGTTGTCTTAACCTACATAAAACCGTTGCATGAAATTGATGCGCAACTCCCTGCACATGTGGAATGGCTAAAAAAAAGTTATGCCGATGGCCTTTTTCTGGCTTCCGGGCGACAAATTCCGCGCACAGGAGGCGTAATACTTGCAAACTATGATGACACGGGTGTACTGCAAAACTATCTGGCGCAAGATCCTTTTCGCTTGTCTGGCGTAGCTAAAGTCGATTTGATTCCTTTTGAACCCACAATGATGGTCACGCAATTAAAAGCGGTCTTATAACCAAAAAACAACAAAGCCCGGCAGTCGGAGTTCACACCAGAACAACGGGCTTTTTTCATATATTGCATACCTGCAGGGAACCCCCAGCAGGGATTAACAACATAATCTCAGTGTACTTTTTCGCTTTTTGTCGCCGATACAAATGGACGAACAGCATCACGGGTCTGCCAGACCGGCGGTTCTTCATCTATCTTCGTTACAGAGGCCCGGACAAAAGGTATTTGCGCAATTGACATAATAATGTTTAACCAACGATCGCGCGTTATACGGTCTGCTCGCTCATGACTCGGATCATCCAACTCAATGACGCAGACAATTTTATTGTTCTTTTTTGATACCAGAACATAATCCATCGCCATATTATTATAAATCATAAAAAAACGTTTTCGTTCTTCTTCACTAAACCCAGGTTGTTCAGGAAAGTTAACCAAACGACCTAAAGAAACCTGGCAATGAATATGACAATATTGCCCAAACCATTTTTCAAGATTATCAAAATAGATTTTTTCACTACGGGTGATGAGCCACTCCTTTCCTTCTAACCAGACGCCTTCATCAACCATTCCCTGAAATAATTCGTCACGCTCTTGCCAACGGGAATCGCGATATTTTTTTACTGGAACATAAGGTTTCGGCGTATATGTCGCTGGTTGCGCTGGCGCAGTCGGTGGCAACTTATAGCCAGTACGAGGCATTAATTTCCGTGCAACAACGATTCCCAGGGCAAAAGCGATGGCAAGGCAACTGACAAAAAACATAAAGCTCATAATTAATTACCATCCATTCAATCAATTTCAATTATATTTCACAAGCAACATTGATAGTGCGTTATCATAAAATATCTTTACCAATGCAGTTAATTTACAGACAGTATAATATTTTTATGAATGTAGCCACTCATCTTTTCTGGCAACAGTAATATTTTGAAGATAAATAGTATGTGTGTAATTCAGATGATTACATTATTAAAATTATTTTAAGACAGGACTGATATAATTAAGCTTTATCTTAAATTCATTGAGCAATAAATAAACAGACATGGCCGGTGTTATCCTGTTTGCGGGTACAAACAATGACTTCCCTTGGCCATGTCTGCTGGCATTATAAGAGCTCATTCAACCATAGGCTTGCAACGCGCGCTGACAAAGCGCCGAGCGCACGCAGTCGTCTTTGTTGAAATGCACAATCCCTACCATTTCATCTTCTTCAAAGCGTTCCAACGCATCACTCAACCCGGAACGCACACCGCGCGGCAGGTCGCATTGCGTAATATCGCCATTGACAATGACCGTGACATTTTCGCCTAGTCGCGTCAAAAACATTTTCATTTGCGCCGCAGTCACATTTTGCGCCTCGTCGAGGATCACGACCGCATTTTCAAAAGTACGCCCACGCATATAGGCGAACGGGGCAATTTCTACCTTACCGATTTCCGGGCGCAAACAATATTGCATAAAGGACGCGCCCAACCGTTTAAGCAGGACATCGTAGACGGGACGAAAATAAGGCGCGAATTTTTCAGCGATATCACCGGGCAAAAAACCAAGATCTTCATCAGCTTGCAATACCGGACGCGTCACAATGATCCTCTCGACGTCCTTATGAATCAATGCTTCTGCCGCCTTTGCCGCACTGATCCATGTTTTTCCGCAGCCGGCTTCGCCGGTCGCAAAAATAAGCTGTTTACTGTCAATAGCGTTCAGATAATGCGCCTGCGCTTCATTTCGCGCCTTAACAGGAGAGGTATCGCGACTATCGCGCGCCATGCCAATGGCTTCTACTCCGCCCATCTGTACCAGTGACGTGACCGATTCTTCTTCACGTTGCTTATGACTACGCGAATCTCGTCTCAACACACGCTTTGCTTCACGACGAGCTTTGATCACTGCTTTTTGTCTTCCCATGGATAGCACCTTGAGTTGTAGGTATACATCACCCGCGTTCTCTTGAACGCGATTATGCGCACACACATCTGAGGGTTGGCTTCCTTGTAAGCCTTAGCTTGCTTTTTGAAACGACGCCACACACGGCTACGCGCACCACATATGACGTCATGGGTATGGACAGTAAGAGAAATGATGAGAGCTTTTAAGGTGACAAGACCACCACCGGAGAGAGAATGTCCGTACAGGGTGTTGTAACTACTGTAAACAATGTGTCCTGGTGCGGACATTACCATTCGCGATCTCCATAGTGAGTGACCATCACTGCCGGGGAACTACCGCTATTACTACTAAGTACAACACAAAACATCAATAATGCAACAATATATTCACCAAGCATTAACCAAACATTATTGCGTCATTGTCAGTCTCTTACAGAAAGATTACACGATTATTTCATCGGCAGGAGACTAAAAAAGATAATCATTAGCTACTGCGGGTATTAATGGTGAAACTACCCATAAGGCATTGAATATTCAACATATAAAAGGTTAAAATGGAGTAATTAACGTGTCCTCTCTCCCATCGCTAAAACGGCATTATTTTGCAAAATTTTGTGCGGCATACTTACGCGAGTAACGCTGACTCGTTTTAATTTTTGTCATTACCCTATTGCGTCAAGGCTATTGGTACCATTAACAGGCGATTTCATATATGGCCAGTTAGTGATTACTCGAGACGTATTACGGCCGCGTTAACGGCGCTCAAGGGCTAAAAATAGTTTGAGAGAGCGTCCTCATTTACCTGAACATCTTCAGTCAATCGGTCCGGGACTTATCAGAGGACCAGGCAGGCGTATAACGCCGCCTGGTAAAATATGTCCGATGGCAATAATACTATCGGACATGTCGGTTATTCCGCCTGTAGCTTTGACGGCGGCGCGGAATGATAATGCGCGTCCGCTTTTGCAAAGCGTTCCTGCATCGCTGCTGTCGGCGCTTTGCCAAGCAGGCTAAAGATTACGATCCCCAGGCTGCCGAAAATGAAGCCAGGGATGATCTCATACAGATCCAGCCAACCATATTGTTTCCAGACGATAACCGTCACCGCGCCAATAATCATTCCCGCCAGCGCGCCGTTACGTGTCATACGCGACCACATCACAGAAAACAGGACAACAGGTCCAAATGCCGCGCCGAATCCAGCCCAGGCGTAGCTCACCAGCCCCAGCACACGGTTATCGGGGTTCGCCGCCAGCGCAATGGCGATCAGCGCTACCACCAGCACCATCACTCGCCCTACCCATACCAACTCTTGCTGGCTGGCGCTTTTACGCAGAAAAGCCTTATATAAATCTTCTGTAATCGCGCTGGAGCATACCAGCAACTGACAGCTCAACGTCGACATCACCGCCGCCAGGATAGCAGACAGCAAAATACCGGCAATCCACGGGTTAAACAGGATCTGCGCCAGTTCAATAAATACGCGTTCTGAGTTTTGGTTCACCGCCCCGGCCAGCGCGGGGTTATTGTTAAAGTACGCAATGCCAAAGAAGCCCACCGCCACCGCGCCCGCCAGACACAGAATCATCCAGGTCATACTGATACGACGCGCATGAACAATACTGTGATGGGAATCCGCCGCCATAAAGCGCGCCAGGATATGCGGCTGACCGAAGTAACCCAGTCCCCAGCCCATCAGGGAAATAATGGCGACAAAATTCAGCCCCTTGAGCATGTCGACATTCTCGATGCTCTTTTGCTTGATCACTTCCAGCGACTCGCTAAAACCGCCTACGCCGACAATAACCATCACCGGCGTCAGGATTAACGCAAAAATCATCAGGCTGGCCTGAACGGTATCCGTCCAACTAACGGCAAGAAACCCGCCGATAAAGGTATAAATAATGGTTGCCGCGGCCCCCGCCCACAGTGCGGTTTCATAGCTCATACCGAAGGTGCTTTCGAACAGTCGTGCCCCAGCGACAATACCTGACGCGCAATAGATAGTGAAAAACAGCAGAATGACCAGCGCGGAAATAATACGCAGGACTCGGCTCTTATCCTCAAACCGACCGGTAAAATAGTCCGGCAGCGTGAGCGCGTTATTGTTAAATTCGGTATGCACGCGCAGGCGCCCGGCCACCAGCTTCCAGTTAATCCATGCGCCTAACGTCAGGCCAATGGCGATCCAGCTTTCAGAGATCCCCGACAGAAAGATAGCGCCAGGCAGCCCCATTAACAGCCAGCCGCTCATATCCGACGCGCCGGCTGATAAAGCCGTAACAAACGGCCCCAGACTGCGACCGCCAAGAATATAGTCATCAAAGTTTTTGGTAGAGCGCCAGGCGATAAACCCAATCAATATCATGCCAAAAATATAGACACAGAATGTCACCAACATCGGTGTGCTAATAGCCATCAAGGTTCTCCAAATTTATTTATTGGCACTACCGTAGCGTGCCGTTTTGTACCCTGCCGGAACGTGGCAAGGGTGTTATGTTTACCAGGGCGACCGTATCCTGCCGGAAGCGGTGGTTATTCACAATCGATTTAACACACCATTTACATCAAATTTGATTGCAGAGGGATACTATTTTTCTCCAGGTTGCACTCTCTCACATTTTTTGCGGTTGCACCTTTTAAAAGTGTTAACTACCGCAGAGAAAATAAATCCAGATGGTTTTCTCGTCAGACACTCCCTTATCTTTTTTTAACAATTTATTCATTTTTAAGCTTGCAACGCAGGTCACATTTAACGCGGTTGCACAAAGTTGCAACATGGTGGATATTTTCCGCTAACTATTGGTTAGCAGATAGAGCGAATAACAGGAGTAGAGGGTATGGGAACCACCACGATGGGGGTTAAGCTGGACGACGCCACGCGCGAACGGATCAAAATGGCCGCGTCGCGTATCGATCGCACGCCGCACTGGTTAATAAAACAGGCAATCTTTAGCTATCTGGACAAGCTGGAAAATAGCGATACGCTACCGGAGCTACCTGCGCTGTTTGCTGGCGCGGCAAATGAAAGCGAGGAGCCGGTCGCGCCGCAGGATGAGCCGCATCAGCCCTTTCTGGAGTTTGCCGAACAGATTCTTCCCCAATCCGTCTCTCGCGCCGCCATCACCGCCGCCTGGCGCCGCCCGGAAACCGATGCGGTGTCAATGCTAGTGGAACAGGCGCGCCTGTCGCCGCCTGTCGCTGAGCAGGCGCATAAACTGGCGTATCAACTGGCGGAGAAATTGCGCAATCAAAAATCCGCCAGCGGTCGCGCGGGTATGGTGCAAGGCCTGTTGCAGGAGTTTTCCCTCTCTTCGCAAGAAGGCGTTGCGCTGATGTGTCTGGCGGAAGCGCTGCTGCGTATTCCCGACAAAGCTACGCGCGATGCGTTAATTCGCGACAAAATCAGTAATGGCAACTGGCAGTCGCATATTGGCCGTAGCCCGTCGCTGTTTGTAAACGCCGCCACCTGGGGGCTGCTCTTTACCGGCCGACTGGTCTCAACGCATAACGAAGCCAATCTTTCGCGCTCGCTGAACCGCATTATCGGCAAGAGCGGCGAACCGTTAATCCGCAAAGGCGTCGACATGGCGATGCGTTTAATGGGCGAGCAGTTCGTGACTGGCGAAACCATTGCTCAGGCGCTGGCGAATGCCCGAAAACTGGAAGAGAAAGGGTTCCGCTATTCTTACGATATGCTGGGCGAAGCCGCGTTAACCGCCGCCGATGCGCAGGCCTATATGGTCTCTTACCAGCAAGCGATTCATGCCATCGGCAAAGCCTCTAACGGTCGCGGTATTTACGAAGGGCCAGGCATCTCGATTAAGCTGTCCGCCCTGCATCCACGCTATAGTCGCGCGCAATACGATCGGGTAATGGAGGAGCTTTATCCGCGCCTGAAATCACTGACGCTGCTGGCGCGCCAGTATGATATCGGTCTCAATATCGACGCCGAAGAGGCGGATCGTCTGGAGATCTCGCTCGATCTGCTGGAAAAACTCTGCTTCGAACCCGAACTGGCGGGCTGGAACGGCATTGGCTTTGTGATCCAGGCTTACCAAAAACGCTGCCCGCTGGTCATTGATTATTTAGTCGATCTGGCCTCCCGTAGCCGCCGTCGGCTGATGATTCGTCTGGTGAAAGGCGCCTACTGGGATAGCGAGATCAAACGCGCGCAAATGGAAGGGCTGGAGGGCTATCCGGTTTATACCCGCAAAGTGTATACCGATGTCTCTTATCTGGCCTGCGCGAAAAAACTGCTCGCCGTCCCTAATCTGATCTACCCGCAGTTCGCGACCCATAACGCTCACACACTGGCGGCGATTTATCATCTGGCCGGGCAAAATTACTATCCGGGTCAGTACGAATTCCAGTGCCTGCACGGCATGGGAGAACCGCTGTATGAACAGGTCACCGGTAAAGTGGCGGACGGAAAACTTAACCGTCCCTGCCGTATTTACGCGCCGGTGGGAACACACGAAACCCTGCTGGCCTATCTGGTACGACGCCTGCTGGAAAACGGCGCCAACACCTCTTTTGTCAACCGCATCGCCGATGCCACCCTACCGCTCGATGAACTGGTGGCGGACCCGGTCGAGGCCGTGGAAAAACTGGCGCAGCAGGAAGGTCAGGCTGGCATACCGCATCCGAAAATTCCGCTGCCGCGCGATCTGTACGGCGAAGGTCGGATAAACTCCGCCGGACTTGATTTAGCGAATGAACATCGCCTCGCCTCGCTTTCTTCTGCCCTGTTAAGCAACGCCATGCAGAAATGGCAGGCAAAACCTGTGCTGGAACAACCGGTGGCCGACGGTGAGATGACGCCGGTTATCAACCCGGCGGAACCGAAAGATATTGTTGGCTGGGGACGCGAAGCGACAGAAAGCGAGGTTGAACAGGCATTGCAAAACGCGGTCAATCAGGCGCCGGTTTGGTTTGCGACGCCGCCGCAAGAACGCGCCGCCATTTTGCAGCGGGCGGCGGTATTGATGGAAGACCAAATGCAGCAGTTGATTGGCCTGTTGGTGCGTGAAGCCGGGAAAACGTTCAGCAACGCCATTGCCGAAGTGCGTGAAGCGGTTGACTTCCTCCATTATTATGCCGGTCAAGTGCGTGACGATTTCGATAACGAAACGCATCGCCCGTTAGGGCCGGTGGTCTGCATCAGTCCATGGAACTTCCCGCTGGCCATTTTTACCGGCCAAATCGCCGCCGCGCTGGCGGCAGGTAACAGCGTTCTGGCGAAACCGGCAGAGCAAACATCGCTGATTGCCGCCCAGGGCATTGCCATTTTGCTGGAAGCGGGCGTACCGCCGGGCGTCGTGCAACTGTTGCCGGGACGGGGAGAAACCGTCGGCGCCCAGCTTACCGCCGATGCGCGTGTACGCGGCGTGATGTTTACCGGTTCCACGGAGGTGGCGACGTTGTTGCAGCGCAACATTGCCACGCGTCTTGACGCCCAGGGCCGCCCTATTCCGTTGATTGCGGAAACCGGCGGTATGAACGCTATGATTGTCGACTCTTCCGCGCTCACCGAGCAGGTGGTCGTGGATGTGCTGGCTTCCGCTTTCGACAGTGCCGGACAACGCTGTTCCGCGCTCCGCGTGCTGTGTTTGCAAGACGATATCGCCGAACATACGCTGAAAATGTTACGCGGCGCGATGGCGGAGTGTCGGATGGGGAATCCAGGCCGTCTGACGACCGATATCGGGCCGGTGATCGATAGCGAGGCCAAAGCCAACATTGAACGTCATATCCAGACGATGCGCGCCAAAGGCCGCCCGGTTTTCCAGGCCGCGCGTGAAAACAGCGATGACGCGCAGGAATGGCAGACCGGTACGTTTGTTATGCCCACGCTTATTGAGCTGGAAAACTTCGCAGAACTGGAAAAAGAGGTCTTCGGGCCCGTGCTGCACGTCGTGCGTTATAACCGTAACCAACTGGCGGAGCTTATCGAACAGATTAACGCTTCCGGCTACGGGCTAACGCTGGGCGTACATACCCGTATTGATGAAACCATTGCGCAAGTCACCGGTTCCGCCCATGTCGGCAACCTGTACGTTAACCGTAATATGGTGGGCGCGGTCGTCGGCGTCCAGCCGTTTGGCGGTGAAGGACTGTCCGGTACCGGGCCAAAAGCGGGAGGGCCGCTCTATCTCTACCGCCTGCTGGCACACCGCCCGCCCAATGCGCTCAATACGACGCTGACTCGTCAGGATGCGCGTTACCCGGTGGATGCGCAGCTTAAAACCACGCTACTCGCGCCGTTGACCGCTCTGACGCAATGGGCGGCGGATCGCCCGGCGCTACAGACGCTCTGCCGACAATTCGCCGATCTGGCGCAGGCCGGCACGCAGCGCCTGCTACCGGGGCCGACCGGCGAGCGTAATACCTGGACGCTGTTGCCGCGTGAACGGGTATTATGCCTGGCTGATGACGAACAGGACGCGTTGACGCAGCTTGCCGCCGTTCTCGCCGTCGGCAGTCAGGCGCTATGGTCAGACGACGCCTTCCACCGCGATCTGGCGAAACGTCTCCCCGCCGCCGTTGCGGCGCGTGTCCAGTTTGCGAAAGCGGAAACGCTGATGGCGCAGCCGTTTGACGCGGTGATTTTCCACGGCGACTCCGACAAGCTGCGAACCGTTTGCGAAGCCGTCGCCGCCCGCGAAGGCGCGATAGTGTCGGTACAGGGGTTCGCCCGCGGCGAAAGCAATATACTGTTGGAACGGCTCTATATTGAACGTTCGCTGAGCGTAAACACTGCCGCCGCTGGCGGTAATGCCAGCCTGATGACAATTGGCTAATACTGTGGTTAATTAAGGCTCCGTCAATGGAGCCTTTTTACTCGCGTCAGAGGACCGTATGAAACGAATTTTCCTTACCTGCGCGGCGTTGTTGTTCAGCAGTCAGGCGTTGGCCGATGAGTGCGCCAGCGCCAGTACGCAGCTGGAAATGAATCGCTGCGCCGCCGCGCAATACCAGGCGGCAGATAAAAAGCTGAACGAAACCTATCAAAGCGCGATTAAGCGTGCGCAACCGCCGCAGCGCGAGCTGTTGCAAAAAGCGCAGGTGGCATGGATTGCCCTGCGGGACGCCGATTGCGCTCTGATTCGCTCAGGTACGGAGGGCGGCAGCGTGCAACCCATGATCGCCAGCCAGTGCCTGACCGATAAAACGAACGAACGCGAAGCGTTTTTAGCCTCGCTGCTGCAATGTGAAGAGGGTGATTTGAGCTGCCCACTGCCGCCAGCCGGTTAACGCACGCGAATCCCTTCAATAATAATGCGCTGAACGCTTTCGACCGTTTGGTTGAAAAAGGCTTCATCGCGAAGCGTCGCGCCGGTTACCGCCTCAACCTGAGGGGCAAAATCGGCGTAATGTTGCGTGGCGGCCCAAATCATGAAGATCAAATGGTGCGGGGAGACGGGCGCCAGTTTCCCGCTGTGCACCCATCCGGCAATCAGCGCGGATTTTTCATCTATCAACGCTTTTAGATCGCCGGTCAGTTCCTCCATTAAGAGCGGCGCGCCCGCCAGCATCTCCATGCAGAAGAGCCGCGACGCCTGCGGATAATCACGCGAAACCTCCAGCTTGAGACGGATATACTCTTTGATGGCCTCCAGAGGGGAAAATTCTGCGCGAAACGCCTTGAGCGGCGCCAGCCAGACATCCAGGATCTGTCGCATTACTGCGACATACAGCGCCTCTTTCGAGGGATAATAATAAAGCAGATTGGTTTTGGAGACGCCAGCCCGCTCGGCGACCTGCTCAAGACGCGCGCCATGAATGCCATACTGGGAAAAAACAGCAAGCGCGGCAGTTAAGATAAGCTGCCGTTTTGCACCGGTGGCCTGCGAGCGTTTCCCGATTTTTTTCTCTGTGCGTTGCGACATGCGCCCTCTCCTTTTTGTCAGGACGCAAGCATACCAAATCCGGCTTATAAACAAAAAAACCGCCGGAAATCCGGCGGCGGTGGCGCATGACGCTTTTTAGCGCGAAACGCTCAGCGTCTTGCTGTTGTGACGCAGGCTAGCTATTACGGTTACTGCTTTTGCCCCCTTTTTTGCCTGCTTCGGATGCACGCTGCGGGTCATTCTTAAAATTGCCCCCGCTGTGCTGACCACCTTTACGACCTGCTTCTGATGCTCTTTCGCGGTCTTCCGCAAAATTACCGGAACCGCCACGATGGTTTGCCATTACTGACCTCCGTCATAGATTAGACATCATATTGCATAGGTAATGAGGAGTATCTCCTCGCGCAGCGTATGAACGATATCATCAGTAACGCCGCGTAACATTAAGCATAGTGAAAAACGCCGTGGTAGGCCGCTTACCGAAATATTCTGCAACATCAGAAGCCGAATATGCAGAATAATAACCATGAGAAATAAATAAGTTATTCTTATAGTTGGAAAAATCAAAGCGCTTAAAAATGTATCATTTTGCAACAAAGGTCGCCAAATTAATTATTGTTATAAATCAAAGAAATGGCGCTGAAATTTGCACTCTTCACATGAGGGCATATCTTTAAATAGACGTAGCGAATCGCTACACACCTGATTAATCTGAGGAGTAGTACAAATGGCAAAGATTCTGGTGCTCTATTATTCCATGTACGGACACATTGAAACCATGGCGCACGCGGTGGCGGAAGGGGCAAAGAAAGTCGACGGCGCAGAGGTCATTATAAAGCGTGTGCCAGAAACAATGCCGCCTGAAATCTTCGCAAAAGCTGGCGGTAAAACGCAAAACGCACCGGTTGCCACCCCACAGGAGCTGGCGGATTACGATGCCATTATTTTTGGTACGCCAACCCGGTTTGGCAATATGTCAGGCCAGATGCGTACCTTCCTGGATCAAACCGGTGGACTGTGGGCATCCGGCGCGCTATACGGCAAGCTCGGCAGCGTGTTCAGTTCTACCGGAACGGGCGGCGGCCAGGAGCAGACCATCACCTCGACCTGGACTACGCTTGCCCATCATGGGATGGTGATTGTCCCGATAGGCTATGCCGCACAGGAACTGTTTGACGTCTCCCAGGTTCGCGGCGGCACGCCTTACGGCGCAACGACTATCGCCGGAGGCGACGGTTCACGTCAACCAAGCCAGGAGGAACTCTCTATCGCTCGCTATCAGGGGGAATACGTCGCCGGTCTGGCAGTCAAACTCAACGGCTAATCTTCAACAGGAGGATTCGAATGCCAACTCAAGAAGCAAAAGCGCACCGCGTCGGCGAATGGGCAAGCCTGCGTAATACGTCGCCGGAAATTGCCGAAGCCATTTTTGAAGTCGCTCACTATGACGAGAAACTGGCAGAAAAAATATGGGAAGAAGGTAGCGATGAGGTGCTGATCAAAGCCTTTGAGAAAACGGACAAAGACTCGCTCTTCTGGGGCGAACAAATCATCGAACGTAAGAACGTATAACACAAACGCCCCCGCCTGCGCGGGGGCATACGGCTATTTTGCGGCAGTGTTCATGACGTTATCAAACTTATCCAGCGGACAGAAGCCGTTCGCATCCACCGGACATCCTTTCAGTTCCAGCGTTACCCTTTGCGCAGGCGATTTGAGCGTTAACGCTTCCGCATTACGTAACTGCCGGGCGCTCTGGTAGACATACTCGATTTTCATCAAATCCCGGTTAGCGTTGCCGTCATGCCAGCGTTGGAAGACAAGCTGACCGCCAATCGGCGTTCTCTCATACTGGTCATGGAGCTGATAGGGTTTAAAATCCAGCGCCGTCAGCAGCGACGCGATATTGGAATCATGCCCCACCAGTACGGTAACCTTCGGCGCGCTAACGCGCTCGGCAACCAGCACCTTATCGATATATTTCACCAGCGGCGCAGCGACATTGCGCGCCACCGTGGGTGAGGTAAACAGGCTGTCCTGGTAGCCGTTTTTCAGTTTTGACAGCACCTTCCACTGCCGATCGGTGTTAATCTTGCCCCAGGCGACCTGATCCATCGGAAACCCTTCGTAATATTGCAGGGTAAACGCATCCACCAGCGAGTTCCCTACTTTAAGCGGCCCCTGCACGCCAGGCTCTTGCTGATAGTTCGCGCTGAAGGTATCTTTCGCATCGATTAGCGAACACTGATGCTTCTCTTTGCAGGACGGCGAGTCCTGATAATGCGTTATCTGCTCAAGCAGTTTATAACTCTCATCAAGATGTAGCTGACTACGCGCCTTTTCCATCGCCTGTACGGCCTGTTGCCGGAACGCGGCGGAATCATCGGTAATCACCGGATTGAAGGTAGGGTCCATAGTGCCCATTTTTTCCTGATGATGAACAGGAATATCACAGCCGGGGAAAGCGCCGGTAATGAAAAATTGCGCGGTGGCGACGGTGCGCTGCAAACTATTCGCATAGGCATATACCGTGTCGGGCGCCGGACATTCTCCCGACGGTATCAGCCCCTGCGCGACCAGCCATTCACGTGTGTAGTGTCCCATATAGACTTCCAGCACGCCGCCTTTCGTCGTCAGTTGCCCGCCGGGAACGTCCCACTCCGGCCAGGCGTTCGGCGTCGACTGCGCCAGTACGCTGCCATTATTCGCCAGCGGCGCCCGCAGATTATGGCGGCTCATCATCAGCACCTGTTGTAATTGATAACCTTCCGGCGTTGTCTGCGCCTGTACGGCGGATGACAACAAAACAGCCCCTGCCACAGCAACAGCGAGTAATGATTTTTTCATCCCTATGACCTCTTGTTGTTATCAAATCGTTCTGAGTGTGACAGAAATGGATCATTTTTCCGGGAACGATTTCGCAAAACGGGGGTTTTTCTTACAGTAAACGCGTTAGCGCCGGGAAACCCCGGCGCATATTCAGAACGTTTTTGCCCACCACAGCCGAAGCTTCATGCCCCAATAGCTGGTCCAGCCGCTGGTGGTGAACACAACCCGACCTTGTGAAACCACCACCAGCGTTGGCGTCACGCTGATTTCCCAGCCAGCGGATAAGGCGCCTTTAGCATCATTGACGACCGGGAAGTCAACGCCCTTGCGCGCCAGCCAGCGGGCAACCTCAGCGTCATCGCCGGAGCGGAGCGCAACGGTCATGACGTTTTCCCCTTCCGCCGCCAGGCGAGCGACCGCAGGCGTAGTAAAGCGGCATACCCCGCACCAGCTGGCCCAAAAATAGAGCAGTACGGGGCGTTCTTCGCTCAATGTCGCCAGAGTTGTCGACTCTCCCGTCAGCGTATGTAACGGTGTCGCGGCAAACGCCGGAGGCGCCTGCGGCGCGCGCCAGACGTCCATGACCACCATTATCGCGATGAGGAGCGCCAGAAAAACCGCGGCTTCACGCAGCCAACGCCGCAGTTTACCCGCCATTGGCAGCCGCCAGTTTTTCTTTCACCACCGCTTCCAGCGTATCCCAGGGCACTGCGCCCGGAATCAGCTCGTCGCCAATGATCGTCGCTGGCGTTCCTTGCACGCCGACCAGCCTTGCCAACTGCAAATTAGTGCGTATCGTTTCCATGCTTTTTTCATCCAGCGTCACTGGCGTAGCCCCTGCTTTCTGCTGGGCCTGTTTAATACTGTCATCCGTATGGTAACCGCGCTTTTGCATGAGTTTTTCATGTAGCGCGAGGAACTGTTGCGGATGCTCGCGCCAGGTGGTCAGCGCAATACGCGCCGCCAGTATGGAACTCTCTCCTTTGAATGGCAGCGGTTTAATAATGACCGCAACGTCAGGATATTTCTGCACAATCTTTTCCAGCATCGGATCGAGCTGTTTGCAGTACGGGCAGTTGTAATCCGTAAAGTTCACCAGCGTCAGCTTAGGGTGTTTAGCGCCTATCCGCGGGCTGGCAGGATCGTTAAACAACGCCGCATGGATCAGATTTTCAATCTGCTTTTCCTGATCCGGCGTAAAAGGAGCGTTTTCTTGCGCGATGCTTAGCGTCGAAAACAGCGCCAGCAGCAAAACAATCATGTATTTCATTGGGTTATTCCTTTCGCTTTTTTCAACGTTTGTAATACCGCATCGCGGGTCAGCAAAGTGGGCAATGCCTCCCCTTCCGGCAAGCCGGGGCCATATACCTGATTAAACGGCACGGCGACCTGGCCGCGCGTTTTCAGAAAATCTGTAATGGCATCGGACGGCAGCGTCCAGTCTCCCCGCAGCGCCACAACATCCGGCTGTTGCAAGGCGGCCTGCACATCCTCTTTTTGCAGGACGTTGTATTTATTCACTTTACAGGTAATACACCAGTCCGCAGTGACATCGACAAATACCCGCTTATGCTGCGCCAGCGCCGACTGGATTGCCTGTTCACTCAAGGGTTGCCACTGAACCGTGTCTTGCGCGCTCTTTGACGCAGTGAAGCCGAAATGCGGCAGGAGTAACGTCGCCAGCCAGATAGCCGATCCCAGCATCATCAGACCGAGGATCCTGCGCAGGACATTCATCCAACGCCCGGGGCGCGGTAAACGTAGCGCAAGCCCTGGTCGTAGCGCGACCAGTAGCCACGGCGCGCTCATTCCCAGGCCAAGCGCAAGGAACAACCCCCACAGCGTCGGCAACGACGCCGTGAGCGCCACCGCGACCGCCGTGCCCAGAAACGGCGCGCTACAAGGCGTCGCCAGCAGCGTGGCGAACGCCCCCTGCCAGAAATGTCCCGACATACCGTTACCGCCGTAAGTGGCCAGTTTCGTGGTCATAGATGAGGGAAGCCTGAACTCAAAAAGCCCGAACAGGCTGGCGCTAAACAACAACATCACCAGCGCCATAAAACCAATAAACCATGCATTCTGGAACTGGACTCCCCAGGCCAGCGCATGGTTTGACAGGCGAAGGAGGGTCATAAACGCCGCCAGCGCCATAAATGACGCAATGATACCGGCGACCGAAGCCAAAAATTGTCGCCTGATGTGAGAGCGGCTTTTTTCCTCTACCAATAAAATAGAGCCAAGTTTCATGCCCAGAACCGGCAGTACGCAGGGCATTAAATTAAGAATCAGTCCGCCGATTAGCGCCATCATTACAACTTGCCAGAAAGGTAGCGCCGCATTGTCCGGCGTTTGCGCTGGCGCAGTGCCAATGGTTTGCGTGCTCTCCTGGGCGATAGCGCCATCGGCTAACACGAGGGTCAGCGATTTGTCGCGCAAATCGGGCGCCTTTTCGCCCCAACTGTCCGCCACCGGCACCGTCGCCTGTAACCTGTCGCCCTCTACGCGCAGGCGAGGCTTCGCAAAATCGACGTCATCTATGGTGTCAAGATAGAGCCCGGGCGATGACCAGCCCGCCGCTCGCGTAGCAGTGACCACCAGTTCTCCCGGGCGATAGCCGACGTCAAGCGAGTCCGTTAGTCCACTGCGGAGCGGAACTTTACCCATCGCCCGCGCATAGTCATGGGCAAAATCGGCATTCTGCACAGTGGGCGTCACGGAAAAGGGGTAATCGGTCAACAGACAAACATTGCTGCAGGTTGATAACGTCAACACGCCGCGCAAGGTCGCGGGCGGCGTACCGCGCACGATCATCGGAAAGGTCACCTCGTCGTGATATCCCTGGGTGGTGATATTCGCCACATCAAAGCGCGAGGGGGTTGGCCAGAACCAGCTTACCTCAGGCATGTCGCCTTTCCAGGCGATAGAGGGCGCCACGCCCCCTTCCCCCGGCGCGCGCCAGTAGGTTTTCCAGCCGTTTTCCAGTTTGACATCCAGCAACAGCCGGGTCTCACCGTTAGCGGACGTATCGGCACGTAGCCGTATGCTGGCATGGTCGTTATCGGGCGAACGCAGCCAGCCGCTTTCCGCCGCCCAGGAGACGGGCAGCCAAAGCCACAACAGGCAGAACAGTATCCGCCTGAACAAAAGCATCATATTTTTTCTCCGTGAATGAGTAATTAACCGTTAGCAATAACCGGTCTGTCATTCACGGAAGACACAAAATCGTAGATGTACCCGTAATGTGGGCGGCGAAATAGCCCGTGGAGGCGAAAACGGCAGGCGCATGACCCGGACAGGCGCCAGTAAGGAAAGCAGTAGACAAAGCGCAAGGATAGCGCCTTCAAAGAGTACCGGAGGCGCCGCCAGCAGCGACTTGGCGCTTAATTCGCAGGGAGTGACCGGCGAGCCGTCATCTGTCGAGGAGGGAGCGCTGACCACCGCAGCAGAGGCCGTCGCCTGCATCTGCAAGGCGTGCAGGCCCGCCATGCGTTGCGCGGTACAAACCATTACCACGACACATGCAAGGCAAAGAAACCACCAGCCCATCCGTTGTTGTTTCGCCATTGCGCCCTCACTGTTTAACGCGAGTTATCTTAGCCACTGGCGCGGTTTTGGCAACCTTTCCCCTGTAAAGTTATGTCGGCGCGCTGCGCAACCTTCTGATAGTCGAACAACGTAATTTATTCTTACTAATGATATAACTGGTGTTTTCATACGCACTTTTCAGGTTTACCCTACACTTAGTGGAGAAACCTTTTTGGGGTCCCTTCTGTATGTATTGATTTAGCGAGATGATGCTATGGAACTTAAGGATTATTACGCCATTATGGGCGTGAAACCGACGGACGATCTCAAGACGATTAAGACCGCCTATCGCCGACTGGCCCGCAAGTACCATCCAGATGTCAGCAAAGAACCCGATGCCGAAGCCCGTTTCAAAGAGGTTGCTGAAGCATGGGAAGTGCTGAGTGATGAGCAACGGCGCGCCGAGTATGACCAGTTATGGCAACACCGTAACGATCCACAATTTAATCGCCAGTTCCAGCAACACGAAGGCCAGCCGTATAACGCTGAAGATTTTGATGATATTTTCTCGTCTATTTTTGGTCAGCACGGTCGCCATTCGCATCACCGCCACGCCGCACGCGGTCATGATATCGAAATTGAAGTGGCGGTATTCCTGGAAGAAACGCTGGAAGAGCACCAGCGTACGATTAGCTATTCCGTCCCCGTTTATAACGCGTTCGGCCTGGTGGAGCGGGAAATTCCCAAAACATTGAATGTGAAAATCCCGGCTGGCGTCAGCAACGGGCAACGAATCAGACTGAAAGGCCAGGGCACGCCGGGGGAAAACGGCGGACCTAATGGCGATTTATGGCTCGTTATCCATATTGCCCCGCATCCGCTCTTTGATATCGTCAATCAGGATCTGGAAGTCGTCCTTCCGCTTGCCCCATGGGAGGCGGCGCTCGGCGCTAAGGTGTCTGTGCCAACGCTTAAAGAGCGTATTTTGCTGACCATTCCCCCCGGCAGCCAGGCTGGTCAGCGGCTGCGTATCAAAGGAAAAGGATTAGCCAGTAAAAAGCACACTGGCGATCTCTATGCCATCATCAAAATCGTTATGCCGCCGAAACCTGACGAGAAGACAGCTGCCCTGTGGCAACAACTGGCGGACGCGCAGTCGTCCTTTGACCCACGCCAGCAATGGGGGAAAGCATAATGGCTAACATCACTGTCACCTTTACCATCACCGAATTTTGTTTACACACCGGCGTGACGGAAGAGGAGCTAAACGAAATCGTCGGACTTGGCGTAATTGAGCCTTACGAAGACGATAACGCCGACTGGCAATTCGACGATCGCGCAGCGAGCGTGGTACAACGCGCGCTACGCTTACGCGAGGAGCTGGCGCTCGACTGGCCAGGGATCGCGGTCGCGTTAACGCTGCTGGAAGAGAATTCACGGCTGCGCGAAGAAAACCGGTTACTGCTGCAACGCCTTTCTCGCTTTATCTCGCATCCCTAATCCACGATAAAGGCAATAAACCGAGGGTGGGCTTTCTGCCCACCCCGGATTTACATGCACCCGGTATAATACCAGAATGCCTCTGACATACTTCCCGCAACTGAAGAAATATAGCCTTTCACCGCGCACAACCCGATCAACGAACCGCCAATGTCAGCCATTAATGCGCCATTGCGAAGATCATCGTTTAAATAAAGACCAGCCACACGTTCACATTTTTTAGATACGTCGGTTATTTTTACACGTTAGCGATCATTTATTGCCTGAAGAATATATTCTTTCACTGTTTTGTACTCTCTGGTTGATACGTACCTTCTCCCTGTCAATGCCGGGTAAAATGTACCGCTGCGCTTACAGGTTGCGGTATTTATAAATAAGAAATACAACAGTCACTTACAGTTTAATAATTGAGCGTTATAACATCCACTACCGCCCAATATTTACACCACGCCTAAAATACAAAAATGTAATAGAATGTAAACAAAATAAGAGCATAAAATAAATAACTTATTAAAAAATCAATATAAATAGAGTGGTCAATAAAAAACGATCGTTTTCAACGAGTTATGTTTCTCAGATTTTCATCTATCCTGAATAGGCTTGCGGAAAATGTAATTTACACCATTGACTATTTCACTTAAAAGGTTTCTGTAATGGAATGGAAGGTCGTTGATACAGTTATAAGTCCCTCTACCGGAGTGTCGTTCTCATGCATACATAGCCTAAAAAATCTTAGATTGACCTTATGGTATCAGGCAGATGTTTACATGCCTCCAGGTAGCATTATCATCCCCTTTAATAAGGGGGTCTTAATAAACGATAAACTTTATCCCGTTACTGTTTACAACGTTACCAGGTTTAATCCTGCTCTATGGAAATCGCTTAAAGAAAATAGCCACTGTCCTGGTAACTGCAATCCTAAACCAGAAGCCTGCAGTTATCCTTTCGAGTGTCTGGTATCCGTTTGTCCATTTGGTTTAACCAGAAATATTCAAATAGATAATAAGAAAGTTTAGGAAATAAAGTATGCATTAGCCATACTACTGATTAAGTGTATTCGCGCACGTTTGCAGTATTTTGCAGTTAAATATGTTTGATATAAAAATTGTACAGTTCGGATATTTTTTGATTCGTTTAATCTAACCTTCACTTTGGCAACGAGGAGCCGGTACAGAGGATATTACTGATGGCCGGCAGACAAAGAAACGCATTGCTTTTAACACTGTATAAATTCCATCCGTGACATTCTTATTTAGTGATATTTCACCAGAGCAATCATCTTACCTTTATTGTGCATAAAAATCAGCAAATAGTGTTTAGAAAAAATAATGTTTTAGACAAAAGCTCTGCGCGTCATGCTGATCGCCAAAAGCATAACGGGCTGACATGATGTCAGCCCGTGGGTTTACCCCTGCCCTGATACTTACGGTACGCTTATCGTCATATTGTCATGACCGACAATGACAGGGCCCGGGTAATTTTTCATGGCTTCCTGTTGCCAGACGTCATCCGCAACCGTCGCAGGCACCAGATGACTTAACACCAGTTTTTTCACGTGGGCCTCGCGAGCAATCTTACCGACATCTTCAATCGTGGTGTGATGCGACGCAATCGCTTCAGCCAGCGTTTTTCCGTTGCCAATGCTATTAGCCAGTTTTGCTACCGAAGGGACATGTACCGCCTCATGTACCAGGATATCCGCCCCTTGGGCAAACGTTGCAAGCGGAGGAAACCAGGACGTATCGCCAGAGAAGACGATTCGCTTACCCTGAGTATCAAAACGGTAAGCAAACGCTTCACCGTCCGGGAAAGGGGAATGAGGCACTTTTAGCGCGCTTATTGTGACCAGTTCATCTTTATAGATGACGCCCTGGCCAATATCGGTCGCCTTAACCAGGTTGCGCGGATCGGGTTTCCCCTCTTCTTCCATGCGTAACGTGATATCCCTGTCAAAGACCTTCCAGCTAGCCTTCGTCATCGCCTGGGTTCCCGGCGGGCCATAAACCTGTATGGTATGGTCTTTCAGACCACTTGCCCAGGCATTCATCAGCAAGGAAGGATAATCCAGTATGTGGTCGCTGTGCAGATGGGTGAGCAAAATAGTATTGATGTTGCGCAGTGGAATGCCGTTTTTCACCAGTTGCAGACTGGCGCCGTAGCCGGCATCTATCAGCCATATCTTATCGCCGATAGTGAGCGCCGTCGCTTGCGGTAGTCTGGCTGTATTGAGCAAAGAAGGCCCGCCTTTGGTGCCCAGTAAAACAATATTGATCTCTTGAGGCGCAGGAGTACCGGCAGCAATGGCAAGGTGGCTTTGCGCCAGCATACAAACCGCCAGCATAGCGACGCTTTTTTTCATCATGTTTTTACTCTTCTTAGTTGAGAAAAGAGGGAACTTCACGTTGGCGAAACTGCGAAGGAGAACAGCCAGCAAGGCGATTAAAGAAACGGGCAAAATAAGCCGGATCTTTAAAACCTAATTGCCAGGCGATCTCGTTGACAGCATTGTCGGAAAAAAGCAGCAGTCGTTTCGCCTCGCGTAATTGCCGATCAAAAATCAGGCGTTTAGGCGGGCGATTAGCAAAACGTCGGCAAATATCGGTCAAACGAGATTCGGTAATATGCAGCTCGCAGGCATAATCGGGCACCGTCCAGTGCTGATGGAAGTGGTTGTCAATTAACAGGGTAAAGCGCTGAAAAAGTTTCAGTTCACCGCGCATCCCGGTTGCGGCGTGATCGTCCAGCTTCGCATTACGCAACAGCAAGGTAAATACCGCCTGCGCCAGTAGCACCAGGGTATGTTCGCAGCCAGCCAGTTGTTCCGTGGACTCCCGCTCAATTAGCTGCCAGTAATGTTTGAGCGCCGCCAGCTCGTTGGGTTTATCCGCCAGCGACAGACAGATTCCCGGCAGGCCGAAGGCCTCTCTGGTGCCGGGATAAAGCACTTCCAGCAGCGGCCAAACCAGCTCTTCGCGTACCGTCAGAACATGACCATCGCTATCCGATTCGGTAATAAAAGCATGCGGCACCGAGGGCGGCGTAAGCACAAATAGCGGCGCCTGCACCGAATAGCGATGATCGTCGAGCTGTAGCTCAATCTGCCCGGTATCAAGAAAGTGCATTTGAAAAAACTGGTCGTGGCGATGCGCCTGCATATCACGACCAAAGAAATCCGCCATACGAGCAAACGACTGATAATGCACATCGTTACTGCCCATGCTTTCGTCATACTCTTTGCTGATATCAATATTGGCGATCGCACGTTGGCACATAGTTTCTCCTCAAGGGGTGGCGCGCGGACGCGATGCTTTCATGGGAATGAGCCAGATAATGGCGGCGCCGACGACTAACAGAGAAGCGACAAACCAGAGTCCGCTATTGAAGCTACCGGTGATATCTTTTAGCCAGCCAATCATAAACGGGCTAAGCGCGGAGCCAATATTGCCGGTGGCATTGATGACCGCAATGCCTATCGCCCTGGCGCGTAAACTGATCGACTGATCCGGCGTGGTCCAGAAGATCGCCATCGCGCTAAAGGAACCCGTGGATGCCATCACGATCCCCAGGAGCTGGATCAGGTTATGGTCGGTCGCCGACGCCAGCAGCCAGCCCGCGGCGGCAAACAGGAATGGCAACGCCGTGTGATGTTTACGTTCCTGATGTTTGTCTGAATGGCGGCTCCAGTAAATCATGCCCAGAATAGTACAAATCTGCGGGATCGCCGCCAGCAGGCCGATGGTGATATTGCTGCTGCCTTCATTAAAACTTTTCAGGATTTGCGGCGTCCAGATACTAATGGCGCTAAGCGTATTGGTAAGGCAAAAATAGGCCAGCGTATACATCAGTACAATTGGCGTGAATACTTCGCGCCACAGACTACGCTGCTGCATGGCGTTATGGCTGATGGCCCCCTCCGGCTGAACCAGCGTCAGGCGGTCATTATCCATCATCTCCTGCAAACATTTTTTATCCTCTGCCGTCAGCCATTTGGCTTTTGCCGGGGTATCATCCAGGTAAAACCAGACCATAATGCCTAACAAAACTGACGGAAATCCTTCCAACAGGAATAACCACTGCCATCCATGCAGATTGAACATGCCGTCCAGCGATAAAATATAGCCGGAGACAATCGACCCCAACGCGGTAGTGGCCGGCATGGCAATCATAAATAATGCGTTGGCGCGGGCGCGGAAAAATGCCGGGAACCAGTAGGTTAAATAGAGCAATATTCCTGGCAAAAAGCCCGCTTCGGTAATGCCCACCAGCATTCGCAGCACATACAGGCTTTTCGGTCCCACCGCGAACATCGTGGCGGTAGATGCAATGCCCCATAGCACCATAATGGTCGCAATCCAGCGGCGGGCGCCGACGATGCTCAACATCACGTTGCTGGGAATGCCGAAAATGACGTAGGTGGCGTAAAACAGCGTCGTGGCAAGGCCAAACATGGTGGCGCTTAATCCCAGATCCTGCCCCATCGTCAACCCGGCAAAACCGATGTTGATACGGTCTAAAAACGAGAAGATAAACAACACGAATAAAAATACGATCAGTCGGCGGAACAGTTTATTTATGACGGTTTGTTGACCCGTGCTGAGCGCGTTGTGCGAACGGACAGACTCGGGGCTTTCCGGAAGTGCAGATGATGTGTCGCTCATTTTTTTTCCTCTGATGGGAATTTTGTAGGGTACTACGGTTGCCCGGTAGCGCTACGCTTACCGGGCCAGGCTTAATAGACGCCGGACGCGCCGGACAGTTTTTTTTCTGCGCCAAAGCGCGCCGCCAGCGCCTCCGCTCCGCGCGCCAGCAGCGTGGTGTCAACGCCGACGGCGACAAATAGCGCCCCCAGTTCCAGATAACGTTTCGCCAGTGCTTCATTGGCCATCAGAATCCCCGGCGCTTTCCCCGCCGCGCGTATCTGCACGATGGCGTTCTCAATCGCCGCCTGCACTTCCGGGTGCTGCGGATTGCCGGCAAAGCCCATATCGGCGCTGAGATCCGCCGGGCCAATAAACACGCCGTCAATGCCATCCACGTCGAGAATTGACGCCAGATTGCTCATCGCCTCACGCGTTTCAATCTGCACCAGTACGCACATGGCGTCGTTGGCCTGGTGGAGATAGTCCGGAATGCGATTCCAGCGCGATGCCCGCGCCAGCGCGCTGCCCACGCCGCGAATACCGGCAGGCGGATAACGCGTAGCCGCCACGGCGTTTCGCGCTTCATCGGCATTCTGCACCATCGGTATCAGCAGCGTTTGCGCGCCGACGTCGAGCAGTTGCTTAATCTGTACCGGATCGTTCCATGACGGACGCACCACCGGCTGGCTGGGATAAGGCGCAATCGCCTGCAACTGGGTCAACACCGTCTGCACGTTGTTTGGCGCGTGTTCACCGTCAATCAGTAGCCAGTCGAAGCCGGCGCCCGCTAACAGTTCAGCGCTGTAACTGTTGGCAAGCCCCAGCCACAAACCGATTTGCGGACGCCCCGCTTTTAACGTGTCTTTGAAAGCATTTTTCATCGTTTTTTCCTTACACAAACCGGCAACTGATCGCGCCCATGTTGCCGTAATCGACATGGAAGGTGTCGCCCTTGCGCGCCGGCACCGGGCGGGTGAACGAGCCGCCGAGGATGATCTGCCCGGCTTCAAGCTGGACATCGTAGGGGGCAAGCTTGTTCGCCAGCCACGCCACGCCGTTGGCCGGATGATTCAGCACGCCTGCGGCGACGCCGGTCTCTTCGATCACGCCGTTGCGATAGAGCAGCGCGGAGATCCAGCGCAGATCCAGCTCGTCTGGTTTGATGGGACGACCACCGAGGATCACCCCGGCGTTGGCGGCGTTGTCGGAAATGGTGTCGAACACTTTGCGCGGGCGCTGGGTTTCCGGGTCGATGTTGTGGCTGCGGGCGTCAATCAGTTCCAGCGCCGGAATCACATAATCCGTGGCGTTGTAGACGTCGAACAGCGTGCAGTGAGGGCCGCGCAGCGGTTTCGCCAGCACAAACGCCAGCTCCACTTCAATACGCGGGACGATAAAACGGTCGGTGGGGATATCGCCGCCGTCATGGAAGAACATATCGTCAAGCAGCGCGCCGTAATCCGGTTCGCTGATTTGCGAGCTGGCCTGCATCGCTTTTGAGGTCAGGCCGATTTTATGGCCTTTGAGCGTGCGCCCTTCGGCAATCTTGATATTGACCCATTCGCGCTGTACGGCATAGGCATCTTCAATAGTGATGTTGGGATAATCCAGCGACACTGCGCGAATCTGTTCACGCTGTTTTTCAGCCTGATTAAGTCGCTGGGCGATCAGGGTATGGGTCTGTTTATCGAGCATAGTTGCTTCCTGTTACGTCATTCGGTGCTGCTACGCCGGGTGGCGACGCAGGTGCGTCTTACCCGGCCTACGGTTCGGTACTGCTTCGTGCATCGTTTTTTTGTAGGCCCGGTCAGCGCAGCGCCACCGGGCGAAAGAGTGTGCTATTTAAATAACGCGTGTACGTTGTTTTGTTTGTAATTGAGCGTTGGATGTAACTCGGCAATCTCAAACGACAGCGCCAGATAGCGGTTCTCCATCAGGTCGGCGAAGTGGGCTTTAATCAGCCCAAACAGCATTTCGCCGACTTCCTGACGGCTCTCCAGGCTGCGCCCGGCGCCGATTTTCAGCGTCATATGCACAAACGCGTAATCATGCTTACCGTCAGCCATCTGCCAGGTATCCAGCCAGTGGGCGCGACTGCGGATACCGCCGATGGGGAAAATCCCGGTGGCGGCCAGCGCCTCGTTTACCTTGCTGAACAAGCTGGGTAAATCAGCCTGCTCGCGAATATTTTCAGTACATTCAGCAATAAAGTGCGGCATAACCCCCCCTTACGCAGGCAGCGGGAAAACAGCGTTCACCTGGCCGGTACCGGAGCTGGCGAACAGGTCGGTGATGAACTCCACCTTGCCGTCGTATTTGTCCCAGCCCAGCATTCCCAGCAGCATGACCGTGTCGTGCATGTTGCCTTCGCCGTAGCAGTAGTCGGCGTACTCCGGCAACATGGTGCAAAACTCCTTGAATTTGCCTTCGCGCCACAGCTTGACCACGCGCTCATCCATTTGATGATCGAACTCGCGGGTGTAGCTGTTCATCCCCTCTTCCGCCCGTTGGTCGTCAATAAAACGGTGCGACAGAGAACCACTGGCGAATACCGCTACGGTACCGTCATATTTCTCAATCGCCTTGAGAATGGCTTCGCCCAGTCTGCGGCTGTCGGCAAAATCATGCACAGTGCAGAACGCCGAGATGGAGACCACTTTGAAGTGCTTGTCGCTGTTCATGTAGCGCATCGGCACCAGCGTGCCATACTCCAGCTTCAGGCTCGGGATGTTATGCGCTTTAGCGCGCACGCCCAGTTTGACTGCCTCGTCGGCGATCAGGTGGCCGAGCTCCGGATTACCGTCATAGTCATAGGTCATGTCGCGAATAAAGTGCGGCAATTCGTTGCTGGTATAGACGCCCTGGAAATGGTCGGCACAATTAATGTGGTAAGCGCTATTCACCAGCCAGTGGGTGTCGAATACGATAATGGTGTCAACGCCCATTTCGCGGCAACGCTTGCCTATTTCAATATGCCCATCAATGGCTGCCTGACGACAACCGTGATTTTTTCCCGGCAGTTCAGAAAGATACATCGACGGCACGTGGGTAATTTTTGCTGCTAACGCTAACTTGCCCATATCAAACTCCCCATTTTGGGATAGGATGGTCGCCCATTGAGATGCAGACGTTTTTCATTTCCGCAAACACTTCGAAGCTATATTCGCCGCCTTCGCGCCCGGTACCGGAGGCTTTCACGCCGCCGAACGGCTGGCGCAGGTCGCGGACGTTCTGGGTGTTGACGAAGACCATGCCGGCTTCAATCCCACGCGCCAGGCGCAACACTTTGCTCACGTCCTGGGTCCAGATATAAGAGGCCAGACCGTATTCCACGTCGTTCGCCAAACGTAACCCTTCCGCCTCGTCTTTGAATGGCAGCAGGCAGGCGACCGGCCCAAAGATCTCTTCCTGCGCGACGCGCATACGGTTGTCGACATCGGCCAGCACGGTTGGGCGCAGGAAGTTACCGCCTTTCAGATGCGCAGGCAGGTCAGTGGGTTTTTCCGCACCGCCCGCCAGCAGCGTTGCGCCCTCTTCAATGCCGAGGCGGATATAACCGGAGACTTTTTCCCAGTGCTGTTGGCTAATCAGCGCGCCGACCTGAGTGTTCGGGTCGGTCGGATCGCCGACACGCAGGCGATTCGCGCGTTCGGCAAAGCGCTTCACGAACTCAGGGTAAATGCTCTGCTGGATAAAGATGCGCGACCCGGCGGTGCAGCGTTCGCCGTTGATCGAGAAGATGGTGAACAGCGCGGCGTCCAGCGCGCGCTCAATGTCGGCATCTTCAAAAATCAGCACCGGCGATTTGCCGCCCAGCTCCATCGAGTATTTTTTCAGGCCGGCATTTTTCATGATATTGCGACCGGTGGCGGTACCGCCGGTAAACGACACCGCACGCACGTCATGGTGGCGTACCAGCGCATCGCCCGCCGTCGCGCCGTAGCCCTGCACCACGTTCAGCACGCCTGCCGGAATTCCTGCCTCCAGCGCCAGCTCGCCCAGCCTGTCGGCAGTCAACGGCGACAGCTCGGACATTTTGAGCACCGCGGTGTTACCCAGCGCCAGGCACGGCGCGACTTTCCAGGTCGCGGTCATAAACGGCACGTTCCACGGCGACACCAGCGCGCAGACGCCGACGGGCTGCACCAGCGTATAATTGAGCATTTTATCGTCAACCGGATAGGTCTTGCCGTTCATCTGCTGGCACACTTCGGCGAAGAATTCGAAGTTATGCGAGGCGCGCGGGATCAGCACGTTTTTAGTCTGGTGAATAGGCAGACCGGTGTCGGCGGTTTCCATCGCCGCGATTTCCGGTACGTTCTGGTCAATCAGGTCACCCAGACGACGCATCAGGCGCGCGCGCTCTTTCATCGGCAGGTTGGCCCATTTCGGGAACGCCTCTTTTGCCGCCGCGACAGCCTGGTTCACCTCTGCTTCACCGCCGGAGGCCACTTCCGCCAGCACGTCACCGGTCGCCGGGTTAGTGGTCTGGAAGTAGTCGTTACCTGCAACATTTTTGCCGTTAATCCAATGATTTATTTTCTTCATTTTGCGCTCTCCTCACTGACGATTCGGTTAACCAGGCGGCCCACGCCTTCTACTTCCACGACAACTTCATCCCCCGGCACCACATCGGACAGCCCTTTCGGCGTACCGGTGGCAATCATGTCGCCCGGTTGCAACGTCATAAATTCGCTCAGATAAGAAATCAGGAACGGGATGCTGAAGATCAGATCGGCGGTCGTCCCTTCTTGCCGCAGCTCACCGTTGACAAAGGTGCGTAACGTCAAGTTGTGCGGATCAGAAACCGCCTCTTTATCCACAATCCACGGGCCTATCGGCGTCAGGCCGTCGCGGCTTTTTACCCGCAGATTCGGACGGTAGTAGTTTTCCAGATAGTCGCGGATCGCGTAGTCGTTACAGACGGTGTAACCGGCCACATACTCCATAGCTTCGGCTTCGCTCACCTTACGCGCCGTTTTGCCAATCACCACGACCAGTTCGGCTTCGTAGTGCATATATTCGACGTTGTTCGGGCGCACCGAAGTTTGGTGATGTTCGGTAAAGGTGTTTGGCGCTTTGATAAATACCAGCGGCTCTTTCGGCGGCGTAAATGCCAGCTCGCTGGCGTGATCGGCGTAGTTCAACCCCAACGCAAATAACGTACCCGTCGCTGACAGCGGCCACGTAAACGTCTGGTGGCGGGCGAATTCATCTTCTGCGACAACCGGATTTTCCAGAGCGGGTAAACCTTTCGCCAGAATACGCACCCGATCGCCGGGACGCAGCGCAACGCGATTCTGCGGCGTACCGAGTAAGATCGCATCGCCAGGGTTAAGCGTAGCGAACTCACTTAACGCGCTAAGCAGTTGTGCGGCGCTACGCTGTAAATCAGCAGTATTCCAGTGGTCCGCTTCTCGTCCGTTGATTTCCGTGATAATGGTGAGGTTATCCACATCACTCAGCGGCGCCATTTCACCCAGCGGGCAAAAGCCATCACGACATTTCGCTTTAATCGCCGGGCGATAAAAGCTCTCTTCCGGCAGGCTGACCTCGTTAGCCAGCGCATACCCGGCGATATAGTCCGCCGCCGCTTCAGGGCGTATCCGGCTGGCGGTTTTCCCCACGATGAGCGCCACTGTCGCGCCGCTCAGTACCTTTTCTCCCTGCGGATAAGGAATGGGTTCGCCGTAACGAATCACCGTATTACGCGGCTTGATGAACCACACTGCGGTTTTAGGCGGCGCATTATAGGGAGGCTGAGAGAAAGCCTCTTGCCAGGCATCAAGCTGGCTGCGATGGTTTAACGCAACGGCGAAAACAGTACCCTTCATACATAAACTCCTCAGGCCGATTTAACGGGCTGTGATTTCATTAATATATTAATGATTAGATTTATGCTTTCGCTGTACATTTAGCAAGCTGAAGTAAAGTATTTGTGATGTGATTAACAATATTTTCACAAAATAATAATTAAATGCATATATATCAAATAGTTAAATAAAAGCCTTTGTTTCTGTTAAACTTTGGACATAAAACAGATGTCATAGCTCACATCGGTAAACACGATTATTCAGGTATTAATAATTCTGCAAAAGAGAAACGCTTATGCATGATTCATTAACCATCGCCTTGCTTCAGGCGCGCGAAGCGGCAATGACCTATTTCCGCCCCATCGTTAAAAGCCACAATCTGACCGACCAGCAATGGCGCATTGTGCGAATCCTGGCCGATAGCCCCTCTATGGATTTTCACGAGCTGGCCTTTCGTACCTGCATTTTGCGTCCAAGTCTGACCGGAATATTGACGCGCATGGAGCGAGACGGACTGGTGTTGCGACTCAAGCCGGTTAACGATCAGCGTAAGTTATATGTCATGTTGACGGAGCAGGGACAAACGTTGTACGCCCGTGCCCGGAGCGAGGTAGAAGAGGCTTATCGAAAAATTGAGGCCGATTTCACGCCCGAAAAAACACAGCAATTGATGCTGCTGCTGGACGATCTTATTGCTCTGGGACGCCAGCATCCTGATAGCGAAGCGGAAGCATAGTATTCTTACCTTCCCACGCCGCCGACACGGGAATCCCCTCCCGCTTACAACGTTGACGGCGATCGCATTTTACTCTTCTTCTTCGACGTTCATCTGAAAAGTACCCGCCGTTGTCCTGAAAGTCTCTTCACAGTTTACGCTTCTGCCTATTCAATTAAACAACAAATAAGAAACATATTATTAACAAAACATTCCGATTAACGAGGAAGAGGCCGCAATGAAACCTGAAGATTTTCGTACTGATAACAAGCGTCCGTTAACGGGCGAAGAGTATTTAAAAAGCCTGCAGGACGGGCGGGAAATTTATATTTACGGCGAACGCGTTAAAGATGTTACGACACATCCGGCATTCCGCAATGCCGCAGCCTCTGTCGCACAACTGTATGACGCATTACATAAACCGTCGATGCAAGATACCCTATGCTGGAATACCGATACCGGCAGCGGCGGTTATACGCATAAATTTTTCCGCGTGGCGAAAAGCGCAGACGATCTGCGCCAACAGCGTGATGCTATCGCCGAGTGGTCACGCCTGAGTTACGGCTGGATGGGACGCACACCGGATTACAAAGCCGCCTTTGGCTGCGCTCTGGGCGCTAACCCAGCCTTCTACGGCCAGTTTGAGCAGAACGCCCGCAACTGGTACACCCGCATTCAGGAGACCGGCCTGTACTTTAACCATGCTATCGTCAACCCGCCCATTGACCGCCACAAACCTGCCGACGAAGTGAAAGACGTCTATATCAAGCTGGAGAAAGAGACGGACGCCGGGATTATTGTCAGCGGGGCGAAAGTCGTCGCCACTAACTCCGCCCTGACTCACTACAACATGATTGGTTTCGGCTCAGCCCAGGTGATGGGCGAAAACCCGGATTTTGCTCTGATGTTTGTCGCGCCAATGGATGCCGAAGGCGTAAAACTTATTTCGCGCGCCTCGTATGAAATGGTCGCGGGCGCGACGGGCTCGCCGTTTGATTATCCACTCTCCAGCCGCTTTGATGAAAACGATGCCATTCTGGTGATGGACAAGGTGCTGATCCCGTGGGAAAACGTATTAATTTACCGTGATTTCGATCGTTGTCGTCGCTGGACGATGGAAGGCGGCTTTGCCCGTATGTATCCACTGCAAGCCTGTGTTCGTCTGGCGGTTAAACTTGATTTCATTACCGCGCTGCTGAAAAAATCGCTCGAATGTACAGGTACCGTAGAGTTCCGGGGCGTGCAGGCCGATCTCGGCGAAGTCGTGGCCTGGCGCAATATGTTCTGGGCATTGAGCGATTCTATGTGTTCTGAAGCAACCCCGTGGGTAAACGGCGCCTGGCTACCGGACCACGCCGCGCTGCAAACCTATCGTGTGATGGCCCCAATGGCCTACGCGAAAATTAAAAATATTATTGAACGTAACGTTACCAGCGGCCTGATTTACCTGCCTTCCAGCGCCCGCGATCTGAATAATCCGCAAATCGACCAGTACCTGGCGAAATACGTACGCGGCTCTAACGGAATGGATCATGTTGAACGTATCAAAATTCTTAAATTGATGTGGGATGCCATCGGCAGCGAGTTTGGCGGTCGCCATGAGCTGTACGAGATTAACTACTCGGGCAGCCAGGATGAAATTCGTTTGCAGTGCCTGCGTCAGGCCCAGAGCTCCGGCAATATGGATAAGATGATGGCAATGGTCGATCGCTGCCTCTCCGAATACGATCAGAATGGCTGGACGGTTTCGCATTTGCACAATAACGACGACATCAATCAACTGGATAAGCTGCTGAAATAACGCGGCAGGAGGTTCTCATGCAAGTAGATGAACAACGTCTGCGTTTTCGCGATGCGATGGCAAGTCTGGCGGCAGCGGTCAACATCGTAACCACGGCGGGTCACGCCGGACGCTGCGGTATCACCGCAACAGCGGTCTGTTCCGTCACCGATACGCCGCCCTCCGTAATGGTATGTATTAATGCCAATAGCGCCATGAACCCCGTTTTTCAGGGTAACGGCAGGCTGTGCATTAATGTACTTAACCATGAGCAGGAGCTGATGGCGCGCCACTTTGCCGGTATGACGGGGATGGCGATGGAGGAGCGTTTTCACCAGCCATGTTGGCAAAACGGGCCGCTGGGCCAGCCGGTACTTAACGGCGCGCTGGCCGGTCTTGAAGGCGAGATCAGCGAGGTACAAACCATTGGCACGCATCTGGTGTATCTGGTGGCGATCAAAAATATTATCCTTAGCCAGGATGGGCATGGCCTGATTTATTTCAAACGCCGTTTTCATCCGGTCAGACTTGAGATGGAAGCGCCTGTTTAACCGTCACTCATGCCCACAAGCGGGATAACCACCGCTTGTGGGAGAAGAGTCGATACGCTGAAGATTTTTATTCCCGCCGCGATGTTTGCTCGCCATAAATCGCGGCGATTAATACAATCTAAGAGCCTATCCCACCAGGCGTTATTGGCGCAGCCAGTTTGGACACGGACAGCGCGCAAAAACCGGAGCGTACACGTAGTACGTGAGGTTTGACTCGCTACGCTCGCCCTTCGGGCCGCCGCTAGCGGCGTTCAAAACGCTAACGCGTTTTGGCGAGCACTGCCCAGGTCCAAAATGGCAAGTAAAATAGCCCTAATGGGATAGGCTCTAAATTAGCTCCCGCGATAGGTTGAATAACCATACTGACTTAATAACAGCGGCACATGATAGTGCTCATTCGTTTTGCTGATATGAAACTCGACGGGAATCTCCGGGAAAAACGTGTCCAGTTTTTTACTTTCAAAATACTGGCCGGTTTTAAAAATAACGCGATAATCCCCCGGCGCGGCAGCTTTTTCGGGCCACAGTGCTTTAATACGTCCATCCTGGTCGGTATGCCCGGTGTTTAATTGCGTCCATCCGTTATCCTTTTTCTGCTCCAGTACCACCTCCACGCCGGGCGCCGGTTTGCCTGTTTGCTGATCGAGAATATGTACGCTGAGAATATTGTTGCCAGCGGCCAGCGCCATTGCCGGGGCTGCAACAAGAGATGCTATCACGGTAGCCAGTATATATCGTTTCATGCTTCACTCCTTTACGGTATTGATGCAGGAAAATATATCTGGCGCGTCCAGGATTAACCTTACACGGACATGACAATTATGTCATCTTGTTGGAGATTTACGGATTCGCTAACAAGCCTATGGCATACTGCGTCGATGAAGATTTTATTGATTGAAGATAACCAGAAAACCATTGAGTGGGTACGTCAGGGACTCACGGAAGCAGGCTATGTGGTTGATTATGCCTGTGATGGACGAGACGGATTGCACCTGGCCCTTCAGGAACATTATTCATTGATTATTCTTGATATTATGCTGCCGGGGCTTGATGGATGGCAGGTTTTACGCGCGTTGCGCACTGCATATCAGCCCCCTGTTATTTGCCTGACGGCGCGCGACTCGGTTGAGGATCGCGTCAAAGGTCTTGAGGCGGGCGCTAATGATTACCTTGTTAAGCCTTTTTCCTTCGCCGAACTGCTGGCCCGGGTGAGAGCTCAACTCAGACAGCATGTCCCGGTCTTTACCCGACTGACGATCAATGGTCTGGACATGGATGCCACAAAGCAATCGGTGTCACGAAATGGCAAACCGATTTCCCTGACCCGCAAAGAATTCCTGCTCCTCTGGTTACTGGCGTCCCGGGCAGGAGAAATCGTGCCCCGAACCGCGATCGCCAGCGAAGTTTGGGGAATTAACTTTGATAGTGAAACCAACACCGTTGATGTCGCGATTCGTCGGCTGCGCGCCAAAGTAGACGATCCATTTGAAAAGAAGCTCATTATGACCGTCCGGGGGATGGGTTATCGATTACAGGCGGAAACGTCGCAGAATGGTTAAGTTATCAATGACGCTGCGCCTGACAATTTCTTTTATCGCCATACTTATCCTCGCCTGTACCGGCATTAGCTGGACGCTCTATAACGCGCTGAGCAAAGAATTAACGTATCGGGATGATATGACGCTAATAAATCGGGCGGCGCAAATGCAGCAACTGTTACTGGATGGCGCCAGGCCGGAAAATCTGCCGCTCTATTTCAATCGGATGGTGGATACGAAGCAGGATATCTTATTGATCCATTCAGCAACAGGCCACAATGTTGCGATTAATCATAGCGGCATCCCCGACCAACGCTTTAACGAGATTCCGCTGGCTAAAAACATCACCCGCGAAACCTTATTTCGCCAGGCGGTACAAGGCACGGAGCTGACCGCGGTACGAGTAAACGCCAGAAGCGGCGATGACCCGCTGACCCTTACTATCGCCAGGCTGGCGACGGAAAGGCGGCAAATGCTGGCGCAATATCGCCGCAACAGTTTGCTGATGAGCCTTATCGCGATCCTCGTCTGTTCGGCGCTCAGTCCATTAGTCATCAGAAACGGGCTGCGGGCCATTACGTCGCTCAGCCGACTCACCGCGGCGACAGATAGCGGCACACTTCGCCAGCCGTTGGCGGAACAGGCGTTACCCGTTGAGCTCAGGCCGCTTGGACAAGCGCTAAATACCATGCGCCAGAAGCTTTCCGACGATTTTGAACGCCTGAACCAATTTGCCGACGATCTGGCGCATGAGCTGCGCACGCCGGTTAATATTTTACTGGGGAAGAATCAGGTGATGCTGAGTCAGGAACGCAGCGCCGAAGAGTATCAACAAGCCCTTGTCGATAATATTGAAGAGCTGGAGGGACTGTCGCGACTGACAGAAAATATTCTCTTTCTGGCACGCGCGGAGCACCAGAATATAGCGGTAAAAAAACAGCCTGTTTCGCTAAATGCGCTGGTCGAAAATATGCTGGATTATTTTAGCCCCCTTGCCGAGGAGAAGCGCATCTGTTTTATAAATCAATGTCAGGGAACGGTATGGGCTGACGAAATATTATTACAACGAGTGCTCTCAAACCTGCTGACGAATGCCATCCGTTATTCTGATGAAAACGCCGTGATACGTATTGAAAGCGCTTATGATGATAACGTTGCAGAAATTCGGGTCGCTAATCCGGGCAGCCACCCCGCCGATGCGGATAAGCTTTTCCGGCGTTTTTGGCGAGGAGATAATGCCCGCCACACTGCCGGTTTCGGCCTGGGGCTATCGTTGGTTAACGCGATTGCCCTATTGCACGGTGGCTCGGCATCTTACCGCTATGCCGATGAACATAATATCTTTTCGGTTCGTCTGCCTGATAGCGGTGATAGCTAAGGTCAGTACAGGTTCTGTTCCCCTTCCCTGCCACAGGGCTGTGGTTATCAATACAACCTCAATAAAGAGAAAATAAAGGATGCCGGCAAAGAATATTGCTGGCTCGATCACTTTCTCGGTTTCCAATCCAGGGTCAATTCATCCCATAACGCGTTATTCAGTGGGAACCTTTATGAAAAAGTATCTTGCATTCGCCGTTACGCTGCTGGGTATGGGTAAAGTCATCGCCTGTACTACCCTTTTGGTAGGCAATCAGGCTTCGGCTGACGGCTCCTTCATTATCGCACGCAACGAAGATGGCTCGGCAAATAACGCCAAGCATAAGGTTATTCACCCCGTCGCGTTTCATCAACAAGGCGAGTATAAAGCGCATCGCAACAATTTTAGCTGGCCGCTTCCGGAGACAGCGATGCGCTATACGGCAATTCATGACTTTGATACTAACGATAACGCCATGGGTGAAGCCGGTTTCAATTCGGCGGGCGTCGGAATGAGCGCAACGGAAACCATTTATAATGGCAGAGCGGCGCTGGCTGCCGATCCTTACGTGACAAAAACGGGAATCACGGAAGACGCCATTGAGTCCGTGATCCTGCCAGTGGCGCAATCGGCGCGTCAGGGCGCCAAATTACTGGGAGATATTATTGAACAAAAAGGCGCGGGCGAAGGTTTCGGCGTCGCGTTTATTGATAGCAAAGAGATATGGTATCTGGAGACGGGAAGCGGTCATCAATGGCTGGCAGTACGACTTCCGGCAGATAGCTATTTCGTTTCCGCCAATCAGGGGCGTTTACGCCATTACGATCCGAATGATAACGCGAATTATATGGCGTCACCAACATTAGTAAGCTTTGCGAAAAAGCAAGGATTATATGATCCGGCCCGCGGCGAATTCGACTTCCATCAAGCCTATTCGCAGGATAACAAAAACGATACCACCTATAATTATCCGCGCGTCTGGACGCTACAACATCAGTTTAATCCGCATCTGGATACGGTCGTTAGCGAAGGGGAAACATTTCCTGTTTTTTTAACGCCAATAACGAAGATCAGCGTGGCGGCAGTAAAAAACGCGTTACGCAATCACTATCAGGGTACGTCGCACGACCCTTATGCCAGTCATAATCCACAAGAACCATGGCGACCTATATCCGTTTTTCGTACCCAGGAGTCACATATTTTACAGGTCAGACCGAAATTACCGCAGGCTATCGGCAACGTAGAATACATCGCCTATGGAATGCCATCTCTTAGCGTCTATCTCCCCTATTATCAGGGGATGCGTCATTATCAACCCGGAGATGATAAAGGAACCGATCGGGCGAGCAACGACTCTACCTACTGGACATTCCGCACGCTGCAAACGCTGGTTATGCAGGACTACAATGCGTTTGCGCCAGATGTGCAACACGCCTGGAAAACATTTGAACAGCAAACAGCTAAGCAGCAGTATAAGATGGAGCAGAGCTATCTGAGATTATATGCGTCGCATCCGAAAGAAGCGCAACGCTTACTGCAAAATTTTGAAGATAAAACGATGCAAAATGCGCAGACGCTCGCCCGTCGCCTGACCAATAATATTATTACGACAATGACTTACCGTACAGATATGAAATATCACTTTTCAAGTACGCAACCATAAATTTAATGACAATCTATTAGCCACTCATACACAATAAGATAAAGCGGTACCAGAATTAGCCAGATATAAAAGACAATAATTATTATGGATTCATAGAGAGGATAGTTTATGACACTCCAGGCAAATATCAGCAAAGAGATAAAAGCGGCAAAGACCCAGGAGGTATATAAGCACGTTGTTCTTTTCAAAATGGCCGCCTCCTCTCACATAAGACGATAACTACAGCTTATGTCCCGTGTTACATAACTTTTCCCGACAGGCCTCTTTTACCCATGCTGAAAAATTCCGCGTCTTTTCAGATTTCAACGCGAATTCTATCTGTTCAAGCATGGAATAGGAAAAACGAATATTCTTCGTCACGGTCTTACTTGTCCGGGGCTTTGCTGGCATACACACACCTGTATAACATTTGATGTAACGCCGTTACTTTACGCAGGCGTAAATCGGTGAATTTGATCTGAGTCAAGAAGGTGGGTTTTCAATAAAAGTTGTGCCCTAAATTGTGAAGTTTGTAGATTTTATGAACATTTAATGTACCGATCTCCCCCCATGATCGCCACTACGTATGGACGTCAGGATGCCTCCCCGCCTGATCAGAAGCGTTTCCTCATTAAAAAGGTCATTTTTTTAAAGTTCCTGGCGCATAAAAGTCACATCCTTTTAAAGGGTTGTTAACCCTGTTGAATGTTCCCACTCCCCTATTCAGGAATATTAAAAACGCTATGCAAATACAGAGCTTCTATCACTCAGCTTCACTAAAAACCCAGGAGGCTTTTAAAAGCCTACAAAAAACCTTATACAACGGAATGCAGATTCTCTCAGGCCAGGGCAAAGCGCCGGCTAAAGCGCCCGACGCTCGCCCGGAAATTATTGTCCTGCGAGAACCCGGCGCGACATGGGGGAATTATCTACAGCATCAGAAGGCGTCTAACCACTCGCTGCATAACCTCTATAACTTACAGCGCGATCTTCTTACCGTCGCGGCAACCGTTCTGGGTAAACAAGACCCGGTACTAACGTCAATGGCAAACCAAATGGAGTTAGCCAAAGTTAAAGCGGACCGGCCAGCAACAAAACAAGAAGAAGCCGCGGCAAAAGCATTGAAGAAAAATCTTATCGAACTTATTGCAGCACGCACTCAACAGCAGGATGGCTTACCTGCAAAAGAAGCTCATCGCTTTGCGGCAGTAGCGTTTAGAGATGCTCAGGTCAAGCAGCTTAATAACCAGCCCTGGCAAACCATAAAAAATACACTCACGCATAACGGGCATCACTATACCAACACGCAGCTCCCTGCCGCAGAGATGAAAATCGGCGCAAAAGATATCTTTCCCAGTGCTTATCAGGGAAAGGGCGTATGCAGTTGGGATACCAAAAATATTCATCACGCCAATAATTTGTGGATGTCCACGGTGAGTGTGCATGAGGACGGTAAAGATAAAACACTTTTTTGTGGGATACGTCATGGCGTGCTTTCCCCCTATCATGAAAAAGATCCGCTTCTGCGTCAGGCCGGCGCTGAAAACAAAGCCAAAGAAGTATTAGCTGCGGCACTTTTTAGTAAACCTGAGTTGCTTAACAGAGCCTTAGCGGGCGAAGCGGTAAGCCTGAAACTAGTATCCGTCGGGTTGCTCACCGCGACGAATATTTTCGGCAAAGAGGGGACGATGGTCGAGGATCAAATGCGTGCATGGCAATCGTTGACCCAGCCAGGAAAAATGATTCATTTAAAAATCCGCAATAAAGATGGCGATCTACAGACGGTAAAAATAAAACCGGACGTTGCCGCATTTAATATGGGGGTTAATGAGCTGGCGCTCAAGCTCGGCTTTGGCCTTAAGGCATCGGATAGATATAATGCCGAGGCGCTACATCAGTTATTAGGCAATGATTTACGCCCTGAAGCCAGACCGGGTGGCTGGGTTGGCGAATGGCTGGCGAAATATCCGGATAATTATGAGATCGTCAATACATTAGCGCGCCAGATTAAGGATATCTGGAAAAATAACCAACATCATAAAGATGGCGGCGAACCCTATAAACTCGCACAACGCCTTGCCATGTTAGCCCATGAAATTGACGCGGTACCCGCCTGGAATTGTAAAAGCGGCAAAGATCGTACAGGGATGATGGATTCAGAAATCAAGCGAGAGATCATTTCCTTACATCAGACCCATATGTTAAGTGCGCCTGGCAGTCTTCCGGATAGCGGTGGACAGAAAATTTTCCAAAAAGTATTACTGAATAGCGGCAACCTGGAGATTCAGAAACAAAATACGGGCGGGGCGGGAAACAAAGTAATGAAAAATTTATCGCCAGAGGTGCTCAATCTTTCCTATCAAAAACGAGTTGGGGATGAAAATATTTGGCAGTCAGTAAAAGGCATTTCTTCATTAATCACATCTTGAGTCTTGAGGTAACTATATGGAAAGTCTATTAAATCGTTTATATGCCGCGTTAGGCCTGGATGCGCCAGAAGATGAGCCACTGCTTATCATTGATGATGGGATACAGGTTTATTTTAATGAATCCGATCATACACTGGAGATGTGCTGTCCCTTTATGCCATTGCCTGACGACACTCTGACTTTGCAGCATTTTTTACGTCTTAACTACGCCAGCGCCGTCACTATCGGCGCTGACGCAGACAATACTGCTTTAGTGGCGCTTTATCGCTTGCCGCAAACCAGTACCGAAGAAGAGGCGCTCACTGGTTTTGAATTATTCATTTCAAACGTGAAGCAATTGAAAGAGCGTTATGCATAATTAATACGTCACATGCTTTCTTAATGAGATAAAACGCGATACGTATGCCCTTTACAAGAGACAAGACCAGAATCTTTGGTGGAAATGTAAGGGGCAAACGTCCCTCTCTCTCATTTTCTCTGTTTGCGGGAGCATTTTTAGTGTGTATGTATTTCTGCTCATCAGGTTTTTACGCCATCTACACACATTTATTCTGGTATAAGTTTAAATACTGCAAAAAATATTAGTGCTTATTATTTTTTCTTTAAGTAAATTTTCGCTCAACAAACTTAATTGTTTATTCAATGATGATGAAGCGTGAGTTATGCTGGAAATGAAGGAAGCCAATAGCAAGGATAATCTTATTATTCACGGGTGATATTATGAGACATCGTATATTTTTACCATTGCTTCTGGTGTTGTCGGCTACAGCCTTTTCGGCATCGGCGATGGCTGCCAGTGATTCAAAACCCCCACCAGATAATACAAAACACGCCTCCGGTGGCTGGCCGTCAGGCCCCGAAGCATTGATTCGCCCAGGCTGGTGTGACCACTGGCCATCAGATATAGATTTACCACCGGATTGGTGTGAAGTATGTGGTTGTTAATTTTTTACAGAAATCTATAACAACCATATCAGAACTGAGGGTATATCTGGTCATTATGTTTCATCAGTTCCTGATGAACTGAATATGACTTCAGGCTGGCGTGTTTTATTAACGTCAGCCTGATTTTTTACAACATCATATTACTGACTTACAGGCACAGCCAGTGCGTTCTATATCTAAGCTGGTGATTGTAACGACCCCGACAGTACTCCTGCTTCACCGTTATGGCAGAAATCATCGCCTCTTGTCAGATGCCAGACACCTACTCATACCCAACCAAAGCTCTAAATACAAAAATCACCTTATATCTTTTTTTATTATTTCTTGTATAAATGTGACTTGACTCACACCTATAAGGAATCGACTCACTTCCATAAGAAGGAATCAAAATGCCAATAACTAACGCGTCCCCAGAAAATATATTAAGATATTTGCATGCGGCCGGTACCGGTACGAAAGAAGCAATGAAAAGTGCAACTTCACCACGCGGTATACTGGAATGGTTTGTCAATTTTTTTACCTGTGGTGGAGTAAGAAGAAGCAATGAAAGATGCTTTCGGGAGGTAATTGGAAAACTGACTACATCATTATTATATGTAAATAAAGATGCTTTCTTCGATGGTAATAAAATATTTCTGGAGGATGTCAACGGGTGTACTATATGTCTGTCATGTGGAGCAGCATCCGAAAATACGGATCCCATGGTCATTATTGAAGTGAACAAAAATGGAAAAACTGTAACGGATAACGTTGATAGTGAGAGATTTTGGAATGTATGTCGAATGTTAAAGCTGATGAGTAAACATAATATACAACAGCCTGATTCACTTATAACCGAGGATGGTTTTCTGAACCTGCGCGGAGTAAACCTGGCTCATAAAGATTTCCAGGGGGAAGATTTGTCAAAAATAGATGCTTCTAATGCAGATTTCCGTGAAACAACTCTTTCTAATGTAAATTTAGTCGGTGCAAATTTGTGTTGTGCAAATCTACACGCTGTAAATCTAATGGGTTCAAACATGACTAAAGCAAACCTGACTCACGCAGACCTGACTTGCGCTAACATGTCCGGTGTAAACTTAACCGCTGCAATTCTATTCGGCTCAGACTTAACTGACACCAAACTAAATGGTGCGAAATTAGATAAGATAGCTCTAACTTTAGCGAAATCATTAACAGGAGCCGATCTGACAGGTAGTCAACATACCCCTACTCCACTCCCGGATTACAATGATAAGACTCTTTTCCCCCATCCGATATTTTAGTCGAGATAAAGGGATTTTATAAACAAGAAGTATTCAAGCAGAAGCCCCCCTTGTTTTATTAAATAAACCCCGCCCCTAAGTTTCATTATAAATAACATTTTCAGCGTATTACTTGTTGGCTTTGTCTGAATCATAGCGTTACCTGTATGTGGCACATTAACTAAAAACACTATTATTGTTTAATTTAAATAATTCATAATTGTAGTCAGGGAATAAGAAGTTATGCTTCCGGTCACCTACAGATTAATACCTCAAAGCGGAGTATCCACATATGGATTAAATACCGCAGATACACCTGTTTTCCCCGATATTCCCGAACATGCACCAAACCCCTCACGGCTACGCCTTGCTCATGACAGCCTTGCCATAAACAGTGAATTCCGTCTGGAGCCAGATTGTGTGGTGGAGTACCTTATCTCAGGCGCGGGTGGAATAGACCCTGATACAGAAATTGATGACGACATTTATGACGAATGCTACGATGAACTATCCTCCGTACTTCAAAATGCGTACACCCAAAGCGAAACATTCCGCAGACTGATGAATTACGCATATGAAAAAGAACTACATGATGTGGAGCAGCGCTGGCTACTGGGGGCAGGCGAAGCCTTTGAAACTACCGTGGCTCAGGAACACTTCAAACTTTCAGAAGGCAGGAAAGTTATTTGTCTCAATCTGGACAATTCTGATGATTCATATACCGAACATTATGAAAGTAACGAAGGACTACAACTTTTTGACACAAAACGTTCATTTATTCATGAAGTTGTACATGCACTGACCCATCTTCAGGATAAAGAAGAAAATCATCCAAGAGGCCCTGTTGTCGAATATACCAACATTATTCTGAAAGAGATGGGGCATCCTTCACCTCCCAGAATGGTCTACATCTTCAATAAATAGACACATCAGGAAACGAAAAGAAACTAAAAACCCACGTAGTCCGTTTTTTCGGGAAATGTTCTGGCAGTATTTTCTAACTATATTCTAAGCGCCCAAAAAACAAAGGGGTTACCTTTCGGTAACCCCTTGTTTAATCTGGCGGAAGCGCAGAGATTCGAACTCTGGAACCCTTTCGGGTCGCCGGTTTTCAAGACCGGTGCCTTCAACCGCTCGGCCACACTTCCGGAATGAGGCGCACTATAAACATCCCGGTGCGTCATGTAAAGACCGAATGTGTTCGTTTGCGTGAAAAACAGGCAAAATTTCGTTAATTGCCTGAAATAGCGGCACATTGACCATTTCTTCAACACAAAGCTGGCTGAATACGTGTTGATCGCCTCCACTGTTTCACCGCTGTGATTAGCGATTTTTTATCGGTAACGCGTGGTTAGCGCTGCCGCCTGTTTTATGGCGTAGCGCCAGGCATGAGCAGACCGTTTTAACGACGGTAATCACCTGAAATCTCTTAAGGAAACTAAACGTAAACGAATGCGTAAAGATGGGTAAAACCACTGGGTGACAGTGACTGTTTTTATTATTCTCCTTTATTAATTACATCTGTCATAAGAGAGTGACTAATGGATCGTATCATTACATCATCGCGTGATCGTAGCTCGACATCATCGCGTGATCGTAGCTCGCTACTGAGTACGCACAAAGTACTGCGCAACACCTATTTTCTGTTGAGCCTGACGCTGGCTTTCTCCGCAATTACCGCGACAGCCAGTACGGTACTGATGCTGCCCTCCCCCGGCCTGATTCTGACGCTGGTCGGTATGTATGGGCTGATGTTCCTGACCTATAAAACCGCCAATAAGCCGGTCGGTATCCTGTCTGCTTTTGCGTTTACCGGCTTCCTCGGCTATATCCTGGGCCCGATTCTTAACGCCTATCTGTCAGCAGGCATGGGCGATGTGATTGGCCTGGCGCTGGGTGGTACCGCGTTAGTATTTTTCTGCTGCTCCGCTTACGTTCTGACCACCCGTAAGGATATGTCTTTCCTGGGCGGTATGCTAATGGCCGGGACCGTCGTCGTGCTGATTGGTATGGTGGCGAATATTTTCCTGCAACTGCCTGCATTGCACCTGGCGATTAGCGCGGTGTTTATCCTGATTTCCTCGGGCGCTATCCTGTATGAAACCAGTAACATCATTCACGGCGGTGAAACCAACTATATTCGTGCGACCGTCAGTCTGTACGTTTCGCTGTACAACAACTTTGTCAGCCTGCTCAGCATTCTGGGCTTCGCCAGCCGCGACTAATCGACATTCCCCTCTTCCAGCCCTGCTTATGCAGGGCTTTATTTTTTGCTACACTGCCGTCCGTGTTGATTACGCAGTGAAACGTTATGTTGATCTTTGAAGGTAAAGAAATCAGTACTGATAGCGAAGGCTATCTGAAAGAGACGACGCAGTGGAGTGAAGCGCTGGCAGTCGCTATCGCCGCCAATGAAGGCATTGAGCTCTCTGCGGAACACTGGGAAGTCGTGCGCTTCGTGCGCGAATTTTACCTGGAGTTTAATACCTCTCCCGCCATCCGAATGCTGGTAAAAGCGATGGCGAATAAGTTCGGCGAAGAAAAAGGCAACAGCCGCTATCTGTATCGTCTGTTCCCGAAAGGCCCGGCAAAGCAAGCGACCAAAATCGCCGGTCTGCCCAAGCCGGTAAAATGTATTTAATACCGAATACTAAATCCTGTTAGCGTCTCGCGAGGGCTGTGCGGTTCAGTGAGGATTTTGTCCACACGAGCAGAGCGCGGTCCGCCTTCTTTCAGCCACTTGATGAGCTTTTCTACCTGCGCCGCGTCGCCACAGGCCACCACTTCTACGCTTCCGTCATCCATATTCTTCGCATAGCCGGTTAACCCCAGCCGCTGCGCCTCATGCTGCGTGGTATAGCGAAACCCGACGCCCTGAACGCGACCATAAACCCAGGCGATAATGCAGACGTTCGACATGATGGTTCTCCTTTCATAATCAACGGTGAAGACGCATACAGGACATACTTAACGTACCTGACTGGGCAGACACCCATAATGTTGGCGGAATCTGGCCGTAAATCGCGACCCCGACAGGTAGCCGCACCGTAGCGCTATTTCGCCGATCGGCAGCGTCGTCGATTGCAGTTGAGAAAGCGCGCAGGACATGCGTACCTCTTCAATAATTTGCCGATAACTCTGCGATTCGCGCTGCAAACGCCGACGCAGCGTCGATGTTCCCATAGCAAGGCGGCGGGCTATCTCCTGGGCTGTCCATAGCTTAGCAGGTGAGAGCATAATCAGTTGCCGCACCTGCTCCGTGAGGGTGTAACGCCGTTCAATAAGCAGCGGTCCTGCCGCGCCATCATGCAAAAGCGCTAACAGTAACCCCATCGCCTGATGTTCCTGTAGCCCAACGGGCAACCCCTGGCGCACAGCATCCAACACGTTCTCCCACATAAATGTCAGGCTACGGCTCATCGGCGTACACAGCGATGTCAGGTTTGCCGGTGGATAATCCTGAACATACATCGTTTTAAAGCGAGCAATAATCTCCGGTGAAAGTAACAACAGGTCGGAGCGAAAACCGTTCTGCGCAGGCTGATTAATAATCTCCAGCGGCGTGTTCGCCGGAATAATAATTAACTCGCCAGGCCCGGCGACAAGGCGGCTATCATCCTGAATGATGACTTTACTGCCCTGCGTAATATGGCAGATCGCGGCGGAAAAAAGCGTAACACGATGCAAACGGTGCAGATGACTGGAACGCACCTCTGCCGTCGTAAGATCCTGATGTCGAATATGCATCTCCTGCACCGTGCCGTCCTCTGTTTTACCTTCCGTATGTGGCCGTGAATTGTGCTTTCGCAATCACATGCGCGTTAAGCATAAACCCTACCAACGCGCCACTCGACTCACTGTCGAGCGGCAGTGTTGCCGTATTCAGCGCCCACACAGTAAACTGATAGCGATGAGGCTCATCGCCCGGCGGCGGACAGGCGCCGCCAAAGCCAGCATAACCGAAATCATTACGTCCCTGCACCACTCCAGCGGGTAACGTTTTTTTATCAGCCCCCGTCGGCAGGTCGTGAATCTGCGCAGGAATATTCACCATCGTCCAGTGCCACCAGCCGCTTCCGGTGGGCGCATCAGGATCGAAGACGGTAATAGCGTAGCTTTTGGTTCCGGCAGGCGGATTGCGCCAGCTCAGCTGCGGCGAAATATTTTCTCCGCTACAACCAAATCCTTTAAAGACATGCTGTTGCGTTAAACGAAAATCCGCCGGAATATCCGCGCTACTGAGGCTAAACGCCGACGCGGCAGATACGCCGCCACTCAATGCCATCATTGCGGCTGCGGTCAAAGAGAAGACTGTTTTCATTGTATTTCCTTCTTCATGTAAAGAAATAACACTATAAAAAGCGCCCCCTGAAGAAACTGTGCCTTTACGATTCTATTTTGTGCAGAAACGCTCACCACTATACGCTGATGATTGCCCCTCTTATCTGTGCTACCCTACGCGCCATTTCGTTTTCACGGTCCCTGGCTGGAGCTATCATCCGGCTCGCGTCACTGTTTGTGAGAGGTTACTCCGCATGACTGAATCTACATTTCCGCAATATCCCCGTTTAGTCCTCAGCAAAGGGCGAGAAAAATCTTTACTCCGCCGCCACCCATGGGTCTTTTCCGGCGCCGTCTCCCGCCTGGAAGGCAAAGCCAACCTCGGTGAAACTATCGATATCGTCGACCATCAGGGAAAGTGGTTAGCACGCGGCGCCTGGTCGCCAGCATCCCAGATCCGCGCGCGCGTCTGGACATTTGATAAAGCAGAATCCATTGACATTGCGTTTTTCACCCGTCGCCTGCGCCAGGCGCAGCAGTGGCGCGACTGGCTGGCGAAAAAAGACGGCCTGGATAGCTATCGTCTGATCGCCGGTGAGTCCGATGGCCTGCCTGGCGTCACTATCGATCGTTTTGGTCATTTTTTGGTGCTGCAACTGCTCAGCGCCGGGGCCGAATATCAACGCGCCGCATTAATTAGCGCGCTGCAAACATGCTATCCGGATTGCGCTATTTACGATCGCAGCGACGTCGCCGTGCGGAAAAAAGAAGGGATGGCGCTGACGCAAGGTCCGGTCACTGGCGAACTGCCGCCTGCGCTTTTGCCAATTGAAGAACACGGTATGAAATTGCTGGTCGATATCCAGGGCGGCCACAAAACCGGTTATTATCTTGATCAGCGCGACAGTCGTCTGGCGACGCGCCGCTACGTGGAAAATCAGCGGGTACTGAACTGCTTCTCTTATACCGGCGGTTTTGCCGTGTCGGCGTTAATGGGCGGTTGTCGCCAGGTTGTCAGCGTGGATACCTCACAGGATGCGCTGGATATCGCCAGGCAAAACGTTGAACTGAACCAACTGGACTTGAGCAAAGCCGAATTCGTGCGCGACGACGTGTTTAAGTTGCTGCGCGCTTACCGTGAACACGGCGAAAAATTCGACGTCATCATCATGGACCCGCCCAAATTCGTTGAAAATAAAAGCCAGTTAATGGGTGCCTGTCGGGGCTATAAAGACATTAACATGTTAGCGATTCAACTGCTCAATCCGGGCGGCATACTGCTGACATTCTCTTGCTCCGGACTGATGACCAGCGATTTATTTCAGAAAATCATTGCCGATGCCGCAATAGATGCCGGTCGTGATGTACAATTTATAGAGCAGTTCCGTCAGGCCGCCGATCACCCGGTGATCGCCACCTACCCGGAAGGGCTGTATCTGAAAGGGTTTGCCTGTCGCGTCATGTAACTTGAAAAGTGGAATAGTATCCTCATATAAAGGGTATCTATTTCCCGGGAGGTGACTATGATAGCCAGCAAATTCGGTATCGGCCAACAGGTCCGCCATTCCCTGTTAGGTTACCTCGGAGTGGTCGTCGATATCGACCCGGAATATTCGCTTGATGAACCGTCGCCTGATGAACTGGCGGTTAACGACGAACTTCGCGCCGCTCCGTGGTACCACGTGGTAATGGAAGATGATGATGGTCAGCCAGTGCATACTTATCTGGCCGAGGCCCAGTTGCGAAGCGAAATGCGGGACGAGCATCCAGAACAGCCATCGATGGATGAACTGGCGCGTACCATTCGCAAGCAGCTTCAGGCGCCGCGACTACGTAACTGATTGTATGTAAAAGGCCGGAGAGCGATATCCGGCCATTTAAACTTTTATTTCGCCAGCCCCAGGCGAGGGATCTCAATCGCCGGGCAGCGATCCATCACCACGGTCATGCCTGCATCCCGCGCCAGTACCGCCGCCTGTTCATTGATCACGCCAAGCTGTAGCCACAGCGTTTTTGCGCCGATGGCGATAGCTTCCTGTGCGACGCCCCATGCAGCTTCAGAGTTGCGAAAAACATCCACCATATCGACTTTTTCGGGAATGTCCGCCAGCGTGGCATACCCCTGTTGCCCCAGTAATGTCTTACCCGCGACTTTTGGCGCAACCGGAATCACATGGTAGCCCTGTTCAAGCAGGTATTTCATTACCCGATAACTTGGACGATCGGGTTTATCGCTCGCACCTACCAGCGCGATAGTGCGAGTGGACGTCAAAACATCAGCAATATCGGTCTCTTTCATCATCTTTCTCCTGGCTGTTTTGCAAAGTGTACGACAAACCTGACATAGCAACCATTCATCCCATACCGATGTATGAGAGCAAAACGCCAAAATATGTCTATATGTTAGTAAACATGATCTAAGAAAAATTTCGATACATTATTAGCCAGACGGCCTTTGGACAGGAGAACCTTATGAAAACCGGCGCGCTAACCACCTTCCTTGCTCTCTGTTTGCCGGTGACTGTTTTTGCTACAACGCTCCGTTTGTCGAATGAGGTTGATCTGCTGGTGCTGGACGGCAAAAAGGTGTCCAGCTCTTTATTACGCGGCGCAGAGAGCATCGAACTGGAAAACGGGCCGCATCAACTCGTTTTCCGGGTGGAAAAAACCATCCGCCTGCCCGGTAATGAAGAGCGGCTTTATATTTCTCCGCCGCTGGTGATAAGCTTCGATACCCAGCTGATAAGTCAGGTCAATTTTCAGCTCCCGCGGCTGGAAAACGAGCGCGAAGCCTCGCATTTTAACGCGGCGCCGCGTCTGGCACTTTTGGACGGCGACGCCATGCCCATTCCGGTAAAACTCGATATTCTGGCCATTACTTCTACGGCTAAAGTGGTCGATTATGAAATAGAGACCGAGCGTTATAATAAATCGGCGAAACGCGCCTCGCTTCCTCAGTTCGCCACGATGATGGCAGACGACAGCACGTTACTTTCCGACGTCTCAGAGCTTGATACCGTACCGCCGCAATCACAAACCCTGACAGAACAGCGGCTGAAATATTGGTTCCGACTGGCCGACCCGCAGACACGCCATCATTTTCTGCAATGGGCGGAAAAACAGCCGCCCTCTTGATATGAGTTGTCCCAGCGCGCAATTTTTTTGTCTTTCTCTTGCAGCATCAAGCGCTTCCAGTAATCTGTAGACAGGTTAACTACGGAATCGAATTATGGAACTGACGACTCGCACCTTGCCGACGCGCAAACATATCGCGTTGGTTGCTCACGACCACTGCAAACAGATGTTAATGAACTGGGTGGAACGCCATCAGCCGTTGCTGGAAAAACACGTTCTTTATGCAACCGGCACGACGGGGAATCTGATCCAGCGCGCAACCGGTATGGACGTTAATGCGATGCTGAGCGGCCCGATGGGCGGCGACCAGCAGGTTGGCGCGCTCATTTCAGAAGGGAAAATCGACGTGTTGATTTTCTTCTGGGACCCGCTTAACGCGGTACCGCACGACCCCGATGTCAAAGCGCTACTGCGTCTGGCCACTGTATGGAATATCCCTGTCGCCACTAACGTCTCAACGGCGGACTTTATCATCCAGTCCCCGCATTTTAATGACGCTGTAGATATTCTTATTCCGGATTATGCGCGTTATCTGGCCGAGCGCCTGAAATAACCGCTACGCGGGCGGGATGCTGTACCGCCCGCGCTTTAGGGCTTCCTCGCCACTGGCACATCCAGCTGTTTAAGCGCCTCCACAAAGCGCGAGGGATTATCTTTATTGAAAAGCAGCCAGACCCGCGCACGCGCGCGCGTCAACGCCACATATAACAAACGCCGCTCTTCAGCGTCCGGAAAATCCTCAACCTGAGGAAGAAGCGCACTTTCCATAATGGATTCTCGCGCCGGGGCGGGGAAACCGTCGTTACCCTCCTGCAATCCGACAAGAATCACGTAATCGGCCTGTTGGCCTTTGCTGGCATGGATAGTCATGAAGTCTATCTGTAACTTCGGCCAGCGAGTCGCCGCTTTTTGTAGACTCGCGGGTTTCAGATGGTGATAGCGCGCCAGCACCAGGATACGTTCATCCTCCTTCGCATAGCCGGATAATTTATCCAGTAACGCGTCCAACTGGCTTTCATCCAATAACGTCACCGCTTTTTTATCGCCTGAGGTCAGACTATTTAACGGTTTTTTAAGCTGGTGCGGATTCTGCTGTACAAAGCGATTGGCAATATCGCCAATCCGACTGTTAAAGCGGTACGTGGTGTCCAGGTGGCAATGCTCGCCCTCGCCGAACGTCTGATGAAACGCCGTCGTTAAGGAGAGCTGCGCCCCGCTAAAACGGTAAATCGCCTGCCAGTCATCGCCAACGGCAAACAGCGTAGTCTGGCTATTCTGCTTGCGCAGCGCCTCTAACAGCGCCGCCCGTTGCGGGGAAATATCCTGAAATTCATCGACCAGAATATGCTTCCACGGGCTGATAAAACGCCCTTTTTCGAGGATCACCATTGCCTGATGGATCAGCCCGGAGAAATCAACGGCATTTTCCGCTTTCAACGCGCTTTTCCAGGCCTTCAGCAGCGGCGCCATCAGCTTAATGCGTTTGCCAAACAGCTCGCGGCACTCCTCTGGCGCGCCAGCGATCATTTCTGCCTGCGCGCCGCCGTGCATACGCATCAAACTGACCCAACGATCCAGGCGAGGGGCCAGACGCCGCTGCAATGTCTCATCGTCCCAGAAATTACCTTCCGGCACTACCCACTGCATCTCCTCTTCCAGCCACTGACGCCAGCCTTTGGCCTGCGCTTTTTTCTCGCTACACTGCTGACGCCAGGTGCGCAGAAATAGCTGATGCCGCGCGGTGGCGTCACTTTCCAGCTTACTGACAACCGGCGCTTTTTTACTGCCTTGCTGAATAATATACAGCGCCAGCGAATGGAACGTACGGGCAGTAATCTCTTCCGTATGTAAGCGCTCGCGGATACGCTCATCCATCTCCTCTGCCGCCTTGCGACCAAACGCCAGTAAAAGAATTTGCCCCGCATCTGCTTGTCCGCGCACCAACAGCCAACCCGCGCGCGCCACCAGCACCGAGGTCTTACCGCTTCCCGCGCCCGCCAGTACCAGTAACGATGATTCGCCGTTAACCACCGCCCTGGCCTGGGAAGGATTAAGCGGAGAAGATTCTATCTGCGTAAAAAAGTCGGCATGCGCTTCCAGCATGGCATCAGCATACGCCTGATTATGCTGCTGCCGACTTCCCTCGCTATCCTGTAACCATGCCAGACACTTACGCCATATCTCGCGACAGTGAGCAAACTCCTCCAGACGTGAGACCGGCAGCGGCAAGGCGGCAAACGTCTGGCGAATTTCGTGTTCCAGCCCCCGAACGCGTTCACGGGTAAGCCATTGGTTTTCGCCCGTTCGCTCACTAATACGCGCCCATTGCTCTTGTAATGCCTGCGCGGCGACATCACTCATCTCCTGGCTCCAGCGACGCCAGTGCGCGTCCAGATAGCGATGGAATTGCTGGGTTTCCGACCACTCGGTACCGTGCAAACGCACGACTTTATCCTCCGGCAGGACAAACTCCAGCTCGCCCCATACCAGCCCACGCTTACAGTGAATCGCCAATAACTGATTGAATGGAATAAGATATTCATGCCTGTCGCCAGACACTTTCACCCCAGCGTTGAGGATCACGGCACGATCATACGGGTGTTGCGCCAGACGTTTTCCAAGAGAAGTAGCTTTCAGTTCCATGACTCAGCGAATCCAGACGTAAAGATGTGCTTATCAGTGTAACCGCCAGAGAAAACGTGCTCCAGTCTAAAAAAACGTTACAATTGCCCGCAGTGATAGAAAACCGGAATGAACTGAGGGTTTATGCGTACCGTTCTGAATATTTTAAACTTTGTACTGGGCGGCTTTGCCACTACGCTGGCCTGGCTGCTGGCGACGCTGGTCAGTATTGTGCTTATTTTTACCCTGCCGTTGACCCGCTCCTGCTGGGAGATAACCAAACTGTCCCTGTTCCCTTACGGTAATGAAGCCATTCACGTTGACGAACTTAATCCGGCGGCAAAAAGCGTATTAATGAATACTGGCGGTACCTTGCTGAATATTTTCTGGTTACTTTTTTTCGGCTGGTGGCTATGCCTGATGCACATTGCCTCCGGTATCGCGCAGTGTGTCACTATCATCGGGATACCTGTCGGTATTGCGAACTTTAAAATTGCCGCGATTGCGCTTTGGCCTGTCGGTCGCCGCGTCGTCTCTGTAGAAACCGCTCGCGCCGCGCGAGAAGCTAACGCGCGCCGCCGTTTTGAATGATCGGGACAAATAGCCTTTATGTTAAGTCCGTTGATTCGCCGTTATACCTGGAACAGTACCTGGCTGTATTACATCCGCATTTTTATCGCTCTGTGCGGCACCACCGCCCTGCCCTGGTGGCTGGGCGACGTCAAACTGACCATCCCGCTCACGCTCGGTATGGTTGCCGCGGCGCTAACCGATCTCGACGACCGCCTTGCCGGACGCTTGCGTAATTTAATCATTACCTTAATTTGCTTTTTTATCGCGTCTGCTTCTGTTGAGCTGCTCTTTCCCTGGCCGTGGCTATTTGCGTTGGGCTTAACGTTATCCACCAGCGGATTTATTCTGTTGGGAGGACTAGGGCAACGCTATGCCACCATCGCGTTCGGCGCGTTACTCATTGCGATTTATACGATGCTGGGCGCTTCTTTATACGATCACTGGTATCAGCAACCACTGCTCCTGCTGGCAGGCGCAGTATGGTATAACCTACTGACGCTAACCGGGCATCTGCTATTTCCGATCCGCCCGTTGCAGGATAATCTGGCACGCAGTTACGAACAGTTAGCGCACTATCTGGAACTGAAATCACGTCTGTTTGATCCTGATATTGAAGATGAAAGCCAGGCGCCGCTCTATGATTTAGCGTTAGCGAACGGGCAGTTAATGGCGACGCTGAACCAAACGAAAGTGTCGTTATTGACTCGCCTGCGCGGCGATCGTGGTCAACGCGGTACGCGCCGCACTCTCCATTACTATTTTGTGGCACAGGATATTCATGAACGCGCCAGTTCTTCGCATATTCAATATCAGACGCTGCGCGATTATTTTCGCCATAGCGACGTCATGTTCCGCTTTCAACGTCTGATGTCGATGCAGGCGCAGGCCTGTACGCAGCTGGCGCGCTGTATCTTACTGCGTACGCCGTACCAGCATGATCCGCGCTTTGAACGCGTCTTTACCCACATTGACGCCGCGCTTGAACGTATGCGCGCCAGCGGCGCTTCTTTAGAGCTGCTGAATACGCTTGGATTCTTATTAACCAACCTACGCGCCATTGATGCGCAACTGGCGACGATCGAGTCGGAGCAGGCCCAGGCAATGCCGCGCAATGAGTCAGAAAACCAGTTGGCTGATGATAGCCTACACGGGTTTAGCGACATCTGGCTGCGTCTGAGCCGTAATTTTACCCCGGAGTCCGCTCTCTTTCGCCATGCGGTACGCATGTCGCTGGTATTGTGCATCGGTTATGCTCTCATCCAAATTACCGGGATGCGCCACGGGTACTGGATATTGCTCACCAGCCTGTTTGTTTGCCAGCCTAACTATAACGCGACCCGCCATCGCCTTGCGCTCAGGATTATCGGCACGTTGGTAGGCGTTGCTATCGGCCTGCCGATTTTATGGTTTGTTCCTTCGCTTGAAGGACAGTTAGTTCTGCTGGTGATTACCGGCGTGCTTTTCTTCGCATTCCGTAATGTGCAGTATGCCCATGCAACGATGTTCATCACCCTGCTGGTATTACTCTGCTTTAACCTCCTGGGCGAAGGCTTTGAGGTAGCGTTACCGCGCGTCGTCGACACGTTAATTGGCTGCGCTATCGCCTGGGCTGCGGTCAGCTTTATTTGGCCGGACTGGCGCTTTCGCAACCTTCCCCGGGTACTCCAGCGCGCCACCGATGCTAATTGCCGCTACCTTGATGCGATCCTTGAGCAATATCACCAGGGACGGGATAACCGCCTGGCCTATCGCATTGCCAGACGCGACGCGCACAACCGCGATGCAGAACTGGCATCCGTGGTTTCTAATATGTCGAGCGAACCCGACGTCACGGCTGAAACCCGGGAGGCGGCGTTCAGGCTGCTTTGCCTCAATCACACTTTTACCAGCTATATCTCCGCCCTCGGCGCGCACCGCGAAAAGCTCAGTAATCCGGACGTGTTGGGGCTTCTGGATGACGCGGTCTGCTACGTTGATGATGCGCTTCATCATCAACCTGAAGACGAACAGCGCGTACACCAGGCGCTGGAGGGTTTAAAGCAGCGAGTTCAGTCACTGGAAACACGTCCGGACAGCAAAGAACCTCTGGTTGTTCAACAAATTGGTTTGCTCATTGCCTTACTGCCCGAGATTGGACGCTTGCAACGGCAAATTTCACCGCCGACTTCTACATTAATTACCCAGCCGTAAGCGAATGAGCCCAGTCGGCAAGCTCCTGGCGACGACTCGCCGGGAGCGCCGCTTCATGTACGCCGACAATTGCGCCTTCCAGGGCATACAAAACTTTCACCGTCAGCAAGGGATTGCTTTGTCGCAACCTTAGCCAGCACATTTTCGCGCCCAGTATGCGTAACATATTTTCGTCCTTTATCCCTGACTCATTGAGCAATGTTTCCAGATGGAAGGTCATATTGGGGAGATCTTTGAGTCTTTGCTGTAAAATACGGCTGTGTTTTTCCTTCATTGCCGCGTCAAGAGAATACTTCGATAAACGCACCAGCTGCTGCTGATCGCGCCACAGGCTTTCATCCACCCGGTAATAGTTGAGCATAACGGGACGTCCACACTTCATAAACATGAGCCAGGCGGGAGGATGCTTCACACAGTAGGGTACGCTTTCTTCACAGGCGCGGAGATAAAGCTCGCCATTAGCCACCATCGCAAAGACGGTATCCTCCACGGTCAGACTATAGCTACCGAATAAAGATCGATACTGGATCGTCCCCAAAGAGGCCAAATATTCTTGCGATTTATAGATCCTGTCATAAGAGAGTGCTCTCATAAAATTCCTTTTAAATCATAAAGTAAAAGAATGATTTGCAGTAACGGATCCGTTAATGACGAAAATAGGCAACTTATACTCCGCGAGCAAGATGATTTTTATTTTTGACGCCACTAAGAATAAAAATTGCGAGACAGTTTCCGAAAATAGAGTTGATCTTTCATCGCCACAGGGGTACTGTATGAATATACAGTAACTCACAGGGCTGGATTGATTATGTACACTTCAGGTTATGCAAATCGTTCTTCGTCATTTCCTACCACTACCCACAACGCTGCGCGCACCGCTACGGAAAATGCCGCGGCAGGACTGGTCAGTGAAGTTGTCTACCACGAAGACCAGCCCATGATGGCGCAACTCCTGCTTTTGCCTTTACTCCGTCAGTTAGGCCAACAATCACGCTGGCAGCTCTGGCTCACGCCGCAGCAAAAGCTCAGCCGTGAATGGGTACAGTCTTCAGGTTTGCCATTAACGAAAGTGATGCAAATTAGCCAGCTTGCGCCTCGTCATACGCTGGAGTCGATGATCCGCGCTTTGCGTACAGGAAATTACAGCGTGGTAATTGGTTGGATGACTGAAGAACTGACAGAAGAAGAACATGCCAGCCTGGTTGAAGCAGCGAAGGTAGGTAATGCGGTAGGGTTTATCATGCGCCCTGTACGTGCGCACGCTTTACCCAGGAGACAGCATTCCGGGCTAAAAATTCACTCTAATTTGTATCATTAAGTAAAATTAGGATTTATCCTGGACTTTTTTTTACGCGAACGTATCTCCTTTGAGTGCTAACGTTTTTTTTGCGAGAACGCTTGTCAGAAGCGGTTTCCGCAATTTTTGCTGTACGATTTATCATCTGAAACTGTTAAATGATGTGTATATCCGTCATGTTTTTTTCACATGTCTGACGGAGTTCACACTTGTAAGTTTCCAACTACGTTGTAGACTTTACATCGCCAGGGGTGCTCAGCATAAGCCGTAGATATCGGTAGAGTAACTATTGAGCAGATCCCCCGGTGAAGGATTTAACCGTGTTATCTCGTTGGAGATATTCATGGCGTATTTTGGATGATAACGAGGCGCAAAAAATGAAAAAGACAGCTATCGCGATTGCAGTGGCACTGGCTGGTTTCGCTACCGTAGCGCAGGCCGCTCCGAAAGATAACACCTGGTACGCTGGTGCTAAACTGGGCTGGTCTCAGTACCATGACACCGGCTTCATTAACAATGATGGCCCGACTCATGAAAACCAACTGGGCGCAGGTGCTTTTGGTGGTTACCAGGTTAACCCGTACGTTGGCTTTGAAATGGGCTACGACTGGTTAGGCCGTATGCCGTACAAAGGCGACAACATCAATGGCGCTTATAAAGCTCAGGGCGTTCAGTTGACCGCTAAACTGGGTTATCCAATCACTGACGATCTGGACGTTTATACCCGTCTGGGTGGTATGGTATGGCGTGCAGACACCAAGTCTAACGTCCCTGGCGGCCCGTCTACTAAAGACCACGACACCGGCGTTTCCCCGGTATTCGCGGGCGGTATCGAGTATGCCATCACCCCTGAAATCGCAACCCGTCTGGAATACCAGTGGACTAACAACATCGGTGATGCCAACACCATCGGCACCCGTCCGGACAACGGCCTGCTGAGCGTAGGTGTTTCCTACCGTTTCGGCCAGCAAGAAGCTGCTCCGGTAGTCGCACCGGCACCGGCACCGGCTCCGGAAGTACAGACCAAGCACTTCACTCTGAAGTCTGACGTACTGTTCAACTTCAACAAATCTACCCTGAAGCCGGAAGGCCAGCAGGCTCTGGATCAGCTGTACAGCCAGCTGAGCAACCTGGATCCGAAAGACGGTTCCGTTGTCGTTCTGGGCTTCACTGACCGTATCGGTTCTGACGCTTACAACCAGGGTCTGTCCGAGAAACGTGCTCAGTCTGTTGTTGATTACCTGATCTCCAAAGGTATTCCGTCTGACAAAATCTCCGCACGTGGTATGGGTGAATCTAACCCGGTTACCGGCAACACCTGTGACAACGTGAAACCTCGCGCTGCCCTGATCGATTGCCTGGCTCCGGATCGTCGCGTAGAGATCGAAGTTAAAGGCGTTAAAGACGTGGTAACTCAGCCGCAGGCTTAAGTTTCCGTCTGATAAAAAACCCCGCGTCGCGGGGTTTTTTGCTCTGGTCTGGATGACAACGCCTTTCAGCGTTACTTCTTGCCTAATAACGCCTGTAAATCCTGCTTTAACGTGGTCATTTGCGTGGCATATTTCTCTTTATGCTCCGCGTCTTCTATCAGTTGCACTATCGTTTCGGATAATGTTTTACCGCGTCGCTGCGCAAGGCCCGCCAGACGCTGCCAGACCATAAACTCTAAATCGATAGATTTTTTGCGCGTATGCTGATGTTCCGCATTGAAGTGTCGTTTGCGTCTTGCCCGAATGGTTTGTTTCATCCGATTAAGCAAGGCAGGATTCATATGCCTGTCTATCCAGACATTTACCCGCACCGGTTCATTTTCGAGGGCCAACAACAAATTGACGGCTTCCTGGGCTGCACTGGCTTCCACGTAGCGGGTGATCAACTCCCCTTCGCGGTGCTTTTTCACCAGATATTTCCATTTCCAACCGCTTTCAAGATTTTCAAGTTGTTGATATTTCATTGCGATCCCAACGTTACCGTGTAACTGTTATCAGAATATCAGTTTTTTAGCCATCTGAAGAAAAGAATCTCGAACCTGTGAATGGTTACACGTCTTCATATTACTTTGCATTCGCTTTCCGCGTGTGCAGCGTGACGGGTTAGGCTATAATCCCCCCTTTTACAACAGACTAAAAAACCTCAACTTTGACCATTACGAAACTTGCATGGCGTGATCTGGTTCCGGATAGCGAAAGCTATCAGGAGATATTTGCACAGCCACACGCGACTGACGAAAACGACACCTTACTCAGTGATACTCAGCCACGACTGCAATTTGCGCTTGAGCAACTTATACAGCCGTGGGCATCATCCTCTTTTATGCTGACTAAAGCGCCTGAAGAGCAAGAGTATCTCACTTTACTTTCAGATGCCGTCCGCGCTCTGCAAACCGATGCCGGACAATTAACCGGCGGACATTATGACGTTTCCGGGCATACTGTTCATTACCGCGCCGCGCAGAATGCGCAAGACAACTTTGCCACCGTCACACAAGTCGTCAGCGCGGACTGGGTCGAAGCCGAACAGCTCTTTGGTTGCCTGCGGCAGTATAACGGCGACATTACCCTGCAGCCGGGACTGGTTCATCAGGCGAACGGCGGCGTGCTGATTATTTCCTTACGAACCCTTCTGGCGCAGCCGTTACTGTGGATGCGTCTGAAAGCCATCGTTAGCCGCGAGCGTTTTGACTGGGTGGCCTTTGACGAGTCGCGTCCATTACCGGTCTCCGTGCCATCAATGCCGCTCAAACTGAAGGTGATTCTGGTTGGCGAACGTGAATCACTGGCTGATTTTCAGGAGATGGAACCGGAGCTCGCGGAACAGGCTATCTACAGTGAATTTGAAGACAATTTACAGATAGCGGACGCAGAAGCTATGACCCTGTGGTGTCAATGGGTGACGCGTATCGCTTTACGCGATAATTTGCCCCCTCCGGCACCGGACGCCTGGCCCGTCCTGATACGCGAGGCTGTGCGCTATACCGGCGAACAGGATACGCTGCCTCTTTGCCCACTGTGGATAGCCCGCCAGTTTAAGGAGGCGTCGCCTTTATGCGAAGGCGATACCTGTGGCGCAGAAGCGCTCAGTCTGATGCTTGCCCGACGCGAATGGCGAGAAGGCTTTCTGGCGGAACGGATGCAGGATGAGATTCTGCAAGAGCAGATCCTGATTGAAACCGAAGGCGAACGCGTTGGACAAATCAATGCGCTTTCCGTCATTGAATTTCCCGGGCATCCGCGCGCCTTTGGCGAACCGTCGCGAATTAGCTGTGTTGTGCATATCGGCGATGGCGAATTTAACGATATTGAGCGCAAGGCCGAACTTGGCGGAAATATCCACGCTAAGGGAATGATGATTATGCAGGCCTTCCTGATGTCGGAGTTGCAGCTGGAGCAACAAATTCCCTTCTCTGCCTCGTTAACCTTTGAGCAGTCCTACAGCGAAGTGGATGGCGATAGCGCCTCAATGGCGGAATTATGTGCGCTCATCAGCGCGCTGGCCAATGTGCCAGTGAATCAAAATATTGCGATTACCGGCTCGGTCGATCAGTTTGGTCGCGCGCAACCGGTGGGCGGGCTAAACGAAAAAATTGAAGGTTTCTTCGCCATCTGCGAGCAGCGGGAATTAAACGGTAAACAGGGCGTGATTATCCCTGCCGCCAATGTCCGCCATCTCAGTCTTAAATCTGAACTGCTGCAAGCGGTTAAAGAAGAGAAGTTCACTATCTGGGCGGTAGACGACGTGACCGACGCCTTACCGCTACTGTTAAATCTGGTGTGGGATGGCGAAGGTCAAACGACGTTGATGCAGACTATCCAGGAGCGTATCGCGCAGGCGACGCAACAGGAAGGCCGTCATCGTTTCCCGTGGCCATTACGTTGGCTGAACGCTTTTATTCCGAACTGATCGGACTTGTTCAGCGTACACGTGTTAGCTATCCTGCGTGCTTCAATAAAATAAGGTTTACATAAAACATGGTAGATAAACGCGAATCCTATACAAAAGAAGACCTTCTTGCCTCTGGTCGTGGTGAACTGTTTGGCGCTAAAGGGCCGCAACTCCCTGCACCGAACATGCTGATGATGGACCGCGTCGTTAAGATGACCGAAACGGGCGGCAATTTCGACAAAGGCTATGTCGAAGCCGAGCTGGATATCAATCCGGATCTATGGTTCTTCGGATGCCACTTTATCGGCGATCCGGTGATGCCCGGTTGTCTGGGTCTGGATGCTATGTGGCAATTGGTGGGATTCTACCTGGGCTGGTTGGGCGGCGAAGGCAAAGGCCGCGCTCTGGGCGTGGGCGAAGTGAAATTTACCGGCCAGGTTCTGCCGACAGCCAGGAAAGTCACCTATCGTATTCATTTCAAACGTATCGTAAACCGTCGCCTGATCATGGGCCTGGCGGACGGTGAGGTTCTGGTGGATGGTCGTCTGATCTATACCGCACACGATTTGAAAGTCGGTTTGTTCCAGGATACTTCCGCGTTCTAAGTGTTGAATTGATATTCCGCGCTATCGGTATCATGCTTGCAAAGCCCATAAAGGCGAAACCTCCGCAGTGCGGAGGTTTCTTTTTCTAAAGAGACAGAATCAGGCCATTACCGCCCTGTCCTCCATGGCTTGTCGCCAACCTCCCAACCAGTATGACCGTTGATTCAGCGTCTGATAGGGACACATTTCTTTTGATCGTCCGGCGATGCCGGCCTGATATCCACGTTGATGTGCCCGTTCCAGGCGATCTCGTTTTTGTCTCTTCATGCCTCGTTTCCCTCATATTTGTATCTGGTGGAAAAGAAAACAGTGATTACAAAATGTGCAATCACACTACACGAATACCTCTAAATGGATCGCCCGTCAATGCGCAAAATTCACACCAATGTCATATTTGTGAGCTATACGGTAAATCATTTGTACAAAAAATGTGAGCCATAACAACTATTTTTCCGGCGTCAAAAATAAAAAAACCGCCTCAGGCGCACGACCTGAAGCGGTTAAATTTACATTACTTTTATCTCAGGGAAGGCGCTTTATCTCATCTGCGATAGCGGCTGCTTCCTGACTCCATGCGCTTGCCAGTACTTTGACCATCTCATCATAGCCATCTTTCTGCTGACTGGCTTCGATATGGAAAGGCCGCTTAATCAGCTGTCCATTGTGGTTTAATAACCACTCCCCGCTGACGATAACCTTACCATCGTAGCGTCCATGGAATCCGGTTACGGTAACGTTTAACGTATCCTGGGTGGTTCCCAACGGCTGGGAAGCGACGACCCAGCCAGGAAGCCGGGCGCTAAGATTCGCCACCAGCGTGTTACGTAATTGCTGGTCCAGCGGGCTGGCCCACAGATTGTTATTGGCAATCACATACTGGACATCACTGGTTTGATACACCACGCCGTTACCTGCCAGATAGTCAGGTACGGAAACCTGCTCTACCCATAAGAGACGGTTGCCCTGGCTTGCGGTGCTTTGCACACCGCTTTGCGCTATCGGGAGCTGATAATAGCTTTTATTCTCTCCGCCGGAGCTACATGACGCCAGCCAGAACGCCATTATCACGACTAGCCATTTTTTCATTGTTTCGCCCTCTTAGGCTCAGGATCTTTTTTATCCTTCGCTTCAAATACCAGCGCGTTGCTCTTCTCGTTCAGAGTTTTCAACACCGGTTGTAACTCACGAAGCACCTGATCGAGACGCTGCATATCCGCCACCATTTTGTTATACGCCGCCGATCCAGGCTGGAAGCCTTGCATACTGCGGTTAAGTTCGCGTAACGTCGTTTGCATATCTGCCGGAAGCTGCTGCATCGACTGACTGGAGGTAATCTTGTTCATATTATCCAGCGTGGTTTGCAGCCGACGCATAGTACGCTGGCTTTCAGACAGCGTATTGGTCGCTTGTTCGATCATCGGATTCAGCGGCAGGTTGTTGATCTTATCCAACGTTTCCACCAGTCGCTGTTGAATTTGCGCCAGGCCGCTGCTGACGGTGGGAATAATTTCATAACCATCAAATTCGCGTAGCCCGGTAATCGGCGGCTCCTTAGGATAAAAGTCCAGATCGACATACAGCGCCCCGGTCACCAGGTTACCGGTTTTAAGCGAAGCGCGTAAACCGCGCTTAAGCAGTTCCGTCAAATGCGCGCCAACATCCGCATTTTCTCCCAGTTGCGCTTTCAGACGCTCCGGTTCAATGCGCACCAGCACAGGAATACGGTAATCGTCGTTAAATACCTGGCGCATTTTAGACGCAAAGAAAGGCACTTTGCTTACCGTCCCCAGACGAATACCGCGGAACTCCAGCGGCGCGCCGGGTTGTAATCCGCGCACCGAATCTTTAAAGAACATCAGGTAATCGATATGATCGGTATACAGCGAATCCTGAATACTTTTTTGATCGTCGTAGAGATTAAACGCCGTTTTTTCGGCGACGGGTTGCCCCTGCTCAAGTCCTTCCGGCACATCAAAACTCACGCCGCCGCCAAACAACGTCGTCAACGATCCCATTTCCACGCGCATTCCCGCCGATGTCAGATCCACAGCGATACCGCTATCTTTCCAGAATCGGACATTACTGGTGACCAATCGATCGTTTGGCGCCTTAATGAACAACTGATAACTCATTGTCCGTTTTTGCGGATCGAAAGAGCTGGTTTCAACGGATCCTACCCGATAACCCCGGAACAGAACGGGATCGCCAGGACTGAGCTGACCGGCCTTTTTGCTGTCCAGAATCACACGGATACCTTTGGCATCGGGCGGCGCCAACGGCGGTGAGTCAAGAAGCTGATAGCTTTCCGGCTGACTGCCCTTACTTCCTGGTTGTAGTTCAATATACGCGCCTGATAGCAGCGTCCCAAGCCCGCTGATGCCTTCACGCCCCACCTGCGGTTTTACGACCCAAAATACCGAGTCTTTATGCAGCAACTTCTCCATACCGGAATGAAGCCGCGCTTTGATTTGTACATGGGTCAGATCGTCAGTCAGCGTCGCGCTTTCAACCACGCCAACATCCACGCTGCGACTTTTGATCGTCGTTTTTCCGCCTTCAATGCCTTCCGCATTGGTGGTAATTAAGGTAACTTCCGGTCCCTGGTGGCTGTAGTGATAAAACAGAATCCAGGCTCCGATAAGCGCAGTAACAATCGGGAATATCCAGACAGGCGACCAATTTTTCACCTTTTGTACTTTGGCTTCCCCTTTTTTAGGTTCCATGCTATCAGGACTCCTCATGGCCTGGTTCGTACTCACGATCCCACGACAGACGCGGATCAAAGGTCATCGCAGAAAACATTGTCATTATGACGACTAAAGCAAACATCAACGCACCCATCGCAGGATAAATATTCATTAACCCTCCCATACGCACCAGCGCAGAGAGTACGGCAATGACAAAGACATCAATCATTGACCAGCGCCCCACAAACTCCACTACTTCATAAATAAAATGCATCCGTTCACTGTCGCGCTTACCGTGGCCTTTCGCATCCCAACAAAGCCAGGCAATGGCGATCATTTTTAGCGTCGGCACCATAATACTGGCGAGAAAGATAACCGCCGCCACCGGATAAGACCCCTCGCTCCACAGCAAAATCACGCCAGCCAGAATGGTCGACGGCATTTTCGAGCCCAGTAAATCGGTAATCATAATCGGCAAAATATTGGCGGGCAGATAAAGCATGATCGAGGTAAATAATAACGCCAGCGTCCACTGCAAACTGTTTTTACGCCGGACATAGCCTTTCGTATGGCAACGCGGACAGACGAGACTCTCCGCAGGCAGGATCGCCGTACAGCAGGCGCAAGAACGCAAAGACTGCCGGATACCGGTAATCCCCGGCGTTAACGGCTGTGCCAGTGCAGGTTGCGGGGCGATATCATCCCACAACCAGCGGCGATCGACACACTGGAACGCCCGCAGTTGAACGAGACAAAATAAGCACCAGGGAATAAAGCTGCTGCCGATGCCGATATCGCCGTAAGCCATCAGCTTAACAAAACTGACCAACACCCCGGCGAGAAATATTTCCGCCATTCCCCACGATTTGAGGAGGAAAAAGATCCTTGCCAGCGTTTTTTTTACCGACAACGGCAGACTGGCACGGTTGACAAGTAATAGAATGGTCACCAGGCAAAATGCCGGCACCAGTTGGACAAATAATAAAAAGAACGTGCCGAGGCTGGCGTAATCTTCAGAAAACATGACGCCGGGGATTTCCAGAAGCGTGACTTCGCTGGTGACGCCCGCGACATTCATATTCACGAAGGGAAAAAGGTTAGAAAGCAGCAACATAAATAGTGCCGCTAACGCATAGGCGGTAGGACGCTGCCGGGGCGCGTCCCACTCGGTCGTTAACGTTGCGCCGCATCGTGGACATGCTGCTTTTTGCCCATGCGAGAGGCGGGGTAAAGCCACCAGCATGTCGCATTGCGGGCACAATATGTGCTTCGCAGCATGGTGATGTTCACACATAGGCGCTCCTTTCGTTATGCCCCGTTTTTCAGGCCTTCAAGATACTCCCAACGTTCGAAGGCTTGCTCAAGTTCTTGCTCCGTCTGACTTAAATCGGCCAGAACTTTCTGCGTTTGCTCATGGGGTTGGCTAAAAAAGGCCGCATCCGCAACCTGCGCCTGTAGCGCTTCCAGCTTCGCTTCCAGGTCTTCAAGCTGACCGGGTAACTGCTCCAGCTCGCGCTGCAGTTTATAGCTTAGTTTGCTACTGCCACGTTTTACAATTTCTGCTTTAGGGGCAATAACTTCCTCATTTTTTTTCGCCACTGGCTGTTTCGTCGCCAGATGCTGCTCTTGCTGCGCGCGCGCATCATGGTAGCCGCCAATATAACGTCCGATTTTGCCGCTGCCCTCGAAAATCCAGCATTCCGTCACGGTATTATCGACAAATTGCCGATCGTGGCTGACCAGTAGTACCGTGCCCTGATAGCCATCAATTAATTCTTCTAATAGTTCCAGCGTTTCGACGTCAAGATCGTTCGTTGGTTCATCGAGAATTAAAAGATTGCTCGGCTTGAGGAACAGTCGCGCCAGCAGCAGACGGTTACGTTCGCCGCCGGAAAGCGCGCGGACGGGCGTCATCGCCCGTTTGGGGTGAAACAGGAAGTCCTGCAAATAGCCCAGTACATGGCGCGGCTTACCGTTTACCATCACCTCCTGCTTGCCTTCCGCCAGGTTATCCATCACGGTTTTTTCCGGGTCCAGTTCGGCGCGATGCTGATCGAAGTAGGCGACTTCCAGCTTCGTTCCTACGTGGATGCGCCCGCTGTCAGCCTGAAGCTGTCCCAGCATCAGTTTCAGTAGCGTGGTTTTACCGCAGCCGTTCGGGCCAATTAACGCAATCTTGTCACCGCGCTGTACCTGAGCGGAGAAATCTTTTACCAGTTGTTTTCCTTCTACCTGGTAATCGACATTTTCCATCTCAAAAACGATTTTACCGGAGCGCGTCGCTTCTTCGACCTGCATCTTCGCCGTGCCCATCACTTCCCGGCGCTCGCTGCGTTCACGACGCATCGCTTTTAACGCCCGCACGCGCCCTTCATTACGGGTGCGGCGCGCCTTGATACCCTGGCGAATCCAGACTTCTTCCTGCGCCAGTTTGCGATCAAATTCCGCGTTTTGTAATTCTTCTACGCGCAGCGCTTCTTCTTTCTCCAGCAGGTATTGATCGTAATTTCCCGGATAGGTGACCAGTTTGCCACGATCGAGATCGACAATGCGGGTTGCCATATTGCGAATAAACGAACGATCGTGAGAGATAAAAATAATCGTTCCGTTAAAGGTTTTCAGAAACCCTTCCAGCCAATCGATAGTTTCGATATCCAGATGGTTAGTCGGTTCATCCAGTAACAATACGCGCGGATTGCTGACCAGCGCCCGACCCAGCGCGGCTTTACGCAGCCAGCCGCCGGAGAGCGACGACAGCGCGGCGTTAGGATCGAGTCCAAGCTGCGCCAGCACTTCATTAATACGGTTTTCCAGCTGCCAAAGATTATGATGATCGAGCTGTTCCTGTACGCGCGCCATTTCATTGAGGTTTTTCTCGCTGGGATCGGTCATCACCAGACGGGAAATCTCATGATAGCGCTTGAGGTATTCCGCTTGTTCTTCGATACCTTCGGCGACAAAGTCATAGACGCTGCCCGCAATATTACGGGGCGGGTCCTGTTGCAGACGCGCGACGATCAGATCCTGCTCATAAATAATACGCCCATCGTCCAGACCCTGTTCGCGGTTGAGGATCTTCATCAAGGTGGATTTCCCGGCGCCGTTACGCCCCACCAGACAGACGCGTTCGTTATCTTCGATATGCAACTCTGCGTTATCGAGAAGCGGCGCGTCGCTGAACGACAGCCATGCGCCATGCATACTGATTAATGACATTTACTTTTCCTTTCAGGCGGCGCGGATCAGCCAGCAGTTATGAATCTGACGGTTACGGGCAAAATCCGGGGAGAGCGTTTTTTGCGTAATTTCTTGTGCGGTAAGCCCCAGTTCCGCCAGCCCTTCCAGATCCATACGGAATCCGCGCTTATTATTTGAGAACATGATGGTGCCGCCTTTACGCAGCAGGCGTTTTAAATCTTTCATTAACGCGACATGATCGCGCTGAACATCAAACGACTCTTCCATACGTTTTGAGTTAGAGAACGTCGGCGGATCGATAAAGATCAAATCGAACTGTTCATTCGCCTCGCGCAGCCAGCCCAGGCAGTCGGCCTGAATCAGGCGATGCGCGCGGCCGCTCAGTCCGTTCAGACGCAAATTACGTTCGGCCCACTCCAGATAGGTGCGGGACATATCCACCGTTGTGGTGCTGCGCGCGCCGCCCAGACCCGCATGTACGCTGGCGCTGCCGGTATAAGAAAAGAGATTCAGGAAATCTTTGCCTTTGCTCATTTCTCCCAGCATTCTGCGGGCAATACGGTGATCGAGGAACAGACCGGTGTCGAGATAATCCGTCAGATTTACCCATAAGCACGCATTATATTCGCTGACCTCAAGGAACTCGCCCTTCTCGCTCATTTTCTGATACTGGTTTTTTCCTTTTTGCCGTTCGCGGGTTTTTAACACCAGTTTATTCGGCGGAATACCGAGCACTGACAAGGTTGCCGCAATAATATCGAACAGACGTTGCCGCGCTTTTTGCGCATCCACCGTTTTCGGCGGCGCATATTCCTGAATCACCGCCCAGTCGCCGTAACGGTCTACCGCCACGTTATATTCCGGCAGGTCGGCATCATACAAGCGATAGCATTCAATCCCTTCCTGGCGCGCCCATTTCTCCAGCTTTTTAAGATTTTTACGCAGGCGATTAGCGTAATCTTCCGCCACCGTCGCCGGTTTACTGTCCGCCGTGGTTTCCGCAATATGATAGTTTTTCTGCACACAGTCCAGCGGGCCATTCTTGGCTTTAAACTGTTTGTCGGCACGTAATTGCAGGCTGCCCAGCAGATCGGGCGAAGCGCTGAACAGCGACAGGTTCCAGCCGCCAAACTGATTTTTCATGGTACGGCCCAGCAGGCTGTGCAACGCAATCAGCGCCGGTTCGCTGTCCAGACGTTCGCCGTAAGGCGGGTTACTGATCACCGTACCATACGGGCCTTTCGGCAATGGATTACTCAGTTGCGCCACATCTTTCACTTCAAAGGTGATAAGCTCGCCGATACCGGCGCGACGGGCGTTGCTGCGCGCCCGCTCAATGACGCGCGCATCGCTGTCGGAACCGTAGAAATGAGAGGAATACTCCGCCAGTCCCTTACGCGCCCGGGTCTGCGCTTCGGCTTTCACTTCCTGCCAGATAGTTTCGTCATGCTGCGCCCAGCCGCTAAATCCCCAGTGACCACGGTGCAGTCCCGGCGCGCGATCGGTCGCCCACATCGCGGCCTCAATCAACAGTGTCCCCGAACCACACATAGGGTCGAGCAGCGGCGTACCGGGTTGCCAGCCGGAACGCATAACAATCGCTGCCGCCAGCGTCTCTTTAATTGGCGCCAGCCCGGTGCGATCGCGATAACCGCGCAGGTGCAGGCCATCACCACTGAGATCCAGCGCAATGCTGGCAGTTTCTTTATTCAGCCAGACGTTAATACGGAGGTCCGGCGATTCGCGGTCCACATTTGGACGCGGAAGATTTTTCCGCGTAAACGCATCGACAATCGCGTCTTTAACTTTCATCGCGCCATACTGACTATTACGGATGGTGTCGTTCAGGCCACTGAAATGCACCGCAAACGTCGCGCCAGGATTAAAAATCTCTGTCCAGTTTATCGCCTGAACGCCGAGGTAAAGATCGAGATCGCTGTAGACCTTGCACTCACCCATCGGCAGGATAATACGCGAGGCCAGGCGGCTCCACATCAGGCTCTGGTAAATAAGCCGCGTGTCGCCCTGAAAATGGACCCCACCCTGAACAACCTGACACCCTACGGCGCCCAGTTTTTCCAGTTCAGTTTTTAACAGCTCTTCCAGCCCGCGGGCCGTACTGGCAAACAGAGAATTCATATTGTCACTTTTACGCTAAGAAAATTGTTGCGCATTATAGCTAATCTCACGCCCATGTCATAAAGTTGAAGGCTTATTTTCATTTGAGGGACTGTACGGTGGCGACGTTATCACGGCTTTTTATTCATCCGGTCAAATCCATGCGCGGCATTGGCCTCACTCATGCGCTGGCAGATATCAGCGGCCTGGCTTTTGATCGCATCTTCATGGTGACCGAGCCTGACGGCACATTTATTACCGCCCGCCAGTTTCCACAAATGGTACGTTTTACCCCCTCTCCCTTACACGACGGCCTCCATTTGACCGCGCCAGACGGCAGTAGCGCGCTGGTTCGCTTTACGGATTTCACCCCGCAGGATGCGCCGACCGAGGTCTGGGGAAACCATTTTACCGCTCGCGTCGCCCCGACGGCGATTAATCAATGGTTGAGCGGCTTTTTCTCCCGCGATGTCCAGTTGCGCTGGGTTGGGCCGCAGTTGACGCGCCGGGTTAAACGACATAACGCGGTGCCGCTGGGATTTGCCGATGGCTACCCGTATTTATTGACCAACGAAGCCTCGCTGCGCGATCTGCAACAGCGCTGTCCGGCAGGCGTACAAATGGAACAATTTCGCCCAAACTTAGTGGTTTCCGGCGTAGCGGCCTGGGAGGAAGATAGCTGGAAAGTGCTTCGCATTGGCGATGTGATTTTTGACGTCGTGAAGCCCTGTAGCCGCTGTATTTTTACGACCGTCAGCCCTGAAAAGGGGCAAAAACATCCTTCCGGCGAACCGCTGGCGACACTGCAAGCTTTTCGTACCGCCCAGGACAATGGCGATGTGGATTTCGGTCAGAATCTGATTGCCCGCAATAGCGGCGTCATTCGCGTCGGCGATGAGGTGGAGATACTGGCGACAGCGCCGGCAAAAGCTTATGGCGCCACAACGGTCGACGACAGCGTTACGCCAGAGAAACACCCGGACGGGAGTGTAACCATCGACTGGCAGGGGCAAACCTTCTGCGGGAATAATCAACAGGTACTACTGGAACAGTTGGAGAATCAGGGGATTCGTATTCCGTATTCTTGCCGGGCTGGTATCTGTGGTTGCTGCCGGATACGTTTGCTGGAAGGCGAAGTAAGTCCGCTGAAAAAATCGGCTATGGGTGACGATGGTACGATTCTGAGCTGTAGCTGCGTGCCTAAGACCGCGTTACGACTGGAAAATTAAACCGCTTGTTCAAGGCTGAAACTGTGACAGTGAACCTGCGGTTTCAGCCTGTCGTTCATAATTTTAATCGCATCGCCAAGCTGCATGGTTCGGCCTGCTATCACCACGCCTGGCTGTGCCAGCAGACACAACGCGGCATTTTCTCCCGGCTCAACGACCAGCAAATTAACCTGTTCCGCCGTATCGCTTAACCAGACGCTTGCGGCATCGCCCGTTCCTGGGGTCCACATTTCGCCATGCGCCACAAAATGCCAGCTTTTTGGCATCTGCGGTTTGAGATAGCGAATCGCCACCAGCGCATTCAACACCAGCTCCGCGCGTTGCTCTTTGGTTAATTCGAAATCCCGGCATTTTTCTTCAAAGGAAAAATAGAGCGCAGCGTCATCCACACAAAAACCGGTCGGGCAAAACGCGTCCGGCGTAAGCATTTTACGAGAGAAGCGCGAGCGAAAAAGCATACCATTGGCGAGATCGAGCATCATACGATCGTGCTCTTCATCATAATACCAGCGCCAGTTATCGTCAGGTTTAATTCGCATTACCTCTCTCCCGCTTTTAAGCAACTCGTAACAGCATTGTCCTTTTGCCGCTTCGTTTATTACCCCAATAATAAAAGCCTAAAATGTCTAAATAAGCAACAGTGGAGAAATATAAAACAACCAGCGCCGGAAATAAAGCCCTGGTTGTCTGATAAAGGCTAAAGTTTAGATGTGCGTTACGATTTCTTTAATCAATGGCGGGCCTTTAAAAATAAAGCCGGAATAAATTTGTACCAGCGTAGCTCCTGCCGCTATCTTCTCGCGCGCGGCGATAACTGAGTCAATGCCGCCGACGCCGATAATAGGCAATTGTCCCTTTAACTCCTGGGATAAACGGCGAATAATTTCTGTGCTTTTTAATTGTAATGGCCGGCCACTTAATCCCCCCGTTTGCTGGCAATTTTTCATTCCTTGTACCAGAGAACGATCGAGGGTGGTATTTGTCGCAATCACCCCATCAATATTATGACGAAGCAGGCTATCGGCAACCTGGATCAATTCTTCTTCACAAAGATCCGGCGCGATCTTTACTGCCACCGGCACATATTTATGGTGGATCGCCTGAAGATCGTTTTGCTTATTTTTAATGGCAGTTAACAGATCGTCCAGCGCATCGCCATACTGGAGCGTACGTAGCCCTGGCGTATTCGGCGAAGAAATATTAATGGCGATATAACCCGCATAAGCATAGACTTTTTCCATACAAATCAGGTAGTCATCTTTGCCATTTTCGACAGGTGTATCTTTATTTTTACCGATGTTAATTCCCAGAATACCATCAAAATGGGCTTTTTTAACATTCTCGACCAGGTTATCGACGCCCAGATTATTAAAGCCCATCCGATTGATGAGACCTTCAGCATCCACCAGACGAAAAAGACGCGGCTTATCGTTACCCGGCTGTGGGCGCGGCGTCACGGTGCCGATTTCCAGGGAGCCAAACCCCATCGCGCCTAACGCGTCGATGCACTCCCCGTCTTTATCCAGACCGGCAGCCAACCCCAGTGGATTTTTAAAGGTAAGTCCCATGCAGGTAACCGGCTTTGTCGGTACTTTCTGGCGCACCAGCGCTTCCAGCGGCGTACCTGTAATGCGGCGTAATTGTTGAAATGTAAATTCATGAGCGCGCTCTGGATCGAGCTGGAAAAGGGCTTTACGAACGAAGGGATAGTACATGAACTCTCCTGGATTCCCGGTGTGCAAACCGGGGGCGTATTATGGGCGATAACAAGGCAAAAGGGAATTGACCTACGGCAATAAATAGCAATCGTTTTCCTTCATTCTCACTTCACGTTTCGCCAGCGAGCGTCATCGTCCGGCAAAAAAATACCCGGCAGCGCTAACGCTTACCGGGCATGTCTTACCTCTTTATAACGGATACTGTCAGGCTAACGCTTTAGTTATCTTCTCGTACAGATCGCCGGAAAGATTCTCCAGTCCTTTTAACTGCTCCAGCGCCGCGCGCATTTTCTCCTGACGCTTATCATCATAACGTTTCAGACGAATCAGCGGTTCAATGAGGCGAGATGCTACCTGCGGGTTACGGCTATTCAGATCGGTCAGCATCTCGACCAGGAACTGGTATCCACTACCGTCTTGCGCATGGAACGCCGCCGGGTTGCTGCCAGCAAACGCGCCAATTAATGAACGGATGCGGTTCGGGTTGCTCATACTGAAAGAACGGTGTTTGAGCAGGCCGCGTACGGTTTCCAGTACATTTTCCGCCGGGCTTGTGGATTGCAGGATAAACCATTTATCCATCACCAGGCCGTCCTGATGCCACTTATCGTCATACTCCTGCATCAGCGTATCGCGGCACGGCAACTGCGCCGCCACCGCAGCAGACAGGGCCGCCAGCGCATCGGTCATATTATTGGCGTCGCGATACTGTTTGCTGACCAGCGTATTAGCCAGCTCCGTCTCGCCGAACGCCAGGAAGCGCAGGCAAGCATTGCGCAGCGTGCGCTTACCGATATCGCCGTGATCAACACGATACTCATCCAGATGATTGGCGTTATAGATAGCCAGGAACTCATCCGCCAGTTCTGCCGCCAGCGTACGCGTTAGCGCTTCACGAACTTGCGCAATGGCGATCGGGTCAATGACCTCAAACAGCTCCGCAATTTCATTGGCCGAAGGCAGCGTTAAAATTTCTGCGGCCAACGCCGGATCGATTTTCTCATCCAACAGTACTGCGCGGAACGCATCAGCGACATGCACCGGAAGCGATAGCGGTTGCCCCTGCTGATGACGCGCCACATTCAGTTTAATGTATGTGGCCAGCAGGCTTTGCGCCGCATCCCAACGGGAGAAATCATTGCGCGCATGGCGCATCAGGAACGTCAACTGCTGATCGCTCCATTTATATTCCAGTTTCACCGGCGCTGAAAACTCGCACAGCAAGGCCGGAACAGGCTGGAAGTAAACATTATCGAAGGTAAATGTCTGCTCCGCCTGCGTGACGTTCAGCACGGCGTTGACCGGGTGACCGCCTTTTTGCAACGGAATGACGTTGCCTTCGTTATCGTACAGTTCGATGGCGAATGGAATATGCAGCGGCTGCTTCTCCGCCTGATCCGCCGTCGCCGGAGTGCGCTGGCTGATGGTCAACGTGTACTGCTCGGTTTCCGGATTATAATCATCTTTTACCGTTACAATCGGCGTGCCGGACTGACTGTACCAGCGGCGGAAATGGGACAAATCGACATTAGAAGCATCTTCCATCGCCTGTACGAAGTCATCACACGTCGCGGCGCTGCCGTCATGGCGCTCAAAATAAAGCTGCATCCCCTTCTGGAAATTTTCCTCACCCAGCAACGTGTGGATCATGCGAATGACTTCCGCACCCTTTTCATAAACGGTGAGGGTGTAGAAGTTATTCATTTCGATTACTTTATCCGGGCGGATAGGATGCGCCATCGGGCTGGCGTCTTCCGCGAATTGTAAACCGCGCATGGTACGCACGTTACTGATGCGGTTCACCGCGCGTGACCCCAAATCAGAGCTAAACTCCTGATCGCGGAACACGGTTAGCCCCTCTTTCAGGCTCAACTGGAACCAGTCGCGGCAGGTGACGCGGTTGCCGGTCCAGTTGTGGAAATACTCATGACCTATCACGCGCTCAATATCGAGATAATCTTTATCCGTCGCGGTATCGGTTCGCGCCAGCACGTATTTGGAGTTAAAGATATTGAGACCTTTATTCTCCATCGCGCCCATATTAAAGAAATCCACCGCGACAATCATATAGATGTCGAGGTCATATTCGAGCCCAAAACGCGTTTCATCCCATTTCATGGAATTTTTCAGCGAAGTCATTGCCCACGGCGCGCGATCCAGATTGCCACGGTCAACGTACAGTTCTAATGCGACTTCACGCCCGGAGCGGGTGGTAAAGGTATCGCGCAGCACGTCAAAATCACCGGCCACCAGCGCAAACAGATAACACGGTTTCGGGAACGGATCTTGCCACTGAACCCAGTGACGGCCATTCTCCAGTTCACCCTGCGCAACACGGTTGCCATTGGAAAGCAGGAACGGATATTTGCTTTTATCGGCAATAATTTTGGTGGTAAATCGCGCCAGTACGTCCGGGCGGTCAAGATACCAGGTAATATGGCGGAAGCCCTCCGCTTCACACTGGGTACAGAGCGCATCGCCGGACTGGTACAATCCTTCCAGCGCCGTATTCGCCGCCGGACTTATCTCGTTGACAATGCGTAACGTAAAACGCTCTGGCAGGTCGCTGATGATAAGCGCGCCCTCTTCTTCCTTATATGCTGTCCACGGCGCATCGTTGACGTGGATAGATACCAGCGTTAAATCTTCCCCATCAAGGCGAAGAGGCGCATCAGGCGCGCTATGACGAACAGCCTGGCTTATTGCGGTGACCACGGTTTTTTCGGCATCGAGGTCAAAGGTCAAGTCAATATCAGTAATCTGGTAATCCGGCGCGCGATAGTCATGGCGGTATTTGGCTTGTGGCTGTTGTGTCATAAAAAACCTTTCGCATCTTTGTGTAGAGTGTCGACTCCAGTCTATTCCTGTTGCGCAAATCGCGCTACGCAGAATGTTCATCTTTTCAGGCACAAACGGCCTATTTGCTACATTTTTATAATATGTACTCATAGTTTTTAAAATCGATAAAGATCGTCCAGGAGCGCTTTAAACAAGGGATGAGCGAGATCGAGATGAAGCTTGATTAACGAACTTTAACGAACTTCACAGACCACTTTTGCCCCATCCATGCCCCACACATAATTTTAGTCAACGCCAGACCCCATCAGCCCTGCAGGGAAAATCGATAACAAACACGCCCGCAGTATGTTCCCCAAAATTTAAAAACAAGTGGTTCATGCCTTGACAGACAAAACCGCCAAAGCAAAAATACTGTATATACAAACAGTTATTAGCGAAACACGTATGTTCGTAGAACTGGTTTATGACAAGCGTAATGTTGAAGGACTCGAAGGGGCCAGCGAGATCATTCTGGCCGAACTGACGAAGCAGGTGCACCAGATTTTCCCTGATGCCGAAGTGAGGGTGAAGCCGATGCAGGCAAACTGCTTGAATAGTGATGCCAACAAAAGCGATCACGAAAAGTTGAACAGATGCCTGGTTTCAGATTAAACACATTAATTAGTCATTCTTAACCAGTAGAATCCGCCGCGACTGGCAACCATTCAATACTCGCACTATCGAACGATCGCCAGTCAGCCGCAATCATGCTCCTGCATACGGCGTTGTTGCGGCATCAATTCACATCTCAACCAGTCAATTTTCCCTTGCAAGAAATTCAATCCCGGAAGCAGGTAACCTGCCAATTCAGGTGATTTTTATTTTTGTAAAGCAGCTATAGTAAGTTTCAGTTCTGTAATTTGCGCTTGCAGGTTCTGAATGCATCCTAGCAAATCCATTACAATTGGGTTGTTGTCTATAGACGGACGGTCTGCATACTGCTGGTTGACAAGCTGGCCTTCTTCATTGTAAACCTGACTGCCAGGTACCGGAAATTGGTTGTGCTTGACATATTGTGGTGCCACATCTTCAGCTTCTTCTGCAATAATCCCGAAACGGACACGCGCCAGTTCATCGTCCTTATACACGAAATTAACCATACGCAGCCCCATAATGCGCCGCATTGCTTCGCAGGTGTCTGCATCCTCTATATCCTTTTTGTATTCCCTTCCGGACGTCCCCTGTACGGCAAGAACTCCCGGCGATGACGGCAGAAGTGACTCTATCTGGTTTTCGGGGGTATTCTGGTTATTTTTTTGTATTATTGATCCTCTCGAATTGGCAGCAACTGAAGCTTCAATAGAGACACGAGCACCAACATCTGTTGCGCCTCGAGAGGTATTCTGCACTCCAATAATTGCGAACCCTGTTGTAGAAATGTTTAACTGCGAAAAAAAAGGGCTGCTTTTTTGACCAAGGCCAATATTATTTGCCGCATCCGCAGGGGTTGCTCCTCCCGTCCCACCTTGAGCAACACTTAACGGCGTTGTCAGTCCTGTAAGGCTGGTAATATCTGAGTTGTTCCCTTTTTTAGCCTTGTCACTGACGCTGTTGATTAACTTTTTCGCTGACGGCCCCGTTGTCTGGCTGGTATCAGGAAGCGTAATGGTTACATCACCGTCCGCAGTGAAAAATTGCTGCCAGTTCTGCTTATCGTAATTCAGTCCTCGCAATGCCTCAGCGCTTTGAGCCACCAAGGCAGCCGTGACCATGTTCAAAGCAACACGAGGCACGGCAGACCACGCAGCGCCGGATTGTGTCGGGCCTGTGTAAACACTAACCAGCGTCAGTGATGTATTGTTATTTACTGCTTTAACCGGAAGTGTATAAGGGATGCCGCCGACAGTTACGACAATAAAATCGCCAGCAGCAAGTTCTGCTGTAAACGCTGTGCCGCTGCCAGTAACAGCATCTGTGTCATTGGTAAGAGTTAAGGTTCCTGCTGACATGAATATTTCCTCAATACATATCCGGAAGGACAAGAATTGGCATATTGATATTTTGATTAAATGTCATATCAAATCTGTTGTCATTGTAATTACCAACAACCTGATTATACGCTGACCGGATGCTTCCACCTGACATTACCACGCCCTTTTTCCTTATATTAAAATATCCATCCACTCGTCTTGACTGCGCACCTGTAAATACTATCTGGCAATATTTATCACCTATGTATTGATTATTGTCTGTTACCGTTAGCTGCTGGTCATATACAAATGGGCGCTTCACTGTTGAAAATGTCACCTGCCCAGCCGAATTAGTCATGGTAATGCCATCACCGGCTACAGGCGCGGTATTATTGAAAATTACCAGTTCCATTGTTACAGATGCGGAAACATCATCCCGTCCTGAGTAATTGATGTCTCTTACAATAATATTTGCTCCGTCAAATCCTACAGACACATTATTGTTATCCCACTTCCCGAATGGTATTCCTGATACGGGAAGCGCCATCGAGCCGTTGACTGTCACCGTGCCAACATAAGCACATGTCATTAATCTTGCCTGATTCGAAATTGCAGTGAAATCAGTAGAGTTGGAAACGAGAAGTCCTTCGTTGTAAGTAGCAGCAGGGAGAATTTCAAATACAGTTCCTGCCCAGTTTGGTATTCGCTGGTAGTTTCCCCTGTTTGTACCGTTAACAGTCACACCGTTGTCTCCGTTTCTTGTAACGGATGTCATATATATCGGTAAAACTATCCATGTCTGATTGTCTGCGAACTCCTGAACGTCAACCGGACGTGTCGGTAAAACAAAAACTGTGGAGCCTGACGTTAATGGAGTATTAACCTGAAACTGGTTTGCCCCCGTACCGTAACCAGCAAAACTTGTGCAGAATGACGGGGCACGGAGCCCCGCTGTAATCGCCATCGCAGGACGGCCATCGTTATAATCTATCAGTATTCCTTCCGGCATATTTCACCTTATGTCCATCGTCCAACAACAACACGACCACCTCCTGAGAGATTTACTGTGATCCCATTGCCGTCAATGCGAGTAACGTTATTCACTCCGTTAAATGCAAATTCACCGCTGTCGGCATAGAGTTTCCCATGGAATTCTGGGCTACCAGATTTTGGTAAATTCCATCCGCGTCCACCACCACCGGGGATAAAGTTTGCAGACTGAAGTGAATCGGTAATTTTCGCAAAATCGATGGATGCTTCCTGAATTAATGCGCTACGAATAAATACCTGTCCGTTATAGACGAAGAATGCAGCCTGCCAGTTGCCGGGGTTATTACCGGAATAAATGCCGAACTGTTCCGCGGCAAATACAACGGTAGATTTATAGCTATTCCCCGATGGCTCGATAGACATGCCGAATCCGGTGTTATATTTCACACCGTTCCTGACAATCCCCATATTGAGTGTGTAAGAGGCTTTTGCAGTCCCATCACTATTTACCTCAGCTGTCATCTTCTGGTTAACGGCTGATGTAAGGCTACCTTCAGGGCCAATCTGCGCCTGAACATATGTGGACAGGTCAGCAAGTCCCTGCTCAGCAGTCGCTACCGTGGTTTTCACGACCAGGATATCGGCACGTACCTCACCGTACTGCTGATACTGGTGCTCAACAGTACCGTGGTTCGCCAGCGAATTTTCCATAATTCCTTCGAGGTTGGTATCGACCCCATCTTTAACATTCTGGAATGCATCTGATTTTTGGATGCCGTCATCAATAAGGTCCATCAATTCACCGGTATCCATCGAGCATAATGCCGGCACTTCAACGAATGCTGATGCACCGAAAGCGTTAATCGTCCTGATGTACCAGTAATAGGTGTGACCTGCCTGTAACTGATTGCTGGTCCATGTGGTACCAACTCCCTCTCTGCTGGCATTTCCCTCAACAGTTGAAGTGGATGTATCGGGGAGTTTTGCCTCCCCTGACGTCCAGAAATCAAACTGCGTGGAAACGTTGGTTATGGCCGCAAGTCTGGGGATCATCGTGACTGCAAAGAACCCCTGCTCAATATCGACGTGCGATGGCGGCGGAGGCGCTTCAATGCTGAACTCCAGATAACCTTCCGGCGATTCTGCCCCCATCTGGTTAACAGCAATAACATGAGCGGTATAGGTATCTTTTGGTAATCCGTTAAGACGCGTGAACGTCCCGGGGACCTGGACGGACATGACCATCTGGCCATTGCGACGAATGATCACTTTGTTGTAGACCACCTGTCCGATGTTCTGCCATGACAAAATCCCCTGTACGACCTGACCAATTTCCTCCACGGTGTATTTCAGGTTCTGCGGCTGCGCCACGCCGCCTGATGGCAACTGAGTAAACGGTGGTCGCTCGATCGGTTTACCGATGACATCGCCCCAGACATCTGCTGTTTCCTGCTTCAGTGTCAGTTGGACGCCATTCTGAACGCCGAACTTCCAGTCAGTTACCCGCATCTCAACATTCACGATACCGATAGACGGGAAATTCACCTTCACATACATTCCAGGGCGATAACGGTACCCACTCAGATTTAACGTTACGTTCATCGTCCTGGCGATGCGAGTGCGCTTTAACTTCACGTCTGCCAGACGCTGGGCCTGAAATTCAGAGGTCACAAATCGCAGCTTCATATCCTGCGATATTTCTACTCCGTCTTCCGTCACCCATTCACCGACAGACACAGAGGGGAAATCAGCTTCGGTATACCCCTGTTGCGGATCAACAAACGTCCCCTTGATGGTGTTAACGCGTTCCGCCTGAGAGACTTCCGGCATGATTTCGATATCACCGGCCAACTGGCTTTCAGTGATCACTTCGGTAGCTGGTCCGTAATACGCCCCGACCAGAAGGCCATGTTTGCCAGCTGTATACGTTACATCCCCGGCGCACGCTGCCAGCATCCCTTCCAGAATACTGACTTTGTTTTCACTGAGATCGAACTCACCGTTGATGGTATAGCGCTTCTCAACAGTATTGCCGCCAGTAATCACATCCTCATCACAGATATTCGCCGCTTCCTTAAACTGGTCCCAGAGAATATCGGTGTCAGGAACTTTCAGGTAATTGCGGTAATAGTCCAGGATAACCAGCGCCGCATTATTGCTGTAACCCGTTAACCCGGTACGCGGGTCATAAATAGCCCGCCCCTGCTTTTCTACCTTGATGTTAGGGATACCTGCCGGGAATTTTTCGGCATTGAATTTCAGGGATACGCGCAGCCAGGTGATCCCTTTCCCGATCATATCTTCTTTCCATGACGGGCAGTTTTCCAGCATGTAAGGATCCGCCGTCTGTCGGTTGGTGTGCACCTCGAAAAAGGCATGCTCAGGATAGCTACTGATCGGTTCGTCACCCAACCAGACAGTCTGTACACCTGATAACGGGTGTCCCGCCAGGGCAATGGCCAGATGCAGCATTTCGCCATCATCCTGTTCGCCAGCCTGCTCTTCGGAAAAGAACAAAGTGCCCGCCGACGTTGAGCGACCGTAAACAACGGTTTTGGCACTGGCCGCAGCGCGCAGAACCTGTTTGCGTTCAGACGTATCACGGTAGGAATTCAGCGACGGGGTCTTGGTCAGCGCCTGAGTGGCAATCTGTGCGGCGACGGTGATAACCATCGCAATGGCATACATTTCATTTGCCGCTGCCACACCTGCGGCAATGGTGGCAACAATAGGAACAGCAGCAGGCATTAACGTACCCTCCAGACACTCAGCGGTTTAACCCGCAGTCGGACAAGACCATTTTCTCCCGGAACCCATACAACGCCGGAATACACCACTCCGGCACACCGCGCCCCGGAATTTTCAACAATGGCAATATCCCCTCGCTGCGCCAGCTTCACCGGTACTTCATCGAGATATCGAGCAAACACTTTTTCAAGTGAGCCGCCACCGCGAAGAATCGCCTTTTTTGCTCCCATTTCGCTGTCATACGTTCCGCGCCAGCCTTCCGCAAAATCTTCGCCGCACATGGCCTGAACGCAGTCCGCAGCGAACAGGCAGCAGTCATGACTGCCCCATAAAAATGGCCGCTTCTCAGCGGCTCTTATTACGGTGATTAATCTGTTATGCCAGTCCGGATGCTTCATGCTTCCTCACTTATAGATAAATCCTGGTGCATCTTTTTTACTGCCCCAATAAATCGATCGTTCAGCCATCTGCGCCACATACCGGAATATACGGTCGCCGGGATAAGCGGCCTGCTGCGATTCATCGGTATAGCGATCAGGGAAAGGACGCTGCCAGTCTTCAAAAATATTACTGATGGTGTACTGCAGGGCGTTCTTACCGCCAGCGGTCGCCCCCGTACTGGATACCCGCCCTTTAAACAGGAGATCGGCAACCTGGACAACACCGTTATCATCCATGGCCACCAGATAGATTTCGGCATTTCTGCCCACACATCGCTCATTCAGCATGGTGGCAAAGAGAGCCATATCCAGCCCTGAGAGGGTCATTTTGACCTGCGTGGGGCTGGTCGTGCTGGTTTCACTGGCATCATCAACAGAACCCATACGGCCCATGCCGTAATAGACATAACCACCAAGAATCAGTGTCCCGGTACCGGAATGCACATAGACGGTACCGGATTCAAACTGAATATTGGCGGCGATCGCGGCCGTCACCCTGTCGCGGGATAACCAGTCCACCATCGAATCAGAAAAGGGGGAATACAGCATTAGAATGCCTCCTCAAGCTCCAGCGTGTAACTGGTAAAAACACCCGGCACTCGGTTACCGGCACCCTGCTGGTTATCCTTCAGTTTGAAAATGCCGTAGGGTTTCGCGACTTCAATGGCTGCATTAGCAGGCGGCGAACTACGCAACATCGGGGCAAATACAATCATTGCGGTACCGTTCGCTGCGCTCGTCACGTCGGCCGTAACCATCTTCAGCTCGTCATTAACAGTGAAATAATCGCCCTGTCTGAGCACCACTGCTCCCGGCGTCCAGCCCTTACTCTGGATCTGGGTTCCGGTCTGATTAGCGCCATCAATAACAGGCGCTCCAGCAGGTGCTCTACCACTTCTCCCCCAGTCGCGAACTTTTACCCTGCCATACTCGCCATCGAGGGAAGCCACCAGAGCATCAATGCGCCTGGATTTTTCATCTGTCAGGTTATTAAAGGTCAGGGAACATACCCAGCGGGTGCCGGGGAAGCGAGCTGTCTGCGATGAGCCATTGAAGGGGGAACGAAAAGTTTTGGTATTGCTTTCTGGTCGCCACGTCAAAGACGCCGGACAGACATCTTCCGGCCATTCAAGTGCAGCCATAAATGCTCCTGGATAAATACGCGCAACGGCGATACTGATCATTTGTCAGGGTGTTACGGGACATTAACCCTGGTTAAAGTGTGTGGTTCAGCCCGCCAGTGGTTGGACACTGGCGCACTCAAAAAAGGAGGGATGGCTGATTACCTCTAAGAAAGGATTAAAATGGATATTGAAGTATTAAAAAGAAGCCTTGACCGAACTGATGCTCTTGAGTCGGTCGTTAGAGAACTAATAAGTGTGCTCACGCCTGAACAACTATCTGCTTTTCAAAGCAACACAAAAAAGAGATGGGAGTTAGCTGAAAAAAATGCTCCGTCTGAACTCGCTGATACAATATCCAGAACTAAAGCTTTAGCTCTGAAATTGTCTGGTATTGGAAATTAAATTTTGCTTTGCGTTATCTAATGCAGCATTAACATTTGAATCAAATGCGGCCTGATTTTGGGCCGCTTCAAAAATCTTCGAGACCATTTTTTCAGCATGCTCTTTCGCCCGCTGATTGTACCCTTCAAGCGTAAGTTCTGGCGTTAAGTCTTCGCTGTACTGGATAGTAGCTAAGGTTTCTTTGCCAATTTTCACCGACACATTACTGCCAATGCGTTGTGTCGATGACATGCGTAAATTTTCTCCGAAGGAAATTCTTACTCCATTCTCTTCCGGAAACCCTACTGTAAATTCAAGTGGCTCAACTCGTTGTTCTAAAGTCATAATTATCTCCCTCCTTTCGGCTAATTAAATTAATGATGCAGTCCATCACACGCCTAACAAACGACGCGCCTGCCCTAGATTAGAAAAATCCTGAAGCAAATCCTGACGCGCCTGTTTAGCGCCATCGTTCGCCCCCAGCCGGGCTGCTTCCAGCATTGCCTGTTTCAGTGCTGCATCACCATTACCGGATATGGTGAAATGCTGGGTGATGTGCTGAGTGATGCCATTTCCGGCTGCCGGAGACTGTGAACCAACCACACGAACTCCTAACGATCCGTCAGCGGAGCGGGTTAACGGCATAATAGCTTCCGGCCCAGCTTCCCCCATCAAGCCTGCGCCTTTGGCGAAGGCAAAATAGGTAGGCGAACTGACGATGCTGTTACTGTATGCGCTGAGGCTTGCAGAAGCATAGGCGCCACCTTTTGCGTTAAGTTGAAGTCCTGACGCTGCTGAGTTGTAAGCGCCGGACGGAGTACTGCCAGATACAGCGCCTGCGCCCGCCCCAAACATACCGCCGATTGAACTGAAAAAACCGCTGTTACTGGTTGAGCGCAAAGAATCCACCAGCATCGCATTGAGGATAATTTTCTGCATAGACTGAAGCACAGAACTGGCCCAGTCCTCCCAGTCGACCTTATTACCGGCCAGCGCATCAGAAATATTTCCCACCAGTCCGGTCATGGCATTGTTTACCAGGTCAGCAGACTGAGAGGCATAGTCCGAGGCGGTGTCAGCCCAGTTAGCGAATCCTTCACGCATGCCATCCGCCCAGTCACTTCTCTGAGCATCAGAAGCAGCATAGAAACCTTGCTGATCGCGCAGGCGCTCAGCGAGATAACGCTTATTCAGATCCAGTTCCTGACGGTATAGGTCTTCAGAAATATCACCTGACTGGTACTGCCGCTGAAGATCAACGTTCTTCTGCTGAAATTCCTCCCGGATGCGTAGCATTTCCTGCATACGTTCACGCATTCGGCTTCCCTGTCCATACCCGGTAAGTTCTGCCTGGTTAGATGCTCGCGCGCTGGCGTTTGAGTCAGCGAGGTTGGCTTCATACGCCGCTAATTGTTCGCGGATTTTCTGCTGATCAATCAACGCGGCATTCTGCAACAGGGTTTGTTTTTGCGCTTCTGTGAGGGAAGTAAGTTCACCCTGACTAACCTGATATTTCAGTTTTGCCAGTTCGGTATTCTGACCAGCCAGAGCGATTTGCTCTTTCTGCTGCTTGATCAGCTTGTCATACGTATCAACTGTTTTTTCAGCGTCAGATTTAGGGCCTTTCTTCTGAGGTTTACTGGCTTCATTGTTACGCCACTCAGCCAAACCATTATTAATAAATTCGTTACGACTAGTTTGATAACGCGGATCATCCGCAACAAACCCTAAATCGTCAGCCGCGTAAGCTAAACGTGCACGCTCTTTTGCTTCTCCTTTTAATTTCGATAATTTTAGATCGCGGCGACTTTTATTTAATGCATCGCTTTGACTGGTATTAAGCTCAGCCTGAGGAAGACGCATCGGGGCATTTACAAGGCCCTGCCTAGCCATGAGCAGGCTATTACCTAGACTCAACAGGCGGTTAAATTCTGTATGCTGTCCATTCATCACCAATAATGATTGATATGCGCTGTTTTGCTCTGCCGCTTGCTGTCGAATCAAGGCGATCCGTCGATGCTCAATACCTTCAAGAACCTCCTGTATAGACTCAGATTTTGCCTGCATCTGAGCCAAACGCTCCTGCTCAACAACTAAAGAACTCGTTGCGTTTGAAAGTTCACGTGTGGCGTCATCAATACTTTTCAGATGGTTAATCATATAACCACCTACAGTTACCCCAGGATTTGCCAGCATATGCTGATAACCGGCAATCTCTTTCTTTAGTTGCCTTACTTTTTGGGCTTGCTCATCAACAAGCCTGTTTTGTTCATCCAGAGCCTGCCGGGTCTTTGTTTCATTATCAGAAACCTCAGGCAGAGACATGGATTTAGTCTTAGCGCGAACTTCTTCTAGAGTGTTTGCATATTCCTGTGCTGAACGTCTGGCTTGTTCTTGATTCTGATACATGGTGTACCATGCACCAGCTCCAAGCAGGACCAAACCGGGTATTCCGCCCACCAATCCAAGTGCACCACTGATCAATCTTGACCCAGCAGCGCTCACATTATTGAGCGTTGTTTGTGCTGCTGTTCTGGCTTGAATATTTCTTGTTAATGATTCCTGAGCTGCGGATAATCTTTTCTCGGCAGCTGCTTGGGCATCTGTACCACGAGCTGCAATCAGTGCTTGTTGGGCACGATATACAGCCGCCCTGGCTCTTGCTGTAGAAATCTGGGTTCCCCTGAGCTGGGCTTCAGCCAATGACACCTCGCTTTTTGCAGCATTTAACAACTCAGCCGTCGCAGATGCTGCACCAGTGGCCATTCCACCAAGCCAGCGAGCTGTACCGACAGCCGCTAGCGCACCAGCAGCCATTGCTACAGTATCAATATTGTCAGCAACACTATTAAGCGCACCGGTTAATACCTTCGTTGTTCCTGTAGCTTCGTTAGCCCCGCCAACCCATGCCATGAAAGCATTTTCTATCTTCGTAGAGGCAGCAGAAACTGTCTGAGGCATGGAGCCGAACTCATCTCTCAGCGTACCAAGCTGGCTAATTAATGCCGGTACCACCTTGTCAGAAGTAAGCTGGCCTTGATCAGCCATTGCTTTAAGGTCTTTTCGCGCGACGCCCATTCCAGTTGCGAGCGCACGAATAACACGATCCCCATTCTCGTTTACGGAGTTAAATTCTTCGCCACGCAAAACACCTTGAGCAAGAGCCTGGCTGAACTGGGTGATAACTGAACTTGCCTCTGCAGTGTTGGCTCCTGAAAGTTTTAATCCTGTAGAAATCGCTTCGGTAACCTTTAAAACCTCTTCGGAGGAATAACCGTATTCACGCATTGAGGCAGCGGAACGCGCAAACAAACTGGCATTGTCTGAAAAAGTCGTACCTGTGCGCTGGCTGATCTCCATCAGAGCACGCTGAGAAGCAATAAAATCATCGTTAGACTGGGATGCCTGCTTCAGTCTGGCGTTCACGGAACTCCATTCGTCCGCAAGTGAAATAAGGTGACCTGTTGCAAACGCTCCTGCAAATGCCCCTGCCAGCCCAAGAGCAGATGCCTTTGCTGTGTTAATCTGATTGGTAACCTCCGCCAGAGCTCGCTGTGTTTCACGCGACGCAGCAGCAGCCTGTCGTCCGCCATTTTGCATAGACCGATAATAGTCCTGCCCCATTCGAGAGGCGCGTGATATCTCCGTCTGGAAAGATTGAGAATTAGCAGAAATTTTGATTATTAATTCGCGTAAGGTTGCCATTTATCCAAGCTCCAGACGTAAAAAAACCGCCGAAGCGGTTTTATTTTTATTGTTTCCAGACCTTTTGTCTGGCCTCTTCAAGGTATTCTTCATCAGTTTTAGGTGGAGGTGATCCAGCTGCCAAATCACTGCCGCAGTGTTTACATTTAATGGCTTCGCTTTTGATTATCTCAGCACAGAACGGACATTTCTTCATACCCTCGTTTTCAATTAAGTCTTTTTCTTCAGCAGCAACATCCTTCTTTATTACAAGAGAATGCACGAAAGCAATAATAAACAAGAGGGCACCATACACCCACCAGGCAAAGAAAGAGCGGCCTTTGCTATGAGCAATCAAGGCCGGAATTAAGCCGATGACAATTGAAACAAGTAAAATTTCCATATTTTTGGTCCCAGAATAATTAGTCGAACAAATCCTAATATTTTCTGGGCTAAATGTCACTGCGTCGCAGCTGTAAGCGCCGCCTCAAGCCCGGCAAACGGGTCTGCACCTTCTTCATCAGGATCACGCTGCCAGCGCAGCAGCATGTCGCTCATCGTGGCTTTTGCACCTTGGGAATTGAACACAGCCGTTGCAATCTGCGCCGCCTGAATGTCTCCCCGGATATCACCTATTGGGCTGTGTTTATCAAATTCAGCCCAGAGCCTGAGCTCACTGGCAGACATGGTATCCCGAAGCTCTGATAGCGTGCGCCCCATGCGGAGCGCAAGCGACATCAGAAACCGCATGCCGGGCTGTGCTACTTTCCCTCAGCTTCCTTCGGGTCAGTGGTCAGATTAAGAGCCTGGCGCAGCAACCGCGCATGAACAGGGCCATACACCGCTTCAACATCGGCAAAATCATTTTTGCTGAATACCGGTTCACCCTGTTCGTCAAACAAAACATCAATAAACAGTGTGACATCTGCGCGGAGATTGCGGTTCGCACGTTCTGACACGGACAACTCACCATCAGTATCACCAGGTTTAATCACGTCCTGCCAGTGCAACCATGCTTCTGCTGATGGTTCCCGAAGGACAACCTTCACACCATCCCATTCCGGAACAGTAACATCAGTATGACGAAATGCTGACGCTCTGGACAGTGCCAGTTCTTTAAGACTCTTAGCCATTTTTTATCCCTGATTAAAGAAGATGAGTTATGCCACCGTTACTGTGCAGGTTGATGAGGTAACTTTTCCGGCAGGCGTGGAGGCGTCAGTAACCTCACAAACATAATCACCGGCATCACCTGAGGCAGTGTTTGCCTTGTTGAACGTTGCAGTCGTCTCCCCACTAACTGCGCTACCGCCCTTCTTCCATACGTAGGAATAAGGTGTGGTTCCTCCCGCTGCCACTACCGTCAGTGATAAAGCTGATCCAGATGTTACGGATTTGGTATCAGGCAGATCGGTGGTAAGGCGCAGCGCGTTATCAATTTTCGTTGGCTTACCTTTCAGACGTAGCGAGAACGTTGCAGCCACAACGCTGTTTGTACCTGATGACCAGGTGTGCTGGCGAACTTCAGCCAGGAACTGGAAGCCGATCCCTGAAGGGAAAATGATTTTGAAACCGTATGTGGTGTCGTTGTCATAGGCTTCACGCAGAGCATCCTGTGCAGGGTTTGAATAAAAGTTACCTGACAGAGAGATTTCTGACTGCGCACCCAGTCCGTTAATATTTTCCTGCTCAGTAGAGCACAGGGTCGTAACGTCAATATCCTGTTTCTGACCACCAGTGAACTGCACCTCTTTAATCGTGCACTGAAGATCAAGGTAGGAAGCATCATCTGCCGTTTCTGACGTTACAGGGGCAGAGGTAATCTGAATCTTCGTGCCCTGTGATTTTTCATAAAGTGAGGACATGACTGTCTCCTGAAATAAAAAACCCGCCGTAGCGGGTGGGATGGTTTAGGTTCGATCAGACAGTGACCTGAAATTCGAGCGTCGCTCGGTGATAGCGCAGATCAGGCTCATAGCCAGTTGTTTTCACAATACCTGCAGGCTTCAGCACCTGCAGGGCGTCAAGTGCCAGATTCATGATCGTACGCGCTTCTGTGATGGTGCTGGAATAGACATCGACCTGCACCGAAACAGATGACTCTGCCTGGCCGCAGAGAACGTCTGCGGCCACGTCGGTAATAATCGAGAAAATTACCCAGGGCGGCGAGACTGAAGGCTTCCCGTCACTGCCGAGCGGTGCAACGTAGGGATAAACCTGCCCTCCGGCCAGCGGTGCCAGCAGAGGATAGAGATCGTCTTCCGTCATTTGCTTAATGCCTCGTCAATGGCCTGGTTCATGCGCCTGATCGCGACCTCTGTCGCCTGCTCCTGGCGGACGTCAAACGCGGGACGAATGAAAGGATGTGGCGGCATGTTGGCCGTTCCCATTTCAACGAATCGCCAGTAAAAGGCGTTTCTCGGGTTATTCGCCTTCATCGTGTTATCGCTGTTACCGGTGCGCGGGTTAACGCCACGAATATGGACGCCGGAAGAAATCTCCCCGCGGCGGCGGCTTTTTTGGGTCACCACCACCACGTTTTTTTTCAGTTTTCCGGTGCGTACCGGTGCACGTGCGATCACTTCTTCCTTTAGAACTTCTGCCCCGGCGCGCGTGGCATCACGCAAAACCTTGTTGTTTTCAGCGCGGCTAAGTAACTCCAGGTCTTTTGCTATGTCATTCAACCCGGAAAAATCGAGGCTCGTCTCAATCATTTTTCAGCTCCCAGCTTGCACAATATCTCCAGGCGTTCCCCCTTTTCATCGGGGATGGGCGGGCCTATAACGTTAAGAGTTTTGCCTCGGTATGGCCCACTCTGAACCTTTAGCCTGGATGCCGCTGTTATAGTTTTTCCCGATTTTCCGCGAACCCATACCCTGACATCAGCCTGAGCAATTTCGGCACCGGCAGACATTAATTCTCTTCCGCTCCGTCCCCTAATATCTGCGCGGATGGTTTCCCCATCTTCCCATGTTTCAACGGGCTGTCCTGAATCGTCACGTATATGTACGGGGTTTTGTATCATTAGAATTTGTATGAGCTTACCAGCGGATATAGCCATGATGCCCTCAAATAATTGTCGGAAGTCGAAGGTCATGAATTAAAAACGACACAGAAAAAGGAAGCTCTCCATGCAGTAAATCTTCTTTTTCAGCCAGATCAGGGTTTCGGTACAGCATGCCCACCAGACGCATCGTAGCGGCCTTCATCCGGCTTAGCGCTTCACCTTCGATTAACTTTCCTGTCTCATCAACGACCTTGTCACGGCTTCCCTGAATAAAAGCCAGTAACACGGAACTGGCTTCCTGTATTTTTTCCTTAAGCGGGCCGTCGTCAGCATCATGATCAATATGCAGGTGTTCCTTAATCTCAGAAAGTGTCACAAGTTCAATCATGTTTTATCCCTCCCGTCGCGGCCCCGCTTGGCTGCCAGCGTCCAGCCTTTCGAGCCAGCCTCACCCGGCTTGTCCTGCGTCCGATCGTCGCAGTGCCACAGAGAGCCGCCCCATGTAACCGTGTCGCCAGGCAGATATTCCTGACCGGATTTGAATACGCCCTGATAAATCATTACAGGCACGTCAAAGGATTTGGTTTCACTGGTGCCACTGGTGCGGTTAACCGTCAGGGTGAAGGTACGCTGCTCAGAATGCTGTATATCAATGCCCGCCACGCCATCAACAAGACACTCCCAGCCGCGCATGCCATGGGTTTTCTCGTAAGCGCGCCACAGGCCGCCGTTATGCGTTGCATAGCTGCCACGCGGGTAGCTTTTCCCCTCATCAATGAAAGGTAGAATCTCCAGCGACAGGGCGTCCCGGCCATCTTCACCATCCCGCCCCGGTTCCGGAGGGGGCAGCAAAGTGACCGCCTCACGAACCAGCGATTTCACATCTGGAAATTCCGGAATGGCCGAGGAAACAAGCTCCTGAATCATCGGCTGCACGTCATCTGCCGTAACGCTTTTTCCATCCTTAGGTACCGGGATAGCAGCTACCGCATCGCTGACAGCGTCTTCAACTGCCTGTTTAAGTATCGCCGGATCGTAGTCTTTGCCGTCCTTCGGCACAGGAATTTCACCGACGGCTTTGCTGACCAGCTCCTGAATCAGCGGCTGGACATCGTCGACCGTGACACTTTTACCGTCGCGCGGTGCCGGGATAGCAGCTACCGCATCGCTGACCATGGCGGCAATATCCGGCAGTTCTGGTGCTGTCGGTGCTGGTAAATGAGCGATGGCCGCCTTCACCATACTCTCGATGTCGGGATCGGGTGCATTGCTGATTTCTTCAACCTGCTTTGCGAGTCTGGTTAGCTTTTCTTCATATTCCTCTCGCTGCGCCTGAAGGTTTTTACTGAAGCTGTCACGCATTTCAGCGAGAACCTGACCGAATTCCTCGCCGAGCACCTTTATCAGGGATAGTTCGCGTTCGTTCATTTTGTAAGAAATCCTCTGATCATTGCTTTGGCCGCCGATTGCTCGGCGTCGGTTAAAGCCTTTCCTTCATTTGCGGAGGTTGAAGACTGTGACGAACTGCTTTTACCGAAGGGATCATCCGAAGCATCACGGCGCGCCAGCGCCTCAAGGCTGAAATTCTGCTGCTGTAGGTAAAGAGAATCACCGCCAGCCAGCGGGGGAAGGTTCTCACTTTTTCGCGCTTCGTTTGGTGTGAGGATGGTATTTTTCACCCCCTCGCCCAGGGATTTGATACGGCGTTCACTGTCCATACGCAGCAGCGCATTAACGTCAAACTCAGTTCCTGTATCGCCTTCAAGCTCAAACGCTTCATCCAGCAGCAATTCGATGGATTCAATCAGGGACTGAAGACACTGCGAGTAATACTGCTGATCCTGTGCCTCAATATTGTCATGTGTCGGCAGCTCACCGATGCCAACCTTATAAGCTGGCACGTGAAACACGGAACAGACAATCTGCGCGGTCATGCGGAGCTGTTCGACAGTCTGCGCATCAGCAGCTGAGACCGTACGGGGAACATATTTCGCACCATTGCTCAGAATGGCGGTTTTACCCGCATTTTCCCCGGTATAACCAGTATCCCAGTTTTCTTTGATCTTCCTGGCGTTCTCTTCCGTAATCGAGCCCGGAACCTCGATAACGCCGCTGGGTTTCCCGCCATTGCGGAAAAAGTACGCCGAGCTTTCCTGAATATGGTGACCCTGCATTGCAGCCATACCAGCCGCATAAATCGGGGAAAGACCAATAAGGGGATGGAACAGACAGTTGAAACGATCGTGAATAACCTCTCGTGCCGGTACTGTCACAGTTGAATCAATGCCCGCCATGTTATCCGGGTTGATCTGGTAGAAGACAGAGCCATCATCAGCTACCAGTGGCGTGACCTTGTTCCAGTCCAGCAGCCTCAGCTCAGTTATTTCACCGCGATTGTTCCGGATCTTGAGCGCAACGGCATTACCTTCGCACAGCTTGGAATTCAGCCAGTGCTCAAAGAACTGGATGCGGTTCTGAAAGGCATTTGGCCGGGAATATAGCGCGGCTATCTTCCCGGTTTTAATTTCCCTCCGGACGCCATTTGAATCCTGCTTCATCAGGCGCGGAGGCATTTTAGCGATATCACTTGCGATCAGAGATATGCAGGAAAACACAGCATAATAGGAGAGAACCGTTTTGGGCTTAATTTCCATGTTCTGCTGCCAGGCCCCGGCGTAGGGTTCATGGACATAACTGAACATAGGTGTCCAGCCCCCGCGGCTGACAGGCTGCTGTAGATTTTTGACTTGCCCCTCTTTTCTTCGGAAAGGATTCCACATTAGCCGTTCTCCGCTTTACGCTTATTCTTCCTCACCCTGGTAGTTACCTCGGTGAAATATTCAGCCTTGCCAAGCAGCACCAGCACCCTTGCGCACCGTTCGTCCACGGTCTTTACGTCTCCCGTAACAGAGTCATGTGTGCGTTGCAGATATCTGATTTTTGCCATTCTAATGGCGGGGATCCCCCCGCCCTCCTTCGGTAATTAGCTGCCTGCGCCAGCGCCGTAGTTGACGCCGGAAATCACCGCTACTGCGGCAGTACGGCGACGCTTCCAGTTGATCCAGCGCTCGGCACGAATAGCCACGCTGTTCGTCTGGAACATGGAAACCAGCTCGGTACCCGTTGGTGTAATGCTGTCACCAGCCGGATCGCTTTCCATTTCCAGAGACGCTTCGCGGGACATATCGACCGCCACGCCACCATCATCAGCGAGGTAGATATCCGGTGCGTTTACCAGCACCAGCTGGTTGCCAACGTACTGAGACACAATCACTGGAAGGCCCTGGAAAGTACCGCCCAGCAGGGTCATTTCCGGGTACTCCTTCTGGCCCAGCGCATTCTTGCGCATGGACAGTGCCAGTGCCGTAGTACTGGACATCAGCCAGACAGCACCGTTCGGCTGAAGGTTGGCCGCAACAAACACGCCAAATGCCGCAGCCGCGTCGTCATCCGGGTTTCCGGTAGACGGGACGGCGGTAATGCCGTTGGTAATGGATGCCGGAGAGACGTTGGCAACCTCAGCTTTTGATGGGCTGATGAAGTCCGTATCAAGACGGGCAATGACCGCTTCGGCAAGGGCGTTACGCACCAGAGCATCTGCTGCCGGATTGGAGAATCGGATCAGCTCATCGGTCAGGACCGCAATGGCTGCGACTTTGGCGAAGCTGAACGTGATGGACTCAAAGTCGAATTTGGTCAGCGGTTTGGCCTTACCCTGACCTACCCAGCTTGCAGATCCGCCGGAAGTTTGTGCCGGAATGCGAATGTTGAACGGGACCTGACGCAGGGCAGGAATACCACCCTGACCGAAACGACCGATAATGGTCTGCGGGCGGAGGAATTCAACAAAATCATTTGCGTATTCCTGATACTCCACCAGCGCACCAGCCCACTGAGGATCGGTCGTTGTGCCAGCACCAACAGCGGCTTTCAGCACATGGTGAAGTTTCGCATCATCCGGGTACTGCTTACGTGCAATTTCCAGCGCTTCAGAACGGCTGCCGTTTGCCGCCGCCAGTGCCTTGGCAAAACGGGCAAAGGCGATACCTTTCTCCAGATTTTGCTCAACGCGAATGATCCCCGGTGCGTTTGCCTTAACGGTGGTGACTTCGCCACTGGCAGCTTTAGATACCGGTTTTGCAGTCGATGCAAGATTGCTTTCCATGTCGCGCAGTCGCTTGAGGTGCGCATCAACGGATTTAATTTCTGCGGACGTGTTGTCGTAGCTCTCTTCTTCTTCAGCGTCCAGGGTGCGTCCCTCTTCAGCCGCCTTTGACATCACTTCATCGAGTGATGCGGCAAGCGCTGCACGCTTCGCTTCAAAGCTCTTGATTTGTTCTGCGATATTCATCGAATTGGTTCCTTTTTTGGTTTTGGGTGCTGTAGCGCCAGCGGTTTTAGAGGTTTTCACTACCGGTTTCTCATTGCCTGACGCGGCGAGAAACTGGCGGTCGAAAGATTTAACGGTCTGGATGGAGCATTCGGCATTGGCCGGAATGGTCACCGCCGAGACCTCAAGCAGGTCCCAGGACAAAAAGCGAATACCGCCTTCATCCAGGAAGGAATACTCAATTGGTCGGAACCCAATCGACAGGCCTCGTACCAGCCCCGCCTTAATCGAAGCCCAGGCTTCATCAAGACGTGCGATCAGCTGTGATGGCATGTCGGAGGTTGGTTTCACGAGTTTTGCGGTTATCTGCAACCCCTCTTTCACCATTTTTGGCGTGCAGGTGCCAATAGGCTGAGAGCGGTCGTGCTGCCAGAGGAACGGCGTATCGCTACGGAATTTCGCCCCCTCCGGCTCCATAATGTCACCGTCACGATCGGGAGACGGTGTTGAGGCGATGCCGGTGATAATCCGCTCATCCTCATTTACCGACTTAACCGTCATGAGGGTGCAGGCGCGTTTAAGCGTCATTTGCTGGCCTCCAGAAATGAAAAAACCCGCATGCGCGGGCCATTAACTGACGTGTGTGTTAAACGAAAAATACCTGGTAGTCTTTTTTGACCGGTTCGGGGTTAAGGGCCATTAACGTAACGGCGTTGAATATGGCCATCAGGGGATCAATTTTCCCCTTCCCGCTGGCCTGTTTGGTAATGAGAATGGCGTTACCCTTAGGCTCAACCCTTGCATTACTCACGCACCAGGCCATCAGAGGCTGGCCGCCATGAAGCAGAACACCTTCAGCCAGCTTGCGCTCAGCTGTCTTAATGGCGCCGCCGAGTTTCCAGCCCTGGCTGACCCCGGTTACAGCCTCATCAGGAATGCCTGCTTCACTGAGCGCATCAAGAATTTGCCCTACCTCAGAGGGGTCTATTCCAATTTTATCCAGCAGTTCGGCTTCATAAATCCGGCTGACATACTCTGCAACCTGCTCGACATCCTCGCCTACCCGCTTAACGATCGTCAGGTCACCGGCCCTCTCAAAATCCTTTAATTTTGAAATTTCGCTCTTTCGCCTTTCCAGGGCGATGGTATGTGCCCATGCATGGCACCAGCATAACCACTCGCGCGTCTCGCGATCGCGCCCGATAACAGCCAGGCCGAGAAGGTCATCGAGACCACCGCCATCGATACCAACTGTGACCACCTCAGAACGGCGCAGAATATCGTCAAAAGTGACGCGCCTTGCCTGTTGCTCCCAGAAATCTGCCCCTGCCCATCTGTCAGCGCGCAGGGCGAGACCGATTTCAACGTTGGCGTGCTTCGACATAAAGCCACGGAAATCTTCTTCCCCGGCCTCTTTCGCTTTGTTGTATTCACGGTATAGAAACTGCTCGTCTACGGAGTAACCCAGGTTGGGGTTAACCATCGCGAGGTTATCCAGAAGAAGATGCTCACCGCTGGCAACCATTTCCGGTGGATGCTCAAATATCACCGGAAGAAAATGCGGATCGTGAATCTTTCCGTCGCGAACGTCACGGGCGTATTGCAACTTCTTCTTAAACACACCTGCCGGCGGTTCGTTAGACTGCGTGGTGGTGTACATCACAAAGCCTTCCGGTCGTGATGCCATGCCACCGACTGCCTCACGCAGCATATCTTCGGAGTTATGTTGCTTACCAAAAAGCCACAACTCGTCAATGAGCGTGCCGACAGATTTAATCCCCGAAACGGTGTTGGGGTCGGCGGCCACCACTTTCAGCGTCGTGTCCGTTCCCCTGTGGGTGATGGTCCTGATGTGTGTCTGAACCTGGCAGAGGTCATCCAGATCATCATCCCGCTTTACCATGTCGCGCGCCGGGTTAAAGGCGTTTGTCGCCACCTCTACAGTCGGTGCGATGATGGTGTATCCGGCAGCCTGACGCCAGTTGAGCAGCAACGCCGTCATCATGATCCCGGCGGCCAGCGTAGACTTGGAGTTTTTTTTGGGGATGAGCACAAACACTTCTGTAATGTGCCTGCGACCGGTTTCGGCATCATAGGAGCCGAACAGCGCCGCAACGAGATCGAAAACCCACTGTGCGCAGGATTCACCGAACGTTGGCGAGCCTGGGGCATCAACAATTTTCAGTTGCCTGAAAACGTTCAGGGCTATTTCAGCCTGCTCCGGGTAAATCGGTGCAGGAATAATAGACTGGCCCTTCTTCAGGCGCTCCGCCCAGTCAGGGCAGGCAGTTGTCCATTCCGGCATTATGTATTCCCGCGATTGTTAACCACCAGTTTCGGTGGTTGCTGAATGGCAAACTTATTGGCCGCTTTTTTGGCAGCCTCAGCTTTTGCATCTTTCTTACCGCCCTCACCTTTCTTCTGATGCATATAAGGCAGCATGGCCTTCGCAGCATCTTTCCTGGTTTCGATTTCGTAACCAACGTTGTTCATAACCGATTTCAGGAAGTCGAGAGGATCTTCATACTCACCGGCGGACGATGCCGCAGGAGGTCGTTTTTCTTCAGGCGTGTTTACTGCTGGGGTATAAACATTCCTGCGATACGCAGGTTCGTCATCCACCTCAACTTTTTCTCGTTTTTTTCGCTCAATAAACGCGATGACCTCCGGGTCTTTAGCAAGCTGCGACCCCTTGGAACGCGCGGATTTTTCAGAATATCCCGCCTTTATAGCCGCATCCTTCTGAGACATCCCGGACATCAGCGCGAGAGCATATTTCCGCTTCTGCGCTGTTAACATGTTTACACCCTCCAGAGGGGGATTTTTTCTGCGAATGAGAGGGGGGGCGGTGTCCAGGGCGATCGATGTTTACTCTGGATGATACCCCCCCCGGGGTTGGCAGGCATCAGAGCCCTACAAATCCTGATGTCTGATTGTCTTCAGGCACTTCATGCTTCAGGGCCAGCTCATCAGGCTGTCCGGTGGCAACTTCACGTGCAGACTTACCTGCGTGACATTCAGTGCAGAGTGTCCACAGGTTGCGTTCGGAGTTATCGCCTCCGAACTGAAGAGCAATGCGGTGGTCGAGTTCGCTGTCAGTCAGATCGACAACCCGACCGCACATGCAGCAGTGACCACCATCACGCGCGTAGATGCGACGCTTCAAACCCACTCTGGCACTTCCGCTTATGCGGCGTTGTTCACCGTAAACCGGCTTGATGCGACGTGTATCAATGGCTTTCAGGCGTGGCTTTAACGTTGTGAGCTTAGACATGTAACCTCCACGCCCGACGGCGTTCTGTCCGTGGCGCTGAGTCAGGGTGACGTTCAACAGGTTCACCATCTGCATGATCCACCAGCGAGTAACACGGATAAACCACAGCGCCGCCATAGGCATCACCAACGGCATAATCAGCTGGCTTGCTGCTGTCCCATCGGGAAATGACTCGTTCGATATGCTGAGGGGGTACGCTATAGCAAACGCCGTGTATAAGCCGCTGAAGCGTGATGAAATCAGCCTGAGTCTTATCAGCAACAATCAGCCGCTCAGCTATCTGCATTTGATACTGAGGTGGTCGGCCAGTACCCAGGTAGAAACTCACCAGCGATTCTGGGAAGCGGTTAAGCCATTCACTAACCTGCTCAATAAAATCTGGAACAGGCAATGCGTCATCTTCGATTATCACTACCCGGCAATCCTGCCATGATGCCCATTCAAGCGCGCGGAGATGATTCCAGTTTGCGCCATGGTTACCGTCATCAATAAGCAGATGGACATCCAACATCGCAGCGAGACGTTGCGCATGTCCTAAGCGGGTGTGATGGCTGACCACCACAAACTTAAAATCTGTCTGCATCATTATGGGTAAACACCTTATTACGGGCTCGTCGTGCAGCTTCAGCAGCCTCCTCAAGATCATCGAAGAAGCCTACACAGTGCGCCTTTCCGTTGTGGCTGTAGCACGCATGCCACTTTCCAACCTGAGGATTCCATCTAACACCGCGCTTTCCAGATGAGTTCCTTGTGATAGCGGGACCCTCTCGGTTTTCGCTGTTTTGCTTTGGAGTTACGAGCCTGAGGTGAGAGGGATTGACGCATAGAGTGTTATGACACTTATGGTCAACGAGCATGCCAGGCGGAATGTCACCATACTTCAGAAACCAAGAAAGGCGATGAGAAGACCAAAAAAACACGACCTGCAGGCGTTCTCGGCCCCGCTATTTTCCCGTATATCTGAGGTTTGATATGTCTTCCGCCCCCTGGTTGAATGGTTGCGCCGAGCCAGATCCAGCACTCATCGTCACCACGCTTATCAACCTTTTCCCAGAACCTTTCCTCAATCGGTCTTTTTTTAGGCACAGGAACACCTTCCATGAAAAGGAATAAAGAAATTTAATAGAGGTTACTTATGGCGCCAGAAAGCTACTTCCTTACCGATACCATCAGTCTTAAACACTGTGTGGATGCGCGGGCCGGTGACAATGCGATCGCCAAATGACTTCGCGACAATGCCAAAAGCGATCATGTCACCCACCGCAGCGCCAGCCTGCTCTTTCTTCCAGAAGCGATAACTCTCGATCCGGTAGTAAAGACGGATGATGCCGTGAGCGAACGCCATTACATCAACGCGGCTGCCACCCAGCAGGCCAGCGTTAAGCATCACATTATTGCGGTGCGCTTCAATGAACTCCTGATAGATGCGCTCCGGATGATTCTGCTTTGCCCAGGTATCGGCGTAGGTCTTTGGTTCTGAACCGACGTACACCTTCCCGGGCTCCATTTCTTCCCACGGTGCGCGAAGCATTTCGACATCGGTACCATCAGTACACCAGACGAACCGGTATTCAGGGTGATCTCGCAGGTGCTGCCAGATGTGCAGCCATCGCCGGAAATAGACATTCATCTTCACGTCAGGTACGCGATACAACTCAACATCTGCTGGTGCCGTCAGTAATTCATCCACCAGCGCGATACGGCCACAATTCCGAAGTGATGAGGCCCATTTAGCCAGCATGTCAGGCGAGGCCGCCATTTTTGTACCGCGCTGCGGGTCAGGCTGACTGGTAAGCAGCGTTGTGATAACCACGTCTCGCTGCTGGCGGTATTCAACGTAACCAGTAACCCCGGCATCACGCCGTTCGTTGTGGATCTTCACGTTACGTTCCACCAGCGCCTGTCGGTCGGGACGCGGTACCGAACGCTCTACGGCTTCATGCTCATCGAGAGAATGGATTAGCTTTTCTGAACCGACCACATCACCGTAAGCCCACGTAGTCAGTCCTGCGTTATGGATGCGCAAGGCGAGATCGCTGTGCTCGTACATGCCGCGACCATAAACCGGATCGAAACCGCCAACCTTCTCGATAGCGCTACGGTGGTAATACAGCATCACGCCGCGCTGCCCGGTGTAAGCGATGTGCTTATCATCCCGGTACAGGACCGCCATATCCTTCAGCTTATTCGTTCCTGCCAGATCGAGAAACTGATAAGCCAGGTGCGGCTCGGGTGATTCAATGTAAGGCAAGTGCCAGTTATCAGCGATGGGCCAGGCGTCATCGTCCCACAGGAAGAGATGCTCACACCCGGCGTCCATTAGCGCGGTTAAACTGGCGTTCTTCGATGCAACAATGCCAAGTGATGTTTCATGGCGACGCAACTGCACTCCGTCAGGTACTACGGCGGCAGGTTGAGAACCGTCGTCGATAACCACCACCAGCGACCCGGCGGGCAGATGTTTAATGTGCTGCTCAATGGCGCGCGTTAAAACGTCTGGCCGGTTGTGGGTAGTGATGGCAATGCCAATCCGTGATGCTGAAGCGCAGGCAGGAACAAACGGGACACCATCAATAGTGACCTGCATAATTTCTCCATCGGGGTTTATTGGCGTTGGATGATTACTCGCCCGTAAAAAGATTGCCGCTTTACTTCGCCATTCTCTGCCGTTATGTAACCGCGCCCATCGGTCACGGCGGCAATCACTTCGCCTTTTTCATCATCAGCAGTAAATACGTGCTTAACTTCAACGCCATCGATATAGACTTTATATCGTTCCTGAGCGAGATTAATTTTCCGCCCCGGATCGTCATCCAATACAGTGATACGCATACACCCTCCCTCAGAGTCCACTCGACCGTGTATTCCAGAGGATGCCGCCTGGCTTGAGCGCATTGCGAAGAGCGTCGTTCACCGCTTCGTGCATCGCCTGTTGCAAGCCAACTACTGAAGCTGTTTGCGCATCAATCTTTGCCTGGAGGGCTGCGAACAAATCGCTTTCGCGTACAGCGGAGATAATGGCTTCGCACATCTCATCATTGAGGCTGGTTTTGGTGGCATTATTACCATCAGCGGGATTAGCCTTATCATGACTAATTGCTCCATGGAAGCCACCAAAAGACAAACCAACATTGAATGTCGTCTTTTCATTATTGCTGGCTGATTGAGCGGCTTCATGCACCTTATAGCGATCGGCCAGAAACTCAACCTTGCTATTCTCACCTTCAACACAGAGGGTCATGCCAGCTTCGTGCGGCTTGCCTTTGCCGGCGACGTTTAATTTAACGCTGTAGCTCTTAGACAATACGGCATCGTCGATCTTCGCATCGGTAACGAACACCTCGCCGTTATTAATAATCAGCACCCCGTTCTTTTCGAAAGTCCAGCCATCTTTCAGGACTTTGAATGCATCGCTATTACGGATTTTGTCATCCAGTTCGTCAACAGCCTGTTGTGCGCCTGATGTGTCCAGCTCAACACGAAGCTTCATTGTGCGTACCAATGGTGCGCATGAGTCATCAGGTACAGATGGTCCTTTATCATCCACTAGCGCTTGCGGACGCTTATTTACCGTGACAGAGGAGGGAAAGTACTCTGGGATACCATTCACCTCACGGCGTGCGCCCCACGCATCATATTTTGCCGTGCCAGCAGCGCTTTGTAGTTCGATTCCTTCATCGGTTTCGATAACGTGAAGGCTACGCATTGCATCTTTTAGGCTTAAAGTTTTTTTCATGTTTACTACCCTTTTAGACGTGAGCCTGTCGCACGGCAAAGCCGCCGAAAGTAATCGGTTTGCCCAGGCTCACAGCTGAAAGACTTTCTTTGATGTGCGCGTGCGATGCGCGGAAGTGTTATTACCAGCAGTGGGAATATTGACTGTCTCGAAGTTCATCTGACAGTTCATTGGCGGTAAAAGCGATGGCCATCTTCTGTTCCCTGCTGAACGACGGCCATAGATGACGTAAGGATTCGCTAAGATGATACTGCCAGTGCTCTTCGCCACTTAATTCTTCCCAGCCAGCAGGAAGTAGGCAAAGCCCGCGCCCGTAAAGTTCCTCTTCTGGGGTAAGGGGTGGGAGTGGCTCAGCCTTGGGTGCTGTATTATCGCCAAAATCTCCGATAACTATTTTCCCGCCACCAGCCATATTGACTGTTACGCCAACTTCACTGATCTCAATTGTTCCGCCCACACGCTACCTCTCTATATACTGGAATAGAGTGCTCATCTGCCCACGAGCACTAGCACACCCAACAAAGGAATGATTTATGAATAAGAAAATTTTCAATGACATGGTTCTGCTTAACGAACAAACATGGGAAAGACTATCTTCGATAATGCAAAGTGAAGACGACATAGGTGTAGTCTTGCGCCTCCACCTGGTAACCGAGAAAATTATTGAAGCATGGTGCTGTGCGGCATCAAACAACGTTAATTTTTTTGATGGTTTCGGCGAAAACCTAACTATGTCATACGCGGCAAAACTCAAGCTAGCTACAAATTTTGGTTTGAATGAATTTTCTTACCAGGAGCTTAAAGTCGTAAACAAAATCAGAAATGCACGCTCTCATCAAATTGATAACTCAGAAATTACCGATGAAGAAATAAATAAATTAATCACCCACATAAGCAAGGGTGACCAAAGAGAGCTAATTGAAAACCCCAAATTTGGCATTCTGGTTGGTGATAAAGGAATACATCTCAATGAAGAAGGTATTTCAAACCGTGAAAAGTTCATTGCTTCTATTGCTGCTGTGATTCTGAGGATTGCCAAACAAGCTAACGACAGCGATAAATTTATAAAACTACTCTAACCATCCATTTTACAGCAGGCATTCACTGAGTGCCTGCTGTAATGCTGATTACACCTGGTGCGTAACCGTATTATTCCGTAAAACTCCGTCCTTCAGGGCGTGGAGGATGTCAACAAGCCCATCCGTAGATGGGCTTTGTAATGGCTACTTCGCTTTTGATTCCGCTCGCTTACGCCGGCGCTCTTCTTTCCTCTCGGCTTTTGCCATGTCCATGAATGCCTGCATGATCGAGTTCCGCATCATGTAGCTAACAAAGTGATGATTGACACAGCCGTTGAGGCGCAGCTGCTCGCCAAACTCATCCACCGAGGCCAATGCTTCCATCATGCCCTTCTCACCTTTCATGAACTCTGAGAAGTCGCGCCCCGCTCTGGAGGCGCATTCAATGACACGATCACTCATCCCGGAAGCCCTGGGATCGTAATCTGCAGCTGGTTAGCCAGGGAGTTAATCTCGGCGACCAACACTGGCTTCGTATAGCGCCATGCCGCCAGCCCTTGTCCACAGAAGCTCGCCATATCTTTTTTCTGATCAAACTCATGACACTTCATATTGAGCTGCGCACTTAAGCTGTTCCGATGATGAAGCTCTCCGGTGAAGTAGTCATCGAGGACTTTATAGGCTGCATATTTAAATCCAGGGTTTAGCCATGCTGCGTAATCATAAGCAACGAACTTTCCGCCATAAGTTCCACCGTGCACACCGCGTTCCGTAAAAACCACAGATTCGTGGTTTTTCTCCAGCTAGGCTAAGAACTCTTTGGTCTGCTTGTTTCTCAGGTAGTGGTACGGCGATTCAGATTCACTTTTACCACTAGCTTTCCACATGTCAGTGAGGCAGATCATTCCTGATTCATCAACACGGATCGGTGTATTAAAAAGCGTGATTGCTTTCATAGCGTCTTTACCTTTTAGAAAGTGAGCCTGTCTCACAGAAAAGCCGCCCGAGAGAGGTCGCCACCTATAACGGCAATTCTCAGGCTCGCTTACTGAAAGGCTCTCGTTGATATGCGCGTGAGATGCGCGGTGAAATACCGATACAAAAACGCCCCGCATCGCGAGGCATTTTCCTGAAAGTCACTTGTCAAATTTCTATGCGAGGGAAATTATTTAAGGCATTGCGCCCTGATGTACTCCTGAAGCGTTCTCAGTGCTGTTTGGTCACTGATGATTCCGTCCCGGATACCGAGAACGTTTCGTCCAGCAACTGGAGAGAGTTCGACGGTGGCATCATTGCCCATGCCGGAGGCGCTGGAGGTTTCGGCTGAGGATGACACAGGGCATTTTCCTTTGACGAGCACCCTACCACCATTATCAAGCTTGCGCCGAAGAGCATCATTTTCAGCTTTCGCATCAGCTAATTCCTTCGTGTATCTGGCGTCGAGCGCAGCAACATCATGCTGACGCTTCGTCATGTCGGTAATTGTCGCGTTCGCCAGCGCCAGCTTATGAGTAACGGTATCGCGCTGCTCTTTGTATTTCACGGCGTTACCGTGGTAGTGGTCGGTAGTCCACGCCAGCACTGCGGCCACAATCAGCAACGAGATTATTACGCCAGTGGTTATGCGGTTCATGTTACCACCAACGGATTTGCCCTATCAGATAGCCAATAGCAGCGACAAACAGTACCAGCCAGATCAGGATAAATTTCCAGTTTGGTAATTGTTCAATCATTAGTCGCAACTCCCTAATCAGTTTGCTAATATCAATCACAGGTTCTCCCTTGCCTTCATCAAGGTGCAGAAACAGAAAACCCCGACTGTTTGCAGCAATCGGGGTTTTCGCTTTTATATCCTTCGTAAATCAGAAATCGGCAGATTTTGTGTTATCCGCCCGCGTGGCGCCACGGCATTTTTTAGTGAAATATTCTATAAAATGATAATACCTGCAAATATAAGCCAGCCCCAGCCGTCATTCCCACTGATCGCAACTGCCGCCGCCATCAGAAAACATAATGCTGATACATCACGCTTACTCATGGTCAATCCCCCAGCACGCCAACGCGCTTTCCTGGTCTCGTCGCTCTACCTGACCATAGCACCCATTTTTCTGGCCTTTGGTCAGACGACAATCGCGGCCACCGTCTTTAATCCACCAGCGAATAGCTTCACAGGCTCCTTTACGGTCGCCAGCATTAATTCGCTTATAGAACGTAGACGGGAAACATTTTCCTGGGCCGATGTTGTAAGGGCAGAAAGAAGCAATACCTGCTTTCTGTGGTTCCGTCAGCGGCACTTTAATATTGCGCTCCACCCACGCCAGCGCCCTGTCACGTTCAATAGCGTTAACCTGGTCGCATTTCGCCTTTGACAGCGTCATGCCCCGAACAACGGGTTTACCGTCCACCTTTGTGGCACCGCGACAGATGGTCCATATGCCGGAGCCATCTCGGTATGCCGTGGTGTGGTTGCCTTCTTTTTCGTCCAGAAACTGGTCGAGAATCACTGACGCAGACGCACCGGCAAGCACCAGCCCCAGAACGGCAGCACTTAACTTTGTTTTTGTCGAGACCATAGTTATTTTGCCACCTCACCAGAGATGCGTTTCATTGCCTCTGTTACGACCTCAGCCGCTGCTGGGCGATCTCGACCTGGTTTAACGGCCACATCAGCAAGGTACTTAGCCAATAACTGCGTTCTTTTTTTCTCTTCATCAAGCCGTTCACGTTCTTCTTTCCGCTTCGCGTAGTAGGTCTTAATGGTGAAATAGGCCGAGATCAGAGCGCCAAGGATAAATACATAATCTTGCAAACTCAGAACAGAAAAAAAACCAAGCAGCCCTGACCACCAGTACGGCATGTTATGTCCATCGGTTGGGTTCATACGTTGCATATCCGCACCTCCGTAATCGGGGCGCTGTGTGAAGTAAGAAGGCCGCCCGGTGGATTAACGACAAAACTCAGAGGGATTATTCCGGACGGCACAAACAGAAAAGCCCCGGCAATCACCGAGGCTTAAATTGTTGCCGGTTACCGCTCCGGCGCGATCAGCAAAAGCTATCGCGGTATCAGATTGTGGTCCTGCCTGTGTGAGCTTTGCGGTCGGCTGGAACATGTAGACTCCGCATCACTCCCCGCACTTTGTCTTATTGGCGTCGGGAATCCATAAAAGAAAACCCCGCCGAGGCGAGGTTCTTAATTCTTGTAACGTCACAGGCATAATAACCCATCGTTGGAATCAGGTTAGCCATTTTCCGTTAATTTTGCAATAGCTAAATTATTTTGGTCATCGAGTCACGTTTCCCAGCACCTTTTCTGCATAAGATTCCTCAATATGGCAATGCTCCACCAGCCGATCGAAAAACAGTTTATAGTTGTACCGCCATACCATTTCCGTTACTCCCAGCGCTTTAAAAATTTCGGTATCTTTGAGACGTGGGTAGCCCCTTCCCTTGCATCTTGGGCATTTTTTATAAACCGGTACGCCCTGCAACTCAGATTTTTTCTTATCGAGAATTTCTCCGCGCCCCCGGCAACGACATTCATTTTTCACATGGCC